>JAVHLG010000003.1:100431-119195 GCA_031082225.1 Desulfovibrionaceae bacterium | reverse complement strand
GTCGTATGAGAAAAAGAAAGAATTGTAGTCAGGTTCAAGGATCGTTATTTTTTTCAAGTCCAACAGATAGCCTGTTGAATAGTAGAGCCAGGGAAGCCTTGGGCGACAAAAGTCTTGCTGGTAGATAATAGAACGACCAGGGATGAGGCTGTCAAAGAAAATTCTACATACATCGCGCCAAGTAGATATATCTTTGGCGATGTCAATGAACAATATCTCAACTTTTTCCGGAGAAGTAAAATCATTGAGTTTGCCTTTGTAACTTACATACATGCCTTCGAATTCACGCAGATTATTCTTGAATTTGGCGTGATTGGTCCCGGGAAAATAGTCATAGGCATGGACGCGGCATGTTTTATTGTCTATCCGTGTATTGTCGCGTACTCCTCGAAGAAAATGGAATGTTGAGCCGCCAACAAGACACCCAGCGTCGACGATTTCCCCAATGCCAGTGAAATATTCAGAAGCGAGCCAATAGAATACCTGTCGCTCGTATAAATTTGTTTGTGACATGGGCATGTTGGCAGGTAATTCGATTTGTAGCACTCGATCCCGAGAATAACTTGTCATAAAATTCTCACTTTTCATGTGTATGGATTCGATAGTTTTTTCAGCAAGAAAAATCTCGATTACGTTGGCGCTCCCAATTCAGGATAAATGCACTTTTTGCCTGTTCTTACTTCGTATTCAAGAGGACCGATGCACAATTTTTTTGCGATTATGCAGATAGTCGACGCCTTGCAAAAGAATCTCTTGCTATCATTCCGGCATCTGGAGGCATTCCATATCAACTGCTTCGTGGACGTTGTGTAATAATTCCGACGAACGCCGGGATGAAGATGAACCCGCTGGACGGGGAGGATCGCCCTTCCACGGACAAGCCATGGAGAATATATCCCATTGTCCCGGCCGCGACAATGGGAAACCCACTCGCCGCCGCGGCCCACAGGCGTGACGCATGGACAGGCTGCACCAGGTCATGCAAGGCGTCTTCCCCGCGCCGCCGCCGATCCCCGCCAGACCTGAGATCACGCCGAGAAATCCCTTGCCGTCCATGCCTTTCGTGTCGTGCCGGTCAGGGGCCGCACCGACGCTTCCACGTCGGTCAGGGGCCGCGCCGGCGCCGATCTCTCCCCGCCGTGAGATCACGCCGAGAACCCCTCCTGCCATCCATGCCCTTCGTGCCGTGTTGGCCAGGGGCCGCGCCGACGCTTCCACGCGGCGGATCATTTCAGGCCGAAGCGTTTGATCTGGCTCCAGATGGTGGTCCGTGAGACGCCGAGTAGCCGCGCGGCCTCGGACTGGTTGCCCCCGGCGGTCCGCAGGGCCGCCGTCAGGCGATTTTTGCGGATGGCGTCCAGGTCGCCCGAAACGGGGATGGGCGGCATCAGCGGCGCGGCCGTCTCCAGGAGGATGTCCCCGGGCAGGTCGCTCGGCTCCAGAACAGCGCCCCGGCAGGCGATGAAGGCATATTCAAAGGCGCTTTTGAGTTCCCGCACATTCCCCGGCCAGGGATAGCCCATGAGCGTCTGCATGGTCTCGCGGGAGATTCCCTGGATATTTTTTTTCTCGTATTTCAGCCTGATGCGCCGGAAAAAGGCCTCGGCCAGAAGCGGAATGTCTTCTTTCCGTTCGCGCAGGGGCGGCATTTTGATGGGGATGACGTTGATGCGGTAATAAAAATCCCGTCGAAAGGCCCCCTGGCCGACCAGGGTCGGCAGATCCCGGTTGGTGGCCGAGATGATCCTGGCCTGGACCGGGATGGGCTGGTTATCCCCCACCCGCTCGATGACCCTGTCCTCCAGCACGCGCAGGAGTTTGACCTGGGTGCTGAGCGGCATGTCGCCGATCTCGTCCAGGAAGATGTCGCCATCGGCCGCCACCTCGAAGCGTCCCGTCCGATTTCGGTGCGCCCCGGTATACGCCCCTTTCACATGGCCGAACAGTTCGCTTTCCAAAAGCGATTCGTTGAGCGCGGCGCAATTCACCTTGATAAACGGCTTGGCGGCGCGCGAGCCTGCCTCGTGCACGGCAATGGCCGCCAGTTCCTTCCCGGTCCCGCTCTCACCGTAGATGATGACCGGCGCGTCCGATTGCGCCGCGTTGGCGATCATGTCGTAGACCTGGAACATGGCTGGTGAACGGCCGATGAGGCCATAAAACGTGTCCTCGGCCAACAGTTCCCGGCGATAGGTCTCGATCTGCGTTTCCTTCTCCAACAGATCGGTCACGTCGGTCATGGTTTCCACCGCCCCGATGACCGTACCGGAAGCATCTTTCAGTACTGATGCGTTCTTGACGATATGGATGACGGAGCCATCCTTGCGGGTAATGGCGCATCGCTGCCGTCGCAGTTTTCCCTTTTGGAACATCACGCACCAATGGCAGCCCTCGTTGTCGCGGGCCAGCTCGCAGGAGGTGCAGTTGATGATCGTGCATGACGACCCCACAAGCTCCTCGCGGGCATAGCCCGTGATCTCTTTCAGGGCGCTGTTGATGGAAACGATCCGCCCCTTGGGATCCACGATCATCACCCCGTCCTGGATGGTGTTCACCACCGTGCGCCAATATTCGTCGAGGCCCTGGGCGAGCATGGCAGCCTCCTGTTCAGTTTCTTAGCGATTGGGATGTTCTGAAATATAACACATGAACAGTTCCAGAACAAGGAAAAGTGGTCGGGTGATTCACAAACAAGCGGTGTCTTCATGAAATTATAAGTAATATAAGCATTTTATGAAACAGGTGGCGGACCATGTCCCCGGGGTGCCCGGTTGGCACGCTCCTGGCTAAGGGAGATGTGTCTGTTGGTCCACACGAAGAGCACACACATGGTATATGACATGATCCGGTTCGATCTGCGAAATTCCATTACCCCGCTTGTCATTCTGGAAGTCGGGTCTGTAATGCAGAGGATGTCTCCGGGAGAGGCGATTGAGATTGTGTGCGACGATCGATCCATTGTCGATGACTTGCGTCGAATACATCATGATTTCGTGTGCAGAATCATGGGTAATGAAAGAAAGAAATACGGAAATGGATTTCTGATTGTCATGGAAAAAAATCCTCTAACAAGGAGCAGCATCATGTCTGATCTCGATCTTTCCTCCGTCCAGGTCGCCAATACCTCCGACGCCCGGGGGAGCGCCTGCCCCGGGCCCCTGCTTGAGGCCAAGAAGGGCATCGGCAAGGTCAAGGTGGGCGAGGTCCTTGAGATCTATTCCAACGACTCGGGAACCCGGACGGACATTCCGGCCTGGGCCGGGAAGGTCGGCCATGAATATCTGGGGATGGTCGCGGCGGAAGGCTACGACAAGCACTTCATTCGCAGAAAGAAGTAGGCGGAGGCGGTCATGGGGAGCCAGACAGGCGCGACGGCGCAGGACAAGATTCTTCTTCTCGCCACGGAGAGCTGCGCATACCCCGGTGCGGACTCGGTGGGCCAGGCCCACGCCTCGTATCCGGCCAATGTCTATGTGCTCAAGGTGAAGGCCCCGGTGCTGTTTCCCGAGAAATTCTACCTTGACTGCTTCAGGAAGGGGATCGGCGGGATCATCATCATGTCCTGCGGTGAGGAATGCCCCTACGAGGGGGCGTACAAGGCCATGGCCAAGCGGCTGGACCGCGTTTACGAACTCATGAAGGAGGAAGGCCTGGATATCCGCAGGCTGCGCCTGACCGCGATCTGTACCGTGTGCAACCGGGCCTTCCTCAACGAAGTCAATCAAATGAATCAGATCGTCCACGAATTGAGCCCGCCGGTTCAGGCTCCATAGGGAATCGGACGGACATAATAAAAGACGCGCGTGGCCGCTGCCGCGAGCCGCGCGCGTGTTCGGGGGCAACATATGGACTCATCGAAAAACGCTGTGTTTGACGCCGTGGTCATCGGCGGCGGCATTGCCGGGCTGCAATCGGCCCTGGACCTGGCCGGTCAGGGATACAAGACGGCTGTGGTAGAGAAAGACGCCTCCATCGGCGGAAAGATGATCCGTCTGTCCAAGGTGTTTCCGACCCTTGACTGCGCCAGTTGCATCACTACGCCGAAAATGGCGGCGGCGGCGCATCATGAAAACATCACGCTCTATACCTGGTGCGACGTGCAACGGGTTGAGAAAGACGCGACAGGGGTGTCCGTTTCGATGATCCAGCGTCCGAGATATGTGGACATCGACAAGTGCATCGGCTGCCGCAAGTGTGAATACAACTGTCCTGTCCTTGTCCCGGATACCGAGCAGGGGGGCTTTTCCGGGCGCAAGGCCATCCGCATTCCGTTTTCCAACGCCATCCCGCAAAAGGCGCTTTTGGACGTTGAAAACTGCATGTTGTGCGGCAAATGCGCTGACGTCTGTCCCACCAAGGCCATCCGCTACGACCAGAAGCCCGAACCGCGCCGGATTGCGGCCAAAACGGCCATTTTGGCGACCGGATATGAGTTGTCGTCTGTGACCGGCAAGCCGCAGTATGGCAATGGGGACATTCCCAATGTCATCGATTCCCTGCAGATGGAGCGCCTGCTCGCCCCCCACGGCCCCTACGGCAGGGTGCTGCGTCCCTCGGACGGCATGATCCCCGATTCCATCGCCTACGTGCAATGCGCCGGTTCGCGGGATGCGAGCATGGGCGTCTCCTATTGCTCCCGGTTTTGCTGCATGTACGCCGTCAAGCAGGCCATGCTGCTGTCCGGATCCCTGCCCCTGGCGGACATCACCATCTATTACATGGACATCCGGGCCTTCGGGAAAAACTATGAGCAGTTTTATCAAAACGCCAAGGCCATGGGCATCGAATTCGTCAAGGCCAAGGTCGCGTCCCTGGACGCGGGCCAGGGCGGCGCGGTGACCGTGCGCTATGAGGATCAGACGGGCGAGGGCGCGACCTCCCGGGACCATGACCTGGTGGTGCTGTCCATGGGCGTGCTGCCCGGGTTTGCTCCTGGCGGGGTCTGTCCCGTGGGCCTTGGACCGGACGGATTCATCCAATCCGTTCTGCCCAAGTTGTCGCCATCCGTGACCGATCTGGAGGGCGTTTTCGTGGCCGGTGTGGCGGCCGGTCCCAAGGATATCGTGGACACCATCACCGAGGCCGGGGCGGCGGCGATGCAGGCCGCGAAGTATCTGACCGCGCTTTCGGGAAAGGCCCCGGGAGCGGCCAACAAGGAGTCGTCCCATGAGTGAGCCACAACGCGCAAAAGCCCCGGACGCCGGGGAGCAGGCCAAGGTCGGGGTATATATCTGCTACTGCGGCGGGAACATCTCCGATCATGTGGATGTGGAGAAGGTCCGGGAGCGCATGGAAACAGTCCCCGGCGTGGCCGTGGCCAGGACCAACATGTTCATGTGTTCGGACCCGGGCCAGGAACTCATCATGGAGGATCTGCGCCAGGGCCGCATCAACCGGGTGGTGGTGGCCTCCTGCGCCCCGAGCCTGCACGAATCGACCTTTCGCTCGGCCATCGCCCGGGCCGGGGGCAATCCCTATCAATACGAGCATGCCAACATCCGCGAACAGGTCAGTTGGGTGCATCACGGCCAGGCGGCCACGGACAAGGCCAGCCGCCTGATCGCGGCGGCCACGGGCAAGGCCCGCACCCTGACCCCGCTGGAGCCCCTCCGGGTTACGGCCCGCCGCCATGCCGTGGTCATCGGCGGCGGCATCGCCGGGATGCGCGCGGCCCTGGATCTGGCGGACATGGGGGTGCGGGTGGCCCTGGTGGAAAAGACCCCCTATCTGGGCGGCGGCGTATCCCGGCTTGTCCGGCTGGCCCCCACCGGAGAGGACGCCGCCCATCTGGTGACCACGCTGGCCCGTCGCATTCTCGAACATCCGGGCATCACGGTCCACGCCGGGTCCGCCGTGACCACCTTCGGGGGCTATGTCGGCAATTTCACCCTGGGCGTGTCTCCCGTCCCCGGGGCCTGCGCCCCGGCCGGGGAGACCTGGCCCGGGGGATACGTCCCGGGCAAGGGCGTCCTGGTTCCTCCGTCACCGGACGGGGGGGCGATCACCCTGGAGACCGGGGTGGTCGTTCTGGCCACGGGATTTGCCTCCTACATCCCCCGGCCCGGGGAATACGGGTTCGGCGAGAACGCGGAGGTGGTCACCCTGCCGGATCTGATCCAAAAGATCGGCGGCCTTGAAGGGCAGCGCGGCGGCACGCTGGTCATCGACGGCCGACCCATCCGCAGCATGGCGCTTATCCATTGCGTGGGCAGCCGCCAGATTCCCGGCATCCATGAGGAAGACGCAAACGGCCACCTCAACGAACACTGCTCCCGGGTGTGTTGCACCTCGGCCATCAACACGGCCAACGCCATCCGCGAGGCCTGTCCGCAGACCAGCGTCTACGAACTGTACCGGGATATCCGGACCTATGGCCGGGGCCAGGAGGAGCTGTACGCCAAGGCCTCGGGCAACCGGGTGGTGTTCATGCGTTTTGGCGCCGACCAGGCCCCGGTGGTGCAGCGCGGCGCGCCGGGCAGCGGCCATCCCCTGAAGGTGACGGTCACGGACCAGTTGACCTTTGGCGAGGAGTTGGAGGTGCCCGTGGATCTGGTCGTTTTGGCCACGGGTATGGAGCCCGGGCCCGTGGCCGATCTGGTGGAGATGCTCAAGCTGCCGGTGGGGGCGGATCGGTTTCTCCTGGAGACCCACCCCAAGCTGCGCCCGGTGGAATTACCCATCGCCGGCATCTTCCTGGCCGGAACCTGCCAGGCCCCCATGGATGCGGGCGAGACCTGCAACGCGGCCTCGGCTGCCGCCGTCAAGGCCGTGTCGCTTCTGAGCAAGGGCTATGTGGAGCTCGACCCCTTTGTGGCCGAGGTTGATGTACGCCGCTGCACGGGGACCGGGGCCTGCGTCCAGGCCTGCCTGAATCCGGGGGCCATCGCCCTGGAGACCATGGACATCGACGGCAGGCCGGTTACCCGGGCCCGGGTGACCCCGGCCCTGTGTCTGGGCTGCGGGGCATGCGTGGCCGTGTGTCCCGAAAACGCCATCGACATCAACGGATGGACCCTCGCCCAGTACGAGGCAATGGTGGATATGATCGTCTCTGATGCCGTGTGCCAGGACTCGGGCGCGGTTCCCGAAACGGTCGGCGCATGAGGGAATAAGGAGCAAGTCATGAGTCAGGACATATCTGCTGCGTTGGTTTCCAAGGAAACATTGAAGGCCTTGCGGGCCGAACGCAGGGACTGGATCGCCGGGGCCTCGGCCCTGGCCCGGGAGAACAAAAAGGCCCGCAAGGCCGTCATGGACCGCCTGGCGGTCGCAAGCGCCACGGTTCCGGAAATCACCGAGGCCACGGGACTGCCCCCGGATACGGCATTGTGGATGGTGGCCAGCCTGAAAAAGTTCGGCGAGGTCGTGGAGTCGGAGAAGGACGGCAGCTTTTACCGCTACGCGTTGGCTGCCGAGGCGGCGCAGGCCCAGGAAGCCTGATGCGGTTTTTAGGACCTGTTCCGAGACCGAATGTGTCAGGGAAGGAGAAACGTCATGACCGGAGTCAACCCGGAATTCGTCAAGCGCCTTGAACCGTTGAGCGCGGATCTCGGCTCGGCCTGCTTCAACTGCGGGACATGTGCGGCGATTTGCCCACTGATTTCCGAGCATTTTCCGCGAAAGATGATTCGCTACGTGCAAATCGGCGCACAGGATCGGATTATGGAAAACGCCCGGGAGCTGTGGCGTTGCCTGCACTGCGGTCTGTGCACCCAGACCTGTCCGCGCGGGGCAAACCCCGGCGAGGTCATCTTGACGCTCAAGCGGTACGTGACGTCCGTCTGGAGGAAGTCCTGATGTATAATCCCAGAGACATCATCGAGATATTGGCCGGGAATGTCCGAAAGACCATGAGCCCCTTCGGCGTGCCCAAGGGCATGGTCAACGGCTGGTGGAAGACGGAAGGACTGCGGCAGGACGAAAAGACCCTGCTTTTTACGGGCCTCATGTACCAGTTCGTCCCCTACATCGAGACCGCCACCAGGCAAATGGAACGCTACGAGGATACGACATGGACGGCGTACCTCAAATACGCCCGCTATGTGCCGAGCACCCTTTCCGGCCTCGGCCTGGCCATGCTCACTCCGGCGGCCGAAAAGGAGAAGGCGGCGCGACATCTGCGCAACATCGTCAAGGTCTTGCGCGCCTCCGGAACGCGTTTCGGCTATCGCCCGGACCTCGACGAATACAGCGGCATCCTGCTCTATGACCTGGGCGACCTGGACAACTTTGTCCGCCATGCCCGCATCGTGGCCGAAAAGCTGCAAAAGGCCGGGGTGAGAAAGATCATCACCACCGACCCCCACACGACATACGCCCTGAAGGTGCTCTATCCCAAATACGTCGGGGCGTCTTTTGAGGTCAGCCCCTACTTCGAGGCCCTGCACCTTCGCGAAGGCGGCGCAGGAAAAAAAATCACCCTGCACGATCCCTGTTTCTACGGCCGCTACCTGGAACTCTCGAACGCCCCGCGCCGGATTCTGGGAGAGATCGGCTTCGAATGCGTGGACGTGCGCGAGAGCGGGTTGTTCACCAGTTGCTGCGGCGGGCCTGCCGAATCCATCTCCCCCAAGCTGTCCTCCCGGATCGGTTCGAAGCGCGTGCAAAAGCTCGACGCCACAGGCGAACAGATTGTGACCATGTGCCCGATCTGCCTCAACAACCTGACGAGATCGGGTGCCAATGTCGTGGATTTGTCCTCCATATTGGCGGGCGCTCAGGCGTCGGCCTCCAACTGATAACCACAAGGAAGGAACGATCATGTCGGAAAAACAGGAGAAAATCCTCTACATCGGAACCCATGCCAACGACCATCCCGAAAAGGCCCACCTGCCCTTTGTCCTGGGCAACGCGGCCCTGGCCATGGACATCAAGGCCACGGTGATCCTGCAGGCCAACGGCGTCTACCTGGCGCAAAAGGGATTCGTGAACCACATGCTGTCCGGCGGGGGATTTCCGCCGCTCAAAAAATTGATGGAGGATTTTTTCGCCCAGGGCGGGGAGCTCAAGGTCTGCAAACCCTGCATCGCCGAACGCAACATCGACGAGTCCGATTTGATCGAGAAAGCGGAAATCACGGCGGGCGGGGCCTTGAACATCGCGGCCATCGAGGCTGATGCGGTGCTGGTTTTCTAGCCGGGGCTCACTACGCAGCACGACAGCATTGCCAAAGAGAAATGAAATCGATCGGGCAGCGTTATTGGAGGAACACGCTGTGTGAATCGCGAAAATGCGGTTCAAGGGAATTGACCAGGCTGCACATTTGCGACGCAATCCGGGGGAGGACTTGACGAGTTCCTCCGGACGTTTTCCAAAGGCATCTGTTTTCCGTTTGAATGTTGAACCGTTGTTTGTTGGAGGTGTCTCATGAGTATGACAGGGGTGAACAGGCAGGAGCAAAAGATTGATGAATTGGCCAGGGAAGTCGGAAAGCTGCATCCAGGCTTGAACCATCTTTCCGTCAAGGGGGCCTTTCGGTTCGCGGTCTCGGAGTGCGTGAAGGCGCAAGGCTTTGCGGACTGGAAGGAAGTTTCCGGAAAGCCTGCCGAGGTGCGGCGACTGTTTTTCGATTGTCTGTGCCAAAACGTCATTCCGAAGTTGGTCAAGCTCGGTCTGCCTCCCGGGCAGTGCCCGGCGCTTGAGCAAAAGCTCAAGGATGTCAACGGGAAATACCTCCAGTCATAACCGGCGTTCTCCCTGTGTCCTGGCGGGGATCATCGCAACTGCCCCGGAGAATGGCTCCCCCGGGGCAGTCTCTTTTCAAAACGTCCGTCCCGGGGTACATCCGCCACGCGGCCACGGCCGCCAAAGGATACGCCCCCCATGGCCAAAACCGCCCAACCCATCACCGCCGACGCCGTCAGGACGCGGCTGGCCGCCCAGGGCCTGGCCGTTACTGCCGATCAGGCCGGGTCGCTGGCCGTCTACCTGGAGGTGCTCACGGCCTGGAACCGTCGGGTCAATCTGGTGGGGCGCATCGCGTGGACGGAGATTCTGGACGATCTGGCGGTCGACAGCCTGCATCTGGCCGCCTTTCTCGAATCGCCGCCCGTGGCCGGGCTTCTCGACGCGGCGGGGGGGGTGCCGCTTTGCCTGGATTTCGGGGCCGGGGCGGGGCTGCCGGGGATTCCCCTGCGCATCCTGTGGCCGCGCGGGGACTACGTTTTGATCGAGGTCCGGGCCAAACGCGCCGTCTTTCTGGCCGAGGCCCTGGCCCGTCTGTCCCTGCCCCGGACCACGGTCTTTTCCGGCCGGGCCGAGGCGGCCCCGGGGCGGCTGGTGTCCCCGGATCGGCCGGGCCTGGTCCTGTGCCTGTCCCGGGCCTTTTTGCCCTGGCCGAAATTTTTGGAGTTTGTCGCCGCGCATCTGGGCGGTCTGGGGCGGCCCCTGGCCGTCCTGACCATGACCGGCGGGCGTCCGGCGGACGATCCCGGGGCCGTCGACGGCTCGGGCTGGGCGATTCACGCCGAGTCCGCCTATGCCGTGCTCGGGAAAACCCGCTATTTGTCGCTGTGTGTCCCTAAAAACGCCTCCAGGGCGCTGCCCTTGAAGATGAGCTGAGTGGCGGTTTCGTCGGCCAGTTCCGCCAGGTCCATGAGCTTTTCCAGGAAGTCCAGGATCAGGCCCTTGCGGTCTTCGTCGCCGTTTTCGAAGTCGAAGGCCATGTCGCCGCTTTTGATGTAGGCCTCGATTTTTTCCAGATAGGCGGGGTCGAGCATGGGATCTCCTTGGCCGTGGTGCGGCCGGTTTTTTTCAGTGATGATAGGGCGCGCCGCGCAGGATGGCCAGGCCCCGGTAGATTTGTTCCAGGAGCACCACCCGGGCCAGTTCGTGGGGCAGGGTGCCGGGCCCCAGGCTGACGACTTCCCCGGCCCGGGCCAGCACCGCGTCGGACAGGCCGTAGGCCCCGCCCACGATGAAGCATGGCGTGCGGCCGGGATCCTCCAGAAGCGCGCCAAGGCGTGCGGCCAGGGCAGGGGAGTCGTACATTTTTCCGCGTCCGTCCAGGACCACGGGGAAATCCCTGGCCCCCAGACGCTCCAGCACGGCCTTGCCCTCGGCCCTTTTCCGGTCGTCGGAATTTCCCGAACGGGCATCCTTGACCACCACGCGAACGGCAGCGATACTATGGCCGATGGCCTCCAGGTAATGGTCCTCGGCCTGCCGGAAAAACGGGGCCTTGGGCTGCCCGACGAAGAGAAAGCGCAATGGTTTCACAGCGGATTTTCGAGGTCCGGGTTTTGCATTTTGTAAATCCCGGGTCGTGGTGTATCCTTGGGAAAGAAGCGTTGTCAAAGCGTTGTCGCCGGATGGCGGCAGGATGGATGGGATGCGGCTGGTTTCATGTCGGCCGGGAAGCATAAGGCGGAGTCAGGGATGCGGACATGTTTCCGGAGATATTTTGAGGGCGTGGGGCACGCCGTGTTTGGCGGCTGCCTGGCGGCGATCCTCGTTTTCACGGCCGCCGCCCCCCTTGCCGCCGCCTCCCTGGACCTGAGCAACCTCGTCCTCAACAACCATGACGGCAGGATCCTGGTCCGTTTCGGCCTGGCCATCCCTGATCCCGCGCCGCTGGAAGCGGTTTTTTCCGAGGGCGGCGTTGTCGCCCTGCGCATGGATGCCCGTCTGTCCGTGAAAAGCGACTATCTGTGGGACCATCAGGTGGCCGAGGCCGGCCGCATGGCCGTGGTGCGCAAGACCGGCGACGGCTACGTCGTGGAGCCCGCCCCGGCCCATCGTCCGGGCAAGGCCGGACCAAACCCGTCCGCGCCAGTCGAGCCGGTCGAGCCGGTCTCCCCCCTGGCCTCCGGGACGGATTTGGCCGAGGTGCTGCGTCAGGCCTTCGGCGAGGCGTCCCTGGATCTGGGGGCCTGGGACGTGCTGAAAAGGGGCGAATCCTATGTCCTGGTCCTGGGCATTTCCCTGGTGCGCGGCGACGTGTCGGCGTTTTGGCGCAACACCCTGTTTTTTTGGTCCTTCGAGGTCATGCCCAAGGTCCGCTACCGCCTGGATTTCACCTACTGATCCCCCCTCGCGGCGGGTCTTCGACGAGCGATCTTGCGGGGCGCGCCGCAGGTGGCGGTTGCCGGATGCATCGTCTTTCCGCTATATTCGACATGGTCACATCCGGATTTCCCAAAGGAGCCGCCATGCGCGTCATCATCGCCGGAGGAACGGGTTTTATCGGCACGGCCCTGACCCATGTCCTGACCGCTTCGGGCCATGACGTCACCATCCTCACCAGACGTCCGCGTCCTGCCGCGCCCAAGGCGGATGGCGGCAGGGTGGACTATGCGGTCTGGGACGGCATGACCGCCCGGGGATGGGGGGAGTTGGTCGAGGATGCGGCCGTGGTCAATCTGGCCGGGGAGAACATCGCCGCCGGGCGCTGGAACGCCCAGAAAAAACGCGACATCGTGGAGAGCCGCATGGCCGCCGGTTCCGCCGTGGTCCAGGCCGTAGCCAAGGCCGCCGTCAAGCCCCGGGTGGTGGTCCAGGCCTCGGCCGTGGGCTATTACGGCGACCGGGGCGAGCAGGTGCTTGAGGAGACCTCGCTTCCGGGCAAGGGTTTTTTGGCCGAGACGGCGGTCAAGTGGGAACAGAGCACCCGCGACGTGGAGGATATGGGGGTGCGCCGGGTGATTGTGCGTACGGGGGTGGTCCTGGGGGCCGGGGGCGGGGCCCTGGCGCGCATGCTGCCGCCGTTCCGCCTGGGGCTGGGAGGAGCGCTGGGCGACGGCAAGGCCTGGTTTCCCTGGATTCACGTCCGGGACGAGGTCCGGGCCATCGCCTTTGTGCTGGAACGGCCCGAGGCCATGGGACCGTTCAACCTGGTCGCGCCGGGCGTGGTCACAAACGGGCAGTTCGCCGCCGCCCTGGGCAAGGCCCTGGGGCGTCCCACGGTCCTGCGCGTTCCGGCCTTCGCCCTGCGCCTGGCCTTCGGGGAAATGGCCGACGCCGCGCTTTTGGCCAGCCTGCGGGTCGCGCCGACACGTCTTTTAGCCCTGGGCTTTTCCTTCGATTTTCCGGACATCGCCTCGGCACTGGCCGAACTGACGGCCCAGGCGGCATAGCCCTCTTCCTGCGGCAGGCGTGTGGCGTCAGACGCCGTCCCGGGCGATCCAGATGAAGGACGCCTGCCGTCCCGTGGTGCGCGACCGGCGGTAGGAGAAAAACTGGGGCGAGGCGGCAGTGCAGATGTCCAGGCCGAAGATGTTTTCCGGCTTAAGCCCCGCCGCCGCAAGCTGGTCCCGGGTCAGCCGCCACAGGTCCACGGTCCGGGTCGCGGGATCGAAATAGGCCGCAAAACGCGGCCCGAACTCCGCCTCGAAGTTCACGAACTGGGAGGCCGCAGGGCCGAGGCTCGGGCCGCGCACGGCCAGGCAGTCGGCCGGGGACAGCCCGTAGCGGGCGCAAAAGGCCGCCACCCCGGACCCCGGGAAATCCATCACGTTTCCCCTCCAGCCCACATGCAGCGCGGCCACGTACCTCCCCGAGGCGTGGGCCACAAGGATCGGCTGGCAGTCGGCGGTCTTGACGATTAGCGCCGCCCCGGGGCGCGAGGTGGCCTGTCCGTCGGCCTCCCGGGGGCTCGGTTCGCGTATGGTGTCCGTCTCCGGTTCGAAGACCATGACATCGCCGTGCACCTGTTTGAGGGCGTGCCAGGAGGTGAAACCCAGCGTGTCGCGAAAGGCCTGTCTGGCTTTCGTCACCCGGTCCGGGTCGTCGCCCACCCGGTAGGAGATGTTGCCCCCGGCGAAGGGGTCGCCGCATGCGGCGGCCTGGGCGGCGGCCTGGGCGGCGGCCGGGGCCGCAGTGCGCATGCCGAAGGCGAGACGCACCCCGGGAAGCGAGGGAAAGCGGAAGGCGATGGCGGCTACGGGCTGATCCATGTCATCTCCGTGGGGGTGCATAGGGCGTGCATGGGCTGGTCCCAGGGCTCGGCAGGGAGCCGGTCCACAACCTGAAAATCATAGGCCAGGCCGATGCGCAGGGTCTGCGCCATGTCCGGCCGGGCGAACAGCCGGTCGTAATAACCGCCGCCGAATCCCAGGCGGAATCCCCGGCGGTCGAAGGCCAGGCCGGGGACCACGGCCGTCTCGGGGGGCGTGGCGGGGGCCGGGCGGCATTTCCCGGGGTCGGGCTCCAGGATGCCGAAGCGTCCGGGGCAGACCTGGTCCAGATCGTCTACGCCGTACAGGTCCAGTTCACCGGCGTCGCCTTCGCGGCAGCGGGGCAGGAGCACCGTCGTCCCCCGGGCCGCCAGTTCCGTGAAGATGTCCCGGGTGTCGATCTCGTTTTTTACCGGCAGATACACGAGCACGCAAACCGCCCGGCGCAGCCGGGGATCGGCCAGAAGACGCCTGGCCGCGTCCCGCGAATCCTCCCGGACCCGGGACGGGTCCAGGGCGTTTCGGCGGGCCAGGAGGTGCGTCCGCAGTTCGCTTTTTTGGGATGCGTCCGGATTCATGACTTGAAAACTTTATGCAAGGGTTTCATACTCGTTTCTTCGCACAGGGCGGTTTTTCATCACCAGCCCCCGGAAAACGGTCGGGCGGTGGTGTTTTTCCGTAACCGGGCGACGTTGGAGGTGTTCATGACAGGGGCCGACCGTCACTTCATCGCCGTGGGCGACATCCATGGCGATGTGGCCAATCTGGCCCGCATCCCGGGCATCGACCTGGCCGACGCGGTCATCGTCTCCGGGGATCTGACCATACGGGGGGATCGGCCGGAAGGGAAGCGGGTCATCGACGCCATTCGCGCCGTAAACCCCGCCGTCCACGCCCAGATCGGCAACATGGATCATCAGGATGTCGACGACTGGCTTACGGCCGAAGGCATCAACATCCATCGCCGGGTGGTGGAACTGGCCCCGGGCCTTGGCCTCATGGGCATCGGCTGGTCCACGCCCACGCCGTTTGGCACCCCAAGCGAGATTTCCGAGGAAGGGCTCGCCCGCTGGATCGAGGAGACCCACGCCTTGGCCGGGGGCTATGCCCGGCTGGCGGTCGTGGTGCATACTCCCCCCTACGGCACGGCCACCGACCGCCTGCCCTCCGGCGTCCATGTGGGCAGTCCGGCCGTACGCGCCTTTCTCGAGCGCGTGCAGCCCGTTGTCTGCATCACCGGACATATCCATGAATCCCGGGGCAAAGACGTCATCGGAAACACGCCGGTCGTCAATCCTGGGCCCCTGTCCTTGGGGGGGTACGTCCGCATCCGGGTGAAACCGGACTGTCACGATGGCGTGATAGCGACCCTCGAGACGCTTTGATCCGAACACAAGGCTGTCGGTGAACGGCTTGGGTCGCTGAACCGTGTATCACTTTGGCGGACGGCATGAAAATTCTCAATGTCATTGACATCCTGCTGTATCGGACATTTCTTTCCAAATTTTATTTGCCGCTTGGTCACGACTACCAGTTCGTCGAACCGGATCGGGGGCGTATCGTCGAGGCCATGACCGCCTTCGAGCCGGACGTGGTGTTGCTCCAGGACGACTACCATCAGCATTCCCAGGCCGAGGCGGCCGCCTATGTCCGGGCCCAGGCCGCACGCCAGGGGCTTTCCCCGGCCGTCCTGGTGCTGCGCACCTCTCCCCAGGGGGCGGGCGACCGGATTTCCAGCGGCGATTCGGTTTCCGTGTGCCGGGAAAATCTGGGCGATGTCCTGGAAAGCCTGGCCGAGGCCGCCCGGACCGACTCCGGTGGCGACGGCGGGACGAAAAAGAGCCAGGGCGAGATCCTTTTTGTCGATCCCGGCAAAACCCTCTTCCATGTCGTCCGGGCCGCCCTGGCCCCCGGAGGCTATGACCTGCGCCACGCCCTGAACGCCGCCGAGGCCCTGGATCTGTGCGCCGACAGAACCTTCGAACTGGTGCTGACCAGCGTGCAACTGCCGGGCATGGATGGCCTGGAGCTGTGCCGCCGCCTCAAGGAATCCCATGTCGACGGCTACATGCCGGTCATCATCCTCTCCAGCAGCGACGATCCCCTGGACGTGGACACGGCCTTCAACAGCGGGGCGGACGATTATCTGTTCAAGTCCTTCACCCCGCGCATGCTGGCCGACAAGATCTCCGACCACCTGGACGCCGTACATCGCAAGCGCCAGAACAAGATCCTGGTGGTGGACGACAGCAAGCTCATCCGGGAGCTTTTGCGTCACAGCTTCATCAAAAGCGGCCTCAACGTCCTGGTGGCCGAGAACGGTCGGCAGGCCCTGGACCTGGCCCTGGCGGAAAAACCCGATGTGGTGGTCACCGACGTGGATATGCCGGTCATGAACGGCTACGCCCTGTGCGAGGCCCTGCGCGAGGCCCCGGATCTTCGCAACATCTTCATGGTCATGATGAGCGCCCGGGACCGCACCTGCGACATCAAGCGCGGGGAACGTCTGGGGGTGAGCCGCTATTTCGTCAAACCCTTTGATGTGGAAAAGATGCTCCTGGTGGTGGAGCAGCTTCTGGCCGAGAGCTACCGCCACTACAAGCGCGAATACGAGCATGTCCTGTGGAGCATGAAGTCCCTGGTCACGGCCCTGGAGGCCCGGGACGAATACACCAAGGGCCACACCGCCCGGGTGTCGGCCATGTCCCTGCGCCTGGGACGCCACATGGGGCTGTCCGACCAGGCCCTGCGCGACCTGGAGATCGCGGCCAACCTGCACGACATCGGCAAGATCGGGGTGCGCGACGCAGTGCTGCTCAAGGCCGGTTCCCTGACGGACGAGGAATACGCCAAGATCCAGGAGCATGCGGTCATCGGCGCGGAGATCCTGCGGCCCATCGCCTCCCTTGCGGCCGTGGCGCAGTTGATCATGTACCACCACGAGCGCTGGGACGGGGAGGGCTATCCCACCTGCCTGCGCGGCGAGGACATCCCCCTGGGGGCGCGGATCATCGCCGTGGCCGACGCCTACGACGCCATGACCTCGGATCGGCCCTACCGCCGGGGCATGGCCGCGAAAAAGGCCCTGGACATCATCGCCCGGGAGATGGGAAAGCAGTTCTGCCCCACCTGCGCCCGGGCCTTCCTGGATATGCACCGCGGCGACGTTGTGGCCGGAACCGGCCGTCGCACGGCCAGCAAAGCGAGTTGAGATGATCCTGTATTCCTGGAACGTGAACGGACTGCGGGCCGTGGTCCAGAAGGGCTTTTGGGAGTGGCTGGCCGCGTGCGGCGCGGATGTGGTGGGACTTCAGGAGACCAAGATCCAGCCCGGGCACGAGGCCGATTTCGGCCATACCGAGGCCTACCGCACCGTGTGGCTGAGCGCCACGGCGAAAAAGGGCTATTCCGGCGTGGGCTGCTTGTATCGCATCGAACCCCTGGCCATCACCCGGGAGTTGCCTGACGCCGGATTCCACGGCGAGGGACGGCTTTTGCACCTGGAATATCCGGACTTCCATTTCTTCAACGTCTATTTTCCCAACGGCGGCCGGGGCCCCGAGCGACTGGACTACAAGCTGCGTTTCTACGACGCCTTCCTGGCCCATGCCGAGACCCTGCGCCAGGGCAAGCCCATCGTGGCCTGCGGCGACTTCAACACCGCCCACACCGCCCTGGACCTCAAAAACGCCAAGGCCAACGAAAAGACCAGCGGATTTCTGCCCGTGGAGCGGGCCTGGCTGGACCGCTTCACCGCCGCCGGATACGTGGACACCTTTCGCCTGTTCGAGGCCGGGGGCGGACACTATTCCTGGTGGGATTACCGCTTCAAGGCCAGGGACCGCAACGTGGGCTGGCGCATCGACTATTTCTTCGTGTCCGGAGAACTGGTCCCCAAGGTCAAGCGGGCCTGGATCGCAAGCGACGTGTACGGGTCGGACCACTGCCCGGTGGGGCTGGAACTGGACATTTAGGGGGAGAAACCTTTTTTCAAAAAGGTTTCTCCCCTGGCTGCCGGAGGCTGCCGCCGGATCAGTCGAGCACCGCCATGGCCTCGTCGATGGAGGCGTCGTCGTGCACCAGGCGGTTGACGGCCTGGAGGAGCTTTTTGGGATTGGGGTCCTGGAAGATGTTGCGCCCCACGGACAGTCCGCGACCTCCGGCGTCCAGGGAGTGGCGGATCATGGCCAGAAACTCCCGGGTGGTTTTGGTCTTGGGCCCCCCGGCGATGACCACGGGCACGGCGCAGCCCCGACAAACGGCGGCGAAGGATTCCTTGTCGCCGGTGTAGGGCACCTTCACCACGTCGGCTCCCAGTTCCATGCCCACCCGGGCGCAGTGGGCCACCACTGTGGGATCGAACTCGTTTTTGATCTTGGGGCCACGGGCGTAGATCATGGCCAGCATGGGTATGCCCCAGGAGGCGGCGCTTTGGGTGATGCGGCCCAGGTCTTCGAGCATGCGCGATTCGGTCTCGTCGCCGAGGTTCACATGGGTGGACACGGCGTCCGCCCCCAGGCGGATGGCCTCCTCCACGCTGCACACCAGGGTCTTGGCGTTGGGAAAGGGGGAAAGGCTGGTGCTGGCCGAGAGGTGGACGATGAGGCCGATGTCCCGGCCCGTGGCCCGGTGGCCGCAGGGCACCACCCCTTTGTGCATGAGCACGGCGTTGGCCCCGCCCTCGACCATGCTGGTCACGGTGTCGCGCATGTTTTCGATGCCCGCGATGGGGCCGACGCTGACCCCGTGATCCAGGGGGACGATGATGGTGCGGCCGGTGTTGCGATTGAAGATGCGTTCGGTCCGGATGAGTTTTCCGATCAGCATGGCAGGCTCCCTTGAGGTTTGGCCACGAGCGGCGCGGGGGCGGTC
>JAVHLG010000003.1:0-100421 GCA_031082225.1 Desulfovibrionaceae bacterium | reverse complement strand
GGCGGTCCGAAAAAAAGGCCGCCGGCTGTGAAAGCCCGCGGCCCTTTCGAGGCGGTTTGCATGGTGGTGCGACGCTAGATCGTCCTCCACCCCGCCGGACCACGGGCGCAGGCGTAGCCGTAATAATAATACGAGCTGCGGCAGGCTGCGGGGCGGATCGGTGCAAGACGATGCATGCAACGAAAATACGGCGAACCCGCCTGCCCTGTCAAGAAAACATCCGCAAACCGTCTATTGCGGCGTCTCCACCAGGCCGTCCTCGATGATTGTTCGCGCCGTCTCCCGGTTGTCGGCCCCGGGAGCGACCATGTTGGGGCTTTTATCCGCCCTGGGATCCCCGGTGATCCGCAGGCGGGCGTCGCCCCTGCCGCTGACCAGCTGACTGGCGGTGCAGGCGTTGCGGCAGGCCGGGCATTGGGCGTTGCACAGGCTGGCGGCCTTGCCCTCCGAGTCGGCCACATGGCAGATGACCGCGCCGTTTGGATCCAGGCAGGCGTACACCTCGGCCAGGGCCGGGCAGGTCCATGCCGTCAGCAGCAACAGGGTGGCGATGGGGATGCGCTTCATGATCCGACTCCTTGTCTGCGGCGGGGAGAGGCTATTCCCTGGCCCGGACGATGTCCGCCCCGACTCCCGCAAGCTTGACCTCCATGGATTCGTAGCCCCGGTCCAGGTGGTAGACGCGCTGGATGGCGGTGGTCCCCCGGGCGGCCAGACCGGCCAGGACCAGGGAGGCGCTGGCCCGAAGGTCCGAGGCCATGACCGGCGCGCCGATGAGCCGGTCCGTGCCGTGCACGAAGGCGTTCTGGCCGGAGACCGTGATCCTGGCCCCCAGCCGCACAAGCTCCTGGACGTGCATGTACCGGTTTTCGAAAATGGTTTCCTTGATGGAGCCCGCCCCCCTGGCCAGGCACATGAGCGCCATGATCTGGGCCTGCATGTCCGTGGGAAAGCCGGGATAGGGCAGGGTGGCCACGTCCGCGTTGACCAGTTCCGAACTGCGCCGGATGCGCACCCCGGCAGGCGTTTCCTCGATGCCGACCCCCATCTCCCGCAGCTTGGAGACCACGGCGTCGAGTTCGCGCAACGGGCAGTTTTCCAGGATCAGATCCCCGTCCGTGATGGCGGCGGCCACCATGTATGTCCCGGCCTCGATGCGGTCGGGCATGATGGCGTAGCGTCCGCCGTGCAGGGAGGCGACGCCGTCGATGGTGATGATGCTGGTGCCGTGGCCGCTGATTTTTGCGCCCATGGCGATGAGGAATTCGGCCAGATCCGATATCTCCGGTTCCCGGGCGGCGTTTTCCAGGATGGTGCGGCCCTCGGCCAGGCAGGCGGCCATGAGCAGGTTTTCCGTGCCTCCCACGGTGGGGAAGTCGAAGATGATGTGCGCACCCTTGAGACGGTCGCACCGTCCCTCGATGTAGCCTTCCTCCAGGTCAAAGACGGCGCCCATCTTTTCCAGTGCGGTGAGATGCAGGTTGACGGGCCTGGCCCCGATGGCGCAGCCGCCGGGCAGGGCCACCCGGGCCCGTCCCTGGCGGGCCAGAAGCGGGCCCAGGCACAGCACGGAGGCGCGCATGGTCTTGACCAGATCGTAGGGGGCCTCGTGGTTCAGGACGCTGGCCGGGGTCACCAAGACCCGGTCCTGCTCGAAGGTGGTGGACAGGCCCAGGATGTTTAAAAGCTTCAGCGTGGTGAAAATGTCCCGCAGACGCGGGACGTTGGCGTATTCCAGGGGGCCGTCCGCCAGCGGCGCGGCCAGGAGGATGGGCAGGGCGGCGTTTTTGGAGCCGCTGATGCGGACGGTTCCGTGCAGGGGCTTGCCGCCCCGGATGACCAGTTTGTCCATGTGTCGGCAGGATCCTTTTGCAGTCGGGGGTTGGCGCCGCGACGGGAACGTGCGGCTGGCGGACCATATCCCGGCAGGGGCCCGGGGGCAAGCGGACCGGGACGGCGGCGGGGCTTGGTCCGCCAGCCGCCGGATGTGCCGCCCCTCGTGGAATATATTTCCATATCCGAAGGCGACTGCCCAAGAACTATCTTGACAATCAATCTCAATCGCACTATCACTCTCCTTACGAAAGGAGTGCCCATGTCCCCCTACGGACCGCTCAGCCAGTTTCCCGCCGGATCCCGGGTTCGCATCGAGAAGCTTTGCGAATGTTCCCGGGCCAGGGGACGTCTGTGCGCCATGGGCCTGACTCCCGGCACGGAAATCGAGGTCTTCGCCAACTGCGGCGGCCCCTGCTGCCTCAAGGTTCGCGGCTCAAGCCTGACCTTGGGCCATGGCCTGGCCAGGAGCATCTTCGGCCGGATCGTCACCGTCGACCCTGACGCCACCGTCGCCGCCTGAATTTTTTTTCAAACGTTGGACCCGCACCCCGTAGCGACGTCCCGGAACCGCCAGACCGGTCCCGGGACGTTGTTTTTGTGCGCCCGGCGGGACGCACGACCATCGTCATCGGCCGCCCCGCCGCTCCCTGCCCCGGGACGTCGCAACGCCGGTCATCCGGCGACCGGTTTTCGGGACTTTGCCGGATAATCCCGCATCCTGTCCGGCCGCTGTCACAACGCCTGCCGACCGTCATCCGGGTTTGGGCGGTTTTGGGGCTTGACGAACAACCCGTTCATCGTTAATCGTCGATTTACGATGAATGCCCACGACCCAAACCATGCCGACCCACGGGACGAACAGTTTGCCCTGATGTGCAAGGCCCTGGGCCATCCGGCCCGGGTGGCCATCCTGCGTCATCTCCATGAAATCGACGGCTGCGTGTGCGGCGGTATCGTTGAGGTGTTGTCCCTGGCCCAGTCCACGGTGAGCGAGCATCTGCGCAAGCTCAAGCTGGCCGGGCTGGTGCGCGGGGAGGTGGACGGGCCGAGCACCTGCTACTGCATCGACAGGGGCGGATTGGAGCGGCTGCGGGCCATGTTCTCGGGCCTGTGTCCCGGGGCAGGCCAGACGGCCGGTTCGGCGGCCCGCGCCCCGGCCGGGGAGGGAGAGGAGAATCCATGAAGCCGTTGACGGGAAAAGAGCCAATCGCTGCGGCGGCCGGACCCTGCGCCTGTGGCGGCGCGTCAGGCCCCGGGGGCGGGGCGGTCTCATGTTGCGATGCGTCCTGCGATGCGTCCGTTGCCGCCGACGGGGATTCCGGCCAGCCCTGTTGCGGCGGCCCGCAGGCCCCGGCGGCCAGCCCCATGGCCCGTCCCGGATACGAATTGCTCCCCTTTGTCGCGTCCTTCGTCACCACCCTGTCCGGTCCGGTTCCCGTGGTGCGGACCACCCTTGGCCGCGGGGATGTCCGGGGAACCCTCGGGGCGCGGCTGGGATACGGCCGCGACGGCTATCGGGTGGCCCCGGGGCTGTATGGCGTGGGAAGTCCCGGGCCGGATTCCCCGGTCCTGGTCACAGCGGACTACAAGTTGTCCTTTGACGCCCTGCGTCGGGAATTGTCCGGGATCGACGCCTGGATCCTGGTCCTGGACACCCGGGGGGTCAATGTCTGGTGCGCGGCGGGCAAGGGAACCTTCTCGACCGGGGAGGTGGTCCGGCAGGTTGCGGCCAGCGGCCTGGAACGGGTCGTAACCCACCGTCGGCTGATTCTTCCCCAACTGGCCGCGCCGGGGGTCAGCGCCCTGAAGGTCAAGGAGCGCTGCGGATTCTCGGTGGTCTATGGCCCGGTGCGGGCCGCCGACCTCCCGGCCTTTCTCCGGGCCGGAAATCGGGCCACGCCCGCCATGCGCCGGGTGAGCTTCACCCTGGCCGAGCGGCTGGCCGTCTCCCCGGTGGAACTCTATCACGCCCGGAAATGGCTGTGGTGGGCGGTGCTCGCCGCCCTGGCCGTATCCGGGATCGGCCCCGGGGGCTTTTCCCTGTCCGCCGTGTGGGAGCGGGGTCCGTGGCTTGCGGCCGCGACTGGGGCCGGACTCGTGGCCGGGGCCCTGCTGGTCCCGGCCCTTTTGCCGTGGCTGCCGGGAAGGGCGTTCGCCGTCAAAGGGGCGTTCGTCGGCGCGATTGGCGGCCTTTTCACGGTGTCGGCCGCAGTCGGCGTATTCCCGGGGGCCGTCCCGGTCTCCGGCCGGGTGGGGATGGTCCTTTTGGCGGCGGGGATCAGCTCGTATCTGGCCATGAACTTCACCGGCTCCACGCCGTTTACGTCCCCATCCGGGGTCGAACGCGAGATGCGTCGGGCCATGCCGTTGCAGGCCGCGGCCCTTGTGGCGGCGACGGCGTCCTGGATCGCCTCCGCCTTTTGATATCTGGAGGTCCGTCATGCGAACGTTCCGCTATTTGTCCGGAGTATCCACCCTCGCCCTGGACACGGCGCGCTGCGTGGGGTGCGGCTGGTGCGAGGTCGTCTGTCCGCACGGGGTGTTGGCCGTGTCGGACGGGAAGGCCGGAATCGTCGACCGGGACCGGTGCATGGAGTGCGGGGCCTGCGCCGCCAACTGTCCGGCCGGGGCCGTGCGCGTAACCCCGGGCGTAGGCTGCGCCGCGTATATTCTCCAGGTCTGGCTCAAGGGCAAGGCCAAGGCCTCGTGCTGTTGATCGTCGCCTTTTCGTCACCCGGGCGTGATAGTTTCGGGCGGAAATTCCCGGCCTGGGCCGTTCGCCCTGGCTGCAGACACTGAAAACCGCCTGGATGGCAATCGAAGGGAGACCATAATGAAAAAGAAGACGGTGCTTTTCATCTGCGTGCATAACTCGGCCCGCAGCCAGATGGCCGAGGCCTTTTTGAAATCCCAGGGCGGCGAAGCCTTCGCCGTGGAGAGCGCCGGATTGACGCCCACACGCATCAATCCCCTGGTGGTCGAGGCCATGGCGGAAAAGGGCATCGACCTTTCCGGGGCGACCACCCAGAGCGCCTTTGACCTGTTTCGGCAGGGGCGGCTTTTTGAATATGTGATCACCGTCTGCGACGATTCCAAAGAAAAACAGTGCCCGGTCTTTCCCGGTCTGGTGCATCGCGAACACTGGCCGTTTGCCGATCCTTCCGTCCTGACGGGGACGCATGAGGAAAAAATGTCCGGGGTGCGGCGCATCCGGGATGAGATCGAACAGGCCGTGCAGGCCTTTGTGGAGCGCTTCGGGAAGGCGGACGCGATATAGGGAGGATGCCGGGAGGGGAGGCGGCGGGCCGGAATCGCCCATGACCGGAGTGGGGACGCGACGCCGCGTCCCGGCCCGAGCAGCCCGGCCCATACAGCCTGGTCGTTGCGTCCCAGCCGGTGCGCCTGGCGTTGCGTCCTGGTCCGAACGTCCCGGCCCGAGCAGCCCGGCCCGAGCAGCCTGGCCGGTGAGCCCGGCCGGTAAGCCCGGATTGACGCCCACCCTGTTTTTGGGCACCTTCCCGCAGGGTCAGTGCGCCAGGCGGTCCGACCCATCCATCCTGTCCGGATGTGCGGGTTTTTCATCCCGGACCGTCGTGTCTGCGGAGTCTGGCGGCGCACCGGGAGGAAACGATGGTCGGGCAGTGGGATCGGGAATGGGCCTCGCGTCAGGCCGTGCAACTTTTCGCCGACAGGTGCAACTGCGCCCAGGCGGTTTTCGGGACGTTCGCCCCAAAGCTTGGGCTCGACCGGTCGGCGGCCATCCGCCTGGCCACGGGATTCGGGGTGGGGCTGGCCATGGGCCAGACCTGCGGGGCGGTGTCCGGCGCGGTCATGGCCCTCGGGTTGGCGCATGGCGGCGGCGGTCCGGACGGCGACGAGGCCAAGGGCCTGACTTACGCCCTGGCCGGGGAGTTTTTCGATGCCTTCCGGGCGGCCCATGGTTCCCTGTGCTGTCGGGAGTTGATCGGATGCGACCCGTCCACCCCCGAAGGCCTGCGTCTGGCCCGGGCGGAGGATCGTTTTTCCAGGATATGCGAGGGCGTCGTGGCCCATGCCGCGGCCATCGTCGCGGATATGCTCAGCGGCCGGGAGCCCGCGCCCTGAGGCTCATGTCCGCCGTGGCCGCCTTTTGTGGGGGATCGCTGTCGTGAACGCGAAAATGCAGGCGAAAACCAGGGGCCTTGGAGGGTTCGCCGCCCCCCTGGCGGCCCTGGCCGGAGTCGTTTTGTGCGTGGCCCAGGCCTTGGGTTATGCCGAGGCGTTGTGCGTCACCGAGGGCTGTTCCCTGCACGAGGACACCGCCGTGTTCGGCCTGTCCCTGTGGTGGTGGGGTGCGGCGGCCTTTTTCGGGCTTGGCGTGTTGGCCCTGTGGGGGCGGGCGGCCTGGGCCGCCGGGGCGGGACTGGCGTGTCTGGCCGCAGACATCGGCCTTGTGGCGCTCATGGCCTTGACGGCCCCTTGTCTGACCTGTCTTGTGGCAGGACTGCTCTTTCTGGCGTTTTATCTGTTCGCGGCCAGACGGGCGGGGGGGGCTGGCCGTCTGGCCCTGGCCGTGGTCGCCGTGTGGGCTCTGGCTTTTTCTCCGAATCTTTTCGCCATGGGGCGGGAGGCCATGCGCCCCTGGCCGATGTCCGGGCCTGAGACGGCCGCCGTGCGTCTTTTCTTTTCCCCGGACTGCCCGGCCTGTCGCGATGCCGTGATCGCCCTGCACCGGCTGGAGAAGCCCTTTCTGGGGTTTTTCCCCATCGCCGGGTCCGAGGCGGAGGTTCGCATGGTGGCCAAGACCCTGGAGGGCATCGAGGCCGGGCTGCCCTTGCCCGAGGCTCTGGCACGCTGCGCCGAAGGGGAACCCGTGTCTGTGGGGCTTGCCCTGCGCTGGCAGCTTCTGAAAAACAAGGTGGCGTATCTTGGCGGCCGCCCGGACGGGGTGCCGCATCTGCAAATCAACGGATGGCCCCGAAAATGGGATCATCTTGAGGTGTTTTAAGGGACAAGACACGGTTCGCCGACCTCGATCCGGCGTCTTCCCGGGTGTTTGCCCGCAAGACGTCCTGCGTGCTGCAACCAGTCACACCTCTTTTTTTTGAAAAGAGTTTCCTTCGGGAAAGAAAATGCGTATATTATGCGTGTTCTTTCCCGTATTTTGCCGCATGATCCCAGGAGGTTTCCATGGCCAGGCCCACCGTTCTTTTTTTGTGCACCGGAAATTCCTGCCGCAGCCAGATGGCCGAGGGGTTCGCCAGAAGCCTCAAGTCCTCGGAGATCGAGGCGTATTCCGCCGGGGTGGAAAGGCACGGACTGAACCCGGATGCCGTCCGGGTCATGGCCGAGGCCGGGGTGGACATCTCCGGTCAGTCGTCCAAGACCGTGGACGAGCTTCCCTCCTTGCGGTTCGACTACGTGGTCACCCTGTGCGGGCATGCCTCGGAGAACTGCCCGTTTTTCCCGGGAGCGACCAAGCGGCTGCATGTCGGTTTTGACGATCCCCCGTCCCTGGCGAAAAACGCCAAAAACGAGGAGGAGCGCCTTGCGCCCTACAGGACGGTGCGGGATGCGATCCGGCGTTTCGTGGAGGCCATGCCGGGCAATCTCCAGACGGGGAACCGTCAGTGACCTTGCGTGCGACCACCATCAGCATCGTGTTTCTCATTTTCACGGCGCTGTTCGGCTTGTTGTACGCCGTGACGCATCACAATCTCCTGTCGAGTTTCCAGGTCTTGGAGCGCAAACAGGTTTCCCGGGCCTTGCAGCGGGCTGAAAACGCCCTGAAGGGGGAATTTCAGGTGCTTGGGGCCGCTTGCGAGGACTGGGCCGCCTGGGACGACACCTATGCCTTTATGCAGCACCCCGGCCCGGCCTACGTCGCTTCGAACATCACCGGACCGGCTCTGTCCAACCTGCATCTGGACCTGATCCTTTTCTTCGACGAGTCAGGGCGTCTGGTTCTTGGCAAAAGCCATGATCCGGATTGGAACGTCACGGACGTCGCAGACCGGGATGTGGCCTTCATACCGCCGGATTCCCCCCTTTTCCTGCGTGGGGACAAGGCCCCCGGGAGAGGGCTGGTCATGACGCCCTCCGGACCCCTGTTGGCCGTGGCCCGCCCCATCATGTCCAGCGACAAGACCGGGCCGACCAGGGGAACCTTGGTCATGGCCCGGTATTTGGACGAGCACAGGGAGAAGGCCCTGTCCGAACAGATCGGGACGCCCGTGCGGTTTTATGCCGTTGCCGATTCCGGCCTGTCCAGGCGTCTGGTGGATGTGGCCGCCTCCCTGCGACGCGAGGGACAATACCAGATCGTCCCCGAGGGCGAGGACAGCATCAAGGGGTATGCCCTGGTACGCGACATTTTTGGCGAACCGGGACTGGTCATGGAGATCGATGCGGATCGGGAGATGCATCGCCAGGGGGTCGCCACCCTGCGCTACAACGTCATCTCCCTGGCGGCCATCGGCCTGACCTTTGGCCTGGGCATGCATTATCTCGTGGAGAAACGCATCCTCTCCCGGATCACCGGCCTGGGGTCGCAGATCGCGGCGATTCGCCGGGATCCCCAGGCCTCCAGGGACATCCGGGTCTCGGGAAACGACGAAATCACGGCCCTGGCCACGGCCATCCGGGAGATGCTCGAACAGATGGAGCGGGCCGGGGAAAAGCTCGCCGAAAGCGAAAACCGGTATGAAATGGCCACCAGGGCCGCCAAGGTCGGGGTCTGGGACTACGATTTCACGTCCGGGGCGCTGTTTATTGACCCGAGCCTCAAGGCCCTGCTTGGATACCAGGACGCGGAGATCGAAAATAGCCTGGAGGCCTGGCTGGGGCTGGTCGAGCCCGAGGACCGCCAGATCGTCCTGGAGGTGTCCCGGGACGCGCAACGTGATCGGGCGGCCGAAGTCATCAGGGAATATCGATTGGTGCACAGGGATGGCGGCTTGCGTTGGATCATGGTCCGGGGGTTGGTGCAGCGCGACGCGGCGGGATCCCCGGTTCGATTCCTGGGCACGGGGGTTGACGTGACGGAATTAAAGCTCGCCGAGCAAAGCGTGCGTCATCTGACCAGGGAGATCATAACGGCCCAGGAACTCGAACGTTTTCGCATCGCCAGAGAGCTGCACGACAATGTGGCCCAGGATCTTTCCAGCCTGAAGATATCCTGCGAGACCCTTTTCGAGTCCTTTCCCAAATCCGATGCTGCATTGCTCGAACGCTTCTCGGAGACATCGCGCATGCTGCAACGGGCCATCACCTTCATCCGGGAAATGGCGTATGCCCTGCGGCCCTCCAACCTGGACCATCTGGGTTTTTTGTCCTCGGTGGAGCGGTTTTGCGCGGATTTCGGGGAAAAGACCGGAATCACAGCCCGTTTCCTGCATACCGGCATGGAGGGCGTCTCCTTTGATGCGGAGGCGGAAATCAACCTTTTCCGCGTCATTCAGGAGGCCCTGGGCAACGTCCGACGGCACTCCGGGGCCACCGAGGTTGCCGTGAAGATCGTGGCCTCGCATCCGTTTATCATCGTGCGCGTGGAGGACAACGGTTCGGGATTCGACGTGTCCGCCAGGATGGCGACGGCCATGGAGGAGAAACGCATGGGGCTTTGGGGCATGCGCGAGCGGATCAAGCTTTTAGGCGGGACATTGCGGATTTTGTCCGCCCCGGGCCAGGGGACGCGGATCATTGCCGAAATTCCTGCAGCGCAGGGGGGGCGACATGGCGGTCAGACGCATTCTCATCATTGACGATCACCCCCTGTTTCGCGAGGGGCTCAAAACCATCATCCGCCGCAACCCGGACTTCGAGGTCGCGGGCGAGGCCGGAACCGCGCAGGAGGGGCTGCGCGAGGCCCTGCGGCTGCGACCGGACCTGGCCGTGGTGGACATCTCGCTTCCCGACAAAAGCGGCATCCAGCTCGTCCGGGAACTGGCGGCCGGGGCGCCCGAGATGCGGATCCTCATGGTCAGCATGCACTCCAAGGTCGACTACATTGTGGAGTCCTTCCAGGTCGGCGCCACGGGATACGTGACCAAGGATTCGGCCTCGGAGAATCTCATGGCCGGACTCGTCGCCGTGGCCAAGGGAGAATTCTATCTCGATTCCTCCATCTCCCGGGAGGTGGCCAAACGTCTTATGGAGTTGCCGGGCGGGCGCGATCAGGCAGGCATCTCAGGGGGAGGGTCGGCGACATATGACGCGCTTACCCCCCGTGAACGGGAGGTCATGCGACTGGTTTGCGAAGGCATGTACACCAAGGAAATCGCCGAGACCCTGTCCATCAGCATCAAGACCGTCGAGCACCATCGGGCCAGCGTCTTAAAGAAGATCGGATTGCAAAATACCGTGGAGCTCGTTCGCTATGCGGTAAAAATTGGGCTTATCGATTGATCCAGCCTGTGCAATTTATTGGCTTTTTCGATATAACACGCGTCTGTATCAGGGTTTTCCCCTAGTCCCTCCGGGTTGGTTCCAATCGACATCCTCGGCCTCGATGCTATCTTGCCTGTATGGGAAAGGACGTAGGACACCGCATAGACAGGAGCCGTCGCCACAGGTGCGACGGCGCCGCCAGCCTCGTGGTGGCCGTGTCCCTGGTTTTTCTGGCCGGGCTTTCCGCATTGGCCGTGGATTACGCCTATCTCCACCACCGCAAGGCCGCCTTGCATAAGGCTGCCGAGGCGGGCGCCCTGGCGGGGGCGGCGATGCTTGTCAGATGCGGCCGGGACATGGCAGCCGTGCGGGACGCAACGGTCAAGGCCGCCCAGAAGGTTTTACGTGGGGAGGATTCTCCCTCCCTGGCTGTGCGGGACTCGGACGTGGAATTTCTGAAAAACGGCGTTCCGGATGCGGCCGCGCCGGATCAGGTCCAGGTGACGGCCGGGCGTACGGACGACAGGGGAAATCCGGTGCGGCTTTTTCTGGGCGGGCTTTTGGGACAGCGCCATGTCGAGGTCAGCGCCCTGGCCCGGGCGGGTCTTTCCTGTTCCGAGGCCTCGGAGGATCTTTTCCCCATGATCCTTCCGGCCGGATATTTTTTTGACGACGGCTGCGACGCGGAACCGGGAAGCAGCGGCGACGGAATCCTCAATGCGGCCAGTTCCTGCGAGATGGTCTCGGTCCTGGTCTCCGGATACGGCGAGCGGGATGTGGGCAGGCGGATGGTCCTTTTTCCCGGAAGGATCGGCGAAGTATCCCCCGCAGGGTGGTATCCGGTCATGGGGGATGCCCGCGAATCACGCGATGCGGGGCATGCGCCCTCCGGAAAGGCCAGAATGGGATACCGGGCCGCCCTGGGCGACCGGGTGACCCTGGGCGGGATGGCTGACAAGACGTTTCTGTGCGGCCAGGCCCGGCAGCGCATGGACGAGGATCCCGATGCCTTCTGGGATGATGCGGTGCTGGCCGTCCGGGGCAGCCGCCGCCAGAACCCGGAAGACAGCCCCCGACTGGCCAGGGTGGCCTTTTTCGATCCATCCCGACCCCCTGCGCCCGGACGCCTGGAGGCTCATATCTGCCAGTTCGGGGCGGTTTTCATCGAAGAGGTTTTCGCGGACGGCAGGGTTGGGGTGCGGTTGGCCCGGGCACTGGCCGCTGGGCCGCATCGGGCCGCTGCACCGTGCGATCCGGGCGGCGTGGGGCTGTACGGGGTGGGGCTTGAGCCAGTGTCCGGCAATGGTGAAGCGGACTGAGGCGCGGGGTCTGACACGCATGGCATGGAGAGAACAATGGCGATGCAATGCAATGATAACGAGTTGGTGCAGAAGGAGACGACCATGAATTTGAACCTTGATCTGACTGCCGTGGACCGGGAGCGGGCCCTGCGCACATGGCTGGTGTTTCACGGCATGGACCTTTTCGAGATCGCCGGGAAGCTGCGTGTGGCGCATTCCACGGTGAGCCGCCTCATCAAGCGGGAGCGGGCCTCCATGCGGCGTGTCGAACAACTCCATAGCCTGGGAATCCCCCGGGAGCTTCTGCCCGCACCCAAGTAGGTCCGTTCAGGGTGGCCCGGGCGGGGCTTTGCGCCGCCCGGGGGAGTGGGATATGCGTCACTCATGAACGCTTATCGCCCGCCCGCCGTCCTGTCCGGGCAGACGTCCCCGCCGCTGCCCACGGGCATGGCGGGATGCCACGATCCCGCCGGACAGGCCGTGCCCTGCCCGGGAACGGGGCAGGACGGGGATGGCCGGGGGCAGGTCGAGGGAGGCCGAGGCCGTTTTGCGGTTCTCCCTGACGGCACGGTGCGGGATTTCCTGACCGGCCTGCACTGGCATCCTGCGGCCGATGCCCTGGGCTATCCGGTCTCTTTTTCCGAGGCGCTTTCGGCCGTGGCCGACTTCAATGCGGCGGCGGTCCACGGCAGGCGAGACTGGCGGATGCCCAACCGCCGGGAACTGCGCAGCCTCGTGTGCCACGGCGCGAAAAATCCCGCCCTGTGGCCCGGACATCCCTTCCGCAACGTTTTTTTCGGACGCTATTGGACCTCCACATCCTTTGCCGGTTCCCCGGCCCATGCCTGGTATGTCCATCTGGAGGGCGGCCGGGTCTTTTATGAGCGCAAGGACCGCTATTGCCTGCTGTGGCCTGTGTGCGGCGACAGCCATGGCCTGGCCGCCACCGGACAGACGGCCTGTTTCGACGCTGCCGGGGCGCTCATGGACTGCGCCGGAAGCGGCCAGGACGGCGAGACCAGGCACGGTGCGGCCTGGCCCGCGCCCAGGTTTGCGCCGGGACAGGGCAGGGACGTGGTTTTCGACCGGCTGACGGGGCTTTTTTGGCGGTCACGTCCCCTTGGGGCTTTGGACGCCACGGGACTGCCCAAGCCCTGCGACTGGGGCCAGGCCCTGGCCGCCGTGGCCGCCTTCGCCGCCCGGGACGGACGGCCCTGGCGGCTGCCGGACATAAACGAGCTGGAATCCCTGACCGACCTGTCCCGGGCCTTTCCGGCCCTGCCAAAGGATCATCCCTTCCGCAATCTCGGGGACGGGTTGTGGTCCGCAACCACCAGCTTCTACGATCCCGCCTGGGCCTATGTCCTGTATCTGGGCAAGGGGGCGGTGGGCGTGGGGTTCAAGGTCAACCGCGAGTTTTTTGCCTGGCCGGTGCTGCGGCCGGAGTCCTGAGCTCCACATCGGTTCCGTCGAGGCGGAAAAAGGCCACGGTGGATTGCAGGTTCATGGCCTGGCTGGACAATTCTTCGGAGGTGGAGGCCATTTCCTCAGAGGCCGAGGCGTTTTGCTGCACCACCTGATCCAACTGCCGCACGGCCTTGTTGATCTGCTCCGCCCCGGCATCCTGCTCCCGTCCTGCGGCGGCGATATCCTGGATAAGACCGGCCGTGCGCTCGATGTCGGGCACGATGCGCGACAACAGTTCTCCGGCCTTGACGGCGATGGCCACGCTTGTTCCGGAGAGTTCCCCGATCTCCCCGGCCGCCGCGCCGCTGCGCTCGGCCAGCTTGCGCACCTCGGCGGCCACCACGGCGAAGCCCTTGCCGTGTTCCCCGGCCCGGGCGGCCTCGATGGCCGCGTTGAGGGCCAGAAGGTTCGTCTGCCGGGCGATCTCCTCGATGATGCCGATTTTTCCGGCGATCTCCTTCATGGCCGAAACCGTGGCCGCCACGGCCGTCCCGCCCTCCCGGGCGTCCTCCGCCGCCGTCATGGCCATCTTTTCGGTGCGCAGGGCGGTGTCGGAATTCTGCCGGATGGCGGCGGCCATCTGTTCCATGGACGAGGACACCTCCTCCACCGCGGCGGCCTGTTCCGAGGCCCCGTGGGAGATGTCCTGGGCCGCGCTGGAAAGCTCTTCGCTGCCCGAGGCCGTGTTCTCCGCGCCCGTGAGCACCTCGCGCACGATCTCCCGCAACCGGGTGATCATGTCCCGCAAGGCGTCGGCCAGTTGCCCGATCTCGTCTTTTTGCCGGATGTCCGGCTCCGTGGTCAGGTCGCCCCGGGAAATGTTTTGGGCCACACGCACGGCCTGGAGGATGGGCCGGGTGATGGCCCGGGACAACAGCACCCCAAGGGTCAGGGCCAGGATCGCGCCCAGGGCCATGCCGGTGATGGAGACGGCCCTGGCCGAGGTGGCGGCCTCGTTGGCCTGGACCTCGGCCCGCCTGCTGTCTGTGGTGTTGCTCTCCAAGAGCTGCCCCAGAAGCTCCAGGGTCTGGCGCTGCTTTTCCAGCAGGGCGACCATGACCTCCTGGAAGACGGCCTGGTACTGCTTCTCGGAGACATCGACCTCCTGGGACAGCTTCTGGAAAATTTCAAAGGTCTTGCCCACCGGGGCCATGGCCTCGGCCTGGTAAAATCGCAGGATGTCCTGGCGGGCGGTCCCTGCGGCCGCCATGTCCTTGATCCGTTTGACGGCGGCGTGGAACTGGTTGTGGAAGGGAATGATCTCCCGCAGCGCGCCCTGGATGGCGGGATTTTTGATGGACGCGGCCTCCCCCGCCAGCCAGCGGCCGAAGTTGCAGGCCGTCGGGTCCGTGCCGCCGTCGAAGGGTTTGTCGATCAGGAGCAGTTCGTCGAGGGAGTTTAAGAGCCGGTAGTGGTCGGCCCGAAAAAGCTCCATTTTGCGGCGCAGTTCCGTGGGATCGAGGATGCCCGTGGCGTCCAGGCGGCGGGAGGCGGCCATGGCCGTTTTGTTGATGGCCAGCCATTGGGTCCATGTCTCGCCGAAGCGCTTCCAGAGGGTCTCCTCCGACGGGGACTTGGGTTTCTTGTGGAAGGTCTCCAGGAAGGATCGGGCCTGGGCCAGGGTGCGCTCCATGTTGGCGTACTGCCGGTCCCGGGACTGCTGGTCCAGGTTTTGGATGAGCAGGGTGCGCTGGGCCACGCGCAGGGATTCGGCCGCCAGGGTGATCCCTTGCAGGGCCTCGCGGGCCGGGGCGTTTTCGCCGGTGATGGCCTGCATGCGGCCGGTCACGTCGCCAAGGCCGCGCAGCCCCATGATCCCCACCAGGACGGTCAAAAGCGACACCAGGACGAAGGCCCCGACCAGTTTTGTTCCAAGCGCCAGATTTTTCATATCGCCTCCGCCCTCCTGTCTCCATGCGGAAAAAATCAGACTTTTCCCCTGTGTAATCGGAGCGCGGCGTTTTGGCAAAGAAAGGATGCGAGATGAGAGATCCTGCGAAATGTTTGCATGTGGAATCGCCAGCGGCCTCAGGAGGCCTGGGCCACCCGGCCGTCGGCGATGGTGATGACCCGGTTGGCCAGGGCGGCATAGTCGGGCTGGTGGGTGACCATGACCACGGTCAGCCCCTCCGCGTTGAGCTCCAAAAGCAGATCCATGATTTTGTCGCCTGTGCCCGAGTCCAGACTGCCTGTGGGTTCGTCGGCGAAAAGCGCCTTCGGGCTGCAGGCCAGGGCCCGGGCGATGGCCACCCGCTGCTGCTCCCCGCCGGACAGGTTGCCCGGGAGCCGCCGGGCCTTGTCCGCCAGCCCCACCCGGGAAAGGCATTCCATGCCCCGGGCGACGGCCTTTGCACCGACGGGACGCAGCCGCGCCAGAAACGGGGTCAGGACGTTTTCCAGGGCGGAGAGGGCGGGAAGCAGATGGTGCATCTGGAAGATCATGGCCAGGTCCGAGCCGCGCAGGGCGTTGCGCTGCCTTTCCGAGAGTCCGAAGACGTCCCGCCCCTGGTAGAGCACCTGGCCGGAGGTTGGGCGCAAAAGCGTGGACAGGGCGTAGAGCAGGGTGGATTTTCCCGAACCGGAACGGCCCATGATGCAGGCGAAATCGCCTTGCGCGATGGCCACGTTCACCCCGCGAAGGACCGGCGTCGCGCCCGGGGCATAGGTATGGTGCAGATCGATGGCGGACAGCATGATTTCTCCGTGGGTTACAGCGTGACCAGGGCGGCGGCCGGGTCCAGGCGCGCGGCGGCCAGGGACGGCGGCGCGGCGGCGGCGGCGGACAGGGCCGTCACGGCGGCGAAGGTCAAAAGGAATTCTCCGAGGTCAAAGGCCATGGCGCTTGTGGCCCCGGTCTCCAGGATGTCCGGCACGATTCCGGCCGCCAGCACGCCGCCCACATAGCCCACGACGGCCGCGACCATGCCCGTCAAAACCGCCTCCAGGCAGAACAGCGAAAACACCCCGGCCTTGGAGAATCCCACTGCGCGCAGCACGCCGATCTCGTTTTTGCGCTCGTTGACTGAGGAAAAGACCGACAGGCCGATCATGGCGCAGGCCGTGAGCATGATGACCAGGCTGACGGACAGGGCCAGATGCTTGACGAAGGAGATGGCGGCCATGCGCTGCTTCACCACGTGCTGCATGGCCGTGATGGAGGCCTCGGGCAGGGCGGCCTGGATCTGGGCCGTGATCTCGTCGATGGGGCAGCCTGCGCACAGGGCCGCCACTTCCACGAAGTGGGCCATGTTCTCTTTGCCCGCCAGGCGCTGCACCGCCGCGATGTCGGCGAAAATCACCCTGTCGTCCTCGGATCCCGTGGGGGCCAGCACCCCGGCCACCCGGAAGGTCCGGCCCTCGATGGTCACGGCGTCCCCCAGGTCCAGGGACAGGGCGGCGGCCGCAGCGCTTCCGGCCAGCACCCCGTCGTCCCCGGCCGGGAAGTCCCCGCGTGGCTGCCAGTAGCGCTTGATGCCCCGTTCGCTTGGGAAATCCACCCCCACCACGCCCACGGGAACGCCGCCCACCCTGGTCAACAAGGCGAACTTGGGGGCCACCACGCTGATGGTGTCCTTCATGGGGATGGCGCGCACGGCGGCCACGGTTTCCGCCACGGGCAGATAGCGCATGTCAAAGGACACGTCCCCCAGGCTCAGGCCGCCGTAGCCCACGGACAGGCTTTGGGTGCGCGGGGTGACGAGCACGTTGGCCCCGAACGCGGTCATCTTGCGCTCCAGGCTGTCGCCTACCACCTTCGACAGGTGGGCCAGGGCCACCACGCTGGCGATGCCCAGGGAAAAGACCGCTGCCGAAAGCAACGTGCGCGGCAGCTTGCGCCGCAGGTTGCGCAGGGGGATGGTGGCCAGGTTCATGATCCGGTCCCGGGGAAAAAGCGCAGGCCTTCCCGAAGGGCCGCCTCCGTGATCCGGATGTGGCCGTTTGCCAGTTCATGGGCCAGGGGGGAGGGGTTGCAGCCGCCCCGGACCTGGCCCACCAGATCCTCGCGGAAGCGCAGGCCGCAGTTGCGGCAGACCATGTCCGGGCCGTCCTGTTCATAGCCCTTGCGGGCCGGGAAGCACACGTCGCAGGCGTCGAAGGCCGAACGCGTCACGCCGTCCGGGGTGGTGATGATGAAGAACCGGACTTCCGTGCCGTTCACCGCAGCCGAGTAGAATTTCGCCTTGCCGTTGCTGACGTCCGCCAGGGGGATGGTCGCCGCGCCGTCCGTAAGCGTGACGGAGACAGGGCGTTCTCCCAGGCCGAAAAAGGCCTGGGCCGTTTTCGGGACATCCATGGCGGCGGCCAGGGCAATGACGGCGGCCAGGATGGCCAGGGGCAGGAGCAGTGTTTTCATTCCGGATCCTCTCAATTCATGGGGTTTTGCTATGGAATAAGCAAGGGCCGTGCCTGAATCCAGAAGAGGCAGGGAAGGCATGTCGCCAGGGCACGGGGGCAGAGGGAGGACAACCCCCTGGTTTTTTAAACCCCGGCCCTGCATTGGCAGCGGCTGCCGTGTCGCCGGGCCAAAAGGCGCGAAATTCCCCCGAATGCGGCGCGGGCTGTGCCGCAGCCTGTTCGCGATTGTCGCGGCTGCCGACGTTGCCAGCCGCCCAGGTGTCTTTCATGTTTCCTGCAAACATGAATAAAGCGCGCGGTCATGCGGCCCGTATTCCGTCCCGGATGTCCTTTTTCTTTACAGGCCCCGGGATATAATTGTATATTAAATTTCCATGTGTATGAAAAACGAGCAGCAGACCAGACGGTTTCTCTGGCAACCGTTTCGGAAAAACAGTCCCTTCTTTGTCTATGCCTCGCCCTGGGCCGTGCTCGGGGCGGCGGCGGTGCTGGCCGCCGTGGTGGTGGTCATGGCCGTGCTCAACGTCAACCGGGAAAAGGAATACGTCACCCGCATCCTGCGCGAAAAAGGGGCGGCCATCATCCGGGCCCTGGAGGCTGGAACCCGCACCGGCATGATGGGGGGGCTTGGACGGGGGCCGGGCCTGCAACGGCTTTTGATCGAGACCGCCGGGCAGGGGGACATCTTTTACATCGTCATCACCGACCGCACGGGAAAGATCCTGGCCCATGACGACCGTTCCCAGGTGGGCGGCGTGTTTCTGCCGCCCGAGGAGCTGGCCATGCTGGCGCCGGGCAGCGAGGAAAAATGGCGGGTGGTCCGGGAGGAGGAGACCGGACGGCGTTCTTTTCTGGTCTATCGGGATTTCCTTCCCCGGGGTGGCCTGGAACGGCGGCAGGGACCGGGGCGGCTTCCCGGCCCGCGCGGACTGTTTCCTGCGCCTCCGGAGCTGTCTGAAGGCCCGTTGCCGGGCGTCCGGGGCGCGCCACGCGGCCATCCCGGGATGGAGCGTCCGGCGCAGAGCGCCCCGTCACCCCAGGCTGAGGCGGATTTTCTGTGCTCCGAGGACTGCAACGGGCAAGGGGCCCCAAAAAGCCTGCGGGATGCGGAGTTGATCGTTTTTGTGGGCATGGACATCGGCCCTTTTGAGCAGGCCCGGTCCATGGACTTCCAGGGCACGCTGGTCACCTCGGCCACCCTGTTGGCGCTTGGGTTCGCGGCGGTGGTGTCGCTTTTCTGGGCCCAGAGCCACCGGGTGTCCAAGCGGCTGTTGCGCGACACCCGGGCCTTCGCCTCGGAGGTGGTGGGCACCATGCCCGCCGGGCTGGCCGTGGTCGATCCGGAGGGGACGGTGGCCATGGTCAACGCCTCCTTCGAGGCCCTTTTGGGCCGCAGGTCCGCCGATGTCGTGGGACGACCGGCGGCCCTGGTGTTGCCCCCGGGGCTGCTCGAGGTGGGCACGGACATGGGTGGGGCCAGGCCCGGGGAGACGTTCGGCCAGAAGGAGGTCGAGGGGGAATTCGATTTCGGCGGGGATGGGCCCGTGCCGCTGGGGGTGAGCGTGACCCGCATCGTGGCCGAGGACGGCGGGCAGGTGGGCACGCTCTATCTGGTGCGGGATTTGCGCGAGGTGCGGGCGCTTCAGGAGGAGGTACGGCGGCGCGAGAAACTGGCCGCCGTGGGCAACCTGGCCGCCGGGGTGGCCCACGAGATCAGGAACCCCTTGAGTTCCATCCGGGGCTACGCCTCCTATTTCGGCAGCAAGTTCGCCCCGGACAGCGAGGACCGCAAGGCCGCCCAGGTCATGGTCCGGGAGGTGGACCGCTTAAACCGGGTCATTTCCGAGCTCATCGACTATTCCCGGCCCTCGGAACTGGCCCGCCGCCCCGTGTCCCTGGGCGACGCCGTGGAGCACTGCCTGCGCCTGATCCGCCCTGACGCCGAGGCGTCTTCCGTGCGTGTGGAGACCCATGGCCTGGAGGCCGCGCCCACGGTCCGGCTCGATCCGGATCGGTTTTCCCAGGCGCTATTAAACGTCTTTCTCAACGCCGTGCAGGCCATGCCTACGGGAGGAACGCTGTCCGTGGCCGTGGGCGTGGCCGACGACGGCCGGGCCTTTGTGGAGACCGCCGACGAGGGGGTGGGCATCGACCCGGCGGACATGGGCAAGATTTTCAATCCCTATTATACCACCAAGGCTGCGGGGACGGGGTTGGGGCTGGCCGTGGCGCTCAAGATCGTGGAGGCCCACGGCGGCGAGATGCGGGCCGCGCCCAGGCCGGGCGGGGGCACGGTGATCGCCATGCATCTGCCCCTGGACCATGACATCCGAGAGGAGGAGGCATGAAGCCGAGCATTCTGGTGGTGGACGACGACCCCGGACACCTGTCCATGCTGACCACGGTGCTTTCGGGCTGGGGCTACCGGGTGGAAGGGGCCTCAAGCGGCCAAAAGGCCCTGGCGGCCATCCGTGAAAAACCCCGGGATCTCGTCCTGACCGACGTGCGCATGGCCGGGATGGACGGCATCGAGGTGTTGCGCGCGGTCAAGGAATACAACCCGGCCATGCCGGTCTTGATCATGACCGCCTATTCCTCGGTGGAAACGGCCGTGGACGCGCTCAAAAACGGGGCCTACGATTATTTGATCAAGCCCCTGGACCTGGATGTGCTGCGCCTGACCATGGACCGGGCCCTGGATCATCTGCGGCTGCGCACCGAGAACCGGGCCCTCAGGGAGCGGCTGGCCGAGGGCTTTCACAGCGAGGAGATCATCGGGCAGAGTCCGGCCATGAAGGAGCTTTTGGACATGGCGGCCCTGGCCGCGCCCACCGAGGCCACGGTCCTGGTCACCGGGGAGTCGGGCACGGGCAAGGAGCTGGTGGCCCGGGCCATCCACCTCAACAGTCCCCGCAAAAACGGGCCGCTGATCACGGTCAATTGCGCCGCCCTGACCGAGACGTTGCTGGAATCCGAACTGTTCGGCCATGAAAAGGGGGCCTTCACCGGGGCCGACCGGCGTCGCGAGGGCCGGTTCATGGTCGCCGACAAGGGCACCATCTTTTTAGACGAGATCGGCGAGATATCCCAGGCCACTCAGGCCAAGCTGTTGCGGGTCATCCAGGAGCGGGAGATCGAGCGGGTGGGCGGGGACAAGCCCATCGGCGTGGACGTGCGCATCCTGGCGGCCACCAACCGGGATCTCAAGGCCGAGGTGGAGGCCGGGCGCTTCCGGGAGGATCTGTATTATCGCTTAAACGTCCTGGTGCTGTCCGTGCCCCCCCTGCGGGAACGCCGGGAGGACATTCCGCTTCTGGCGGCGCATTTCCTGGACCGGTTCGCCAGAAAAAACCGCAAATCCGTCAAGGGATTCTCCCCCGGGGCCAAGGAGGCCTTTTTGCACCATCCGTGGCCGGGCAATGTGCGGGAGCTGGAAAACGCCGTGGAGCGCGGGGTCATTTTGGCGGTCGGGGACTACCTGACCGAGCGGGAACTGCCGCCGGGGGTGGCAGCGGCCGTGCCGGACGCGCCGCCGGGGACGGGGCGCATCGCACATGACGTGGCCGATTTGGCCGGACAGCCGCTGGAAGACATCGAACAGCGGGCCATTTTGGCCACGCTGAAGGAGACCGGCGGCAACAAGAGCGAGGCGGCCAGGGTCTTGGGCATCACCCGGGCCACGCTGCATAAGAAGCTGAAAAAATACGGGGAAGAATAGTCTTATTTCGCCGTATCGCAAAAGGCCGGAAGGGACATGTCCCTTCCGGCCTTTTCATTACGGGATGCTGAAGATGGGGCGTTGCCTTGACCGCAACAACGCACATGTCCCTGTCGGCCTTTTTTATTCGGGGATTCCAAAGGGGGCGAGCCCCCTCTGGCCGCCGGAGGCATCCCCCCCGGCCGGATATGCGCTATACCCGCGACGCGATCTGATAGACCGCCGCAGCCACGGCAAAGCCCAGCCCCGTATTGAACACCATGGCGAAGGCGGCCCAGCCCCAGGACGCCTCCCGGGCCATGGCCACCACGGTCACGAAGCATGGCGCGTAGAGGATGGTGAACACGATAAGCGCCAGGGCCGAGGCCTTGGACATGGCCGGATCGGCGGCCAGCCTCGCGGACAGGGGCGCGGCCTCCCCGGGGTCCACCTCGCCCAGGGCGTAGGAGGTGCCAAGCGTGGACACGATGACCTCCTTGGCCGCGATGCCGCCTAGAAGCGCAATGTTCACCCGCCAGTCGAACCCGGCCAGCCGGGTGACGCCCTCCAGGGCCGTGCCCAGGCGTCCGGCCAGGGAGCCCCGCAGGGCGGCCTCGGCCTGCTGGTTGTCGATATCGGCCAGGCGGGCCTCCAGATCGGCCAGGGCCGCGTCGTCCAGTCCGGGGCCGTTCGTGGCCTCGGCGGCCGCCATGCGGGCGGCGACGGCCTGGCGGCTGGCCTCATAGCCGTCGGCCACGTCCGGGGGGAGTTGGGGGTAGGTCATGGCCGCCCATAAAAGGACGGAGATGGCCAGGATCGTGGTCCCGGCCTTTTTGACGTACTGCCAGGCCCGCTCCCAGGTGTGCAGGAGCACCCCGCGCAGGGTGGGGACGCGGTACGGCGGCAGTTCCATGAGAAACGGCGTGGCCTCGCCCCGGATCACCGTGGAGCGTAACAAACGAGCCACCACCAGGGCCGCGCCCCAGGAGCAAAGCGTGATCCAGAACATGGCCGTGCCCGCGCCCTGGGGGAAAAAGGCCCCCACAAGCAGCACGAAGACCGGAATTTTGGCCCCGCAGGCCATAAACGGCGCGGTCAGGATGGTGGCCAGGCGCTCCTTGGGACTGCGCAAGGTGCGCGCGGCCATGACCCCGGGCACGGCGCAGCCGCCCGGGATGCCGCCGGAGATGATAAAGGGCATCACCGAGCCGCCGTGCAGCCCGAAGATCCGGAACACCCGGTCCAGCATGTAGGCCATGCGGGCCATGTAGCCCAGGTCTTCCAGGTAGGACAAAAGAAAGAACATGATGACGATCAGCGGCACGAACCCCAGCACCCCGCCCACGCCGCCGATGATCCCCGAGACGACCAGGGACTGGAGCTGCCCCGGGGGGATGACGGCGGCGGCCAGCCCCGACAGCCAGGAAAAGAAATTCTCGAACCAGCCCATGGGATATTCGCCGATGAAAAAGACCATCTCGAACATGCCGTACAAAACGCCCAGCATCAAAAGCGGCCCCAGGAAACGATCCGTGACCACCCGGTCCACCTTGTCGGAATAGACGATGCGTTCCCGGCTGGCGTCTTTTTTGAGCACGCCCTGTTTGAGGAGCGAGGCGATGAACCCGTAGCGGTAGTCGGAGATGAGCGCCTCGGGGTAGGAGTTCATGGTGACCTTGAGATGGTCGGCCAGGCGGTCGACGATGGCCGCCAGACGGTCGTAGTCGGCCCCGGCCTGGCGGCAGATGCCCGCCACCTCATGGTCGCCCTCCAGGAGCTTCAGGGCCACCCACCGGGGGGGCAGTCGGCCGTCGAGGAATCGGGCGGCCTCGATGATCCCGGTCATCTCGGCCAGGGCCGCGTCCACGTCCGGGCCGTAGGACAGAACCAACGGCTCCCAGGGGCGGCGGTTGCCCCTGGCGAAGTCCAGGGCCGCGTCCAGAAGCCGCTCCTTGCCCTCGCCGATCCTGGCCACGGTCTCCACCACCGGGGAGTGCAAAAGCCTGGACAAAAGCCCGGTGTCGATCTGCATGCCCCGTTTTCTGACCTCGTCCATCATGTTCAGGGCCAGAACCACGGGCACGCCGAGCTCCAGGAACTGCACGGTCAGATACAGGCTGCGTTCCAGGGCCCCGGCGTCCAGGATGTTCACCACCATCTCCGGACGTTCGTCCACCAGGAAGTTGCGCGCGGCCAGTTCCTCGGCGGAATAGGCGGTCAGGGAATAGGTGCCGGGAAGGTCCACCACATGGACGGTCACGCCGTTATGCGTCAGACGGCCTTCCTTTTTCTGCACGGTGACGCCCGGATAGTTGCCCACATGCTGCCGTGAGCCGGTCAGGGCGTTGAACATGGTGGTCTTGCCGGAGTTGGGGTTTCCGGCCAGGGCGATGGTCAGGGTGTTCCCGGTCATGTCAGTCCTGCCTGATCACGAGGATGTGGTCGGCCTCGCTGTTGCGCAAGGTCAGGGTGAAGTCCCGCAGCCGCAGGGCCACGGGATCGTAGAGCGGGGCCCGGCCGACCACCTGGACCGTCGTTCCGGGGACGATTCCCATGTCCCGGATGCGGCGGCCGAGTTCGCCGGCGGCGGCCACGGAATGGATGACCGCCTGGGTGTTGACCGGAAGTTGGCGCAGACAGATCGGTTCGGACATTGTTCCTCCCTTTGCCAGGGGATCGCGCACCTGGATGTGCCCGGGGACGTTGTGCGGCGGACGCGCCCCGGTGTCGCTGCTGGGCGATATCCCATTGCGGGCCGGAAGGAAAGAACCGGCGACCCCGGAAAGGAGGGCCGCACCGGTTCAGGGAGGGAAAAGGCCCGGCCGGTCCTTGCGGATCGGCCGGGCCGTATGGATTATGGACTTGGAAATCGGGAGTTATACGAAGAGTCTGGTGGTGTGGTAGACCGTCACCGCCATCACGAAGGCGAAGGCCATGGACCCGCCCACGGAGAAAAGGGCCCATTTCCAGTTGGATTCCTTGGCGATGGCCACCACCGTGACCATGCATGGCGTGTACAGGAGCATGAAGACAAAGACGCTTAGGATCGCCGGCAGCGACCAGGCCGGATCCGCGGCCAGACGATCGCTTAAGGATGTGGCGTCCTCGGGATCGACCTCGCCCATGGAATAGGCCGTGGCCATGGTGGAGACGAAGACCTCCTTGGCCGCGAACGCGCCGATGAGCGCGATGTTGGCCTGCCAGGGGAATCCGGCCAGATCCGTGACGGGCTTCAGGAAACTGCCCACCCGGCCGCCCACGGAATACTGCAGGGCCGCCTCGTTTTGTTCGTCGGTGATGGGTTTCTGGGCCTCGGAGACGAGCGTGTCCAGATCCTCGCCCGTGGCCTGGGGGTTGGCCGTCCTGACCTGCTCCTCGGCGATAAAGCGGCGGGCGTCGAAGCTGGCCACCGTGTCCTCGGGCAGTTCCGGAAAGGTCATCACCGCCCACATGACGATGGACACGGCCAGGATCACGGTTCCGGCCTTTTTCACATACTGCCAGACCCGCTCCAGGGTATGCACGGCCACGCCGCGCAGGGTGGGCAGGCGGTAGGGGGGAATCTCCATGACGAAGGGCGTGCTCTCGCCCTTGACCACGGTTGAGCGCAAAAGCCTGGACACGAGCAGGACGAAGACCCAGGCCGCGATGACCACGGCGAACATGGCCCCGGTGGGGCTAGCCGGGAAGAATGCGGCCACGAGCATGAGGTAGGCCGTGGTCTTGGCCCCGCAGACCATGAACGGGGCGGTGAGGATGGTGGCCAGGCGTTCGCGGGGGCTGCGCAGGGTGCGGGCGCACATGACGCCGGGTACGGCGCAGCCGCCGGGGATGCCGCCGGACATGATCAGCGGCATGACCGACATGCCGTGCAGGCCGAAGATGCGCATGACCTTGTCCATCATGTAGGCCACGCGCGCCATGTAGCCCAGGTCTTCCAGGAACACGAGCATGGCGAACATGATGAGGATAAGCGGGGTGAACCCGATGACCGCGCCCACGCCGCCGAGGATGCCGCTGACGATCAGGGACTGGACGTAGCCCTCGGGGATGTAGGCGGTCCCGAGACCGGACAGCCAGGTGAACCCGTCTTCGATCCAGCCCTGGGGATAGGCCCCCAGGGTGAAGGTGACGTAGAACATGGCCCACAGCACCCCGGCCATGATCAGCGGTCCGAGGAGCTTGTGGGTGACCACGCGGTCGATGTTGTCGGATATGTTGCGCCGCAGTTCGTCGCCGCCCGTGACCACGCCCTGCTTGAGCAGGCCGTTGATGAACCCGTAGCGCCAGTCGGCGATGATGGCGTCAGGGGTGGTGTTGCTGTTTGCCCGGGTGGTCTGTTCCGCCTCGGCGCAGACGGCCTCCAGTTCGGCGGACAGGGGACCGGCGGCCCGTCCGGCCTCGATGACCAGTTCGTCGCCCTCGAGGTATTTGATGGCCACCCAGCGCGGGTCATGGCGGCCGGTCATGAACTGCTCTTCCTCGATGCGTTTGGTCATCCGCTCCAGGATGGGGTCCAGGTCCGGACCATAGGACAGGCGGATGGGCGTCCACAGGCCCTTGGTGTCCTTGGCCAGCTGCACCACCTCGGCCATGAGCTCCTCGCGGCCCTGCCCGAGCCGGGCCGTGCAGGCCACCACCGGGACGTTTAAGAGCTGGGAGAGTCTTTTGATGTCGATGGTCACGCCGCTGCGTTTGACCTCGTCCATCATGTTCAGGCCAAGCACCAGGGGTGCGCCGATCTCCATGAACTGCACCGCCAGATACAGGCTGCGCTCCAGGGCCGTGGCGTCCACCATGTTGATGACCACATCGGGGTGTTCGTCCACAATGACGTTTCTGGCCACCACCTCTTCCATGGAATAGGAGGTCAGGGAATAGGTGCCGGGCAGATCCACCAGTTTGATGTCATAGCCGTTTTTTCGGTAGGTTCCCTCCAGCCGGTCCACGGTGATGCCGGGATAGTTCCCGACCCTGGCCGAGCCGCCGGTGATGGCGTTGAACATGGTGGATTTGCCGCAATTGGGCTGGCCGGACATGGCCGCGCGGATATGAGCCTGGGACATGGGCTATTTGGCCTCCACGGTGATGAAGTCGGCTTCGCTGTTGCGGAGCGACAGGGTGAAGCCCTTCATGCGCAAGGCCACGGGATCCTGCAGGGGGGCCCTGCCGACCACCATCAGGTCCGTGCCCGGCACCAGTCCCATGTCCCGGATGCGGCGGCCCATCTCGCCGCTGGCCGTGACCTGGCGTATCTGGCCGCGTTGGTTGACGGACATTTTTCTCATCGACATGACCATGGTGCGCCTCCTTGCAAAGAAACATTGCGGGGTTATGTGAAACGAAGCGGCCGTCGCCTGCTGAGGCCGTCTTGCCGGCCGGGACATCGGCGGCCCATGGCGGTCGGGAAGTCTGAGCGCCGGGCGTCGATCCGAAGGATCTGTGGCGGTGGCGTGGTGTGGGGGTTGTCGGAACACGGCAGCGGTCTTTTGTCGGCCGGGACGGTTTGCGAACGCAGGCAGGGTGCGCGCGGTTTTGTTTGACATTGAAAATGAAAACCGATTCCTTGCGTCGATCCAATAAGGACATTGATTCTCATTGTCAACTGTTATTGTCCCGAGAATTGCAAACTGGAGGGGCGGCGTCATTCCAGGATGACCTGGTCGCCGCCGATTTTCTTGACGGCGTAGAGCGTTTTATCGCTGCGGGCGATGAGGTCGCGCAACGCCTCGTCCGTGTCCGGGTTTCCCGCTGCGCCCGGGCGGTAGGCCGCCGCGCCGATGCTCACGGTGCAGCCGTACTGCTGCGATGCGGCGAAGCGGGTGCTGATGCGCTCGCCCACCGCCCGGGCGGCCTCGGCGTCGCGCGAGGGCAGAAGGATGCCGAATTCGTCCCCGCCGAGCCGGTAGCAGCCGTCCACCTGCTCCCGGACGGATTCGCGGATGATGGTCCCCAGCAGGGTCAGCACCATGTCGCCGGCCTGGTGGCCGTGCACGTCGTTGACCTGCTTGAATTTGTCGCAGTCGATGAGCATGAGGTGGAAGGTGTGCCCGGTGTGGCGGGCGCGGCAGGCCAGTTCGCGCATCCTTGCCTCGAACTGGCGGCGGTTGCCCAGGCCCGTGAGGGGGTCGCGGTTGGAAAGCTCCTCGAACATCTTTTTGGTGGTGTCGGTCTTTTCCAACTCCACCCGAAGCCGGGTCTCGCGCGAACCGATCAGGTGGGCCATCCAGTCCAGATTGCGCTTGAGACGCAAAATGTCGTGCTCCTCCTCCTGTTCCCCGGGAAGGTCGAATCGAACCGCGTAGTTGCCGCGTTTGAGCTCCATGCAAAAGGCGTTGATCTCGCGGATGTCCTTGATGACCAGAAAACGGCTGAGGAATCCGGCCAGAGGGCCAAGGAGGGCCAGGGCGACCGCCAGATAGGCGGCGAGGTACAGGGCCGTGTCCCGCGAGGCGTGGGACTCCACCAGATAGAGAATGACCGCTGTGGGCGCAATCATCACGCACAGAAGAACCACGGCCATTTTTGTTTTGACGCTCACTTTTTCCATCATCCTGCCAAAGGCAGTCCAGCCGTCCCGGAGAAATCCGGGGACATATCGTGTCAGGCGGCGCGTGGTTTTGGAACCCGCATCCGCAAGGGGGTGCGCGGCTTCGTCATGTGCGGCATCATAGTGGTTCATGGACAGCGCTCCTTCCCGGGCGGGCGTGGCCGGACGTGGACGCTCCGGGGACCGCCCCATCCCCTGTTCCGTGGATTCCCGGGTCATTCCTGCAAATCCCGGGGGGTATTCCCCGACATCGTTTGACAGCCGGAGGCCTGGCGAGCGTGAGGCGTTTCCGGATCGGCCCCCCGGGATGGGCGTCCTTTTTTGAAATAGGCCTCGAGGGGTTGGGCGATCATCGTGAAGGCGTCCACCACCTGGGGGTCGAACTGGGTTTCGCGACAACGCACAATCTCGTCATGGGCCTTTTCGAACGGCATGCCCTGGCGGTAGGGGCGACGTTGCAGCATGGCGGACAGGCTGTCGGCCACGGCGATGACCCGCGCCCCGAGGGGGATGTTCTCACCGCAGATCCCGTCGGGATAGCCCTGGCCGTCGTAGCGTTCGTGATGCGAGAGGATCATGCCCGTGACCCCGGTTTCATTCATGCGGGCGATGGGCGACACGATGCGGGCCCCCACCACCGGATGGGTGCGGACCATGGCCCATTCCTCGGAGGTCAGGCCTGACGGTTTGGCCAGGACCATGTCCGGGACGCCGATCTTGCCCATGTCATGCAGATGGCCGGCCACATGGACGATCTCGGCCATGTCCCGGGACAGACCCATGGCCAGGGCCAGACGCCGCGAAACATGGGCCACGTCCTCGGAGTGGGACCAGGTGCACGGGTCTTTGGCGTCGATGGCCCAGCCGAGGGACTCGGCCAGTTGGTGCACCATATGGGGGAGACACAGGGCGGATTCCGAAACACGTGAGGCGAAGTCACACCGCTTCGTTCGACGGTCGAGGTCCGGCCCGTCCGCATGGTCCAGGTACATAAGCCCTCCCGGAGTACGTCGGGGGAAATGTTGAGGTGATGCTTCGGCTTGGAAGAAAAACGGCAGACCATGCTGCACGGTCATACTGCATCCTTTCGCCGTCACGTCAGTGGCCTCGGACTGTCGGCCTGCCAATCGTCCCGCGCCGCATCATGCCGCACAGGCCGTCATGAAGCGGCGACAGCCAGGGGAGACGGCGTCTTATACGGTTACCGGCGATGTCTGGGACAAAAATCCAATCAGGATTGGTCCATGGCGGCTCCTTCGTGGGGCGAGCGAACCGGATGGGGCAGGGGGGCGGCGCAGGAAGCGGGGACGTCGGTGATGTCGCGCCTGGCGGTGGCGCTACGACGAAAGGCCCGTTCGATAAAAGGGCGCAGGGAACCCAGGGACGAGATCGATGCGGTGGATACCATGGTGGGCTTCCTCCTGGTGTTTTCGTGGGCCCATGCCCGGATACGTCACATCCTGGCCGCTTCGCGCAGATTCTTCAGGTTGGCCGTGACCACGGAATACAAGGGGGCGTCGTCACCGGCCTTTTTTACGATGAGCGCCAAGGCCAGTTTGAAATGGATTTCCGCCTGGGCCGGATTGCCCAGATCGCGGAAAACCAGGCCGATGGTGTTGCGGATGTCCGCCTCCTGCAAGGGTGTTCCAGCCAGCCTGGCCCGGTCCGCCGCCATGCCCAGGTAGTACAGGGCGTCTTCGTAGCGGCCATGGGTGAATGCGTCCCTTCCGTTCTGATTGAGAAGAACGATTTTTTCCGCCGTGCTCATGATCGTCACTCCTTTTCCCAGAACCATGGGCATCTTGGGTACATGCCGCTGAAATGTTCAGCGCCGGAATCGTTTGTGCGGCAAAGCCGTAAACCGCAGGGACTGGTCGTTTTGGTCGCCCGCTTATCCGGTACGCAGACAATCGCGCAGGGAGGACACGCCGCATGAGTGCAGCATGCGCAGGGGGATATTGCGGGATTTCGCGGCCTTGGCGGCCTCGCGCCGGGCCTCATGGGACACCTTGTTGGTGAACACGATGACCAGGTCGGATTCGCCGATCTGGGCCGCGATGCCGCGTTCCTTGCCGGTAAAACATTTGAGCGTTACGCCGCCTTCCTTTGCGGCCTCGATATAATCACGCTTGAGCCGGTCCATTCCGCCGATAAGCGATGCGCACATGATCTGCCTCCCTCGAAGTGATTATGATTCTCAATGTTTGTGTTGGGCCATGTTTAATTGAAAGCGATTATCATTGTCAACAAAAATTTTGGGATTCTTACGGAGACATGACTCTGGCCGCCCGGCAAGGCGATTGTGGGGAAGGGGATGGCGGCTGGATGGGTTGGGGCTGGGCGTCGGTGGCAGCGGGGGACCGTGGCGTTGCAAATCCGGCTGGCACGGCATACAGCCGGGAAAAAGGAGTGTGGCATGGACAGCATCGGTTTTTGCGACCTGGGATGTCGGTACGCCTCCTGGCCGCAAAAGGACGGCATCGACGGCTCGGGCAGTTGCCGGACCTTCGTGGCCCTGTATTGTTCCCTCAAGGACCGGCCGGTGCACAAGAACATGCCCTGCCGGGAGCGGCGGGAGCGTGACGCGCCCGAAGGGGAGGCGACAGGGGCGGTGCCGCCGCGAAGCTAATACAGGATGCCCACCACGGCCCCGGTCATGAGCGTGGCCAGGGTTCCGGCCACGATGGAGCGCATGCCCAGGGCCACGATCTCGCTGCGGCGTCCGGGGGCCATGGCCCCCATGCCGCCCACCAGGATGCCCAGGCTGCCGAAGTTGGCGAACCCGCACATGGCGTAGGTCAAAATCATGCGGGAGCGTTCCGAGAGGGCGTCGGCGGGAAGCCGCGACATCTCCAGATAGGCTATAAGCTCGTTTAAGGCGGTCTTGGTGCCCATGAGCATTCCGGCCGTCTCCGACTCGGCCCAGGGAATGCCGCAAAGCCACACCAGGGGGCGGAAGGCGAATCCGAAGAGCCGGGGCAGGGTGAGCGGCCCGCCGAGGACGTCGGGCAGAAGACCAAGCATCTGATCCACCAGGGAGACCATGGCCACCAGCACGATAAGGGTTCCGGCGACGTTGATGAGAAGCCCCATGCCGTCCGTCGCGCCCCGGGTGATGGCGTCCATGGGCCCCGAGGCCGGACTGGGCGGGGTGATGGCCCCGTCGGTGACCCGGGCGGTCTCGGGGATCATGACCCTGGCCACCAGGATGGCCGCCGGGGCGCTGATGATGGAGGCGACCAGGATGTGCCCCAGGGCGTCGGGGATCACGTTTCGCAGAAAGGTGGCGTAGAGCACCATGACCGTCCCGGCGATGGTGGCCATGCCGGCGGTCATGACCGTGAACAGCTCGCTTCGGGTCATGTCCGCCAGATAGGGGCGGATGAAAAGCGGGGCCTCCACCATGCCCACGAAGATGTTGGCGGCCACGCTCACCCCCAGCGCCCCGCCGATGTCCATGGTTTTTTGCAAGGCCTTGGACAACACCTTGACCAGGGCGGGGAGCACCCGCCAATAAAACAGGAGCGAGGACAGGGCGCTGATCACCAGCATCAGCGGCAGGGCCTTGCAGGCCATGACAAAGGTGCTGCCCATGCCGGTTTCGGCAAAAGGCGGTGATGAGCCGCCGAGATAGCCGAAGACGAAAGAGGTGCCTGCCGTGGTGGCCGTGTCCAGGGCCATGACCGCCTGGTTGAGCCACAGGAAGGCTTCCTTGACCGCCGGAAGTTTCAAAAAGACCAGGGCCACGCCCAACTGCAGCAGCAGTCCCGCCACAATGGTCCGCAGGCGCACCGCCCTGCGGTTCTCACTTGCCAGCCAGGCAATCGCCACAAGAACAAAAAGCCCCAGCGCGCTTTGGGCCATGAGGGTTTCCCGGGAGTCCGGCAATGCAGAAAGGGCGGCGGGCGGCCGGTACGCACCGTCGCGGGGCGCGGCGTCGCGTGATTCAGGGGCCGTTTTCGTCGGCAGGCAGGTTCAAGGTCTGCCCGGGGCGCATTTTTTTCGGATCCAGGCCCCGGTTGGCCCGTTTCAGGGCCTCGGGGTTCAGGCCGTACTGCCTGGCGATGGAGGCCAGGGTTTCGCCGCGCTTGACCGTATGCCCGCGCGGACCCTTCTCGACCGGCGTGGGGGCGGCCGTGGCCTGGGGGATGGGGGTCAGATCCGTCAGGGCCGCGAACAGGGCGTCCCGGGCCGGGGAGGGCGGGACGGGCAGGGCGTCGCCCGTGGCTGCGGCGACCCGGGCGGCCAGGCGCCTGGCTCCGGTGTCGGTCAGATGCACCCCGTCCCCGGTGCGCAGGGGGACCTGCGCCCCGCCAGGGTCGCGGGCCGTGGGGGTGTAGGCGTCCTCGGCGTCGGAGAAGATGTCCCAGGTATCGATGAAGCGACAGGAGGCCGTGGCCGTGCAGGCGCTGCGCAGGGCGGCGTTGACGGTGCGCAGGGCGGCGCTCAGGTTCTTGTCGGCCATGGGCGGTGCGCCGACCCAGAAGACGGCGGCCCCGGGATTGGCGGCAAGGACCATGTCGATCAGGCGGGCGGCGGCGGCGGCGTAGGCCGCCTTCCACGGGGTGGAGTCGAACAGCACCCGCGTTCCGTCCGGGGTGACCAGGGGTCTGGCGTCGTTGGCCCCGATCATGAAAATGGCCACGTCCGGCCGGTGTTTGCGCAAAAGATCAGGGAGGGCCTGGGGAAAATCCAGAAGCTCCGGCCAGGTCAGGCCGCCGCCCACCCTTCCAAGCCGGACCATGGCCCTGCCATGTCCGTTCAACACGCCTTCCAGGGTGTCGGCCAGGCTGATGGACAGGGAATCCCCGACCACCAGGACGACTGGCGGGGACTTTTCCGGCCCCCGGGCCTGGAAGAGATCCCGGGGGGCCACCTGGACGGATTCCGGGGAATCGCCGCATGCCGCAGGGAGAATGGTGCACAGGACGGCCAGAAGAAACCTCGACAAAAGAGAGGGCAACGGGGAAGCCCACGGGATGAAACGTCGTTTTCGAGGCGGGGGGCCGAAGGCATGCCGTGTCACGGGGCGCCTGCGGACGTCTGGCCGCCTGCCGCCGTCTCGGCGGCCTGTTCCGATTTTCCACGAAAGACGGCATGGTTGGACGCCTGATCGAAAAACGACTGGGCCAGTATGTCTCCGCCGGCCACGGTGAAGTGGATTTTGTCGTTGGCCCGGATCTTGACCTTGGCCCCTTTGTCGTTTTTCAAAAACGCCGCGTAGGTGTCCTCGGGATCGCACAGGAGGTTCCAGGTGTCCAGGAAGCGGCAGTTGGGATATTTGCCGCACTCCGTGCGCACGATGTCGTTCATGGCCTGGGCCTGCCTGGCGTAGGTGGGGTCGCCCATGACCGGCAGGCCGATCCAGAACACCGGAAGATCGCGCTTGGCCGGGATGTCCAGAAAGCCCTCCATGCGCATGGCGAAGACCTCGGCCCAGCTTTTGTTCGGCGAGCCGGGCTCGCGCGGTTTTTCGTCAAGATTGATGTACTTGGCGTCGTTGGCCCCCATCATGACCACCACCATGGTCGGGGAATACTTCTCCACAAAGGTCTGCAGGGCCTTTTCCCAATTGAAATATTTGGGGTTGGCCAGGCCGCTGGAGACCTTTCCCTCCTCGATGAGCGTCACGTCCTGATATTCGTTCATCGCCCGGCGCAGGGACAGGGCCAGGCCGATGGCCAGGGAGTCGCCCACCACCAGGATGCGGTGGGGCGGCTCCAGGCGGGCCTGGGTCAGGGAGAAGGTTCCCTGGTCCGGGGGCGCGGCGTCGGCGCGGACGGCGATGTCCGCAGGGGTGGCCGGATCGGCGGGCATGTCGGTCTCAGGCACAGCGGGCGCCGCCTCCGGGGCCAGGGCCGCCATGAGCTGGTTTCGGTCCAGGGGGCGCAGGCCCTTGACGGTCGGCCGCTTGACCACGGCATAAGGGTCTTCGGCCTCCGTCCCGGTCTTGCGGCCATCGGCGGAAGCGGAAGAATCGCCCGTGATCGGGGTGGATTTGTAGGTGTCGTGGAAAAGTGGGGCCAGGGCGCGGTCCGCGTCCGCCGTGAGGTTGGCCAGGGGGGAATGGCGGTAGACGTCCCGCACGGCGCGAAGTCCGCGCAGGATGCGCGAGGAGTGGGTTTCGGCAATGCGGTCCTCGGCCCACAGGGTGATTTTTTCGATATTGAAAAAGCCCACGACCATGAAGGCCGTCACGTAGATGCCAAAGGCGGGAAACCAGGTACGGAGCCGGATGCGACGTGTCATGTTCTGGCTGTCCCAATCATTTTTTCTGGCTTATTTCCATGGTTGGGACGAATCCTTCAAGAATGCGGTCGCTTAAGAGCCGGTAGCCGGCCATGGTGAAATGCACGCCGTCCTTGCCCCGCAGTTTCACGTTTTTGCCGCCGAGGTTTTTTTCTGCGGCAAACTCGCCCTTGTCATCCGAAAAAAGATCCCAGGCGTCGATGAACCGGCAGTTGGGGCCGGATTCGCATGCCGCGCGCATGGCCGCGTTGGTGGTCTTGACCCGGGCGTTGAGCCCCGCCTCGCGCATGGGGGGCAGGGAAACCCAATAGACCGGGACGTTTTTTTGGGCGGCGATGGCCAGAAACCCCCCGGCTTTTTGTCGGTAGCTGTCGGCCCAGGCCTCGGTGCCGGGACCGTTTTGGGCATCGTTGCCGCCGATCATGACCACCAGGGCATCGGGCCGGGTCGCGGCCAGAAGGCCCTCCAGGGTCTTTCCCCAGTTGTGGAATTTGACGTTGTCCAGGCCGCTGGAGGTCTTGCCTTTTTGATCAAGCCGGATGTCCTTTGCCCCGCGCAGGGATTCGGCCATGGTCATGCCGATGCCCACGGCGAAGGAATCCCCCACCACCAGGACCGTGCGGGGCTGGGATTTCGCCACGTTTTCCGGGGCCGGTTCCGGCTTCAGATCCGGCTTGGCCGGACCGTGCGGGCGCGGCTGGGACATGGCGGCAAGCTCCACAGGGGCGTCCGATGTGTCCGGCGCGGGTTCGGCGATGGACGCCGGTGCGGCCGGTGCGGCCGGTTGCGGCGCTGCCGCGGGCAGTGCGGGGTTCGCGGCGGTTTCGGCCACGGCGGCCTGTGCCGAGGCCGGTTCCGGCCGGTCGGATGGCGGGGCCGACCGGGCTGCCGCAGGCGGTCCTGTCTCCGTCGGCGCATTGGGGGCGACGTCCTGGGCGACGATGAACAGTCTGGCCGTAAGCGGCTCCACCATATGGGAAAAAGTGGATGCGGCAAGGGGGGACGGTTGGGGGGACGCTGTGCCCGGGGTGGTGTCGGCCTCGGGGATCGCAGCCGCAACCGGGGATTCGTGCCCGACGGGGGCGGACGCGGCGGACCGGTCGCCCGAAGCGATAGGAGCAGGGACTTCCGTCGCCTGATCGGAGGTTCGGGCCGGGGCGTCCAATCCCCGCATGCAGCCGATGGCCAGGATCACGGCGACGGCGACGGCGAGGCAGAGGGCCAGGATGGTGATTCGGGAGGGACGTGGAAACGCGCGCATCCTTTTTAGTATACGGCAAGGCCGTTTGCCTTGTCCAGGATTGAACGTCCATCCCCTCGCGCCTTTGGCGTGAACCTGGAAAAAAGCCGGTTGCCGGGGGCTGGGAAATGTGCTTGTCTCGCCCCCTGCCGCGACCGGCCCGGGCCGCTGGAACAGATTGCACGGGGGCAGGGCGGCGGCGATGCGGAAATATGGTGCGAACCTGGAGCGTTGACCATGCAAAAAAATATCATGGGTGTCGTTTTTTTGATCGGACTTTTGGCCGTGGCGGGACCGGCGGCGGCCCAGGATGTCCCGGCGGCGAATCCGGGCGGCCAGGCCCAGAAGCCGACCGCGTCCGCGCAGGCCCCGGCAGAGGCGGCGAAACCCGCCGCCAGCGAACCGGCCACAGCCCCCGTAGCTGCCAAGGAACCGGCCGCAGCCCCCTCCGGCGGCCAGAAAGCGGGCAAGGCCAGTCATCCGGTGCAGGGCAGCCCGGCCGTCGTGGCCACGGAAAAGCGCTACCAGGACTATCTGGACAAGGAAAAGGCCGCCTCGGACGCCACCCTGGTCAGACAGCGGGGCAGGCTGGAAGACAAGTACAAGGGCTTCGTGCGCACGGTGAAACCCAAGGACGGCTCCAAAAACGGCGCGAAGAAAAACGGGGACTGATCCCGTCCGCCCGGTCCGGACACAGCCGGTTGCCAGGCGGCTATGCCTGGTCGGCCAGGAGTCCGGCCACGGTCCGGGCCGCGTCCGCAAGGTCTTTGCAGATGGAAATCCCGGCCCGGCGCAGGCTGGCGAATTTCTCCGCCGCCCCGGAGGCGTTTTCCAGGATGGCCCCGGCATGTCCCAGCCGCCGTCCGGGCGGGGCGCTCACCCCGGCCACGTAGACCGCCACGGGTTTGGGATAGGATGTGGCCAGGACGTGTTCCGCCAGCCGTTCCTCGGCGTCCCCGCCGATCTCCCCCACAATCAGCACCGCCCCGACCGCCGGATCGTCCCGCACGGCCTCGGCCAGTTCCAGAAAGCCAAGCCCTGTGAACGGGTCGCCGCCCATGCCCACGGCTGCGGCCTGGCCGATCCCGGCCGCCGTGAGCCGGGCCGCCGCCTCGTAGGTCAGCGTTCCGCTGCGGGAGAAGATGGCCACCGGACCGGGCGTAAAGGGGTCTGCGGGCATGATCCCGGCCTTGAACCGGCCAGGGACGATGATCCCCGGGGTGTTGGGGCCGATAAGCAACGTGGGGGTCGTGGCCAGGGCGGTCAGGGTTTCCAGCATGGCCAACTGGGGGATGCCCTCGGTGATGCAGGCCACCCGGGGAACCCCGGCCAGGGCGGCCTCCAAAATGGCGTCCGGGGCATGGGCCGCCGGAACGAAAACCACGCTGATATCGACCTCGTGGTCGGCCAGGGCCTGGTGCACGCTGTCGTAGACCGGCACGCCGTCCACGTCCTGGCCGCCCCGAAACGGCGTCACCCCGCACACCACCTGCCCGGCGTTCGCCGCGCCGTAGGCGGCCATGAGCCCGGCATGCAGGCGGGCGGTTTTGCCGGTTATGCCCTGGATCATGATCCGCATGGGGCGAACGCCTGCTGCCACCTCGGGCGGCACAAGCGGCGGCAGGCCATCCCGGCCCGGGATGGACAGGGGGTGCCGGGAGGCGGCCGGGCGGGCCATGACGCCGGGCAGGGGCGATCCCGGCGAGACCGCATTTTCGTCAGGCCTGGCGGCAGGTTTTTCTCGCGGACACAGTCCGGCCAGGGCCGTCATGGCCGCATCCATGTCCGGGACCACCTCAAGCCCGTGCAGGGCCAGCCCGTGCAGGACGGTAAGCCCCTCGGCGGCCCCGTTCCCGGCCAGCCGGGCCACCATGGGTTTGGACGGCTCCCTGCCGCCGAGCACCCGGCCCAGGGCCACAGCCACCTTTTCGCAGGACAGGATGCCGCCGTAGAGGTTGATGAGCACCACCCGCACGGCCGGATCGTCGAACAGGATGGACAGGGCGGCGGACAGTCCGGCCTCGTCGGCGGCCCCGCCCACGTCCAGGAAGTTGGCGGCCGGGAACCCGGCGAAATTGAGGCGGTCCATGGTGGCCATGGCCAGGCCTGCGCCGTTGGCCAGAAGTCCCACGAATCCCGGCAGCTTGATGAGCGACAGCCCCCGCGACCTGGCCAGGGTCTCCACCGGATCCAGGTCTCCGGGAATCTCCGGGCGTGTTGCCGGGGACAGGAGGGAAGCGGCGTTGTCGTCGATCTCCGCCTTGCCGTCCAGGACCGCAAGCATCCCGTCCGTGGTCAGCGCCAGGGGGTTGATCTCGGCCAGGAGCAGGCCCTGGCCGGTAACGGCCGCGAACAGGTTTTTCACCAGGGCCGCGAAGTCCGGCCACAGGGAATGGGGCAGGCCCAGGTGGAAGAAGGCCGAGCGGGTCTGGAAGGGGGAAGGGCCGCCCGGCAGGCGCACGTCCTGGACGAGGATGTGGCTCCCCCCGGCCTGGCGCTCCACGTCCATCCCGCCGTGTCGGCCTGCGGTCAGGGCCAGGGAGCGGCGGGCGCGGGACACGGCCAGGGACAGGTACATCTCCCGCTCGATGGCTACGGCCGGTTCCAGGCGCAGAAAAGGCGGCTTTTTCCCGGCGATGGGCAGGTCGAAAAGTCGGCGCGCCGCCGCATCAAGCTCCTGCGGCTTTTCGATGTGCACGATGCCCCCGGCCTTGCCCCGGCCCCCGGCCGCCACCTGGGACTTGAGGCGCCAGGGAGGGGGGAAGGGCGGGGCGGCCGACTGCCCGGGATGGATCAGGATCCCCGGCGGCACGGGGATGCCCGCCATGGCGAAAATCAGCTTGCTGGCATGCTCGCAAAGCCGCATGAGGCCTCCGGGTCAATCCTCGACCATGATGTCGGTCAGGTTCATGTCGCCGCGTTTGGCCGTGTCCTCGTCCTCGCCGGTCCACAACGCGATGGGCTGGGTAAGGAGCCGCCGGGCCTGGTCATAGCCCAGGGAAAAGGCCTTGAGGTTCGCCTTGTGGATTTTTTCCGGCAGGTTGGCCAGAAGGCTTTTGCGCATCACGTCGCGCTTGGCGAACGGCATGAGAAAGGTCACCGCGCCAAGCACCACCGTATTCATGGCCTGGGGAACCTTCACCCGTGTCAGGGCCAAATCCGTGAACGGCAGGCCCAGAAAGACGTTGGTGGGGGTCTGTTTGACCAGCCCCGTGTCCACCAGGAGCACGCCGCTTTTTTTGAGCAGGTGGTGGTAGCTGTTGCAGGCCTCCTGGCTTAAGGCCACGAGCAGGTCCAGGCGTTCGGTCTTGGGATAGCTGATGGGGTGGGAGCTGACCACCAGATCGGCCCGGCTGGCCCCGCCCCGGGCCTCGGGGCCGTAGCTTTGGGTCTGGGTCACCTGATAGCCGTGGCCCAGGGCCAGGGCGTGGCCCAGAAGCTTGCCCAGGGTCAGGATGCCCTGGCCGCCCAGGCCCGAAAGCCGGATCTCGAATCGGTCAAGGGTGATCTGTTCCTTCATGATCCGGCTCCTCCCTTGTCGGCCAGGGCCTGGCGCATGGCCGCATGGCGCTGTTCCAGGCCTGGCTCGTCATGCTCCACGAAGACGCCCATGGGCAGTTTCCCGGTTTTGTCCTCGAGCTTTTCATAGACCTCGCGCGGGGTCATGGTGTCTTTGAGCCACTGAAACATCTCCACCGGCGAGCGGAACCTGTTGCCCCGGCCGTACTGGGTGAAGCACGGGGTCATGACCTCCACCAGGTTGAAGCCGGGACGGCTCATGGCCCGTTGCACAAGGCCGTCCAGGGCCTTGGCGTGGAAGACCGAACCCCGGTAGACCCCGTTGGCCCCGGCGGCCCTGGCCATCTCCACCACGTCAAAGGATTTTTCCATCTGTCCCTGGGGGCTGGTGTGGGTGTAGGAACCGAAGGGGGTGGTGGGGGAGCACTGGCCGCCGGTCATGCCGTAGATGAAGTTGTTTACGACCAGGGCCGTGACCCCGATGTTGCGGCGTGCGGCGTGGATCAGGTGGTTGCCGCCGATGGACAGGGCGTCGCCGTCGCCCATGACCGTGAGCACCCGCAGGTGGGGGCTGGCCATCTTGATGCCCGTGGCCAGGGTCAGGGCCCGGCCGTGGGTGGCGTGCACGGTGTTGAAATCCACATAGGCGGCGATGCGGCCCGAGCAGCCGATGCCGGCCACCACCACCATGTCGTCTTTGGGGATGTCCAGGGCGTGGACGCTGCGCACCAGCGACCCCAGGACGATGCCGATGCCGCAGCCTGGACAGAAGACCAGGGGGAACTTCTTGTTGTGGCGCAGATACTGGTGGATGAGCTGGGTGACTTCGGCCATGGCGTCACGCGATTTCCTTAAGTATTTGCGACGGGGTGATGATCTGGCCGTCGACGCGGTTGAGGGTCCGGATGGTGGTGATGCCGCTGTTGACCCGTTTGACCTCACGCGAGATCTGTCCCATGTTCATCTCGGGGACCAGGACCAGTTTGCAGGTCCGCAGGAGCTTCTCCACCTGGGGCCTGGGGAAGGGAAAAAGGGTCTTTAAGGACAAAAGCCCGGCCTTGACCCCGGCCTCCCGGGCCTGGCGCACGGCCAGACGGGCCGAGCGGGCCACGGAGCCGTAGGCGATGACCAGGGTGTCGCAGTCCTCGGTCAGGTCGTGGTCCACGATCTGGATGTCGTGGAAAAAGCGGTCGATCTTGCGGAACATCCGCTCGGTGACGGCCTTGACCTCGTCCGGACGCGAGGTGGGGAAGCCCAAGGGGTCGTGGGTCAGCCCCGTGACGTGGAAGCGGTAGCCCGTGCCGATGGGCGGCATGGGCGGCACGCCGCGCACGGTCTCCTCGTAGGGCTTGTACCATTCCGGGGGCATGGTGGGCAGAAGGCGGCTTAGCACCTCGAACTCGCCGGGCCGGGGGATCTCGATTTTTTCCCGGGTGTGGGCCGTGATCTCGTCGAGGAGCAGGATGACCGGAGTGCGGTATTTTTCGGCGTAGTTGAAGGCGGTGATGGCCATCTCCAGGCATTCGCGCACGTCGGAGGCCGAGAAGACGATGATGGGGTGGTCGCCGTGGGCCCCCCAGCGGGCCTGCTGCACGTCGCCCTGGCCCGGGGAGGTGGGCAGTCCGGTGCTTGAACCGCCGCGCATGACGTTGACGATGACCAGCGGGGTTTCGGTCATGCAGGCGTAGCCGATCTGCTCCTGCATGAGCGAGAATCCAGGGCCGGAGGTGGCGGTCATGGCCTTGCGCCCGGCCAGGGACGCGCCGATGATGGCCCCGGCCGAGGCGATCTCGTCCTCCATCTGGAGAAACACCCCGTTCTCGACGTGGGGCAGGCGTCTGGCCATGACCTCCATGATTTCCGTGGACGGGGTGATGGGATAGCCCGCAAAAAACGTGCACCCGGCCAGAAGCGCACCTTCGGCCACGGCCTCGTTGCCGAGCAGGAAGGCCTCGGTTCGTTTTTTTCGCTGCATGGCGCTCATGATGACCTACGCTCGTTTTGGTTCCGGGGATTGGCTGGCGGCAGACAGGGGGGAGGCCGCGCCCGATGCGGCGGACGGCGGGTCGGCCGTTTCAGGGGTCGGTCCGGACATGGACGAGGCCAAGCCGTTCCGGGGGCGGACCACGATGGCGAAGTCCGGACAGTGCAATTCACAAAAACCGCAATTCACGCATTCGTCCTCGCGGTCTGCCCGGGCCTTGCCCTGGTGGTCGATGCGCAGCACCTTTTTGGGACAGAATGCGGCGCAGATGCCGCAGCCCTTGCACCAGTCAGGATAAATGACAACATTGTACAATTGTTTTCGTTTCGCGGTCATGGAGGAAGGCCTGGTTGGATGTTGCGGATAAATTCCGACAAATTTACCAGGGTTACAAGGACATGGCAAGCGATTACCGGAATACGTCGGGTCCGCGCCGGGAGTACGGGACGCGTCAGGGACGACAGACATGTCGATCCGTCCCCGCTGACTGTCATCCGTAGGGCGCGCCACGTGTAATATAGGTTTTTATCGTAATTATTCTTGTCTTTTTGGCTTTTAATCAGTATAAATTGTCCATGGTCCGGGTGGAAGTCAAACGGAAGGCGTACAAACAACTCGCCCGGCTGCCGGAGCGCGACCAGGCCGCCGTTCTCGCGGCGATCACGGGGCTTGGAAACTGGCCCGCCTGTCGCGCGGTCAAGGCGCTCACGGATCGCAGCGGCTATCGGCTCCGGGTGGGCCTCTACCGGGTGCTTTTTACGGTCGATGCCGATCAGAATCCTGTCGTCATCTCCGTGGAAGAGGTGAAAAAACGTGATGAACGAACCTATCAATAATCCGCAGATCATCCGGGGGCCGGATGGGACGCCCCAATATGTGGTGCTCCCCTACGACGAGTATATGGAGTCCCGGGAGCGGCCCGATAACGAAGTCACACTGCCCCTGGAGGTCGTCAAGCTCTCCTTGTTGGAGAAATGGGGCCTTGTCCGGGCCTGGCGGGAGCATCTCGGATTGACCCAGGAAGAGGTCGCCCGGCGGATGGGCGTGGCCCAGCCGACCTATGCCGGATTCGAACAACCGGGGAGAATCCTTCGCTATTCGACACGGTCCCGCATCGCCCGGGCACTTGGCGTCGAACCCGAACAACTCAAAGACGAATGATCCGTCCCGGATTTCCGGGACGGGCGTTCCTTGATGCCATGCCCTGGCTCCGCCAGCGGCAACGGTTTTCCGGAGGTCTTGTCTTCGGTTGACATTCGCAAGGCGCCAAACCGCAAGCGGCGTCCCCAAACGGCCTGTCCCGACCCTCGACGACGGGCCGGGAATGGGATAAGAAAATTTTTTTGGGAGGAATTTCCATGAATACGAAACGAAAAGGCCTTATGCGGCTGGCCCTGGGTGTTCTCGCGGCCTGGCTGGTCGTGGGCGCAACCCTGGGCTGGACATCCCCGGCCCGGGCCCAAGGGAGCAAACCTGTGGTCAGACTGGAAACGAGCAAGGGAAATATCGTCATCGAAGTGGACACGGAAAAGGCGCCGGTGACCGCCGAGAACTTCCTGACCTACGTCAAGGAAGGCTTCTACGACGGCCTGGTCTTTCACCGCGTGATCAACGGATTTATGATCCAGGGCGGCGGCATGGACGAGTCCATGAAAGAGAAAAAGACCCATGACCCCATCAAAAACGAGGCCGACAACGGCCTGAAAAACGACGCCTACACCCTGGCCATGGCCCGCACCTCGGATCCGGATTCGGCTACGGCCCAGTTTTTCATCAATGTGGCGAGCAATGATTTTCTGAACCACAAGGGCAAGACCCCCCAGGGCTGGGGCTATGCCGTGTTCGGCAAGGTCATCGAGGGCCAGGACGTGGTGGACGCCATCAAGAAGGTTCCCACCATGACCAAGGGTTTCCACGAGAACGTGCCGGTCATGCCGGTGAAGATCATCAAGGCCGTGGTGGTCGAGCCGTAGCTTTTTTACGCCATCAGGTATGCAGCGCCCCGGGATGATCGTCCCGGGGCGCTTTTTTTCGTGTGCGCCCGCCAGGGTTGTCACCGGGCGGCGGCCCTTGCATAAGGGGATGGCGCAATGCTAGGCAACGGCGGAAATGGGAGTTTTTCCGCCGCAGTCAAACAAACGAGGAGAGAGCCGCATGTTTCCGTTCGCGTCGTCGCCCAAACCAGTGCGTCCGTCGGCCCTGGCCATGCGCCTGCTCGTGCTTCTGGTCCTTTTCGTCCTGCCGGGCCTTGGCCGGGCCTACGTCATCACCCCCGAATACCAGGCCGCCGTCAACGACGCCAAGACCCTGACTCCTGCCAAAATTTCCAAGGATCTTGTGGCCGTAAGCAAATACAACGACAACCTGGATCTGGTCTGGGAAGGAACTCCCGGGGCATCCCGGGTGCTTGTGCTGTGCTGGACCAACGGCCAGTACTACCGGCCCTACATCGGCAAGGACTACACCCTGGACGTGTTCCGCAACCTGTGGGTCACGGCCGTTCCGCAGTTGTCCGGCTGGCTGTCGGCCCATTCCGCCGAGGTCTCCGTCAGCCGGGTGGAAGAGCTCCTGGGGTTGCCCCAGCAATATGGCCAGACGGATTTCGTGGAGATGTGGGTCAACCCCCAGGACCTCTACCGTCCCAGCGCCGACCCCGAGATCACCGACCACGAGGCCGAACTCGAATTGCGCGCCAATCCGCTTATTCCCTACAGCACGACCGTGACCATCACCGAGCGGGTGAACGGGGTTCCCGTGGCCTACAGCTATCCGGACTGGTACACCACCCGCCGGGACACCATCTATACCGCCACGCCTCCCTTTCCCTGGACCGCCCTGGGCTACACCTACGACTACGGCAATCCGGCCACCACCGTGGGGCTTTCGGAATTCGTCATCCGGGGCGGCTCCACGGTCACGGTCAAATCCGTGACCCCCAACGCCGAATATTTTTTTCCGGGCGGCAGCACGGCGGCCACGAGCATCCTGCTTCAGGACGCCAACTGACGCGGGCCTGAAGCGGCGAGCGGCCGGGCCTGTCCAGTCCGCTCTGGGGCATCCGTATGCCTTCCCTCCACGTCGAGACCACTTCCCGCCCTGGAGCGGACTGCACGGCACGGGAGCTCACGCATGAAAAAAGAAACGCTTCTGCTTATCGACATCCAAAACGACTATTTCCCCGGCGGGGCCTTCGAGCTGGACGGCGCCGAGGCTGCCGGGCGCAACGCCCGCCTGCTCCTGGACCGTTTCCGTGACGCGGGGCGGCCGGTGGTCCACATCCGGCACGAGTCCCTGCGGCCGGGATCGACCTTTTTTTTGCCCGGCAGCCCGGGAGCGGACATCCACCCCCTGGTGGCGCCGCTGCCCGGTGAACCGGTGCTGCGCAAGACGTTTCCCAATGCCTTCCGGGAGACCGGTCTTCAGATGGAGCTGGACCGGCTGGGGACGCGGCGTCTGGTCGTGGCCGGGATGATGACGCTCATGTGCGTGGACGCCACGGTTCGGGCGGCCTTCGACCTGGGCTATGAACTGGACGTCGTCCATGACGCCTGCGCGGCCCGCGCCCTGCGTTTCGGGGATCTGGACATCCCGGCCCAGGCCGTGCATGGGGCGTTTCTGGCCGCCCTGGGGATGGTCTACGCCCGGATCCTGCCCACCCGGGAGTTCCTGGACCAGGAGGTTCCCCCGGCCTGAGGCCTCAGGCCGGGAGGACGGGCAGGGAGGTCCGGCGCGTGGCGGGACGGCCGCACGGACGGACCGCCACGCGCGCATGATGCGGATTATTTTGCGGCGTAGGTGATCAGCGACACCACCGCGCCCTGGGGGTCGGCAATGACGCAGAACCGGCCCACGCCCGCAATGTCCGTGGGCGGGACGCAGACGTTTCCGCCGAGTTCGGCGGCCTTTTTGGCTGCCGCGTCCACATCGTCCACGGTCACGTAGACGCCCCAGTTGGGCGGCATGCCCTCCGGGGCCCCGGGCGGGATGCCCATGATCCCGCCCACGGGCGTCTCCCCCACCTTGATGAGGGTGTAGTGCGTGTGCCCCATGGGCGCTTCTTCCAGCGTCCAGCCCAGGAGGGCGGCGTAAAACGCCTTGGCCTTCCCGGGATCGGTGGTCATAAGTTCGCTCCAACTGAAGGCGCCGTGGGTCGTGTAGGCGTCGGACATGGTTCACCTCGGCTCGTCGTTGTGGTGGTTCCGGCCGGGAACTGACCGGGCTGTCAGGATGTACGGCGCGGGGCGGGATTTGACAACCTGGCCTGGGCCCTGGATGGCGGCCTCCGGCCGGACCGTTCCTTGGAAGGTCGAAAGATCATGGGGCGGGGGTCGCGACGGGCGAAAAAAAAAGCCCCCGCACGAGGCAGGGGCTTTGGTGTCGCGAAGCGGTGTGACGTTACTTCTGGGCCACGTGGCAGATGTTGTTGGAGCAAGGCGACAGCTTCAGGGTTTCCTTGCCGTGTTCCTTGCGCTCCTGGTTCATCTTCATGTGGCAGCCCATGCAGCTGTAATCGGCGTCCTTGCTGTGGTAGGCCTTGAAATAGGACATGGAGTCCTGACGGGAATCCATGACGTCGTGACAGCCGTCGGCGTTGCAGGATTCCACCGGGCCCTTGCCGTCCCACATGTGATGACAGTCGGCGCAGGCCAGGGTGGCGTGCTGGCCGTGGGAGAAGGTGACGGCGGGCAGTTTTGTGGCGATGACTCCCGAGGGCCGCTTGAAGGTGAGTTCGAGCGGAAAACAGATGGTGGATTTGGCCTCGACGAATTTGCTGAATCCGGCGTTTTCAGAAAACGCCATCGGCGCGAGGGCCAGGGAAAGGGCCATGCCGAGCAATGCCAGGTACATAACCTTCGAGCGCATCAAATCTCCTCCTTGGGCTCCGGGGGCTCCGGGGAATCCGTAACTCGAAAAAAAAAGCGGCCTCTTGCCGAACGATCAACGAGCCGTGTCGAGTCGGGCGAACGGCCCTTTTCGCGGCACACAGAATAACCAAGCGTAAAATTTCACAAAGGCAAAGTCAATAAAAAAAACAGCCAAAGCGGTGTGTCGGCAGCCGCAGTTTTCCGGTCCGGACGCTGTCGGCAGAGGGTCATTCCAAGGGAGGTTCGGCCTCGACATTGTCCAGGGCGTCCATGAGCACGATGGCCAGCCGGATGAAATCGGATTCGGTCAGGATGCCCACCAGCTTTTTGCCGTCGACCACAGGCAGGCAGCCGTATTTATGGGTAAGCAGGCTTTGGGCGGCGTCGCGCAGGGAGGCCCCGGGGGTGGTCTGTTTGACGTCGACGCGCATGATCTCGCCGACGGGGATCCCCGCGTAGATCTCGTCCTGGGTGGCGGCGTCGATGTCGGCCAGCTTGGACACGGTGGCCGACAGCAGATCCCGGTGGGTCACGAGTCCGACGAACTGTCCTTCGTCGTCAACAATGGGCACATGCCTGATGCGGGCCATATCCATGAGCTGGCGCGCCGCCAGCAGGGTGTCGGCGGCAGCCAGGGCCACAAGCTTGTCGGTCATGATGTCCCGGACGATGAGCATGGTGGTCTCCTTTTTCGCTTTTTTTCTTCGCACCGGGGGCGTATGCCTGTCAAGGTCGCGTCGGGCCTGGGGCATCTCCCGGAGCGGCGGGCGAGTTGACTTGCCCGGGGAATTCTGATTTTCACCAGCAAAAATCGGATCAATTCGGTTCGATGCGTGCAGAACGGGCCAGGGGAGGCGGACGGTGCGAATCGATTTGCGGAGAAACAGGGATCGCATGGTCCGCGAACAGATCGAGGCCCGGGGAATTCACGACCCGGCCGTGGTGCGGGCCATGCGTTCCGTTCCCCGCCATCTTTTCGTGGAGGAGGCGCTCATCCCCCAGGCCTACGAGGATCATCCCCTGCCGCTGGGGCATGGCCAGACCATCTCCCAGCCCTATGTGGTGGCCTGGATGACCGCCCTGTGCGACATATCCCCGGACATGAAGGTGCTGGAGATCGGCACCGGCTCGGGATATCAGGCGGCGGTCCTGGCGGAAATGGGGGCCCGCGTCTATACCGTGGAGCGGGTGGCCGCCCTGCAGGAGGCGGCCAAGGCCAGGCTTGCGGCCCTGCGCTTTTCCCAGGTCCGCTTCAAGATCGACGACGGCACCCTGGGCTGGCCCGATGAAGCCCCGTTTGACCGCATCCTGGTCACGGCGGCGGGCCCGGTGGTTCCCGATCCCCTGGTGGCCCAACTGGCCGACCCGGGCAAGATGGTCCTTCCCGTGGGGCCGTCGAAACGCGGGCAGACGCTTCTTTTGGTGGAAAAAAACAATGGGCGGGTCGTCACCAGGGACATGGGCGGCGTGATGTTCGTGGATCTGGTCGGCAGGCACGGCTGGTAGGTCGGCCGCCAAACGCGCATACACTACAGATCGTGAGAAAGGCGGAAGGATTCATGTCCGAAAAAAACGAATCATCCTGTGGATCATGCTCTTCGGCCTCCGGGGCCGAGGGATCGTGCGGCGGGCGTGGCGACGCCTCTGAGGCCATGCGTGACGTGCTCATCACCTCGACGCTGGAGAAGATCCGCTACAAGATTTTCGTCATGAGCGGCAAGGGCGGCGTGGGCAAGAGCTCCGTGGCCGTGAACATGGCCTGCGCCCTGGCCCTTCGCGGCTACAAGGTGGGCATCATGGACGTGGACATCCACGGCCCCAGCGTGCCGCGCATGCTGGGCCTGACCGGGAACCTGGAGGTGGAGCGGGGGTGCGTGGTTCCCAAGAAGTTCGGGGACAACCTGTTTGTGGTGTCCATGGAATCCCTGTTGACCGATCCGGACCAGGCCGTCCTGTGGCGCGGTCCCATGAAGACCACGGCCATCCGTCAGTTCATCGCCGACGTGGAATGGGGGGAACTGGATTTTCTGGTGATCGACTCGCCTCCGGGCACGGGCGACGAGCACATGACCGTGCTCAAGATCATCCCCGACGCCCTGTGCGTGGTGGTCACCACGCCCCAGGAGGTTTCCCTGGCCGATGTGCGTAAGGCCGTGAATTTCTTGCAATACGCCCAGGCCAACATCCTTGGCGTGGTGGAGAACATGAGCGGGCTGGTGTGCCCGCATTGCCGCCAGGAGATCGAACTGTTCAAAAAGGGCGGCGGTCGGCTTTTGGCGGAAAAGTACGGCATCCCCTTTCTGGGGGCCGTGCCCCTTGATCCGGTGACGGTGGTGGCCGGGGATATGGGCAAGCCCGTGGTCATGCTTGACACGGACAGCCCGGTGAAGCGGGCGTTCACGATCCTGGCCGACGCCGTGGCCGATGCCGCCCAGTCGAGCCTGGAGGCCCATGTCAGCATGCGTCCCTGAGGGGACGGCCGTGTCTGGCGATGCAGCCCGGCATCCGTCGGTTCGTGAGGATGCCGGAACAGTGTGCAGACTGAGGACGCCGTGAGCGCGAACGGGAACTTTCGGATGCTTTTTAATTCGGCCAACAACCTCACCCTGGCCCGTATCGGCGTGGTGCCGCTTTTGGTGGTCATGCTGTCGTATCCGGGAAGGATCATGTGCCTGGCGGCCATGCTGGTGTTCATCGCGGCCGCCGTCACGGATATTTTCGACGGATACATCGCCCGGCGGTTCAATCTGGTCACCACCCTGGGCAAGTTTCTGGATCCCCTGGCCGACAAGCTTCTGGTGGCCTCCACGCTCATCATGCTGGCCGGGCAGGGGTTTATTCCGGCCTGGGTGGCCGTGGTGATCATCGGCCGGGAGATCGCGGTCACGGGCCTGCGGGCCGTGGCGGCGGACATGGGGGTGGTCATCGCCGCCGACGCCTTCGGCAAGCTCAAGACCGTGATGCAGGCGGTGGCCCTGTGTCCGCTGATTCTGCATTATCCATGGTACGGTCTTGATCCGCAGCCGCTGGGCACGGTTCTTTTGTATGTGGCCCTTGTGCTGACCGTGGGATCGGGTATAAACTATTTTTCAAATTTCTACGGGGTCGTGACCAGGGGCGCCAGATGACGTCACGTTGAGGAATGCTGAAAATTCCCTGGTGGAGAATCGCATTGCCTTCCACCGGTCGGCAGGGTATGAAAAAAAGGAAAAAAACGTGTCTGGCGCGGCGAAATGCCGTGGTCAGCCTCAAAAAACGGCATGACATGCCCATGAACGGCCAGGATACCGAGAACCTTTCGGCACGCATCTCCAACTGTTTGCAGACCATTTTGGATCTGGAGCCGGATTTGGAGCGTTTGCGGCTTGGGCATGTGCTGATCAGGGAATTCCAGATTCTCAAGACGTTTCTGGCCCGCATGGACCGGATCGACATTGAGGAAAGCGACGTCGCCCGGATCGAGACGGCTACGGAAAATTTTCTGCGCGAGTTGAAGACCCCGCTTGCGCTTGTGGAACTTGAACGGATCAGGAAATATATCGTACACTGATGCTCTGGCGAAGAATACTCCTTACGGCGCTCGTCGTCTTCAACCTGTTTCTGCTCTACAATCTGGTGTGGAGCGAAAACGGCATCTTCGCGTATCTTGATCTGAAATCCCACCACGCCCAGCTCGTGAAAAAACTTGAGACCGTCGAGGAGAAGTCCCTGGATTTGAGCCAGGAGATCCGGTGGCTCAAGTCCGACCGGACCTTCACGGAAAAAATGGCCCGGGCGCGGATGAATTATCTCAAGGACAACGAGATCCTCTACCAGTTTCCCAAGGACGCGACAGGGAACACGGAGGGACCGTAACCCGATGATCGACAAAATTGAGCTGTTCCGGGAAGTGTTGGCCATCGAGCCCAATTCCAAGGCGTTTTTTCCTTTGGCCAGGGCCCTGGCCGAATCGGGCCGACTGGATGAGGCCGTGGCCGTGCTGGAAACCGGCATCGGATTTCATCCGGACCACCTGGAGGCGAAGTTCCTCCTCGTCGAACTCTACACGGACCAGGACCGGGAGGGGGATGCCGTCCGGGTGTTTGCCGGAGTGCAGGACAGCCTTGTCCGCTATCCCGCCGTGTGGCGTCTGTGGGCGCGGCACGCCGCGTTTTCCTCGCGCGATCCGATTGTGGCCCTGTCTTTTTTGGCCCAGTTTTTCCGCGATCCGGGCCTGACCTTTGCCGGGGTGCTGGAAAAGGGCCTGGAGGCCTTGGCCGGGGCCCCTGTGGCCGCTCCATCTCCGGCGCAGCCTGTCGTGGAGGCGGCGACCCCGGAAACCGAGCCGCCTGCGTCCGACACAGCGGCGACGATCCTGGAGAGCGTGGCGCACGCACCTGCCGCGAAGCCCGAAGCGGCCCCGTCGCCGCCTGACCAGGCCGAAGGCCGTGCCCCTGCCGTTGAATCCAGGCCGGAGGCCTCCCGTGACGCCGCCGCTGGACTTCCCGAAGAGGCCGTCCCGGACGGCGAAGGGGAGATGTCCATGCCCCTGCGCGGCGCGCAGGAGGTGCTGGAGCTGGCCGGGGTGCTGGGAATGGCCGAGGAGGACGCGGCGCTTGCGCAGGGGGATGCGGCCCAGGCCGCTGATATGCCCGACGTCGTGCCCGCCGTTGCCCAGGTCAAAACCGTTCAGATTCCGGACATGGGCATCCGGACCCGGACCATGGCCTCGCTTCTGGCCGCCCAGGGGGATGCCCAGGGCGCGTTGGACATATATCGCGAATTGCTTGTCCATCTGCCGTCCGGTCCCGAACGGGTCGAGATCGAGGCCAGGATCGCCGAACTGCCCACGGGCGGGCCTGCGCCGTTCGCGCGAAAACCCGTCCACGAGCCGCAATCCGTGGCGACTCCGGCCAAGCCCAGGGGAAAGGCCAGGCTCATGGGCCTGCTGGACGCCCTGGCGGGTCGCCTGGAGGCCCGTTCCGGGGCCTGACGCCGGGGACTCCGGGCACGCGCGACCCTGCGCCCCGGGCCGGAATTGAGACGACCGTTGACCTCCCTTTCTCTTTGGGCTTTAATGTCTCCCCGCCGAGCCTCCCGCCTTCTTATGCCCGGCGGAGAGGACGAAACGCGACAACCACTTCGGATTCCAGGCGCGGCCGGGTCGGGACGGCACCACTCCCGACGGCGGCGTCTGCCGGAACTCCCGCAAAAGGACAACACGTTGAAACGCACGACAGTACTTCTCGCGGTCGCGGCCCTTTGCCTTGGCCTTGCGTCCGGATGTTCCACGGTTCGCAACACTTGGAAGGACACGAAAAAATTATACAAGGAATATGTCGATACCGACCCCAGCGTCGATCTGACCGATGAGGGGATCACGGATCCCGGCCTGCAGAAGCTGGCCCGGCTCTTTGGCCCTGTGGACCAGCAGTTGGAAAAGTTCATCCGCGTTTACTACACCCAGGACAATCCTCCCGAACCCGAATGGTGCGAACAACTCAAACAGGATTTCCCCTGGATTTCGGGCGTGGCCGTGGTCAACAAGGACGGCTCCATCCGCATGCAGCAGCCCCTGATCTCCATGCGCCAGCTCGAGTTTGGCCCGATCCTGGACAATGAGAACCGCTATTCCAAACGCGGCCTGGCCGCCTCGGCCAGCGTCGACGACCTGGGACCGCTCGTCTACGTGGGTGCGCCCTTCTTCGAAAACAACGAATATGCCGGAGCCATCGTGACCTGGTTCGAACCCCGCGTCATCGTGGAGGCCTCGCCTGCCCCCGACGAACTGTTCATGCTCCAGCCCGAGGCCGTGTTGTGGCCCACGGGGCAGGACGGCGAGGGAGCGGGGCAGGGGCTTTTGTCCGCCAACTGGACGGAGATCCTCAAGACGGAAGTGCAGGGCGAGCGTCAGATCGGCGGGGGCCTGTACGTCTGGCAGTCGCGTTACATCGGACAGATGCCCATCCTGTACCTGACCCAGGCTCCAACCGGCGCACAGGCCAAGGAAGCGAAGGCCCAGGCCGCCGAAATCGGCCAGGCCGCCGAGGCCTCCATCACGGAAGAGCCTCCGCAGGACACCGCCGTCGGCACGGAGCTGCCGCCGGAGACGGTAACCCCGCCGCCGTCGTTGTAATGGCGTCCTTCGGACTTTTTCCGGCAAAATGATCGCCGCGGCCCAACAGGCCGCCATGGAGAAGCGACATGCCCCAGATCACGGTCATCGAACACCTGCTGTTGCACCAGAAGGAATCGCCCATGGCCACCGGGCGCTTCACCCGGCTTCTAAACGAACTCATTTTGTCGGCCAAGATCATCTCCCGGGAGGTGAACAAGGCCGGGCTGGTGGACGTCCTGGGATTCACCGGCGAGGTCAACGTCCAGGGCGAGAAGGTGCAAAAGCTTGACGAGTACGCCAACAAGGTGCTCATCCATCGCATGCAGCGGGCCGGGGTGTTGTGCGCCATCGCCTCCGAGGAGAACGCCGACCTCATTCGCATTCCCGACGTCTTTCCCAAGGGCGAATATTTTCTCATCTTCGACCCCCTGGACGGCTCGTCCAACATCGACGCCAACGTCAATGTGGGCACCATCTTCTCCATCTACCGGACCAAGGATTCCGGCAACGGGGAACGCTTAAGCGACCTGCTTCAGAAGGGTTCCGAACAGGTGGCGGCGGGATACTTCCTCTACGGCACCTCGACCATGATGGTCTACACCACGGGTTCCGGGGTGCACGGCTTCACCATGGACCCGAGCGTGGGCGAGTTCCTGCTTTCCCATCCCGATATCCGCATCCCGGAGACCGGCAGGGTCTATTCGGTCAACGAGGCCTATTGGCACTACTGGGACGACGCCACCCGCGAGGCCGTGGCCTATTTCAAGAGCCCGGAAAACGCCCGGGGCAAGCCCTACAGCCTGCGCTACATCGGCTCCCTGGTGGCGGACTTTCACCGCAATCTCCTCTACGGGGGCATCTTCCTGTACCCCGCCGACTATCGCGACCCCAAAAAGCCCGCCGGGAAGCTCAGGCTTTTGTGCGAGGCCTCGCCCCTGGCCTTCGTGTGCCAGCAGGCGGGCGGCGCGGCCACGGACGGGGAGGGCGACATCCTGGACATCGAACCCCAGGAGCTGCATCAGCGGGTGCCGCTTTTCATCGGCAGCAAAAACGACGTGCGCAAGGTGTCCGAGATTTACGCCAAACATCGCGCATGATCGTCCTGGGCGTCGAGACCTCCTGCGACGAGACCAGCGTGGCCCTGGTCGGCCCAAAGGGGCCGATTCTGGAAAAGACCGCCCTGCAGGAGGACGTGCATTCCCTGTTCGGCGGGGTGGTGCCGGAACTGGCCTCCAGGGAGCACCAAAGGCTCCTTGGCCCCTTGTGCCGGGCGCTTTTGTCCCAATCGGGCGTGTCTCCGAAAGATCTGGGGGCCGTGGCCGTGGCCCGTGGTCCGGGACTTTTGGGCAGCCTGCTCGTCGGCATGGGGCTGGCCAAGGGGTTGTGTCTGTCCACGGGTGCGCCGCTGGTCGGGGTCAACCACCTGCACGCCCACCTTCTGGCCGCCGGGATCGACCGGGACATCGCCTATCCGGCCCTGGGGCTCCTGGTGTCCGGCGGCCATACCCAGATCTGGCGCATGGAGTCGGACCTGGAATTCACCCTGCTTGGCCGCACTCTGGACGACGCCGCCGGGGAGGCCTTCGACAAGACCGCCAAGACGCTCAACCTGCCCTATCCCGGCGGCCGGTACATCGACCTTTTGGGCCAGGGCGTGGCCCCGGACCATGCGCTCTATCCCCGTCCCCATCTTGACGATCCCGGGCTTGATTTCAGCTTCAGCGGCTTGAAAACCGCCGTGGCCGAACATGTGCGGAAAAATCCCGGCCTGCGGGCGGCGAACATACCCACCCCCGGGGAACCCTTCGATCCCGGGCTGGCCGGGACCGAAACCCGGGTGGCCTGCGCCTCCCTCAACTGGGCCGTGGCCGACACCCTGCGCATCAAACTGACCCGGGCCGCCAGGCTGCACGGGCCGTTTATCTCCCTGGTGGTGGCTGGAGGGGTGGCCGCCAATTCCCGCGTGCGGGACATGGCTGCCGAACTGGCCGACCGCCTGCGGCTTGACCTGCGTCTGCCTCCCCTGGTCTTGTGTTCCGACAATGGGACCATGATCGCCCATATGGGCAGGAAACTGGCCCTGGCCGGGTTTTTTCACGGGCTTTCCGTGGACGCGATTCCTCGTGGGAAAAAAATCCCGTGGGATTATATTGCGTTAGCCTGAAGTGACGCACAGGGTGCAACGCCGCAGGTTGACAGAGGTATGCCCTGTCCCTACCTCTGGGCGGTGTGAGCGGGGCGGAAGGATTCCCGTTTCCTCTTGCCTTCACAGGGAATTGTACGTAATGTTTCTTTTATTTTGAGCAAAACAGCATTCCCGGGTCGGCGGTTTTTGCACCGGCTTCGGGAAAAAGGAGAGAAACGATGGCCATACAGCTGAGTGACGGCGCGTTCGAGGCCGAGGTGCTGCAGTGCGACCTGCCGGTTCTGGTGGATTTCTGGGCCCCCTGGTGTGGCCCGTGCCGTGCCATGGGACCGGTCATCGACGAATTGACCAATGAATATGCCGGGCAGGTCAAGGTGGCCAAGATGAATGTGGATGAGAATCCCAGCACCCCGAGCAAGTACGGCATCCGGGCCATCCCCACCCTGATCCTGTTCAAGGGCGGCGAGGTGGTGGAGCAGATCACCGGCGCCGTGTCCAAAAGCAGCATCAAGGAAATGATTAGCCAAAAGGCCTTGTAATCCATGAAGCGCTTTGACGCCGTGGTCATTGGGGGCGGTCCCGCCGGAATGACGGCCGCCCTTTATCTCCTGCGCTCCCAGATTTCGGTCGCGGTGGTGGAGAAGCTGTCCCCCGGCGGACAGATGCTCATGACCCACATGATCGAGAACTATCCCGGCTTTCCCGACGGCATCGAGGGCTGGAAGCTGGCCGACGCCATGGCCGCCCATGTGGACAGGTATCCCCACGAGAAGATCGCCGACGAGGTCACGGCCATGGAGCCGGTTCCCGGCGGACACCGCATCCGGGTCGGCGGGGAGTGGATCGAGGCCGCCGTGGTGATCCTGTGCACCGGCGCCCGCTACAAGCGGATGGGCATCCCGGGGGAGAAGGAACTGTTGGGAAAGGGCGTTTCCTATTGCGCCCTGTGCGACGGGAATTTTTTCCGCAACCAGGTGGTGGCGGTCATCGGCGGGGGGAACTCCGCCCTGGAGGAATCCCTCTATTTGAGCCGCCTGGTCAAAAAGCTCTATCTCATCCATCGTCGCGACGAGTTCCGGGGGCAGAGATGCTACCAGGACAAGTGCGAGGTGAGTCCGGTCATCGAGATCCTGCGGTCCAGCGTGGTCGCGGAGATCCAGGGGACGGACAAGGTCACCGGCATCCTGGTGGAGAATAAAAAAACCGGTCAGACCAAGGCCCTTCCCGTGGACGGCGTGTTCGTCTTCGTGGGATTCGAGCCCCAGGGCGATTTCTATCCGGCCGGGCTGGAACGCGATCCGGGGGGATTCGTGGTGACCGACGCCTCCATGCAGACCAATCTCCCGGGGTTGTACGCCGCAGGCGACATCCGGTCCAAGGAGTGCCGCCAGGTGGCCACCGCCGTGGGCGAGGGTGCGGCGGCGGCCCACGCCGCCCTGGCCTATCTGGAGTCCCTTCCCCATTCCTGAGACCGGGGAAGGCCAGAGGCTCCGGTCCGTTTCCCCCTCGAAGCGCCTTTTGGCGGTCATTTTCAGCCGCGGGCAGGGGAGGCCTCGGTATCCGTCCGTTTTCTCCCCTGTCCCGGTGTGGTCTGCGGCGTCTCTGCCGCGCCGCATCCTGCCCTTGCCCCGATGAAAGCCCCCTCGGCCTCGGGCTGCGACACGGGTCGCGGCGGGTCGCCACCGGTCGGAAATCCGGCGACCGTGCGCCTTCCTGTCCCCTCCCGGCAGGTCGATTTTTCAAGGCTTTTTTCCGTTGTGCCCGTGATGCCGGTCTGCTATAACGCCCCCCTGCATGCCGTGGCTGCGACGGCATGTCGCCTCCCAGGCCTGGACATGGCCCTGTGCGGCGTGAAAGCATCAATTCCCACGGTTTTCGTATTTCGACCGCTAACTGTTTTCCCCGGAACATGATATGAAAAAAACCTTGTTTCGACTGGCCTCCCCCTGCATGCTGATCCTCCTGCTGTCCGGGTGCGGGATCATCGACTACTATTTTCTGCCCCCCCCGGAAGACACCGCCCAGGAACTGTACGAGGCCGGGCGTGAGGCCATGGCGGCAAAGAAGTATTACGACGCCGTCGAGTACTTCAGCAAACTCAAAGACCGCTATCCGTTCAGCCCCTACACCCCGGCCGGCCTCATCGCCCTGGGCGACGCCTATTTTCTCGAAGAGGACTACGCCGAGGCGGCCGCAGCCTACGAGGAATTCGAGACCATGCATCCTCGCCATGAGGAGATACCCTACGTGTTGTACCAGTTGGGCGTTTCCAACTACAAACGTTCCGACTCCATCGACAAGCCCCAGGACACCATGTACGAGGCTTTGGATACGTTCCATGTCCTTGTGGCCAATTTCCCGGACACGGAATATGGAAAAGAAGGGGCGGAATACATTCTCAAATGCCGCAAGCGCCTTGCCGAGCATGAATTGTTCGTTGCCGATTTCTACTGGCGCACCGACCAGTATGGCGCTGCATGGAAGCGTTACATGTACGTTCTCGACAATTTCAAGGAACTTCCCGAAGTCCAGGAATACGCCAATCTGCGCGCCCAGCTCTCCTATCTGGAATACCAGAAGACCATCAGCGAGGAAGAGCGCATGAAGATCGAGGGCAGTTGGAAACTGTGGCTGAGGAGTTGGCTCTAGCACCCGCAGGAAGGGCCGTATTCCCGGTCCCGGGCCGTGTCTTTCACCGGGGCGTTCCCGTGGACCGGACCGCCTCGTCGAAGAACCGCGCCGCATATCGCGTTGGAAGGCGGCCCTCCGTGGGGCCGCCTTTTTGTATGCACCACCAAGGACAACAACCATGAGCGACCCCTTTGCGCCGTACTGCGACGACACCTCGGGCAGCCTGCCGGATTGGCCGGAGTGGCTCCATGGCCAGGCCATGGGGGACGAGGCCTTTGCCGCCGCCCACGACGCCCTGTCCGCCCTGGAGCGGTCCCGCATCAAGCAGACGTTGGCCAGGATGTTCGCCGCACACCATCCAGGCGGGGCCATGGCGCACAGCGTCACGCTCGGCTTCGATCCGGATGGCCTGGCCATGACCCGCCTGTGCCCACGGCCCTTCGGCCTGGTGGTCATCGGGGCGGGGTTCGCCTCGCCGTCTCGCCTTTTGGCCGCCTGTCTGCCCGCCCTGCTGGCCCGGACGCCCCTGGTGGGCGTCGTGCGGGCGGATGCGGATAGCCCGTGGCCGAAACCGCTGCTGGCCGCCCTGGAACTGTGCGGGGTGGAGGCGGCGTTTTCCCTTGCGTCCAAAGACATGGCTCGCCTATTTTCAGAACTGCGCGAGACGCACCCCCGGGGCTTGGTTGTGGATTTTGCGGGCGCAGACCGGTCGTCCCCGTTCCCGCAGGGCCTGTCCGTGAACCCGTCCGGGGACATCGGGGTCTGGCGGACCTCGGCCCGGGGCTTTGATCTGGAGGCCCTGGCCTTTGCCCAGGCGGGTTCCCGGGTGACGGTATGGGGCAAGGCCGGAAGCCTCCCCGAGGGCATGGCGGCCGGGGAGGGGGATTTCGCGGATTTCCTGGCCAAGGGGTACGAGGCGGTGTTCGTGCCCCGGGGCAGGATGGAGGCCGCGCTGGGCGCCGCGTCCGGGCCGGATCTTGTGCTTGGTCCGGGCATGGAATGTTTTTGGGCCTTCCCGCAGGTGACGGTCGCGGCCTTCGTGCATGGCCGCACCGCCTACGCGGCGCGGCCGCAACACGCCGGGAGGGGCGTATGAGCGCCAAGAAAGGCGGCAGGAAAAGTGGTCTGTCCGCCATCCGCAACATCGGCGTCATCGCCCACATCGACGCCGGGAAGACCACCCTTACCGAGCGCATCCTGTATTATTCCGGTAAGATTCACCGCATGGGCGAGGTGCACGACGGCACGGCCACCATGGATTTCATGCCTGAAGAGCAGGAACGCGGCATCACCATCGCCTCGGCCTGCACCACCTGTCCCTGGCGCGGCCATCGCATCAACATCATCGACACCCCGGGGCATGTGGATTTCACCATCGAGGTGGAGCGTTCCCTCCGGGTCTTGGATGGGGCCGTGGGCGTTTTTTGCGCCGTGGCCGGGGTGGAGCCCCAGTCCGAGACCGTGTGGCGGCAGTCCGAGTCGTATGGCGTGCCCAAACTGGCCTTCGTGAACAAGATGGACCGCCTGGGCGCGGATTTTTCAGCCGCCGTGGCGGCCATGCGCACCATCCTCAAGGCCCCGGTGGTCCCCGTGCAGATACCCCTTGGCGAAGGGCAGGATTTTTCCGGGATCATCGATCTGTTGACCATGGAGAAACTGCACTTCGACCAGTCCACCCAGGGCGAGCGCCATGATCGCCAGCCCCTTTCCGAGGCCGAGGCGGCCCTGGCCGCACCCTGGCGGGAGGCCATGGTCGAGGCCGCCTGCGAATACGACGAGTCCGTCATGGAGGACTACCTGGGCGGCGTGGAGCCGTCCCTGGACCGCCTGCGCGCGGCCATCCGCACGGCCACCCTGGTCCGGGGCATGGTGCCGGTCTTGTGCGGATCGGCGTTGCGCAATATCGGGGTGCAGCCCCTTCTTGACGCGGTGTGCGACTTTCTGCCAAGCCCCGAGGATCGCGGCGGGGCCGTGGGCACGGACCCGGACACGGGCCTGGAAAAGACCTTTCCGCCCTCGCCGGACGCGCCCCTGGCGGCCCTGGTCTTCAAGGTGAGCATGGAGACGGGCCGCCGCCATGTGTTCGTGCGGGTGTTTTCAGGCCGCCTCACGGCCGGGGAGGAGGTGCGAAACGCCACCCGGGGGGAGAACGAACGTGCGGCCCGGCTATTTTCCATGCACGCCAGCCATCGGGAAAAGATCGACACGGCCGTGGCCGGGGACATCGTTCTGGCGGCGGGCATGCGTTTCGCCAAGACCGGCGACACCCTGTGCCATGCCGCCGATCCCATCCTGCTCGAAAGCATCGCCGGATACAAACCGGTCATCTCCCTGGCCCTGGAGCCGCGCAACGTGGAGGAGTCCGACCGGCTCAAGGAGGTTCTGGGAAGGCTGTTGCAGGAAGACCCCACCCTGGCCCTGGAGCACGACCAGGAGACGGATCAGATCATTCTTTCGGGCATGGGCGAGCTGCACCTGGAGGTGGTGCTGGAACGGGTGCGCCGGGAATACGGCTTGTCGCCGCGCTCGGGCAATCCCCAGGTGGTCTATCAGGAGACGGTGGCGGGCGAGGGCTTGGGGGAGGCGGAGTTTTTGCGGGAGCTGGCCGAGAAGGAGCACTACGGCCAGGTGTCCGTGCGGGTGTCGCCCCTGCCACGGGAGTCCGGGCGTGACGTGGGCTTCGAGATCGACAGGGCAGGATATCCTGCGGCCTGGATGGATGCCGTGGTCGAGGGCCTGGAGGACGGGTTGCAGGCCGGGGTGGTGCGCGGCTATCCGGTCCAGGATGTCCGGGTGCGGGTGTCGGGAGTCAAGACCATGGAGGGCAGGTCTTCGGCCGTGGGCTATCGCATGGCCGCCGCCCAGGCCCTGAAAAACGCCTTGGCCGCCGCCGGACCGAGGCTCCTTGAGCCCATCATGGTTCTGGAGATATCCGTCTCCGACCAGTTTGTGGGCGATGTGGCCGGACTTTTGGGCTCATGCGGGGCCAAGATCGAGAACATGTTCGACCGGGCGGGCATGAAGATCGTCCAGGCCCTGGCCCCCCTGCGGCGGCTCTTCGGATTCTCCACCAAATTGCGTTCGGCCACCCAGGGGCGGGCGGGCATGGTCATGAAATTCTCCAAGTTCGACGTCCTTGATTAAGGCCGCCCCGGTGCGGCCAATGAACGGGAAATGCAGCGAGGCATGGCTGCAGCACTGTTTTTTTCTGAACCTCATGAGGCTGAGTGAACGCCGGGCCAGGTCCGCATGGATACCAGCTCCCGCATCGATCCAGAGATCTCGCGGCGTCTTGACCTCCTCAAATTCCTGCTGGTGGTCGGGGTCGTCCTGATCCATGCCGAACGCGCCATTCATGCCTACATGCCCGATCCCGGGCTGGCCCTGCGCGTGGTGAACACCTTTCTCGGGTGGAATCTCCTCCAGGTGTGCGTACCGATGTTGTTCGTCATTTCCGGCTTCCTGTTCGCCACGTCCTCCCCATCCCCGGGTTTGAGGGAATATCTGCGCATGCTGGGCAGGAAGCTGAGCACCATAGGGCTGCCCTATCTGTTCTTCAACACCCTGGCCGTGCTCATCATCCTGGCGTTTCGGAAGTTTCCGTACATCGGCGATATTCATACCCTGGAGGAGCGGGGAATTTTCAGTCTGATCACGGGCATCGGCGGCCTGCCCATCATCTCCCCCCTGTGGTTTCTCCGTGATCTGCTGTTTTTATTCGCCTTGAGCCCCCTGTTCCGGTTCCTGGCGGGGCGCGTCCCCCTGGCCGGTCTTGCGGCCGTTTTCCTGGTGTGGAACCTGCCTTTCGGGGCGTATCTCGGCGGACTCGAGACCCGGGGCGTGTTTTTCTTTTTCGCCGGATACGTCCTGGCCGCGACCCGGTCCCGGTTGGACATGGCGCAGGGCGCGTCGGCGGCCATAGGCGTGGCCTATGTCCTGCTGCTTGTCTGCGGAACATATATGGATGTGGAGGGCGCCCCGGACTATGCGGCATATGTCGTCAAAAACGTCGGAGCGCTTCTGGGCGTTCCCTTTTTCTGGCGGCTGTCCGCCATTCCTGCCCTCCGGGACAGCCGCGTCTTGGCCGCCCTGTCCGGATATGCCGTTTTTCTCTACCTGCTGCATGAACCGACCCTGTCCCTCATCATCTATCTTTCCAGATTCGTGTTCGTGCCTGCCGGAACGTTCGGCGGACTCTTCCTGTATCTGTCCACGGCCGCGGTGACCGTGGCCCTGGTGCTTTGGACGGGAGTCCTTCTGGTCAGCCATGCCCCGGCGGTGTATGGATTCCTGACGGGATTCCGATATCCGGCGCGGACTTGCGGGGCGGCTGGGAGTGAGGGGAGGGGGGCGTGATGCTGCGGCTCACCGGGGGCGCATACAAGGGACGGCTGCTCAAAACCGCCGAGGCCAAGGGCTGTCGCCCGGCCACGGGGCGGGTGCGCGAATCGCTTTTTTCCATTCTTGCCTCAATGGGGGTGGACTGGCCGTCCTGCCGGGTGCTGGACCTTTTCGCCGGAAGCGGCAGCGTGGGTTTCGAGGCCCTCAGCCGGGGCGCCGCCGAGGCGGTGTTCGTGGAGAAAAATCCCCGGCTGGCGGCGCTGTTGCGGGACAATGCGGCGGCCCTGGGGATCGGGCGCGACCGATGCCGCGTGGTCGTGGCCGACGTGTTGGCCTTTCTGGCCAAAACGCCCCGGACGCCGTACCAGGTGGTGTTCGCCGACCCGCCCTACGGTCTGGACCTGCTGCCCCCGGCCCTTGCCCGGATGACGGGCAACGGCTATCTGACCACCCAGGGGCTGGCGGTGGCCGAGATCGAGGCCGGGCTGGACGTCTCCGGACTTGCCTGCCTGCCCGGACTTTCCTGTGCAACCGACCGTCTTTTCGGCCAAACAAGGATCATGATATGGCGAATCCCAACGGATGCGTGGCAATCTACCCCGGAACCTTCGATCCCCTGACCAACGGCCACGTCTCGCTGGTGCGCCGGGCCCTGAAGATCTTCGGCACCATCATCGTGGCCGTGGCGGCGGACTCCGGAAAAACCCCCCTGTTTACCAGGGAGGAGCGGGTGGCCATCGCCGAAACGGTCTTTGCCGACGAACCCCAGGTCATGGTCGAGGGATTCGACGGCCTGCTCGTGGACTATGTGGAGAGACGGCGCGCGGACGTCATCGTGCGCGGGCTGCGGGCCGTGTCCGATTTCGAATACGAATTCCAGTTGGCGCTCATGAACCGCCGCCTCAAGCGGCACATTGAGACCGTGTTCATCATGACCGACTACCGCTGGCTGTACATCTCCTCCACCATCATCAAGGAGGCCGCCCGGCTCGGCGGCGACATCCGGGGATTGGTGCCGCCCCTGGTCCTGGAGCGGCTGTGCGGCCGCTATGGCGTGCCCGTGCCCCACGGTCCCCGTGCCGACGGGGAAGGGGTCTAGGATCGCGGCCATGACCCCCATTCCCCTCGTCTGTCTGCTGGGGGCCACCGGCACGGGCAAGACCGAGGCGGCCATCCGGCTGGCCCAGGCCTTTGACGGCGAGGTGATCAATTTCGACTCCCGCCAGATCTACCGGGAGTTGCCCATCGTCACCGCCCAACCCGCCCGGGAGGAGCGGGCCTGCTGCCCGCACCACCTGTACGGATTTTTGCCTGCATGTTCGCGGCGCGGCGCGGGGAGCTATGCCCGGCTGGTCCATGCCGTGGCAGGGCGGGTGCGGGAACGGGGCCGCCTGCCCATCCTGGTCGGCGGCACGGGGCTGTATCTGCGGGCCATCCTCTCCGGGCTGGCCCCCATCCCGGACATCCCGGCCGCCCTGCGGGCCGACATCCAGGCGGAGTGCGACCGGGCGGGTCCGCATACGCTCCATGCCCGGCTTCTGGCCGTGGATCCGGCCAGCGCCGCCCGCATCGCCCCGGCCGACCGGCAGCGCGTCACCCGGGCCCTTGAGGTGTATGCCGCCACGGGCCGCACGCTTACGGACTGGCATAGCCAGGAGACGGCCGCACAGCCGGAATACGACGCCGTGAAGATCGGATGTGCGCTCCCGGAACCCGGCTATGCCGGACGCCTTGCCCGGCGCATTGCGGCTATGGTCGAACAGGGGGCCGTGGCCGAGGTGGCCCGGGCGGCTGCGAGGCATGCGCCCGGGGCGTGGGGCCTCAGCGGCATCGGCTGCGCCGAGATTTTACGCCACCTGTCCGGGGAACTGGATCTTGACGCGGCCATGGCCCTGTGGCTCAAAAACACCCGGGCCTACGCCAAACGCCAGATGACCTGGTTTCGCAAGGAACCCGGCGTGTCCTGGTTCGCCCCGGACGACCACCAGGGCATGACGCGGCTGGTGCAAACCCGCCTGGGCGGGGGGTGAGTTCAGGGTGCGGCCAAAAGCCGCAGTTGGGCCGGTCCCAGGAGCCAGTGCAGGACTGCTGCCCGGGTGGGCAGTTCGGGCGCCTCGAAGTGGCCGATCCCGCCGGGTTCGAAATGGATGCGGGCCGCCGGGCCGCCGCAGACCAGGGTGGAGGCCAGGTGTTCGAGGAGCGGCGCATGGCCGCAGCACAACATCGAACGGGCCGGGGCCAGACCGGCCAGAAAGTCCATGGCTGCGTCCACCTGTCCCCTGCCCGCAAAGGACGCGTCGGCCAGGATGGATTTGCCCGGAAAACTCAAGGCCTGGGCCATGATTTCGGCTGTCTGGGCGGCGCGCAGGGTGCGGGCGCAGACAACGGCGTCAAGCGTCACGCCCAGACGGACAAAGACCCTGGCCGCGGTCTGGACCTGCCCCCGGGCCACGGGCGAGAGCGGCCGGGCCTGGTCCACGTCGCTTGGCAAGCCGGCCCCTGACCGCATAAGATAGACATCCATGACCGCCTCCATAAAAAACAGCACGCCCATGTCCGATATCCCAAAATCCCATCCGGGAAAAGCGACGCCTGTCGCACGGTCCGGCATGAACCGCAGGCGGTTTCTGGTCCGTCTGGCGGGGATCGCCGCCGTATCCGCCATCTCGCCCCTGTCCCTGGCCCTGGCTGCCGCCGATCCCCTGGCCACCGCCCAGCACCTGATCGATGCCGGAAAGTTCGAAGAGGCCGTGTCCATGCTGCGGCGCATCACGGTCGACGACCCCCGCAACGAGCGGGCCTTCATCCTTCTTGGCCGGGCCTGGGCCCAGGCCGACCATCCCGCCCAGGCCCTGGCGGCCTTCCGCGCGGCCCTGCGCATCAATCCCGCCGACACCCACACCCGCATGCTGGCGGACATCCTGGCCCAGCGTCCCCTGCCCGGGGAGACCGCCAGCCGGGACAAGGGCGGGCGGCACGGGGCCTCACGCCAGGAAAAGGCCGCCCTGGCCGAGCGGGAGGCGTTTGCGGCCGGGCAGGGCAGGCTGCCTCCGGGGAAGGGGCCGTTCCGGCTGGTGATCGACGCCGGGCATGGCGGCCCGGATGTCGGAGGCGTCGGGGCCTCCGGGCTTCGGGAAAAGGACGTGGCCCTGGATCTGGCGCTGCAGACGGCCCGGAAGATTCAGGGCTCGGGCCCGGGCGTGGCGGTCTTTCTGACCAGGCTGTCGGACGTTCCCCTGTCCCTGGCGGCCCGGGGGGCCTGCGCCGACCTGTACGGGGCGGACCTGTTTTTCTCCCTGCATGCCCCGTTTGTGGACGATGCCTCCGTATCCGGGATGTATCTTTTCTCCCTGGAGACGGGGGGTGGGCAAGATGCCGTGGCCCGGGCCGTGGCCGGGTTCGAGAACCGGTTGGCCGGGGCCATGCCGGGATTTTCCCGGGCCGGGCGGCACGGGGTGGAGGCCGGGATGTTGCGGGGGGGGATGCTCGGACGGTTCGCCGGGCAAAGCGCCCGATATGCCGCCATCCTGGGAAAAAGTCACGGGGTGGGTCCATTTTCCGGCCAGGGCGGCGTGGGAACCGCCGGGTTGTCGCTTTTGTCCGCTGTGGACGCCCCGGCGGTGTTTGCGGCCACGGGGTTTTTGTCCAACACCGGGGACGAGGCCGTTTTGGCCGATGCCCAGCGCCGCCGCGACCTGGCGGAATCCCTGGCCCGGGGGATTTTGGAGATCGTTCGCGACGCCGGAGGCGGCCCCCCGGACGTCTCCCCCAGCCTCTGACGAACTCTGGCCCGCCACGTCCCGCAAGGGTGAAGTGCGAAAAGAAGTCAAGCCCTTGCCTGTATTTTCCCATGAGGCTACATTGCAGCAAATGTACGAAAGGGCGTGCGCATGGCCATAGGCGAGAAAAACTGGACCATCCCCAATCTGCTGACCATCTTCAGGGTGCTGCTGACGCCTGTGTTCGTGGTGCTTTTCATGCAGGAGCGGCTGTATTCGGCGCTTCTGACCTTTGGCGCGGCCGGCCTCACCGACGCCCTGGACGGGACCATCGCCCGCGTTTTGCATCAACGCTCCCGGCTGGGAGCCATGCTCGATCCCCTGGCGGACAAGATCCTGCTCGTCACGTCCTTTATCTGTCTGGCCATCAAGGGGTGGATCCCTGGCTGGCTGGCCGTGGTGGTGGTCAGCCGGGACGTGATCATCGTGGGCGGGCTGGCGGTGCTGTCGTTCTCCGGTGTCGACGTGAGGGAGCGCATCCATCCGATCCTGATCAGCAAGATCAACACCCTGGTGCAGATGCTGTTGATCCTGGTCGTGCTTGGCGGCCGGGCCTATTTCGGCAACGGCGGGGAACCGGTGCTCGTCATCTCCCGCAACGTCCTGGTCGGGCTTGTGGCCGTCCTTAGCGTGGTCTCCGGCAGTCTCTACATCTACAAGTGGTTCGGCGCGTTTCCCTCGGACGGCAGAAACGGCAACGGCGGATAGGTCTGTCGCCGTTTCCATGGTTTCGGGGCCGGGAGACGTAAAAAAGCCCTCGACGCGTGGTCAAGGGCTTTTCAGGCGGTCATTGTCACGGATGGATTATTTCTTTTCGGCGGGTTCGTCGTCTTTTTTCGGGGTCACGTCGATCTCTTCGGGTTCGGTGGTGGCCTTCTTGAAGTTCTTGATGGCCTTGCCCATGCCCGCGCCGATCTCGGGCAACTTGTTCGCACCGAAAATGACCAAAATGATGACCAGGATGATGAGCAGTTCCGGGATGCCGATTCCAAACATGCTGCGCCTCCAGCGTCTGACGTGAGGCTGGCTATACACGCGCCATTCCGGCAGGTCAAGAAATCCTCCCGGGGACGTGGCGTCTCCCCGGGCGGGGTGACATGGAGGGCTCATGCGCGGCATGGTGCGCATGCTTCCCGGACGTCAATGTCGACATTATGTCCGGGGACGTTGCTTTCTTGAGGAACACCGCAATCCCGGCCTTGACCAGGCCGTGCGCTGCGGCGTGTTTTTGCGTCTGTGCGAGGCGTTCGACGCCCACGTGCAGCGTTCCGACGCCTTCGGGCTGGACGAGGCCGCCGCCGCCCGCATCTGGAATGAGCGTTTTCCCCGGCTTTTGGACCGGAAAGCCTGTTGCCGGGATTACCAACCCGGTGATAGTGACGCCTTTCTCGGGTGCGCGCATGCCGAGGGCGACATCTGCCTGCGGGCCATGCCGCCGTGCCCCGGCCAGTGTCCCCGGTATGTCCTTTCCCGCGAACCCTTGACCAATGGATGACGCCGTGCCCACACATGATTCCCACGCCCCTGCGTCAAGCGTCTATTTTCCCTGCATGCACGCCGGGCTGCTGCCCACGCGCCTGGCCGGGGCCGCCGCCTTTTTCGATCCGGGGCTGGCTGCGGCCGACCCGGAATCCGGGGACGCGCCGTATCGTCCGGCGGACCTCCCCCTGGATCAGGCCGCATTGATGGCCGCCATCCGGCAATATGAGGCCCTGGAGCGGGAGGTCAAAAACCCCCGTGAACTGGACGCCTTTTTTTCCACCCGGTTCGAGGATAGCTTTCCCGAAAGCTCCCGGGGCATCGAGGACGCCCTGCGCGACCGGATGACCCCCGGCCGCCCCAAGGCCTCCCGGGCCGGGGCCGTCAAGGCCCAGCTCGGGCTGTGTCTGGCCTGGCGGATGGAGGAGAAGATTCTGGAGTTGTCCGGTCTTGGCGGCGGGGTGGACCGGTCGATGCGCGAATTCGCCGAGAACCTCGGCCTGTCCGACGAGGATGCGGATGAGCTGCCCCCGGGGCTTCTGGAAGGGACCGGGCTAACGGATACCAACACCTTGATCGGCGAGTTCCGTGGTCCTTGGCGGCCGCTTTTGGACGCCATGCTGCGGTTTTTGCCCACGGACATGGCCCTTGTGGTCACCGACGCCCGGGTGGCCGAGGCCTATGCCGAGGCGGGCCTGTGGGCCGCGGGCGATCCGCCCTCCGGGGCCGGGGCCTTTGTCCCCGAGGCATGTGCCGACCTGTTCGCCACCCTGGTCCTGCCCGGCTGGCGGCTGCTTCTGGGCAACCGGCCGCGCCCCGAGTCCCCCTGGCTTGACGTCCCGCGAACCGTCCTCGTCCCCGTGACCTGGGAGGAATGATCGTGCGCTACGTGTGCTCGCCCCTGTCCGTTCCGGCCGGACTGTCGGCCATTCGCGGCATCGTCTTCGACTGTGACGGCGTCCTGGTGGATTCCCGCGACGCCAACCGCATGTACTACAACCTCATCCGCGAGCGCATGGGGCTTTTGTCCATGACCCCCGAGGAAGAGGACTACGTCCACGCCCATTCCGTGACCCTGTCCCTGGCCCGGATCATCCCGGCGGACCGCCTGGAGGAGGCCCACGCCATCCGTGGGCATTTCGACTATCGGGACATCATGCCCTATGTCTATCTGGAGCCGGGCCTGCGGGAGTTTTTGGTCTTTTTGCGCCACAAGAACGTCCGCCTGGGGATTTTGACCAACCGCACCACCACCATGGAACTGGTGCTGGAAACCTTCGACCTGTCCCTGTTCTTCTCTCCGGTGGTCACCGCCGGGCGCATCAGCCATCCCAAACCCTGCCCCGAGGGCCTGCATCGCATCCTGTCCGCCTGGGAGCTTTCCAAGTCGCAGGTGGCCTACATCGGGGACACCGCCCTGGACGAGCGGGCCGCCCGGGCGGCCGGGGTGCCGTTTTGGGCCTACAAGAATCCGGCCCTTCTGGCCGCCATGCATATCCCGGACTACGACAGCCTGCGCCAGTGCCTGCAGAAGGTTCTGCCCGATCCCGGGGCCTGAGACGGCCTCCGGGACGTCGCAGGCCCCCGTCTGTTGGCCATGGGGCATTGCCCAACAGCCGGGGCCCCGGTGGCAGGGAACCAGGGCCGGACGGACGGGGGGCATGCCGCGCATGGCGGATGAAAAATCCCCTTGATTTGCCGGGTGTGCTGTGCCACCTTTCAGGCAGAGGGCGCGTTCGAAGCAAAACGCGTGATTGAAAGGAGCGGCAATGCAGATCGTTGGCCTTTTTTTCCGGGCGGTGGCGCTTATCCTCGACACCGTGCTCATGCTGTATTTCTGGGTGGTGATCATCTCGGCCCTGTTGTCCTGGGTCAAGCCCGATCCCTACAATCCCATCGTCCGATTTCTCTACGCCATCACCGAGCCGGTCTATTACCGCATCCGTCGCCTGGCGCCCTTTCTGGTGGTAGGAGGCTTCGACCTGACGCCCATCGTGGTGATTTTGGCCATTCAGTTCTTGCGCAGCTTCCTGGTGCCGGCCCTGATGGTCGTGGGGTCGTCCGGGCCGCCCATGTAAGGGGACGCACGCGACGTGACCATCTCCAAAAACGATCTGCTGACCCACACGTTTTCGAAAAAACTGTTCGGTTATCGGCCTGCAGAGGTCGAAGCGACCCTGCGCGAGGCGGCCGAAACCCTGGACCGTCTGGCAGGGGAGCGTGCCGAACTTTTGCGCCGGGTCGCAGAGATGGAGCGGGATCTGCGCGAATTCAAGGATCGCGAGGCCACCTTGCGCGACACCCTCATGACCACCCAGACCATTGTGGGGGACATGAAGGAAAAGGCCCGCACCGAGGCCGTGGCCCTGGTGGACGACGCCAGGCGACAGGCCGGGACGTTGCTTGAGGAGGCCAGACGCCGGGTCGCCGTGGAAAACGTCCGCCTCGAGGCGTTGTATCGACAGCGCGAACGCTTCGAGCAGCAGATGCGCGACCTGCTCCTGACACATGCCCGGTTGCTGAACGCCCCGGATGATGGCCGGGAGCGGGAGGTTCTGGACACGGCCCGTGTCTTGGCCGGGGAGCAGGGCAAAGACACGGCGGGCGGCGATTTCGTGTTTGGCGAGGAAACGGCGTGAGCGGTATCGCGCCGACGTTTGTGTCCCGGCAGGGGCCGGGCAGATGGACCGTCCTGGTCTGGGCCAAGCCCGGCGGGTCGGTGGACGCCGTGGACGGCGTCCTGGACGGGCGGCTTATGGTCAAGGTTCGGGCCAAGGCCGTGGACAACAAGGCCAACCAGGCGGTCGCGGCCGTTTTGGCCGAGCGCCTGGGACTTCGGGCCAGACAGGTGGAAGTGGTGTCGGGGCGTACCTGCCGTCGCAAGACGGTGGCGGTCACGTCCCCGGAGGAACCCGACTGGGGCGTCCTGGCCTGAGGCCGGGAGCACTTCGCAACTTCAAGCGGAAAGGGAGACAGGACCATGGAAGCGCGCGATCTGGAACTCATTTCCATTCACGGCGAGACTGACGCGGAACTCAAGGCCCTGTACGAGGAGCACGTATCGTACGAGAAGATCCTGGAGAAACTGGAGAGCAAACCCTATCTGACCCCGGCCGAGAATCTGGAAGTCAAGGAGATCAAAAAGAAGAAGCTGGCCGGGAAGACCAAGATGGAAACGATCCTCACGAAATACAGATAATCCGAGGAGAACGGACTATGGAATTGAGCGGGGCGCAAATCCTTTTGGAATCCTTGCGCAGGGAAGGGGTTGATGTCGTCTTCGGGTTTCCCGGCGGCGCGGTGATCGACATTTATCACCAGTTGCCGAACTATCCGATCAAGCATGTGCTGGTGCGGCACGAGCAGGGGGCCATTCATGCCGCCGACGGCTATGCCCGGGCCTCGGGCAAGGTAGGCGTCTGTCTGGTAACCTCCGGCCCCGGGGCCACCAACACGGTGACGGGCATCGCCACCGCCTACATGGATTCCATTCCGGTGGTGATTTTCACCGGACAGGTCCCCACCCCGCTTATTGGCAACGACGCGTTTCAGGAAGTGGACATCGTGGGCATCACCCGCTCCTGTACCAAGCACAACTACCTGGTCAAGGACGTGACCAAGCTGGCCCACACCATCAAGGAGGCCTTCTACCTGGCCTCCTCAGGACGTCCGGGGCCGGTTTTGGTGGATATCCCCAAAGACGTGCAGCAGGCCGTGACCGAATACAAGTATCCGAAAACCATCAAGATGCGCAGCTACAACCCCACCATCGAACCCAATATCAAACAGGTTCGCAAGGTGGCCGACCTCATCGCCAAGGCCAAAAAGCCCATCATCTACGCCGGGGGCGGGGTCATCTCCTCCAATGCCCACGAGGAACTGATCTGGCTGGCGCGCACCCTGAAGATTCCGGTCACGGCCACGCTCATGGGCCTGGGCTGCTTTCCCGGCGACGACCCCCTGTGGCTGGGGATGCTCGGCATGCACGGCACGTTTGCGGCCAACCACGCCATCAACAACGCCGACCTCATCCTGGCCATCGGGTCGCGCTTCGACGACCGGGTCACGGGCAAGATCAGCGAATTCGCCAAAAAAGCCACCATCGTGCATATCGACGTGGACCCCACGTCGATTCAGAAAAACGTCCTGGTGCACGTGCCCGTGGTCTCGGACTGCCGGGCCTTCCTTTTGGCGCTCAACCGGGAACTGGCCCCCCGTCTGGACGAGGGCACGGCATCGCCCTCCCACGACAAGTGGCTGACCCAGGTGGGCGAGTGGGCCAGCGAGCACCCGGTCACCTATTCCCATGAGGGGACGGCCATAAAACCCCAGGCCGTGGTGGAGACCATCTACAGGCTGACCGGGGGCAAGGCCATCATCACCACGGAGGTAGGCCAGAACCAGATGTGGGCGGCCCAGTTTTTCCGCTACCACACCCCGCGCACGTTTTTGAGTTCCGGGGGGCTGGGCACCATGGGCTACGGGTTTCCGGCGGCCATCGGGGCCCAGATGGCCTTTCCGGACAAGCTGGTCATCGACATCGCCGGGGACGGCTCCATCCAGATGTGCATTCAGGAGCTGGCCACGGCCGTGTGCTACGGTCTGCCCGTGAAGATCGTGATCTTAAACAACGGCTATCTGGGCATGGTGCGGCAGTGGCAGGAACTTTTTTATGCCAAGAACTACTGCGCCACCTGCCTGGAGGTGGCCCCGGACTTCGTGAAGCTGGCCGAAGCCTACGGCGCTGCGGGATACCGGGTCACGGACCCGTCCGAGGTGGAGAAGACCCTCAAGGAGGCCTTCGCCCTGCCCCGGACGGTCATCGTGGACATCGTCGTGGACCGGGAGGAGAACGTCTATCCCATGGTCCCGGCCGGAAAGCCCTTAACCGAAATGCTCCTGGTCTAGGGGGGGCCACGCCATGCGACACATCATTTCCATCCTCGTGGAGAACGAGCCGGGCGTGCTGTCCCGGGTGGCCGGACTTTTCAGCGGCCGGGGCTTCAACATCGAGACCCTCAACGTGGCCCCCACGCTGACGCCCGGGCTCTCGATCATGACCATCACCACCCACGGCGACGAGCAGATCATCGAGCAGATCATCAAGCAGCTCAGGAAGCTGGTGACCACCCTGAAGGTCGTGGATTTGAGCGAGGCCAGTTCCGTGGAGCGGGAGATGATGCTCCTGCGGGTGGATGCCGAGGGAACCAAACGGGCCGAGATACTTCGCATCGTGGACATCTTCCGGTGCAAGGTGGTGGACGTCAGCCCCGACGAACTCATCATCGAGGTCACCGGGGAACAGGGGAAGCTGACGGCGCTTATCAATCTGCTGCAGCGCTACGGCATCAAGGAAGTGGCCCGCACCGGGGCCGTGGCCTTGCGCCGGGGGATGCAGGGATAAGGGACGCTTTCCGGGAAACAGGTTCGATGTTTACGGGAAGACCGGCCGACCCGGAGGCGTGAATCGGCTGGTTTTGATATGGGAGGATGCGGGGTTTTATCCGCATCAGTATGAGTTCACAGACAATTTTCGTGACCGGAGGGCTTGTGCCCCGTCGGCCGCGACATGACGCAAAGGAGCGGGAATGAAAATCTATTATGACCAGGATGCGGATCTGACCCTTTTGGCCAAGAAAACCGTGGCCGTCATCGGCTACGGCAGCCAGGGCCACGCCCACGCCATGAATCTGCGCGATTCCGGCGTGAACGTGGTCATCGGCCAGCGTCCCGGCGGGGCCAACTGGCAAAAGGCCAAGGAAGACGGGTTTTCCCCGCTCAGCGCCGGGGACGCGACGGCCCAGGCCGACGTGATCATGATCCTGGTTCCGGACCAGAGCCAGAAGGCCCTGTACGACAACGAGATCAAGCCCAATCTGACGGCGGGCAAGATGCTCATGTTCGCCCATGGCTTCAACATCCATTTCGGCCAGATCGTTCCCCCGGCCGACGTGGACGTGACCATGTGCGCCCCCAAGGGGCCGGGCCATCTGGTGCGCCGGGTGTACACCGAGGGCGCGGGCGTCCCCAACCTGGTGGCCGTGCATCAGGACGCCTCGGGCAAGGCCCTGGACATGGCCCTGGCCTACGCCAAGGGCATCGGCGGCACGCGCGGCGGCGTCCTGACCACCACCTTCAAGGAAGAGACCGAGACGGACCTTTTCGGCGAGCAGGCGGTCTTGTGCGGAGGGGTGTCCGAATTGATGAAGGCCGGTTTCGAGACCCTGGTGGAGGCCGGATACCAGCCGGAAATCGCCTATTTCGAGTGCCTGCATGAAATGAAGCTCATTGTGGACCTCATCTACGAGGGCGGCCTGGCCCGCATGCGCTATTCCATCAGCGACACCGCCGAATACGGCGACTACACGCGCGGTCCCCGCATCGTCACCGATCAGACCCGCCAGGAGATGCGCAAGATCTTGAAAGAGATCCAGCAGGGCGAGTTCGCGCGGGACTTTATTCTGGAAAACGCCGCGGGCAAGCCGCATTTTCTGGCCATGCGGCGCATCAATGCCGAGCACCTCATCGAGAAGGTGGGCGGCAAGCTGCGCGGCATGATGAGCTGGCTGAAAAAATAGGCTCGACAACGCGGGCCGGGCCTGGCGGCCCGGCCTTGGAGGGGCGCCATGGAGTGCTGGTCTCGAATCGGCCGCTTGGCGGCGGCCGTTGCCCTCTGGGGCATGCTGGCGACAACGGCGGTTGGTCTTTCCGGCGGACTCCAGGGCACGGCGACGGCGTCGGCCGTCCCGGAGGGGACGCCCGAGGCCCAGCCCGAAACGCCTGCGGAGGCAGCGCCCGCCCCGGTCGAGGAACTGACGTTTTTTCAGTGGATGGAAAAGGCCCGGGCCGGAGACCTTGAGGCCCAGTGCAACGTCGGCGTGTTCTACGTCAACGGCCAGGGCGTGCCCCGGGACTATCCGGAGGGCCTGGCCTGGCTGTACCGGGCGGGGAACGCCGGGTTCTCCCATGCCCAGTTCCTGCTGGCCGGGCTGTACAGCCAGGGATTCGGGACCACCCCCTCCGATCCTTTCCGGACCTGGTTCTGGGCCTCCCTGGCGGCGTCCAGCCAGGACATCCCCGACCAGGACCGGCAGTTGGCCGTGAAGATGATGACGGCGGGGGAGAAAGAGTTGTCCGCAAAGCATCTGGCCTCGGCGCAGAAGATGGCCACGGACTGGAGCCTGGGGCGGGCGGCCGCGCCGCGCTAAAGGCACGTATCATGCCGGACCGCCGCCTGGGACGGGCAGATGTCGCCTGGCCTTGCGGCGGTCTTTGCATTCGAGGCATGGATGGGAACATGGTGTATTTCTTTCCGGTATTTTTTTCAGCAGCGCGCCGCCGCCCCCGAGGTCCGGGCGTCGGTGGGCGGTGGGCGTTGCCGTGCCTTCTATTGGCGGCGTTTTTCCTGACCCCGGCGGGAGCGGGCGCGGCAGGCGGTAAAATCGACACGGCCGCCTTCAATGCCTACTATGCGGCCCAGAGCAAGACCCTGCATGGACATCTGGGCAAGGTGGCGGCCGCCTATGCCGATTATTCCCGACGCGGCGCGGTGGGGCCCATGAAGGACATGCTGGCCGCCCGGGGGACGCTTGTGGCCTGTTGGGAGCTGTTTTTGAACGCCGGGGACATGGTGTACATCTATGACCGCCTCGATCCGTCCTGTGAAAAATCCGTAAAGGATGTGGGGGCCTTGATGCGGACCGGATTGTCCGTGGTGTCCGGTAAGATCGAAAAGGAACTGCAGTGGCTCGATGTGACGCTTAAAAACCTGAACGGACAGCCGGTAGCTGGCGACCTCGCCGCCGCTGCCTCGGATTTCCGCCAGACCGCTGACGCGTTGCGCCGTTTTTCCGTGGATTTCGCCAAACCCGTGACCCCTGCCGGGACGCCCGCCGCCAAACCGGGCGGGTCAGGAAGGTCTGGCGACCTCTCCGGCGCTTCCGGCCCCCGCCCGCCGGGCAGTCCGGCGGTCCCGGCCGTGACATTGGGCGGGAAGGCCCCCTGATGCCTGTGTCCGACCCCTTTTTTTCCGATCTCTTCGGCTATGCGGCCGGGATTCTGACCACCGTGGCCTTTTTGCCGCAGGTGCTCAAAACCTATCGGTCGCGTTCCGCCACGGACATCTCCCTGGCCATGTACGTCATCTTCTCTGTGGGGATCGCTTTCTGGCTGATCCATGGCCTGCTTGTCGGTTCCGGTCCCGTGGTGGCCGCCAACAGCGTGGGGCTGGTGCTGTCCCTGGCCATGGTGGTCATGAAGGTTGTTTTCGGCAGGGGAAAGCGGTAGGGCTCGGCCGGACGCCTGTCACGACGGCCCTGGCGTGCCCTGCCTGCCCGGGCGGCGCGCCGTGCGGCCACGGGTTCGTTCTTGTTCGATTGCTTGATATCTGTTAACAGTTTTTTCGCCTGCGACGAGGTCGGGGTGGGAAGACGGGGTACGGCCAAGTCTTTGCCCCGACCTGGGGTTGGCCGGGACGGGGTGGAGGCATTTTTCCCGGAAATGCGGCCCTCCCCCGTGGTAAGGCGCGCAAAAGCGTTGATTTCTCTGTCCGTTGCATGCACTATCCGCCTTTTTCCAATGCCAGCGGGAGTTTTTTCATGTCCATTGCCGAAAAAATGCGTGAGATTGCCGCCCAGGTGGGGCCGGAACATGTCTACCGTACCGTGTACGACGAAGACCTTCGTGTCCTGGTGCCGGGAAAGGAAGACATCAACGCCGAGATCCTGGACACCTTTTCCAGGATCGACTTTACAGGCAAAAGCGTTGTCGATCTGGGGTGCAACTTCGGATTTTTCACCTTTTACGCCGCCAGGCTTGGGGCCCGCCAGGTGGTGGGGGTGGATCGCGAAAAAGGGGTGTTGCAGGGGTGCGAGATATTAAAGCAGCACTTTAACGCTTCCGTCAGCTTTGAGGCCCACGACATCGACGACCCGGCCTGCGGCCTGATTTCGCGCACCTTCGACATCGCCATGCTGGTGGAGTTTATCGGCAAGACGTTTGTGGTGGAGAACAGGGTCGCCCCGGCCCTGGGGTTTCTGGAGAGGCTCTCGGAACGGGAACTGATCGTGTCGGTGCAGAAGATCTACTGGATCAAAAAGGAACTGGGAAGCACGCCCGAGGCCATGCGCGTCATCTATACCGACCGCTACGTGCGGGGCGGATCGTTCTATCTGCTCAACTACGTGCGGGACTTTTTCGCCCCGCGCTGGCGCATGGAGCCCATCTCGGAGGTCAACGGGGACGAATACGAGAAGCCCCGCAAGCTCCTGCGGTTTGTGCGGGCCTAGCGTGGCATACTCAAAATCCAGGCGCCCGTATTTTGGGAACAACAAGTTGAAATACTTTTTTCGTTAGAATTCTTCCGTTATTTTTGGGCGACGCCCCACGAACGGGCCACGCCCGCATAAGGCTATTCCGCCTTCCATAACGTCTGGGCCGGGGTGAACGCGGCCTCAAGCTCAGGGCTTATGGCGATGAGCGCCGTGGTCCCCACCCGGGACAGGCGCACGTGACCGGCCGGATCGAGACCGGCCCGCCGGGCCTCGCCTTCCCATCGCTGCATCTCTTCAAGCAGCATGTCCTCGAATTCCGGGCGCGTCTCGCCCGGCCCGTCAAAGCTGGACATGACCGTCCAGCCGTCTCCGTCTTGTCCGTCGTTCATGGCGTGTCCTCTTTCCAGCCGTGCATGAGGTCGTGGGCGATGCCCAGGCGGTCCAGGATGCGGGCCACCACGAAATGCACCAGGTCGTCGATGGTTTTCGGTTTGTGATAAAAACCCGGCGCGGCGGCCAGGATTTCCGCCCCGGCCTCGTGCGCCGCCAGCATGTTTTTGAGATGCGTCCGGTTGAAAGGCGTTTCGCGCGGTACCAGGATCAGGGGGCGGCGTTCCTTGAGACAGACGTCGGCGGCCCGATGGATGAGGTTCGAGCCCAGGCCTGTGGCGATGGCCGCCAGGGAGGCCATGGAGCAGGGGCAGACCACCATGCCCGCATGCCGCCAGGAACCGCTGGCCGGACCGGCGTCCAGCTCGTTTTGGCGGTAGACCGTGTGGGCCATGGCCGCAAGGTCGGCGGCGGAGACCGCAGACTCCAGGGAAAGGACCAGCCGGGCCGCATCGGACAGGATAAGATGCAGCTCAACGCCCGGCGCCCGGGACAGTTCCCTGGCCAGGGCCACGGCGTAGGGCATGCCGCTGGCCCCGGTGGCGGCCAGGACAATGCGGCGGATCATGGGACGGCCCCCGGGCGTGTGCAGAACGGATGACGGATCATGGCCTGCCTTGGGAATAATCCCGGTGATGGATACGCAGCGCGTTCCCGGTTCGTGCCCCAAGAGATGCCCCCGGATGGACGCGGCGTCCAGGCTGCATCAGCCAAAAATTGCCCGCCACCCTGCTAGGCTACGTCCCACTCCGGCCCGGCCGGGGTGTCCTTGACCTCCACGCAAAGGGCCGAAAGCTCGTCGCGGATGGCGTCCGAGCGGGCGAAATCCTTGTTCTTGCGGGCCGCCTGCCGCTCGGCCACAAGCGCCTCCACCCGCTCGGCGTCGATGCCCGTGCGGGCCAGGCGGCTGGCCTTGAGCCGGGCCTTGAAAGCGGCCGGGTCCGTGCCGAAGACCCCGAGGATGGCGGCGTATCCGGCCATGTCGTCCAGGAAGCGGCGGCACAAGTCGGGGGTGTCCTTGCACTTGGCCAGGGTCTTGTCCTCCAAGACCCGGTTGACGAGCCGGGCCATGCCGAAGACGTGGCCCAGGGCGGCGGCCGTGTTCAGGTCGTCGTCCATGGCCGCCGTAAAGCCGGATTCCAGCCGGGCCATCTCCTCGGCGACGTCGGCGGGCAGGGCGGTCCCCGACCACTTGCTGCGGGTCAGGGCCTGGGCGGCCGATTCCAAGGAGGCATAGACGCGACGGATGCCCTTTTCGGCCTCGTCCATGGCCTCGCGGGAATAGTCCAGGGGACTTCTGTAGTGGGCCGAGACCAGGAAAAAGCGCAGCACCTCGGGGAGGTATCCGGCGTATATGTCGCGCAGGGTGATGAAGTTGCCCAGGGACTTGGACATTTTTTCGGTGTTGATGCGCACGAAGCCGTTATGCACCCAGAACCGGCAGAACTCCCGGCCCAGGGCGGCCTCGCTCTGGGCGATCTCGTTTTCGTGGTGGGGAAAGATCAGATCCTGGCCGCCGCCATGGATGTCCAGGGGCAGGTCCAGAAGGCCCTCGCTCATGGCCGAACACTCCAGGTGCCAGCCCGGACGTCCTTTTCCGAAGGGGCTGTCCCACATGGGTTCGCCGGGCTTGGCCGCCTTCCACAGGGCGAAATCCAGAGGGTCTTCCTTTTCCTCGCCGGGCGCGACCCGGGCCCCGGAGCGCAGGTCTTCCACGTCGCGGCCCGAGAGCTTGCCGTAGCCCGGAAACGATCGCACCCGGAAATAGACGTCCCCCGAGGGGGTGGCATAGGCGTGTCCCTTGTCGATGAGGCGCTGGGCCAGATCCAGCATGGGCGTGATGTAGGCCGTGGCCCGGGGTTCGGCGTCGGCCCGCAGTATCCCCAGGGCGTCCATGTCCTCGTGGAAGGCCGCGATGTATTTTTCGGCCACGGCCTCGGAAGAGATGCCCTCGGCGTTGGCCTTTTTTATGATCTTGTCGTCCACGTCGGTGAAATTGCGCACGAAATGCACAGCATGGCTAAGGCTTCGCAGGTAGCGCACCAGGACGTCGAAGACCACGCAGGAACGGGCATGGCCGATGTGGCACAGGTCGTAGGCCGTGATCCCGCACACATACATGTTGACCTGTCCTGGAAGGCGGGGGGTGAAGACCTCTTTAGAGCGGGTCTGGGTGTTGTAAAGCTGCATGATCGTCTCCGGTCGAAGGGGTGGTTTGTCAAAACAAAGGGGGCAGGCAAAGTCAAGTGCGGCCCCTGCGCCAACGGGAGGCGGCGGGGCAGGGGCGCATCCGGCGATCCGGACGTCAGGCGGCCGTCCGCTGTCGTTTTGTCAGTTTGCGGCGTGGATTATCCTTTCTTGCCGAAGGCCTGCTCGATGATCCTTGGCGCAGGCGGGCGGGTGAAAAGGCTCACCAGGGGGATGACCGCAAAGGGCGCGATCATGGCCGCGCTCGAGGCGATGGGGGACTTGGCCGGGCCCAGGATGAAAAAGAGCCCGATGTTGACCACAAGCCCCGTGGCCATGCCCGCCTTGACCCCGGCCTTGGTGGCGCCTTTCCAGAACAGGCCGTAGATGTAGGGGGCCATGAAGGCCCCGGCCACCGCGCCCCAGGACAGGGACATCAGCGTGATGATGATGTCGAAGTCGTATCTGGCGATGACGTAGGAGATGACGATGAACAGCGCCGACAACAGGCGGATGAGGCGGACCGAGGCCTTGTTGGATATTTCGGGGTTGACGTGGCCCTTGTACAGGTCGATGGCCACGGCCGAGGCCGAGACCAGGACCAGGGAGGACAGGGTGGACATGGAGGCCGAGAGCACCAGGAGCAGGATCAGCGCCATGAGGGCCTCGGGCAGATTCGTCTTGAGCATGTCCGGGATGAGCCGGTCGAAGTTGGCCGCGCCGGAAGGCGAAAGCGGCGGGGCGTCGTAGAACAGGTGCGACATGGACCCGGTGAAATAGGCCGCAAACCCGATGATCAGCGCAAACACGCAGGTGGCGACGGCGGCCTTGGTGATGACCGATTCGTCCTTGACGGCGTAGAATTTCTGCACCATCTGGGGCAGTCCCCAGGTTCCGAACGAGGTCATGAACACCAGGGCGCACAATAAAAGCGCGCCGGGTTGTTTTTCAGGCGGCATGTGCAGGAGGTGTCTGGCCGGGATGGCGGAAAGCACCTCGGAAAGCCCGCCGCCCTTTTGCACCAGCAGGTAGACCATGACCATGGACCCGCCGACCATGATGATGCCCTGCACGAAATCCGTGAAGGCGATGGCGAAATAGCCGCCAAGGACCAGATACAGGCCGGTGATGCCGATCATGATAAGCAGGGCCGTGTCGAAGGAGATGCTGAAGTTGGCCTCGAAGAGATAGCCCAGGCCCTTGAAGACCGAGGCCGAATAGGGGAGCAGAAAGACGAAGATGATAAGGGCGCTGATGATTTTCAGGTATTTCCCGTCGTAGCGCTCCTGCAAAAACTCCGGCATGGTCATGACGTCGAGGCTTTTGGTCATGCGCCGGGTGCGTTTGCCGAGAACCAGCCAGGCGGCAAGGGATCCGAACACGGCGTTGCCCGCCGCGATCCACAGGGCATTGAGACCATAGGCCCAGCCGAGCTTCCCGGCGAACCCGATGAAAAGCACGGCGGAAAAATACGTCGTGCCGTAGGCCACGGCCGAGACCCAGGGGCCGATGCTGCGGCCGCCCAGGAAAAAGTCGTTTAGGGACGAGGTGCGGCGCATGCCCCATACGCCGACACCGATCATGAACGTGAAAAAGACGCACAATAAGATGATGGCGAACATGAAAGGCCACGCTCCCGGAGTCTGTGCCTCCCGGCGCGGCGGCTCGCGCGGGGCGGGGGGTTGGCCCGGCCGGAAGGATTCTTCCGGCCGGGAGGGCGGATGCTATTTCATGGCCTCGGGGAACATCTCGGCGGCCTGCTCGCGCAGTTTGTATTTCTGGATCTTGCCGCTGGCGGTGATGGGGTAGCTGTCCACGAAGGCCACGTATTTCGGGATCTTGTGCCAGGCGATCTGGCCCCGGCAAAAGTCGCGCACGTCCTCGGGGGCCATGCTCACGCCTTTTTTCAGGATGATGAAGGCTCCGACCTCCTCGCCGTACTTGCGGCTGGGCACGCCCGCCACCTGCACGTCGGAGACGCCCTCCATGGTGTAGAGGAATTCCTCGATCTCCCGGGGATAGATGTTTTCGCCGCCCCGGATGATCATGTCCTTGAGGCGTCCGGTGATGGCCAGGTAGCCGTTTTCGTCCATGGTCCCCAGGTCGCCGGACCTGAGCCAGCCGTCAGGGGTGATGGCCTTGGCCGTGGCCTCGGGGTTGTTGTAGTAGCCCTTCATCAGCGAATAGCCCCGGCAGCAGACCTCGCCCTGCACCCCATGGGCCACTTCCAGGCCGGTCTCGGGGTCGCGTACGCAGACCTCGATGTGGGGCAGGGCCTTGCCCACGGACTCCACCCGGTAGTGCAGGGGATCGTCGGGGGTGGTCTGGGTCATGACCGGGGAGTTCTCGGTCAGGCCGTAGCAGATGGTGATCTCCTTCATGTACATCTTGTCCATGACCTGGCGCATGACCTGGATGGGGCAGGGGGAACCGGCCATGATGCCCGTGCGCAGGCAGGAGAAGTCGAACTTGTCAAAAAGCTTGTGCTCCAGCATGGCGATGAACATGGTGGGCACGCCGTAGACGGCCGTGCAGCGCTCCTGGTCGATGGAGGACATGACGGAGACGGGGTTGAAGGCCTCCACGATGACCATGGTCACCCCGTGGTTGACGCAGGCCATGACCCCCAGCACGCACCCGAAGCAGTGGAAAAGCGGCACGGTCAGGCACAGGCGGTCCTTGGGGGAAAACCGCTGCCGCTGCCCGATCCAGTAGCCGTTGTTGACCACGCTTTTGTGGGTGAGCATGACCCCCTTGGGAAAGCCGGTGGTGCCCGAGGTGTACTGCATGTTCACCACGTCGTCGGGATGCAGGGTGGCCTGTCGGGCGGCATACTGCTCGTCCGTGACCATGCGCGCCAGGCCCAGCACTTCGGGGATGTTGTACATGCCGCGGTGTTTCTCGTGGCCCAAAAAAAGCACGCGCTTCAAATGCGGGAAGGTGCTGCTTTTGATGCGGCCGCGCTCCATGGTGCGCAATTCCGGGGCCAGATCGTAGAGGATCTGGAGGTAGTCCGAGTCGCGAAATCCGTCGATGATGAAGATGTTTTCGCACTCGGAGTTGGTGAGCAGGTACTTGAGCTCGTTGCGCTTGTAGTTGGTGTTCACCGTGAGCAGGATGGCCCCCATCTTGGCCGTGGCGAACTGCAAGGCCACCCAGTAGGGCACGTTGGTGGCCCACACGGCCACTTTCTCGCCCTTTTGCACGCCAAGGGCCATGAGCCCCTTGGCCAGGTCGTCGGTGAGCCTGTCGAACTGGGCATAGGTCAGGCGGAAGTCGCGATCCACATAGACCACGGCCTCGTTGTCGGGATGGGCCGCCGCCGTCTGGGCCAGAAGCTGGCCCATGGTCAGGTCGAACAGGGGAGTGTCGTCGGACATGATCGGCGTCCTCTATTCCGGGAAATACAGAACGGCGTAGATCTGGGCCGGTTCCGTTCCCGCACAGCCCACATGGTGGGGCACGATGGAATTGAAGTAGATGCTGTCGCCGGGGCTCAAGATGTGGACCTCCCTGGCCATGACGATTTCGACCTGGCCCGAGACCACCACGATGAATTCCTCGCCTTCATGGGAGGACAGGGATGTTTCGGCCCCTTCCGCCTCGGGCTGGATCTCGATGAAAAACGGCTCCATGTGACGGTCGGACTTGCCCGCGCCCAGGGAGTGGAAGGTCAGGCCCTCGCCCTTCTGGGCCGCGCCCGTGTGCAGCACCACGTCGCCGTCGCCCCCCAGATCCTGGCAGCGCACCAGACAGCAGTCACTGCCCACCTCGTCGTCCATGAAGGTGCCCAGACGCACGCCCAGGGCCCGGGAGACCTTGAGCAGGGGGCCCAGGGAGGGTGAGATGTCATCCTGCTCCAGGGAGGTCAAAAACTCCAGGGACAACCCCGTGCGTTCGGCCATGTCCTCCCGGCTTATGTCCTGCAGTTCGCGGAAGGCCCGGATGCGTGCGCCCAGTTTTTTTTCTTTCATACGGCACCTCATGGTCAAGATTTGATGGCGACATGCGCCCGGGTTCCGGTACAGGATATTTCGCCGGGATTCCAGTCCCTTTTTGCCTCCCCCCCCCAATTTTCTCCGATTTCCCTCGTTGACAAGGGGATAATATTCGGAAAAAGAAAGAGCCTCTCTTTCGCGATCATTTCGTTTTTTCGCCAACCATTCAGCCTGCCACGAGGTGCGGCCATGAACGAGGAAGTGGGTCCGGTCAAGGACATCGCCATGCGACTAGGCGGCATACGCGAGGTCATGGGGTTTTCCCCCGAAACCCTGGCCGAAAAGACCGGGGTCGATGCCGCTGATGTCCTGGCCTATGAATCCGGCAACCGGGAGATTCCCGTCAGCTACCTCTACAAGGTCGCCCAGGTCTGCAACGTGGATCTGACCACGCTTTTGACCGGGGGCGAGGCCCATCTGCACGCCTATTCCCTGGTCCGGGCCGGACACGGCCTGTCCGTGGACCGGCGCAAGGCCTACAAGTACCTGAGCCTGGCCTACCGGTTCCGCAAGCCCGCCATGGAGCCGTTTCTGGTCACGGTGCCGCCCAAGCCCGAGTCCGACATCGAGTGCAACCGGCACCTGGGCGAGGAATTCGTCTACATGCTGCGGGGACGGCTGGAGATCCGCCTGGGCGACGAGGTGGTGGTCATGGGGCCGGGGGACTGTCTGTATTTCGATTCCCGCACCCCCCACGCCATGCGCGGTCTGGACGGCCAGGAGGCCGAGTTCCTGGACGTGATCATTTAAAGCGACACGATATGGGCCGATGGCCCGCCCAATACCGAAATGGAGCCCGACGTGAATATCCCTCAGAAACAGACCCCGTCCTCGTACCGGGAGTTTTTGGAGACGTTTTCCCTGGATGTCCCGGAAGACTACAGTTTCGCCTTCGATTTCGTGGATGTCGTGGCCGCCGCCGATCCCGCCCGTCCGGCCATGATCCACATCGGCCCCAGGGGGACCCGCCGCGACTACGACATGGCCTATTTCAGCCGCGAATCCAGCCGTATGGCCAACGCCTTCGCCGCCCTCGGCATCACAAAGGGCGACCGGGTCATGGTCATCCTGTACCGCCGGGTGGAGTGGTGGGTGACCTTTCTGGCCCTGGCCAAGATCGGGGCCGTGCCCGTGCCCTCGCCCAACCTCCTGACCCCCCACGACATCGAGTTCCGGGTCAATTACGCCAAGATCAAGGCGGTCATCGCCGAGGACTCGGTCGTGCCCCGGGTGGAGACCGCCCGCCAATCCTGCCCGGGGCTGGCGGTCCTGGTCCAGGTGGGAAATGCGCCCCTGCCCGGGGGCTGGGCCGCGTATGAAGAGATCGGCAAGACCGCGGCCACGACGTTTCCCCGCACGGCCGATTCCCCCCGGCGCGACGATCCCCTTCTGATTTTCTTCTCGTCCGGCACCACGGGCATGCCCAAGATGGTGGTGCACACCAACGCCTATCCCCTGGGCCATTACGTCACCGGGGTCTATTGGCACGACCTGAAACCGGGGGACATCCACCTGACCCTGGCCGACACGGGCTGGGGCAAGGCCGTGTGGGGCAAGTTCTTCGGCCAGTGGATGGCCGGGGCCGTGGTCTTCGTGTGGGATTTCCGGGGCAAGTTCGTCCCGGCCGAGCTTTTGGACGTTATCTCCGCCAACAAGGTCAGTTCCTTTTGCGCCCCGCCCACGGTCTACCGCTTCCTCATCCGCGAGGATCTGTCCAAATGGGAACTCTCGCACCTGCGCCACTGCACCACGGCGGGCGAGCTGTTAAACGACAGCGTGTTCCACGCCTGGAAAAAGGCCACGGGCATGCCCATCTACGAGGGCTACGGACAGACCGAGACCTGTCTGCAACTGGCCACCTTCCCGTTTATGACCCCCAAGCCCGGGTCCATCGGCCGCCCCACGCCGGGCTGGGATCTGATCCTGCTTGACGAGCACGGCGAGCCGTGCCCGCCGGGGGTGGAGGGGGAGATCTGCCTGAAACTCGGACCGGGCAAAAATCTGGGGCTTTTCACAGGCTATCTGGACGAGCCGGAGAAGACGGCCAACGTCATGCACGACGGGGTGTATTATACCGGCGACAAGGCCTGGATGGACGAGGACGGCTATTTCTGGTTTTTGGGCCGTATCGACGACCTGATCAAGAGCAGCGGCTACCGCATCGGCCCCTTCGAGGTGGAAAGCGCGCTGATCACCCATCCGGCCGTGGTCGAGGCGGCGGTGACCGGCGTTCCCGACCACGTGCGGGGTCAGGCGGTGAAGGCCACGGTGGTTTTGTCGTCGGGCTACGAGCCGTCCGACGAGCTGGCCAAGGAGCTGCAAAACCATGTCAAGACCGTGACCGCGCCGTACAAATATCCGCGCATCGTGGAGTTCGTGCCCGAGCTGCCCAAGACCATCAGCGGCAAGATCAAACGGGCCGAGATCCGCAAGATGGATCTGACCCGGGATATGTAAGCCTTTCCGGGGACGCGAAAACGCGGCGCCCCCCGTACCCGGTCGCCATCGGCCGGGCGGGGGGCGTCTTTGTCCGGAAAAAACGGGAAGGCAAAACGCAGGCGACGGACTGTCGGCAACGGCGCATGGCGTCGGCCAAGGTCCCTTACGTGTCCGGAAAGACTCCCTGCGCGGCGCAGACTGGTGATCGCGCCATGCCGCGTCGCGGGAAAACCGTTGCCTCAGCTTTCGTCTTCAGCCAGCACGATGACCTGGTCGCCCGGGGCGAACGTCACGGTCTCCGAACCGGCCGGGTTGAGGCGCACGCCATAGTTGGCGTCTGCGTCGTGCGCGTTCGCCAGGATGCGCCAGCCCAGCGCCGTCTCGCCCCGGCTCAGGGCGGCATGGATCACGGTGGCGAAGGTGACGGGGCAGTCCTCCCGAACATAGGCCGAGGCCGACTTGAGATACAATTCCGAGCCCTCGGACCGGAACAGTTCGCTGAAAACCTGGATCAATTGGGGATTCTCGCTGACCTGGGCCAGCATCATGCTCAGAAGGCGGTCGCTGACGATGAAGTCGTCGGCCCTGGCGGCCTGGGCCAGGCAATGGTTTCGGTCGTCGAGGATCTGGGTGGTGATGGGAAAGCGCCGCCCGATCCGGTCGGCGATGGCCCGCAGATGCAGGAGAATGGCCAGCGTTTTTGCGTCCGCGCTTTGCAGGGGCAGGCCCGGATCGCTGAAAACCATGACATGGTCGAAATCCTGCGGCGACAGGCCTTCGAGAACCTCCGGGTCCGAGACGTCCGCCGTGTCGGTCGTGACCTGCATGGCGCGCAGACGCTCCGGTACGGGCGCTTCGGGCGTGAAACCGGAAGCGACAATGACGGCCTCGGATCCCGGGGCGGCGTATTCGTCGATGCTTGAGAGAAAAACCGGCCCGAGGTTGTTCCAGCCGAGTATGAGCAGGCGCTCCGGTGTTGCGGGCCGGAGCTTCCCGGATGCGATCATGGTTTCGTCCACCGGGGGGGCGTTTTCAGCCAAGGAGATCGCGCTGTCGTCCCCGGCGAGGCAGATCAGGAGGTCGTCCGGGCCGAAGACGGTCCCAGCCGGAGGATTGATCCGTATTGTGCCCGAGGCCGTCCGAATCCCCATGGCCGCGCCGTGCCCCATGCCCAGGGCGATATGCCCATAGGTTTTTCCCGCCAGTCGCGGGTGGGCGTACATGTAGATTTCGTCGCCGGAGAAATCCAGGAGATCGGCGATCACGATGGAGAGTCCGGGCTGTCGGCAGGTCTGGGCCATGATCCGGGCCACGATGCCGCCGGCGGGAATAAAGACCGCCCGGCCTGCGCCGGCGATGTTCGCCGCCGAGAGGTTGCGGTCCTGGGTCAGGACCGCCGCCACATGCGGCCCCGGGGTTATGCCTTCCAGGCGCCGCGACAGGGCCAGGACGGTTTTGAGAACGGCTGCGTCCGGGTCGTCGGCGTCATTGGTGATGATGAGGATGGACTTGGCCGCACCGGGATTGACGATGGTCAGATCGTCCGGGTCCATGGGATCGCCCGTGCGGCAGACCAGGCGTCCGCCCCGGGGCAGTTTGATCTTGTCGCGAAGCTCGTCCTCCATCTCCACCTTGTCTTTCTGGGCCATGACGACGATGCGGAAAGAGCCCTGGCTTTCGTTGGCCAAGGCCAGCTCAGAAACCACGGAGAAGATGTGCGGCGACCAGCCCAGGATGATGCTGTGACCTGTCTCGGCCACCAGGGAGCGTCCCTTGCGCAGTTCGTCGAGCTTGGCTTCGAGCCCTGTGGTCAGTACGCCGATGAGGCTGCTGAAGATGAAGACGCCGCCGGCCGTGACCAGCAACATCAGCATCAGATACGACCAGTCGCCGCTGTCGCCGGCCAATGTTCCGGCGTCGATAAGGCGCATGAGGTTGCCCCACATGTAAAGCGGCATGGACTGTGGCTCCGGGGCCAGGTCCAGGGTCGCAACCACAATGGACGCCAGGACGATGATAATGGCGGACACCAGGAAAAGCCCCAGGATGAGGGCGCCGGAACCCCGGGACATGAAGGCGTCAAACTGATAGCGGAATTTTTCCCTGGCAGTGATTTTATGCATGCCTCCCTGTTCCTTTGCTGGTCATCCAGCCATGACATGTCTGATGCGGAAGAACTTTGATGAAGGACGCATGGTTAATAGTCGAAGAATTTGACTTGATCAAGCACAGAGAGCGTGGTTGTTCATGAAAAATTGGGTGTGGATCATTCAACGCAACAGGTTGGGGAAGAATTGCTGTTTGTTGTCCTCACTATACCGTAGTTATGATGAAAAAAGTACGCCCCAAATCATCTTGGTCGCCGTGCCGATGAGAAAAATGGAAAAAATTTTCTTCAGCACCGGCACGGGCAGCTTGTGCGCCAGCCTGGCTCCAAGCGGCGCGGTCAGCATGCTGAATACCGCGATGCCGACGAGCGCCGGGACGGAGATGTATCCGATGGACGGGGAGGGCAGTCCCGCCACGGACCATCCGTTGACGATGTACCCCACGGTCCCGGCCACGGCGATGGGAAACCCGATGGCCGCCGAGGTGCCGATGGCATGATGCATGGGCAGGTTGCACCAGGTCATGAACGGCACCGACAGCGTGCCACCGCCGATCCCCACCAGGCTTGAGATCACGCCGATAAATCCTCCCACGCCGACCATGCCCGCCGCGCCGGGGATGGTGCGCGACGGCTTGGGCTTGAGGTTTAAAAGCATCTGGATGGCCACGTAATAGAGAAAACAGGCGAAAAAGGCGGTCAGGAACGTGCCTGACAGGGCGGCGGCCAGATAGGTGCCGCCGAAGGTGCCGATGAGGATGCCGGGGGTTATGGCCTTGACGATGTCCCAGTGCACCGCGCCCCGGCGATGGTGGGCCTGAAAGCTCGAGATGGAGGTGAACATGATGCTGGCAAGCGACGTGCCAAGGGCCATCTTCATGACGAACTGGGGCGGAAACCCCTGCACGGTGAACAGAAACACCAGCACAGGCACCACCACGATGCCGCCGCCCACGCCCAAAAGCCCGGCGATGACGCCCGCCGCCGCGCCGAAAAGGGGATAGAGAATCCAGGAAAACATGGATGCCGTCCTTTTGCCGTCGCCCGTGCGACGAAAGCCTGCGGCGCTCGGCCCCATTGCCGACTGCACCGGACAGGGAGGTGGGGTAGAATGATTCCATTTGGGCGTCAACACCCCGTCTTTTTGGGTCTTTCCCGGAATCCGCAAGGGGAAGGGGGGAGAACGCTAAAAAAATCATAAAAGATTTCAAGATGATTGAAAGGGATTGCCGTCCTGGGTCTTCCCTTTTTGGGCATCGTCCCTTATTATCCTTCATTTGCATTTTCGGAAACGCCAGAAACCGCTGCCGGGCATCGGCTGCGGCCATGCATGCACGCTACCCGCCGGACACGGCCCAGGCCGTGATCCGGACGGAAACATCAGGAGGATCGTCTTGGAATATAACGTCATCGTTGTTTCTCCCGTGAAGACCAAGGTTGAGGTCACGGTTCCGGCCGAGGAAGCCAACGCCGCCCTGACCGCCACTGTGGCCATCTACCGCCAGAAGGCGGACTTCAAGGGCTTTCGCAAGGGCAAGGCGCCTTCGAGCGTGGTGGAGTCCCGTTTCCGCAAGGAGATCGTGGGCGAGGCCACCAACGAGCTTTTGAACGTGCATATCAACGAGATCATGGGCGAACTCAAAAAGTCCCCGCTCTCGCGCATTGACGTGGACACGGTGGAATTGGTCAAGGACCAGCCCCTGACCTACAATTTCGAGTTTGAGCACGCCCCGGCCTTCGAACTGCCCACCTATCTGGGGCTTGATGTGGAAGAGGAAGAGGTCGTGGTGTCCGAAAAGGACATTGCGGCCGTCATTGACCGCATCCGGGGAAATCTGGCCGATCTCGTCCCCCTGGCCGAGAATCGTCCGGCCAAGGACGGCGAGGTGGTGTCCTTGAGTTTTGAGGCCTTTGAGGACGGCGTTCCCGTTCCGGGGGTGCGGGCCGAGAATTTTCAGCTCACCCTGGGCGAGGCCCAGGCCCTGCCGGATTTCGAGGCCCTGGTGAAGACCGTGCCCTCCGGGGGGCAGAGCGAAGGGCAGATGACCTTCCCCGAGGATTTCATCAACCAGAGTCTGGCGGGAAAGACCGTGACCATGAAGGTCGCCGTGCATGTCATCAAGGAAAAGCGGCTGCCGCCCCTGGATGACGAGATGGCCCGAAAGGCCGGGAACTTCGAGAACCTGGACCGCATGCGCGAGGCCATCTCCATGTCGTATCAGAAGTCGCGCCAGGATCTGCACAAGGCTGCGGCCCAGAAAAAGCTGTTGGACGGCATCCTGGCCAAGCTGGACTTCCCCCTGCCGCCCGCCCTGGTGGAGACCCACCTGGGACAGTTGATCGACGACTTTGTGGAGCGGCTTGAGCGGCGCGGCAAGAGCCTGGAATCCACGGGCAAGACCCTGGAAGGGCTGCGCACGGATTTTCGGGATCAGGCCGAGAGCATCGCCCGCACCCAGATTTTCCTCATGAACGTGGCCGAGGTCGAAGGCCTGGAGGTCGAGCCCCGGGAGATGGACCTGTACTTCAACCAGCTTTCCCAGAAGACCAACCAGGACGTGCTGACGCTCAAGCAGTACTATGAGCAGAACAACCTGGTCATTCCGGTGCGGGACAAGCTTTTGGCGGACAAGGCTGTGGAACTGATCTACAGCAAGGCCAACGTCAAAAAAGTGCCTGCCGCCGAGGCCGCCGAGGCGGTTTCGGAAGAGGAATCCGGGGCCTAGGACCGGTTGCGGCGTCATGCGGACAAGGCCCGATTTTTGCTAGCGATCTTTGCAGCCACGTCCGCCCGACATGGCGGCAGCTTGTGTTTCACGTATACGAAGGATACATGAAGACCATGTCCACCATACCTATTGTCATTGAAACCACCGGCCGCACCGAGCGGGCCTACGACATCTATTCCCGCCTGCTGCGGGATCGGATCATCCTTTTGGGCAGCGCCATCGACGACCATGTGGCCAACCTGGTTTGCGCCCAGCTTTTGTTTCTCGAATCCGAGGATCCGGAAAAACCCATCAACCTCTATATCAACTCCCCCGGCGGTTCCGTGACCGCAGGCATGGCCATCTACGACACCATGCAGTACGTCCTGCCGCCCGTGTCCACCCTGTGCATGGGGCAGGCCGCCAGCATGGGGGCCTTTCTGTTGTGCGCCGGGGCCCCGGGCATGCGCTACGCCCTGCCCAACAGCCGCATCCTCATCCATCAGCCCATGGGCGGCTTCCAGGGCCAGGCCACGGACATCGACATCCATGCCCGCGAGATCATCCGCATGCGCGAGCATTTGAACGCCATCATGTCCCGGCATACCGGGATGAACATCGAAAAGGTCCAGGCCGATACCGAGCGCGACTATTTCATGAGCGCCGAGGAGGCCCGGGTGTACGGCATCGTGGACAAGGTCTTGACCTCGCGCGAGCCGTTGCCGGAAAAGGCCGAGGAATGATCCCTTTGCAGCGGCCTGTCCTGCCGCTGCCGGGGTAACGCCGGATTCCCGGCGGCGCACAGACCAGCCGCCGGGAACCGATACGGGTGACCGAATATGACCAAAAAGAAAAATTCCCTGTCGAACGAACTGTCCTGCTCTTTTTGCGGCAAAAGCCAGGACGAGGTGCAAAGGCTCATTGCCGGTCCCGACGTCTACATCTGCGACGAATGCGTGTCGTTGTGCAACGAGATCATCGCCCAGGAGTCGCTCACCGAGGAGACCGAGGCCGGAAAGCTCCTGCCTCCGGCCGAGATCAAGCGCCTTCTGGACGAATACGTCATCGGTCAGGACCAGGCCAAGAAGATCCTGGCCGTGGCCGTGCACAACCATTACAAGCGCGTGTTCCACGCCGCCAAGCATCCCGACGACGTGGAGATCGACAAGAGCAACATCCTGCTCATCGGTCCCACGGGCTCGGGCAAGACCCTTCTGGCCCAGACCCTGGCCCGCATCCTGAACGTGCCGTTCGCCATCGCCGACGCCACCACCCTGACCGAGGCCGGGTACGTAGGCGAGGACGTGGAGAACATCCTCGTCCAACTCCTGCAGAACGCCGATTACGACATCGAGTCCGCCTCCAAGGGGATCATCTACATCGACGAAATCGACAAAATCGCCCGCAAGGGCGACAGCCCCTCCATCACCCGGGACGTGTCCGGCGAGGGCGTGCAGCAGGCGCTTTTGAAAATCATCGAGGGCACCGAGGCCAACATTCCGCCCAAGGGGGGCCGCAAGCACCCGCAGCAGGAGTTCATCCGCTTAAACACCTCCAACATCCTGTTCGTGGTGGGCGGGGCGTTCATCGGCCTGGAAAAGATCGTGGGGCAGCGGCTGCGCGGCACCAGCATCGGTTTCGGGGCCAAGGTGGAGTCCAAGCGCGACGACGAGTTGTCCGTGGTGCTGTCCCAGGCCCATCCCGCCGACCTCATCAAGTTCGGCCTGATTCCCGAGTTCGTGGGCCGTATTCCCATCATCACCAGCCTGACCGAGCTGAATCGGGACCACTTGGTGCGCATCCTGACCGAGCCCAAAAATGCCTTGGTGCGCCAGTATCAGAAGCTCTTCGAACTGGACAAGGTGCGCCTGCGCTTCACCAAAAACGCCCTGGACGCCATTGCGGAAAAGGCCATCGAGCGCAAGACCGGGGCCCGGGGACTGCGCAACGTCATGGAAAACATCATGCTTGAAATCATGTATAAGCTGCCCTCCTTAAGCGGGGTCAAGGAATGCGTGGTGAACAAGTCAGTGGTGGAGAAGGGCCTGGAGCCTCTGCTTTTCTATCATCAAGAGGTCAAAAGCGCCTGATCCGCCGCATGGTCGACCCGCCATGGGCTGCCGCCAGCGGCGGCCAGGGGAGACAGACGTCTTTTCCGCGCCGGGCGGTTTGACAACGGGTTTTCCGTCCTTACTTGACCTTCGTCCCTGGCGTGGATTTCCTTTCGGGCCCGCGCCAGGAGACGATGCCCGCCGGTCCGGCTTTGTACGACCCTGCCGGGCCGGGCTTTGACACCGCGAAGAGATGCCCGATCCGCTTCATGCGAGCCGCTGCGGTGGTTCGTTCATGGACGCGCCCCCAAGTCCCGACAGTCCATGGAGGTTTTATGTCCTCGTTTTTGTTCGATAATCAGAAGAATTCCTTTGAAGATGCCCTGCTTCCCATGATGAGCCTGCGGGAAGTGGTCATGTTTCCGCGCTCCATCGTGCCGCTTTTCGTGGGCCGCGAGGCCTCCATCAAGGCCATCGAGAACGCCGTGGCTACCCACGACAAGAAAATCTTTCTGGTGGCCCAACGCGCCCCGGAGACGGAACGACCCACCCCGGACGATCTGTTCACCGTGGGCACCGTGTCCAAGATTCTGCAGATGCTGCGGCTGCCCGACGGCACCATCAAGGTGCTTTTCGAAGGCCTGTACCGGGCCCGGTGGGAACCCGAGGACACCAGCGAGGAGTTCAACGCCGACAACGTGCTGGTGCGCGTGGCCCGGCTGCCTGACGAGGACATGGCCGGGGCGGAGGCCGACGCGCTCATCCGGGCCACCCAGGAGGCCCTGGAGCAGTATGGCCGCATCAACAAAAAGCTGGCCCCCGAGACTATTTTAGCCATCAATTCCATCACATTGCCGGGCAAGCTGGCCGACGCGGTCATGCCCCACCTCAAGGTGGACTACATCAAAAAGCAGGGCGTGCTCGAAGAGACCTCGGCCATCAAGCGGCTGGAGGAGGCCTACGGCTTCCTGCAGGGGGAGATCGAGATCTCCTCGCTGGAAAAGCGCATCAAAAACCGCGTCAAGCAGCAGATGGAGAAGAATCAGAAGGAATATTATTTAAACGAGCAGCTCAAGGCCATCAACAAGGAGATGGGCCGCGAGGACGACCCGGCCGCCGAGGCCGCCGAGTTTGAAGAGCGCCTGCGGGCCAAGGACATGTCCGACGAGGCCCGGGAAAAGGCCACGCGGGAGATCAAAAAGCTCAAGCAGATTCCGCCGTCCTCGGCCGAATATACCGTGGTGCGCAACTACGTGGAGTGGATCCTGGATCTGCCCTGGAACGTGCTGCAGCCCACGGACCTGGATCTGGCCCAGGCCGAGGCCATCTTGAACGAGGATCATTACGGCCTGGACAAGCCCAAGCAGCGCATCCTCGAATATCTGGCCGTGCAGTCACTGGTGGAAAGCCTCAAGGGCCCCATCCTCTGTCTGGTCGGGCCTCCGGGGGTGGGCAAGACGTCTCTGGCCAAGTCCATCGCCCGGGCCATGGGCCGGGAGTTCGTGCGTCTGTCCCTGGGCGGGGTGCGCGACGAGGCCGAGATTCGCGGCCATCGCCGCACCTATGTCGGGGCCTTGCCGGGCAAGATCATCCAGTCCTTGAAGCGGGTCAAATTCAACAATCCCGTGTTCTGCCTGGACGAGGTGGACAAGATGAGCACGGATTTCCGGGGCGACCCGTCCTCGGCCCTGCTCGAAGTCCTGGATCCCGAGCAGAACGTGGCCTTCAACGATCACTACCTGGATCTGGACTACGATCTGTCCAAGATCTTTTTCATCACCACGGCCAACGCCCTGCACACCATCCCCCTGCCCCTGCAGGACCGCATGGAGATCATCCGTATCCCCGGTTACCTGGAAAACGAGAAGATGCAGATCGGCCGCCGGTTCCTCATGCCCAAAAACCTCAAGCAGCATGGGCTTCGGGAAGACAACCTGTCGCTTTCCGACAACGCCATGCTGGAGATCGTGCGCCGCTACACCCGCGAGGCGGGCGTGCGCAATCTGGAGCGCGAACTGGCCTCCATCTGCCGCAAGGTGGCCCGGAAGCTCGTGGAGAGAAAGGAGCCGGACAAGGCCTTCGCCGTGACCAAGCAGAATCTGCAATCCTACCTCGGCGTGACCAAGTTCCGTCACGGCGAGAAGGAGGAAAAGGCCCAGGTGGGGCTGTGCAACGGCATGGCCTATACCGAGCTCGGGGGCGAGATGCTCATGGTGGAGGCGGTGATCATGCCAGGCGCGGGCAAGGTGGAGATCACCGGCAAGCTGGGCGACGTGATGCAGGAATCGGCCAAGGCGGCTGTGAGCTACCTGCGCTCCCGCTCGGCGCTTTTCGGGCTCAAGCCCGATTTCCACAAGGAGATCGACATCCATATCCATGTGCCTGAGGGGGCCATCCCCAAGGACGGGCCGTCGGCGGGCATTACCCTGGCCACCACGCTCATCTCGGCGCTTCTCAACCTGCCCGTGCGCAACGACCTGGCCATGACCGGCGAGATCACCCTGCGCGGCCGGGTGCTGCCCATCGGCGGCCTGCGCGAGAAGCTTCTGGCCGCCCACCGGGGCCGCATCCGCACGGTGATCATCCCCGAGGAAAACGAAAAGGATTTGAAGGAAGTGCCTGAGGCCATCCTGAAGGATCTGGAGATCATCCGCGTGGCGCACATGGATCAGGTGCTGGAAACCGCCCTGGTGTGCGCCGATCCGGAAAAGCTCTTTTGCGGCCGTTCGGACACCACGCCGAACCTGTCCTCCACGCTCATGAAAGAGGCCCAGAACCCGGCGACGCGGCACTAATGCCGCGTTTTGTAAATAACGGGGTATTGTGCTGTGGTCGTGGCTTCCAGGCAAGGGCTTTGAAACACTGCTTTCGGCCAAGCGAAACACAGGCTTATGTGTGGAACATCACACGAGGATTGCGCCCCTTGGAAAAGACGTCGGTTTTTAAAAGGAACGAGTTCATCATGTTGCCGCCAAAGTCCGTCTGTAGGTATTGCGCGAGGCGGCGCAGGGCAACGCCCGCATCGTTTTGACAAACCGTCAGCCCACGAAAAGGAGCCACAGATGAGTGATCTGATCGCCGTGTTGTTTGATGACGAGCATACCGCGTTCGAGATGCGGTCCGAACTGGCCAAACTGCAGAAGGAATATCTGATCGAGATGGATGACGTCGTGGTCGTGACCAAGGACGCCGCAGGCAAGATCAAGCTGCATCAGGCCGTGAACCTGACCGCCATGGGGGCCTTAAGCGGCGGCTTCTGGGGCATGCTGATCGGGATGATCTTCTTCAATCCGCTGTTGGGCCTGGCCGTTGGGGCCGGCGCCGGGGCCGTTTCCGGCAAACTCGCGGACATCGGCATCGACGATACGATGATGAAGGACATGGCCGGGTCGTTTCAACCGGGCAATTCCGCGTTGTTTGTCCTGGTTCGCAAGATGACGGCGGACAAGGTTCTGGACGACCTCAAGGCGTTCGCGGGCAAGGGCAAGATCCTTCGGACCTCCCTGACGAAGGACAAAGAGGATGAACTGCGCAAGGTGCTCGAGGCCTGATCCCTCTGGGGCGATGTGCCCGCCTCGGCTGGAAAGCGGAATCGTCCAGCCGTGATGAAAAACAGGTCCGTTTTGTTAAATGGAAGCTGCCTTCTTCCTCGTGAAGCTTAGAAACGGCCGTTCCCTTCGGGGGCGGTCGTTTCTTGCGACAGGAGAGAAACAGAGCTATCAACGTCAACAAGGGGCCGTTCACGTCGAAAGGGTTTCGCACCCGCCCCAGAAAACATACGCCGCTATTTTGAGGAACCAATCGGTTTCCTTCTCAAAATCCGCCAAAATAGCCGCTTCCTTCCGGGAACGTACGTTTCTTGTGACAGCAGAGAAATAGATCTTGCGACACAGATACGGAAGCAGCTCCCGCTGGAAGGAGGCCGAAACCACACCATAAAAACACGTCAGTGTTTTTAATGAAACAACCGGTTTTCTCCTCGTCAACAGCTAAACGGCCGATCCTTCCGGGAACGGCCGTTTCCCGCGTCAGCAGGAAAGCGGGGCGGTTATCGCAGAGAGGGCAGCATCTCCCGTTGGAAGGACGCCGCATCCACTGTGGACACCGTCGGCCCCACGGCGGAAAGCCCGGAACGTCCCAAAAGCGCCGCCACCTCCTGGGTCTTGGCCAGACTGCGGCTGGTCATGGCCACGATGTTGTTGTTCCTGGCGTCCATGAGCTCCACGTTGAACCGCACCTCCCCCGGCAACACCGTATAGGTCGCAGCCACCACCAGGGTCGCCGTGACGTGGCGTCTGGCCAGGGCCCGGGTGTCCCGGGTGAGGATGAACTCGCCCTGGGTGCGGTCAAAGGCGATCTCCGAGGCCTTGCGGATCTCCTGCACATTGTAGCCCCTGGCCACCAGGGCGCAGGACAGTTCCTGGGCCATGAGCCGCCCCAGCCCCGAGGACGCCTCCAGATCGTCGGCTTGCGCCGGAACCGTGACCACCACCCAGTACAGTCCCCGGGAATTGTCCGGAAATCCGATCCCGAGGCGCGGCGCGGCCTGGCGGTCCAGGTCGTCGGCCAGGGCCATGGCCACCTCGGGATAGCGGGGAGGCGGCGGAGGCGGGCCTTTGGCTATGGCCGGGGCCGAGGCCAGGAGGATCGCCAGAAGTATTGCCGCGAAGCATGCCGCGCAGGCTGGCGTCACGGCGCGGAGTCGTTGCGTGTGGACTCTGTGCATGGGAATGCCCCTTGTGTGGATGGCCTCGTGTTGCGTTCCATGAAAAATATGCCCGTATGTATTAGCAAAAATTCCATATTTTCATTGTGTTGATCGCAGCATCCGGATGTCTGGATTTCCAGGCGGCGACATCAGGGCAATGGCGGCGTGGCAGCGGGTTCCGCCATATTGGGGCCTGGTGCGGCGGCCGGGGTTGTCTGCCCGGAAGAGGGCGTCGGGGCCGGAGTCGCTCCCTGGGCCGACGCCGGGGCCGGGGCCGGAACCGGGCCCACGGCCAGGGGCGACAGGCTTTCATTGACTGCGGAATATTTCCGGTTGAGTTCCTCAGGCGTCGGCAGGATTGCCGCTGGCGCGGCCTGGACCTGGGGCCGTTGCGGCGCTGGCGCAGGCGCGGCCTGGACCTGGGGCCGGGCTTGGGTCGGCGCTGCCGGTTTCGCGGCGGCCGTTTTTTGCGGCTTGGCGGGTTTCCGGCTGCCGGGCCGGGATGGTTTTTGGGGCTTGGGCGTAAAGGGCACGGGGTCGCGCCCCGGCGACGGAGGCTGGCTCACGTCCCGGATGCCGATGGTGGTGGGAAACGGCGCGGGTTCGGCCCGCCCCGTGTCCGGCACGGCCATGCTCAGGGCCGTGGCCAGTGCCAGGCTAAGCAACAACGGGCGGGGTATGTTCATGTTCGTGTCCCCAGGCCCGGGGTTTCCTTGAGGGCCTGCCTTTATGTCATCGGCCGACGCGGCGATTTCTTTAGCCGGATGGGCCATGACGGCTTGCCCATGGCCGTGGGCGACTTATATCCCAGGAAGCATGACATGAAATATGCCCCGTAGGGGTATGTTTGCAACCCCTGGCGTCCTGAAGCCATTGTGGGTGGCTGACCGGGGATTGGCGGCGGATGGACACGAAGGGGTTGCGAAAGCCTGGAAGAAGTGGTGTAGTGAAAGTATGCGCGTCTCCCCAGAGCCGATTGCGCGTTGCCTGGGCGGGGAGGACGGAAAACAAGCCCAAAAGGAGATGACGATCATGACCAAGATGCTCGAAGTCTACAAGTGTGAAATCTGCGGAAATATTGTGGAAGTGCTGCATACCGGCGGCGGCGATCTGGTCTGCTGCGGCCAGCCCATGAAACTCATGGAGGAGGGCGTGGTGGACGCCTCCAAGGAAAAGCACGTCCCGGTCATCGAGAAAACCGCCACCGGCTACAAGGTCAAGGTCGGCGGCGTGCCCCATCCCATGGAGGAGAAGCACTACATCGAATGGATCGAGCTTCTGGCCGACGGCGTGTCCTACAAGGCCTTCCTCGCCCCAGGCCAGGCCCCGGAGGCGGAGTTCTGCATTGCGGCCACGACGGTCTCCGCCCGGGAATATTGCAACATCCATGGGCTGTGGAAAAAGGACTAGGCCATGCTCTCGAAAAAGATGGAGCAGACCCTCAACGACCAGGTCAAGTGGGAATACTATTCCGGCTACCTGTATCTGGCCATGGCCGCCTACTTCGAGGAACAGGGGCTGGCCGGGTTCGCCAACTGGATGCACATCCAGGAGCAGGAGGAACGGGCCCACGCCGAGCGGTTCTACAGATTCCTCAACGAACGCGGCGGACGGGTGGTGCTCCAGGCCCTGGACGCCCCGCCGGTCAAATGGGACTCGCCCCTGGCCGTCTTCCAAGAGTCCCTGGCCCACGAGCAGAAGGTCACGGCGCGTATCGGGGCCCTGATGGATCTGGCCATCAAGGAAAAGGACCACGCCACGGTGGCCTTCCTGCAGTGGTTCATTTCCGAGCAGGTGGAGGAGGAGGCCAGCGTCACCGAGGTCATCCAGAAGCTCAAGCTGGTGGAGTCCACGCCCGGCGGCTGGTTCATGCTGGATAAGGACTTGGCCCTGCGGGTGTTCACCCCGCCGGTCATCCCGTAACAAGCGCCTTGCGCAATCCCGCCCGAACGGGGCCGTCACGCCGATGGTCTGACGGCCCCACGGTTTTCCCGGAGGAACCATGCCGGATACTGCCCCCCCTTCCCAAGAGATGTTGTGCCAGGCCCTGGATTTGGCCGACAAGGCCGTGGGGTTCTACGCCAAGGCCGTGGCCGACTGCCCCGAGGCCCTGGGCCGCGAGGTCTTCGAGCGGCTGATGGCCGACAAGAAAAAACAGCGGGCGCACATCGAGGAGGTCTATCGGAACCTCCAGGCCGGCAAGGACTGGGAGGCGGCCTGCCGACTGCGCGACGACGAACCCGCAGGTATGCGCGGCGTTTTTTCCACCCTGGTTCCCGGCATGCCGCCCGGCTCGGCGGCCTGCATGACCGTGGTCGGGGCGCTTGCGGCGGCCATCGACGCGGAACTGGCGGCCCTGCGGTTTTTCCACGACCATCTGGCCCGGGTCACGGATCCTGTGGAAAAGGCCTTTCTGGTGGAGATGATCCGGGATCAGCGCGGCTTTCACGTCCTGCTCTCGGACACCCGCTACTATTTCGAGGATCCCCAGGGTTGGCACCTGGAAAAGGAAGGCTCGGGGCTCGACGGGGCCTAGTGCCCAATCCCTTAAAAAATACGCCAGTATTTTTTAGGAGAAAAGAAGCATCTTGCATTCTTGTTTTTCGAAATCCGCATAGGCGGGTTTCGAGGACACACGCAAGCCCGCGAGGCAACTGGAGTGTGGCGGGAACCCCTGCGGGGGCAACGGGCTTCGTCCATGAAGCCCGCCGCCCGGTAGCGATGCTGACAAGGTGAACCCTCCGGGGGCCAAAGGGCGAAAGCCCTTTGGCATCCCGTTGCGGTTTCGCGGACGGGGCGGCCTTTGGACGAACAGCCGCAGAACCAGAATCCGGAGATGTGTGCATGTCAGACATAAGCGTCAACATCCTCATCGGGGGCGAGGCCGGACAGGGCCTGGTCACCGTGGGCGATTTCCTGGCCAAGGCCCTGGTCCGGGCCGGGTACGAGATCGTGGTCACCCAGGACTACATGTCCCGCATACGGGGCGGCCACAACACCTACGCCGTGCGCGTCAGCCCCGAGGCCGTGTCCGCCCCACGCGAGGGCGTGGACATCCTGGTGGCGCTGGACGCCGCCACGTATGCCCTGCACCGGGATGCGCTCACCGAACGGGCCGTGGTGCTCGTGGACGCGGCCCTGGGGCAGTCCGCCGCCGGTCCGCGCACCCTGCTCGTGCCGTTTCAGGCCCTGTGCCCCAAGCCCATTTTCGAGAACATGGCCGCCCTGGGGGTTCTGTGCTCGCTTTTGTGCCTGGACGCGGCATGGATCGAAAAGATCATCCACGACACCTTCGCCAAAAAGGGCGAGGAGATGGTGGCCGCCAACCGCAAGGTCTTCTCAGACGCCATGGCCTGGACGGCCCAGCAGCAGGTGACGTTTACCTGCATCGCCCCGGCCACGCGCACGGACAAGCGGATTATCTTAAACGGCAACGAGGCCATTGCGCTTGGGGCCATGGCCGCCGGGGTCAATTTCTGCTCGTTTTATCCCATGACGCCGGGCACCTCCGTGGCCCTGACCCTGGCCGCCAAGGCCCAGGCCATGGGGGTGGTGGTGGAGCAGGCCGAGGACGAGATCGCGGCCGTGAACATGGCGCTGGGGGCCTCGTTCGCCGGGGCCACGGCGCTTGTGCCCACCTCCGGCGGCGGCTTTGCGCTGATGGTCGAGGGCATAAGCCTGTCGGGCATGATCGAGACGCCGGTGGTCATCGTGGTGGCCATGCGACCGGGTCCGGCCACCGGGCTGCCCACGCGCACGGAGCAGGCCGACCTGAACCTCGTGCTCTACGCCGGGCACGGCGAGTTCCCCCGGGCCATCTTCGCGCCGGGCACGGTGGAGCAGTGCTTCCACCTGACGCACCGATCCGTGCATATGGCCGAGAAATACCAGAGCCCTGTTTTCGTGCTCACGGACCAGTTTTTGGCCGATTCCTACCGGGGCGTGGCGCCCTTCGACCTGGCGGCGCTTCCGGCTGTGGCCCGGCCCGGGACGGCCCACGACGGCCCCGGCGTCTACGAACGCTACGCCGTGACCGATTCCGGGGTCTCGCCCCGGCTGGTTCCCGGTTTCGGCGACTATCTGGTGGTGGCCGACAGCGACGAACACACCGCCGACGGGCATATCACCGAGGATCTGGGCGTGCGGGTGGTCATGCAGGACAAGCGGTCGCGCAAGATGCAGGGGCTATCTGCCGACGCCGTCCCACCGGACCTGTACGGCGAGGCCTCCGCCGATATCCTCCTCACCTGCTGGGGCACGACCCTGGGGGCGGCCCTGGAGGCGGCGGCGATTCTGCGCGACTCCGGAACCTCCTGCGCCGTTCTCCATTTCTCCCAGGTCTATCCCCTGGTCCCCGCCCAGTTTCTTCCCCTCCTGGAGAAATCCCCCCGCGCCGTGATGGTCGAGGGCAACTCCACGGGACAACTGGCCCGGCTCATCCGGCAGGAGACCGGCTTCGCCTTCGCGCAGCAGATTCTGCGCTACGACGGTCTTCCTCTCACGGCCCGCTACATCCTGGACCACCTGGGATCAAAACGCCCGTAGAAGAGGTTTGGGTTGTGAGCCGCAGCAAACCAACAAAGTGTTTTGGGGAGGGATGGGTGTCCGGGGGAAAGGAACCCCTTTTGTTCACAGAAGGGGTTCCCTTCACCCGGCT
>JAVHLG010000039.1 GCA_031082225.1 Desulfovibrionaceae bacterium | reverse complement strand
CGGCGTGACCTGTCCCCGGGGCGGCACGCCGCCGCCGCCGCCGGGGTATCGGCCGCCAGCGCCTGTGCCCGTTCCAGTCCCCGTGCCCGTTCCCGTGCCGCCGCCGTACTACGGCGGATACGGGTACTACGGCCCAGGCGCCAGCGTGGCGGCCGGAGCGGCCCTGGGCGCGATGCTCGTCGTCCTGCCGGCCACGGCCGTGGCCATCGCCAATTCCTCCTCGGGACAGGTCATCTACAAGGATTCGAAGCAGTGCTACCTGGAGACCCGCGAGGCAGGAAAGACGGTGTACCAGCCGATACCCTGCCCCTGACGGGAACGGCTGCATCGAAGCGGATATCCTGACGTAAAGGCGGTCCGGACCACGGCCAGGCCTTGGTCCGGACCGCCTTTAGGCGTGTCGGCGACACCCCGGGGGGGCCATCACTCCCCGGACGATTTCTCCTTGGCGGCCAGTTCCTGCTCCATGGCCATGGCCCCGGCCGCGGCCCCGGCGACGGCCGCCCGAGCGGCCTCGGACGTGGCTGCGCCGCCCACCATGGCCTGCATCTCGGGCGGGAAATACACCGTCACGTTGCGGTGGGCGAAGTCGATGTTGTTCTCCCGAAAGGCCTCCTGCACCCGACGGTACAATTCCTTCTGCACCAGAAATTGATGTCCGGGGATGGTTCGGAACTTGATGCGCAGGATCATGGCCGAGTCCTCCATCTTGCGCACGCCCATGGACTTGATGTCGCTCAACATCCCGGGCCGTAGCTCCTCGTTGCCCATGATCTCCTTGTTGATGCGCTTGATGATCTTTCGGATCTTGTCGATGTCGGCGTCGTATTTGACCCGGAAATCCAGCTTGGACACGATGTAGTCGCGGCTGAAGTTCTGGATGATTTTGAGCCCCCCGTAGGGAATCGTGAACACCATGCCGCGCGGATGGCGCAGCTTCATGGACCGCAGGGATATCTGCTCCACCGTGCCCTTGGCCGTGCCGGCCTCCACATAGTCCCCCACCCGGAAGGCGTCGTCGATCAGGAAAAAGACGCCGGAGATGATGTCCTTGACCAGGGTCTGGGCCCCGAACCCGATGGCCAGGCCGACCACCCCGGCCCCGGCGATGAGCGGCGCAATGTCCACCCCAAGCGACGACAGGACCACCAGGGCCCCCATGACCACGATGACGCACAGGAGGAACTTGCGCAGGAGCATGAGCAACGTGGCGCTGCGTGAGCCGCCCGCGCCGCCGCCTTCCTCCATTTCGTCGCCGCTTAGCGACATCTCCTCCTTCAGTTTGCGGTCGATGCGGATGCGGATGATCTCCCACATGACCAGCCCGGCCACGACCACCAGCAGGATGCTGACCACGTTTCTGGCGAACAGCCAGCCCAGGGGAATCTCCACGCCCCACAGCCGGAGCATGACAAAGGCCGGAAACACGATCAACGCCGCGCGCACGATCTTTTTGATCAGGGGGATGTACTGGCTCAGGGTCTTTTTGTCCGGCGCTTCGGACGCCTCGGCCGGGCCGTCAGGCGGGATGGCGGCCGAGGCGTTCCCGGACGAGATGGGGATGATCTGTTGGTCCTCACCCGCCGCCATGGCCAGGATGCGGCGGACCCAGAGGTCGATGCCGATACAGGCCGGGATGAGGAACAGGCTTAAGATCAGGCGCAAAATGGGAATCTCGGACACCAGGTCCTGGGCGGTCCAGTACAGACCCACGAACAGGGCGTAGGCCAGGGCCGGGATGTGCCAGGAGCGGGCCATGGACAGGCGCAGGGTCGCCTCGCCGCCGGACGGGCCGGAATCGATGATGGCCTGGGCCACGCGCCGCCGGTTGCACAGGATCATGGCCGCCAGCAGCCCTCCCGTGAGCACCCCGGCGCAGGCATGGACCACGCGGGCCAGGGCCGGGGCCAGGGCTTCCTGCTCCAGGATGGCGCTCCCCACGGCGCAGACCAGGCCGCCGTAGGCGATGGCCATGAGCCAGCGGTACAGGGTCCGGGCATGGGCGTCGGCCATGGGCGCCGGACGCCGGGACACGCTGTCCGGGGAGAGGAGGCACAGGGCCAGCACCCGGATGAGAAGAAAATAGGTCACGGCCACGACCACGATGACGGCCATGCCGTGTTCCGGGCCGTGGGCAGGAAAGACGGCCAGGACCAGAATGAAGCCGAAGAGGTAAAACACCGCCGGGGCCAGGGCGCGCAGGCAGGCCTGCAGGAGGAAGGTCACAAGCCGCCAGAGTCGGCCCGGGTCGCCTTCCCTGCGGTCGCGCAGCAGCGGCCCGACCAGTCGCTGCGACAGGCGGGCGGCCCACAGGCAGGCGGCCAGCACCAGGCAAAGCGTGGCCGCAAACCGGGCCAGATGCCCGGCCCCCCGGCCCTGCGTGAGGCGGCTTACGATGCCCCCGGTATCCGACAGCTCCCCCCGGGCCGCCTCCACAAGCCCCGCCGCCCGGGCGATGAACCCCCGTATCCCGGTTTCGAGGCCAAAAAACAGGGTAAAAAGGACCACCGGCTCCTGATCGTGGGGGGCCTGTACGGCCCGCGCGGCGGCGGCCTCGGCAGTCAGCTTTTCCAGGAGTAGCGTCCGGGCCTGGGCGTCGGTCATAGCCGCCAGCCGGGCCTCGGGGGGGGCGTCCTCCCGGGGCGCGACTGCGGCCGCGCCGTCTTTTTTGGACGCCTTGGCCGCAAAGCCGGGGATCGAGGCCCCGAAGGCCGTCTGGTCCCAGCCCAGGGAGAAGGCGACGGCGCATACCGCAAGGACGGCCGCAAGCGTTCGTTTCATGGCGTCATCCGGTTACCAGGGCGAGAGCGTAAAGGGACTGGAGTCCTTGACCGCCTCGCCCGGACGACGGTTGGCGATCTGTACGAACTGCCCGGCCCATTCGTCGATGATGACGTGGGCCTCGCCGTACCAGGTCAGGGCGTTGAGGTTGATGGGCGCAAACTTGCCCTGCTCGCGGTCGGCGGCCATGGCCAACACCTGCTTGTCGGCGCTTGCGAGGATCTTGGCCTCGAAGGCCACCGTGCACTTGGCGTCCGACTCCTTGGCTGCGGCCTGCACCGCGACGCCGGAGCCGTAGGGCGCGACCAGGGACAGGGCCTCCATGACCACATGGCTCGGCACAAGCTCGGTCATGGCCAGTTCCAGGGTCAGGGAGTCGGGCGTCGGGGTGTTCACGATCTTGAAGCGATTGTTGGGGTCGGCCGCGAAGGCCTTCTGGAATGCCTCGCGCATGTATGCGGCCACCTCATCGACGTCTTTTTGCATGTCCGCGCTCCGCACGGACTGCTGCCACCAATTTGAATTCATCAGATAGGACGTATTCACCTTGGCGATATAGAGATTTTTGTATGCCTTCCAGTCCACTCCGGATTTGACCCAGACCTTCTGGAACGGCAGATCCTCGCGGCTCGACATCTGGCTCATGGGCACGAACCCCGCCCCTTCCGACGGTTTGGCCTTCATGGATTTGCAGCCCGCAGCCAGGGAAAGCGCCAACACCAGAATCACAAGATATCCACACCGCCTCGAAATGGTCATGCCAATCTCCACCGTGTCCCTGTTTGGGACTGTTGTTGACGTTCAAAGGGGCCGCATCACGGCTTCTTTTTGCCGCCGCCAAGCCTGTCGCTCAGTCTCTGGATGGTCGGATGCAACACGGGCACGATCATAAGCCCCAAGACTGTGGCCACGATCATGCCGCCCATGACCGCAGACCTCACGTGAAAAATACGAATGTATTTTTTACGCTTCCATCAGATGACGCCGCATCACGGCTTCTTTTTGCCGCCGCCAAGCCTGTCGCTCAGTCTCTGGATGGTCGTATACAGCACGGGCACGATCATAAGCCCCAAAACCGTGGCCACGATCATGCCGCCCATGACTGCCGTCCCCATGGTGCTCCGGGCCGCGCCGCCCGCCCCGGTGGCCATGGCCAGGGGCGTCACGCCCAGGATGAAGGCGAACGAGGTCATGAGGATGGGCCGAAGCCGCAGGGTGGCGGCCTCCACGGCGGCGTCCGCCACCCCCAGGCCCTGTTCCCGGCGCATCTTGGCGAACTCCACGATGAGGATGGCGTTTTTGGCGGCAAGGCCAATGAGCACCACCAGCCCGATCTGGGCGTAGACGTTGTTGTCGAAGCCGCGCAGCATCTGGAATCCCATGGCCCCGAGCACGGCGCAGGGGATGGACAGGATGACCGCAAAGGGGATGGACCAGGACTCGTACTGGGCCGACAGCACCAGAAAGACCAGCACCAGGGCCAGCCCGAAGACCACCGCCGACTGGGTTCCGGCCGTTTTTTCCTGGAAGGCGATGCCGGTCCATTCATAGCCGAATCCCTGGGGCAGCTTCCCGGCCGCGTCTTCCAGGGCCGTCATCAACTGGCCGGAACTCTGGCCCGGGGCCGTGGACGCGCTGAATTCCACGGTGCGGTAGAGGTTGTAGCGCCGGATGTATTCCGGCCCCTTGATCTCCGAGACCGCGCCCAGGGTGGACAGGGGCAGCATGTTGCCCTTGTCGCTGCGCACGAAGAACCGGCCGATGTCTTCAGGCTTGGCCCGGTAGCGGGGTTCGGCCTGGACCATCACCCGGTAGGTGCGGCCGAACTTGTTGAAGTCGTTGACGTACAGGCCGCCGAGGTAGGTCTGCATGGATTCGAAGACCGATTCCAGGGGCACGCCCTGGGTTTTGACCTTGGAGCGGTCCACGTCGAAATAAAGCTGCGGCACATTGATGCTGAAGTCCGTAAAAAGCCCGCCCACGGCGGCATCCTGCATGGCCGTCTCCCGGAAGCTTTTGGCTGCGGCGTCGAGCCCGGCCAGATCGCCCCCGCCCCGGCTCTGCAACTCGAAGGTATAGCCGCCGGTGGTGCCCATGCCGGGGATGGTGGGGGCGGCGATGACGTTGATGCGGGCCTCGGGGATGGAGGCGAACTCCCGTTGCAGCCGGGCCATGATGGCCGCCACCGAAAGGTCCGGCGTGGTGCGTTCCTCCCAGGGCGTCAGGATGGGGATGATCATGGTGGTGTAGGACGAATAGCCGCTGATGAGCACGTTAAAGCCCCCCAGGGTGAGCACGTCCGCGACCCCCGGGGTATTCATGAGCACGGCCTCGACCTTGGCCGTGGCTACGTCGTTTCGCCCGAGCGACGCGGCCTCGGGCAGGGAGACGTTGACGAAGAAATAGCCCATGTCCTCGTCGGGCACGAATCCCGTGGGCAGCACCTTGAGGATGCCCGCCGTGCCCGCATAGACCGCCCCAAGCACCGCCAGGGTCAGAAGCGCCAGCCGGATGGCCCGGCGCACGATGCCGCCGTAGCCCCGGGTGAACACGTCGAAGGCCCGGTTGAATCCCCGGAAAAACCAACCCAGGGGGCCGCCCGTGCCCGTGCCCGCCGGTCGCAGCATGACCGCGCACAGGGCCGGGGAGAGGGTCAGGGCGTTTATGGCCGAAAGGGCCACGGAGATGGCCACGGTCAGGGCGAACTGCTGGTAGAGCCGCCCCGTGGTGCCGCCCATGAACGAGGCAGGCAGGAACACGGACATCAGCACCAGCGAGATGGCCGCCACCGGCCCGGCCACCTCGGCCATGGCCGCCTTGGCCGCGGCCTTGGGGGAGAGCTTGTCGTGGTCGATCTTGTGCTGCACCGCCTCCACCACCACGATGGCGTCGTCCACCACGATGCCGATGGCCAAAACCAGGGCGAACAGCGTGGTGGTGTTGATGGAGAACCCGAAGACGTTGAAAAAGGCGAAGGTGCCCACCAGGGACACGGGCACGGCGATCATGGGGATGACCGTGGCCCGCCAGTTCTGCAAAAAGACGAAGACCACCACCAGCACCAGGAGGATGGCCTCGAACAGGGTGTGGATGACTTCCTTGATGGAGGTCGTCACGAATTTCGTGGTGTCGTAGGGGATGCGGTATTCCATGCCCGTGGGAAAGATCTTCGAGACCTCGGCCATGGTGGCCCGCACCTGTTTCACCAGTTCGATGGCGTTGGCCCCGGGCAACTGGTAGATGATGATGGTGGAGGTGGGCTGGCCGTTTAGGCGGGTGAAGGCCTTGTAGCTCTGGGCCCCCAGTTCCACCCGGCCCACGTCCTTGATGCGTACGAGGTTGCCGCCCTCTTCGGCGCGCAGGATGATGTCCTCGAATTCGGCCGGGTCGGTCAGGCGGCCCTTGACCTGGACGCTCATCTGGAAGGGCGTGTTCTCCGGTGCGGGCGGCTGGCCGAGCTGTCCGGCCGGGGCCTGGATGTTCTGCTCCCGAAGCGCGGCGGCCACGTCCGAGGCCGTCAGGCCAATGTTGGCCAGCTTGTCCGGATCGAGCCAGACGCGCATGCCGTAGGTCAGGTCCGCCACCAGGAAGACGTTGCCCACCCCGGGGATGCGGGCCAGGGCGTCCACGATGTTGATGCGGGCGTAATTCTCCAGGAACAGCGAATCGCGGGTGGCGTCGGGCGACAGGAGGTTGACGGTCACCACCATGTCCGGGCTCTGCTTCTTTACGGAGATGCCCGAGCGGCGCACATCGTCGGGGAGCTTGGGCTCGGCCAGCTGCACCCGGTTCTGCACGTCCACCGTGGCCAGTTCCAGGTTGCGGCTGATGTCGAAGGAGATGTTTAAGGTCATGAGCCCGTCGTTGGAGCTGACGGAGTTCATGTAGATCATGTCCTGGGTCCCGTTGACCTCCTGCTCGATGGGCGCGGCCACGGTCTCCTCCACCACGGCGGCCCCGGCCCCGGTGTAGTTGGCCTGGACCTGGACCATGGGCGGCGACATGCGGTCGGGATACTGGGCCACGGGCAGGGTGAAGATGGAGATGGCCCCCACCAGGGTGATGATGATGGACAGGACCGAGGCGAAGATGGGGCGTTCGATGAAAAAATTGACCATGGGATGGCGTCGCCTTCAGGGATACAGGTTGCGGCCCGTAGCGCTGCGGCCGGAGGAACGGGGGAACGCCCCGTCCCTGCTCTCGTGGGAAATCATGCCCGGGCGTCGTTGGCAGGGGCCATCCCCTCCCAAAGACGCCTACGGAATGCGGTCCGGGCGGCTCAGTTCCCGGCAGGCTTGGCGGCTGCGGGCTGCCCGGCGGCCTGGGCCTCGGGTTGGACCGCGACCTTGATCCCGGGACGAACCTTCTGCGCGCCCTCGACGATGACCGCGTCGGTCGGGGAAAGCCCCTTGACCACCGCCGCCAGGTCTTCCGCCACGGGGCCCAGGGTGACGCTTTTGGCCTCAACGGTCCCGTCCGGTCCGGCCACGTACAGGGTCTTGACCCCCTGGACATCCATGACCGCCGTCCGGGGCACGCACAGGGCCCCCTCCAGGGTGTCCACCAGGGCCCGCACCTTGGCGAACTGGCCGGGCTTGAGGATGCCTTCGGGGTTGGGGAAGCTGGCCCGCACGGGAAGGGTGCCGGTTTTGGAGTCCACGGCCCGGTCGGCCATCTCCGGCCGCCCGGTGTGGGGATAGACCGAGTCGTCGGCCAGAATCAGGGTCAACTCGGCCTTTCCGGAGGTTTTCCCCTGCTTCTCGGCCTCCACCATGTCCTTGACAAGGGTCAGGTATTCGCGCTCGCTGATGTTGAAGTCCACGTAGATGGGGTCGGTGGAGGAGATCTCCGCCAACAGGGTGTTTTCGCCCTTGCCCACCAGGGTGCCGGGCTTGACCAGGGATTTGCCGATGCGCCCGGAGATGGGGGCCACGACCTTGGTATAGCTCAAGTCGCGCCGGGCGGTCTCCAGTTCGGCCTGGGCCCGGTCGGCCTGGGCGGCCATATCCTTCTGGCTGGTGACCTTGGTGTCGTATTCGTCGCGGCTGATGGCCTGCTGCTTGAAAAGGGCCTCGAACCGGGACAGGTCCGTGGCGGCCTTGGCCAAAAGGGCCTGCTGCCGGTCCAGATCGGCCTGGGCCCGCTTCAGGGCCTCGTCATACTGCCGGGATTCGATCTCAAACAGCGTGTCTCCGGCCTTGACCAGGGAGCCTTCCTCGAACAGGCGCTCCTTGAGGAACCCTTCCACCCGGGCCCGTATCTCCACGGTCTCCTTGGCGTCGGTGCGGCCCACGAATTCGCCGTAGACCGGCACGTCGCGGCTCACCGGGAGCATGGTCCTGACCGACACGGCCGGGGGGGCCTTTTCGGGGGCGGCGGCCTTCTGGGTATCGTCGCCGTTTCCACAAGCGCACAGGGCGACGGTACAGAAAAGCAGGAAAGAGATATTTATGGAAATAGACAGAACACGCTGCGGCATCGTTCGGGCTCCTTTTGATTAGTCGCGCGAGTATCGTTTTTTTTTCGCAGGGAAGCAAGGATGAAAAAGACGAATTCGAACTCTTCGCAGGTATTGGAGATCCCCCTTCGAAAGCGACTCCCGACCTCGAAAAGTGCATGGTTTAAGCCATCTTTCCCCCTTCGGAGCGCCATCCCCCGCCCCGGGCATACGTTTCCAGATCAGGGACAGGCATACCCCGGACAGGTGTCTTGCACCCCCCTTTTGTTGTCGAAGACGGCTGCGGCATGCTATCTTTTCCGCCGCCCAGAACCGGGAAGACGCCGCACCGCTGTTTCATACGGGCGGTTGCGCCTTGCCGGGACTGCTTGCACAACCGTTGCAGACACCGTGGCGCGGGGATTCCGGCCCAGGTCGCCCCAGGCCGGTTTGTCGAAGCGTTCCCGCCGCAAAGCGAAGGAGATCGTCATGCGCCATGTCCTTGTCCTTTTCTTGATCCTTGGCACAGCCTCTGCGGGTCTGGCGGGGGAGACACTGGAACGGGTGAAACGGATCGGGGTCGTGCGATGCGGCGTGGCTGACTGGATGCCGGGGTTCGCCCTGCGGGACGGCAACGGCGCATGGACCGGCATAGACGTGGATTTTTGCCGGGCCGTGGCCGCCGCCGCCCTGAAAGACCCGGACAAGGTCTCCTTTTTGCCCCTCGTCTCCCGGGCCAGGTTCCCGGCCCTTTTGAGCAAGGAGGTCGACATTCTGGCACGCAACACCACTTGGACCATCGGCCGGGCTGCCTCCTTCGGCGTGGTCTTTCTGGAGCCGCTTTTTTTCACCAGCCAGGCCTTCATGATCCGGGCCGAGGATGCGGCCCATGGGCTGGCGGCCCTGGACCACGCCAGGGTGGCGGTGATCCAGGGGGCCACCCATGAACGCAACCTTGAGGATGTGGCCGAAAAGACCGGCCTGACCTTCGAACCGGTCCCGTTTACCTCCTGGGAAAAGGCCCTTGAGGCTCTGGCCCGGGGCGAATGCCGGGGGGCGACCGGCGACCGCATCACGCTCATGGCCGGCAGGCTCTACGCCCTGGACGATCCGACCCGGTACGTCATCCTGCCCGAAGTCCACTCCAAGGAACCCATCTCCCCCGTGGTGCGTTTCGATGACCCCCAGTGGGCCAACCTGGCCCAGGCCGTGCGCGCCGTGCTCATGGCCGCCGAGGAATACGGCTTCACCCGGGCGTCGGCGGCCGGGCTTGATCCGGACAACGTGGACGCCAGACTCCTTCTCGAACGCACCGACGCCCTGTCCCGGCAGCTTGGCGTGGAGCCGGGTTGGGCGGCGCGGATCATCGCCGCCGTGGGCAACTACGGTGAGATGTTCGAGCGCAACCTGGGCGCGGGCAGCCCCTTCGGCCTGCCCCGGGGCTTCAACTCGCTGTGGAAAAACGGCGGCCTCATGTGGGCCCAGCCTTTCTGAACGCAGGTCAACTGGCGCACGCCGCCACAAGGGACGGGCCATGCCGGACTACCACATCTACGCCATCTGCATGGTGTTTGCGGCGGTCATCGCCTGCATCGCCGCAAACCTCATGGACCTGGCCCTGGCCGCGCTCATCGGGCTGTGTCTTCTGACCCTGGCCGGGGCCATCACCAACGCCGACGTGTTAAACGCCGTCCTGGCCTCGGAGGGCGCCCTGTCCCTGCTCTTCGGCGGCATGGTGGTGGCCCGGGTTCTGGCCCCCACCGGGATCTTCGAGCATGTGGGCATGCGTTTCCTGATCCTGACCGGGGGCAGCGGCAAGCGATTCCTGCTGCTTTTGACGGTGCTCGTGTCCGTGGTCTGCGCCATCCTGCCCAACGCCACAGCGGTGGTCCTCCTGGCGCCCATCATCATCCGGGTGTGCGCGGAACTCGACGTGGATTTCGTGGGCCCCATGATCCTGACGGCCATGCTCAGCAACGCCGCCGGGCTTTTGACCCTGGTGGGCGATCCGGCCACGTTTTTGGTGGGCCAGGCCATGGGCCTTAGCTTCATGGACTATCTGCGCATGGTCAGCCTGGGGGGCGTGCTGGCCATTGTGGTGCTCATCCCACTCATGCCGCTTCTTTTCCCCACGGTCTGGAAAAGCAGGCGCATCCTGCCTGCGAACCTGGTTCCCCGGCGCATCGAGCGCAAGACCTTCTGCGTCTTTTCCCTGGCGGCCCTTTTGATAATGGTGGGCCTGTTCCTGGTGGGAGAGGCCATGCCCAACCCCATCATGCCGCCCTCGGCGGCCATCATCGGGGCCAGCTTGGCCCTTCTGGCCGTGCATACCCTCAAAGTCGAACCGGTGGAGGCGGTCCTGCGGGACATCGACTGGAAGACCCTGCTCTTTATCTTCTGCATGATGTGCTATGTGGAGATATTCACCAAGACCGGGCTCATGAGCGGGCTGTCCCGGGCCCTGCACGCCGGAATCGGGGACGACATCCTCCTGGCCGCCTTTGCCCTGCTTGGCGCGGTGGGGCTGGTGTCGGGCTATCTGGCCAACATCCCGGTGGTTGCGGCCTCGATCCTGATGGTCAAGGGCTATCTGGTGCTGCTCCAGCTCGGGATTCACCGACTGGCCCCAGGCGGCCTTCCCGGTCTTCGTGGCCATGATGTTCGGCGGCACTCTGGGCGGCAACGCCACGCTTATCGGGGCCTCGTCCAACCTCGTTGCCGTGGGGGTCTGCGCCGCCCATGGCCGTCCGGTGCGCTTCGGCACTTTTTTGCGCTACGGCGTGCCGGTCACCCTGTGCCAGTTGACGGTGGCGGCTGTCTATGTCTGGGCGCTGACGAAGATCGGCTGAGACACGGGCGGCCGTTACGCCTGGTCCCGGGCTGGGATCGGGGGGCCGGACCAACGGGCCGTCTGTCGTCTGCGGCGCGGTCCACAACTCCCGGGCGTACCCCCACCGCCCCTCACTGGCCGACGGCCGCCCGGGTGGCGCGAGGCGGCACGCCCGGCAGGCCTTCCCGGATCCGGGCCGAAAAATCGTCACCATCACCGGCCAAGGCGGCCTTTCCATTCACATGGCTTGCGGCCCGAAGCGTTTCAAAGGGCAGGGTGTCGTCAAGCCCGCCCTGTTCGTAGGCATACAGTGGGGCATAGCCTGAAAGCAGGATCTTCCAGTTGTACCGGGCCTTGCCGCCAAAGGCCCGCAGGTGCCGCACCACGTTGGTGGTGCAGTTTGTCGTCAGCGTGTTGTAGAACGCGGGCGTTTTGTGCAGCCTGTTAATTTCCTGCATATATTCCATAAAAAGCAGGCGGGCGTTTTCCGGCGTCATGCGCGTCCTGTAGATGTACACGTCTTCCGCAGGGGTGCGGTAGCTGGTGCGCAGGCGGATCAGATCCCGTTCGTCGGCCGCCACATAGGTCAGCTCGTACTGCTTGAAAAAGCCCTTGATCGAGGAATAGTCCTCGCCAACCTCCTTGCGCGTTTCAATGGACAGGCACAGATAGTCCCTGCCCCCGAAGCCGAAGCTCACCATGACGTGGGCAATGGCGTCGCCCATCCAGTAGACCGCGATCAGGTCCACGGAATCAAGCGTCTTCATGTCGAACGTCTTGTCGTAGTAGCCCGGTGTGTAGTCGGTCTCGGTCGTGTAGGCGAAATTGCGGATGTTGTGCACCGTGACCATGTCGCCGTGCATCTGGGCGAAGGGAAGCACGGCCACGTCGCGCTGCCAGTCGCGGACGCCGGAGGCGGGGATGGCGGCCCACCACAACACAAAGCCCGCCAGCGCGGCCGCAAAGACGCCATACGCCACGGCCCGCCGCCGGATGCCCGCAAAAATCAGGATCGCCGCCAGGACAATGCCCGCCGCCAGGGCCGTTTTCCCGGTCTGGCCGGGGATATCCGACCAGTAGGCGGCCAGGCTGGCCCAGACGGTCGCCAGGGTCGCCCCGGCGGCGGCCGCGATCCGTGAAAGCGCCCGCAACCACCTCACGGGTTTCCCATCCCGGCCTTCCCGCCGCTGCCGGAGGCCTCCCCGAGATGCTCCAACAGGATGCGCCGCACCTCGCGGATGGCCAGGGGGTGCTCCTGGGCGTTGTGGCCGGAATGCACGACGAGTTCCGAATCCGCGCCGTCCAGGTGGGAACTCGTATAGGGCACGACGCCGTCCGTGCCGCCGGGCTTGGCCTCGCGTTCGTTGCCGATGATGGAGTGGTAGGGAACCTGGATTTCGGCCTCCACCAAGTACTTGAGAACAGGGTTGCTTGGCGACAGGGAATCGATCCCCGTGGGCAGGGAATCCAGGCGGTGCAGGGCCTGCGAGGCATGGGGCGAGCGTTTTTTCGCCAGTTGGCCGAACACGCCTGCCGTCGATTTGACGAGGGTGGCGGGCAGGGTCACCAATGCCCGGCCGATGCGGCCGATGGTGCCCATGGCCATCCCGGCCCCACGGTGCGGCGTGGCGATGAACACCACCCGCGATACGGCAGGCTGCGGCTCGAAAAAGAGCATCCTGGACAAAAACGCCCTCTCGTCCGGCGTGATGTCCATGTCCTTGATGTCGACGTCGAAGAGCATGTCCCACAGGTGGTCGCCGCTGGACTGCACCATGGTCTTCGTCAACAGCCCCCCCATGCTGTGCGACACGATGACCATCTTGTTGAACTGCGCGTCCCTGCCCTCGGGGTCGAAGGTCATCCGCGCCTGGGTGAGGGAATCGCGCAGGGTCGCGGCCGAATACAACACGGGATTGCCCGTCGGATACTTGAAAAACCAGAACTGGTAGCGGCGGCGCAGGACCGGATCGCCCATGAGCCCGTTGAGCATCTGCAGCCAGGTACGGGGAGAGGACATGAGGCCGTGCACGAAGATCACCGGGATCTTGTCCGGCTGGTAGGGCTGCAACATGTACAGGCCTTGCTGCGGGGCCGTGGCCTCGGGGTCCATGAGGCCGGTGATTCCCTGCGGCGAGGGGGCGTTGGCGATCATGTAGGCCAGGGGCGTGGTGAGGTCGATCTCCAGGGGCACGGAGACGTCGCCCAACCGGATGGCGTCGGTTTTCATGGGGTCGTAGAGCTCGAAATCGGCCGTGAAGGTGTGGCCGCCCTCCGGTTCCGGCTTGATGCGCAAAAACGCGGTGGCCGCGTACGTCTGCTCGATGGTCGGAAGAAATCTGTCCTCGGGACGCGCCGTGTCCCGTTCCTGCTGCTTCCGGATAAGGGCCACGGGAACCCCGAGTCCCGGATTCACATTGTATGTCTCAAGCCCCCCCACCTCGTATTCGTAGGCCAGCTTGAACCCGGCGAACTCCTCGGGATTCCAGGATAACTCGGAAAGTCGCCGGTCGAGTTCGATCTCCCCGACGACAAGTCTGAGCTTGCGGCCGTGCTCGTACCGCAGGCCGCTTTCCCTGGCGTACAGCAGGTATCTCGCCAGGGAGGTGTTGTAGAATTGCGCGGCCAGGCGCGAATACGGGTGGTACAGGTTGCCTTGGGGGTTGTCTTTGAGGTTTATGAGGTACAGGTAGGCATAGAGGGCGCAGGAAAGATGCCTGACGGCGGCGTCTTCCGGGAGGGTCTTGCTCCGTTCGGCCTCCAGATGGCAGATCTCCATGAGCGCAAACAGCGTGTCCCCATAGGGGTCGTCACGGTACTGCGCGTCGAGCATGATAATGAGCCCCAGAGGATCGCTCTTCCAAAACGCCTCCAGATCCCGCTGTTTGAGGAAGGCGAGGGTACGTTCGCTCGGCCGGTTGGAATGAAGCGCGCTTCGGTCAAAGGACTCCACCCTTTTGCCTGGATCCACCCGCTTGACCGTGATGCCTGCGCAGCCGGAGGCCACGACGGCGACAAGCCCGATGGCCAGAAGGACGCCACCATGACGGAACAGGAGATGTGTTTTGATATACATCCAGGCAGTGGCGAAAAATGATAGATTCTTCATAATTCCCGGCTTCGTCTCCTGTACGTCGACGCGTCTTCAAAAGTCCGTGTTTGTCATGAAAATCCGTCCAACTGGCTGAATCTTTCCGAATAGTAAGCCATACACAGACTATGCGCACAAGTTGCGCGGCTCGCAAGGCAGGTCGCCTTGCGAAAACCGGGAACAGTGTTTCTTCACCCGCGCGACGTGGCATGGGTCTTGTGCCTGGAATGGCTGCCGCGACGGGAGTCCTTGCCCACGGAGTTGCAAGCAACAAACCGTACAATGCTAACCCACTTACGCCGGAAGGTAAACCGTCAGCGTCCACGGATAGGGCGTCAATTTTGATGATGTCCCTTTGCGGGTGAAAAGGACCGGCAGGGGGCAGGGACCATCCACAGGGCGCAAAGCCCTGGTTTTGGCGCAACAGGGGTTTTGTCCTCAAGCCGAGGCCCCGCCGCCTGAGGCGGGGCCTGTGCATGCCTGCGGGGTTTTTCCTGGGCCGCCGTCTTGGCGTCAGGAGGCGTCTTCGGGCGGCACGGGGTGGATGTTCCAGATTTCCCGGGCGTACTGCGCGATGGTCCGGTCGCTGGAGAAGACCCCCATGCGGGCGGTGTTTAAGATGGACATGGCGGTCCAGGCCCGCCGGTCGGCGTAGTCCCGCAGCATGTCGTCCTTGGCCCCCACGTAGGCCATGAAATCCGCCAGATGCAGGTAGCGTTCGTTGGGGGATAAAAGCTTGTCGTGCAGCCAGTGGAACGCCCCGGGGTCGCCAGGGGTGAAGCGTCCGGCGGACAGGGTGTCGAGCACCCGGCGAATCTCGGGGTGCGCGGCGTGATAGTCCCAGGGGTTGTAGGCCCCCCGCGACAGCATGTCCTCCACCTCGGGGGTGGTCAGGCCGAAGAGGTAGAAGTTTTCCGGCCCCACGGCCTGGCGTATCTCGATGTTGGCCCCGTCGAGGGTGCCCACGGTCAGTGCCCCGTTTAGGGAGAACTTCATGTTTCCGGTACCCGAGGCCTCGGTCCCGGCCGTGGAGATCTGTTCGCTGATGTCGGCGGCGGGCACCAGCTTTTCGGCCACGGACACCCGGTAGTCGGCGGCAAAGACCACCTTGAGGAGGTCCGCCGCCCGCTTGTCGCGGTTGATGGTCTGGCCCACGGCCAGAATCAGCCGGATGATCTCCTTGGCCTCGAAATAGCCCGGCGCGGCCTTTCCGGCGAACACGTAGACCGCCGGGGCCGGGGGAACGATCCCGTCCTCCACGATGCGTAAGTATTGCAGGATGATGCCCATGAGGTTCAAAAGCTGGCGTTTGTATTCGTGGATGCGCTTGGCCTGGATGTCGAAGACGGCGTCGGGGGACACGGTGATGCCGGTGGTGGAGACGATGTATTGGGCCAGAAGCGCCTTGTTGCCGCGTTTGACCTTGGCCACGGCGTCGGCAAAGGCCGCGTCGCGGGCCAGGGGCTCAAGGCCGCGCAACTGTTCAAGATCGGTGACCCAGGCATCGCCCAGGGCGTCGGAGATCAGGGTGGCCAGGGAGGGGTTGGCCTTGTACAGCCAGCGCCTGGGGGTGATCCCGTTGGTCTTGTTGTTGAATTTTCCCGGCCACAGGGCGTGGTAGTCGGGGAAAAGGCGGGTCTTGACCAGCTCCGAGTGCAGGGCCGACACCCCGTTGACCGAATGGGCGCCCACCACGGCCAAGTTGGCCATGCGCACCTGCTTCACCGGCGTCTCCTCAATGACCGACATGCGCCGCAGGCGGTCCATGTCGCCGGGAAAGGAGAGCTCCACCTGCTGCAGAAAGCGCCGGTTGATCTCGTAGATGATCTGGAGATGGCGGGGCAGCACCTTTTCCATGAGATCCACGGGCCACATCTCCAGGGCCTCGGGCATAAGCGTGTGGTTGGTGAAGGCCAGGGTCCGGTTGGTCAGCTCCCAGGCCCGCTCCCAGGGCAGGCGGCGTTCGTCCACGAACACCCGCATGAGTTCGGCCACGGACAGGGCCGGGTGGGTGTCGTTGAGCTGGATGGCCACGTAGTTGGGAAATTCGTCGATGTTTTTGTTCTGCTTGAGAAAGCGCCGGGTGATGTCGCGGATGGAGCAGAACACCAGGAAGTATTCCTGGACCAGGCGCAGTTCGCGCCCGAAGGAGATGGACTCGCTGGGATAGAGGATCTTGGAGACCAGCTCGGAATAGACCTTCTGATGGATGGACTTGATGTAGTCGCCCTGGTCGAAGATCTGCATGTCGAAGCTCTCCGAGGCCTTGGCAGCAAAAAGCCGCAAAAGGACCACGGTCTTGCCCCCGAATCCCACGATGGGGATGTCGTAGGGCACGCCCACGAGATCCTCCCAGTCCACCCAGGTGGGCATGAAGGAGCCGTCGGGGAAATAGTGGTCCTCCACCCGGCCGTACATGGGCACCAGCACGGCCTGGTCCCGGCGCTCCAGTTGCAGGGGCATGCCGTCGGCCATCCAGTAGTCGGGCTTTTCCACCTGCCGTCCCTTCTCGATGGCCTGCTTGAACAGACCGTATTCATAGTGGATGCCGTAGCCGTAGCCGGGCAGGTGCATGGTGGCCAGGGAGTCCAGGAAGCAGGCGGCCAGACGGCCCAGGCCGCCGTTGCCCAGGGCCGGGTCGCGTTCCAGTTCGCGCATGTCATCAATACTTTCGCCAAGATCGTGCAGGATCTTGTCCACCGGCTCGTCCAGGAGCATGTTGCAGACGTTGTTGCCGATGCACCGGCCCAGCAGGTATTCGATGGACAGGTAATACATGCGCTTGGCCCCGGCGGCCCGGAAGCGGCCCCGGGTCTCCAGCATGCGGTCCACCAGGCGGTCACGCAGGGAGAGGGCCAGGGAGCTGGCCAGGCTGCGCGGGGTGCGCTCCTCGTAGGTCTTGCCCAGGGAATGGGCCAGATGGTCGAGGATGGAGCCCTTGAGGGCCTTTTCCGAGGAGTCCTTGGCGGTGTGGCGCAGTCTGGGGGGCATGAGACCTCCGGGAGGCGATGGTGCAAGGGTGGATGTTAGGCCCGGACATTAACAAAATGGTGACGGGATTGTCCATTTTTCCGTTCCCGGGGTGTTGGCGTTATTTTTTTGCCGTCCTAAAGAACGGGGGGCGGGGAGTCGATAGGAACATGTAAGTCAGCGTCATTCCCCGTCGCCGGGAGGGAGAGCCTATGGACATTGGAACCGCACAGGGGACGGCCTCCATGGCCGCATCCATGCAGAAAGACACCTTCGGGGCCCAACTCGTGACCAAGACCCTGGATTATATGAACCAGAGCCAGAACTCGGGCACGACCAACGCGGATTACGACTTTCAGACCAAGGTGCTGTCGGCGGCCGGCATCGGTGGCAACCTCAACATCAACGTGTAGCGCGCGCGGGGAATGACGCCCCTTTTTCCGGAAGGCGGCGAAGGTTCGGGACCGGGGACGGGGTCGCGGCCCTTCTCAGCCTTCTCCTTCTCTCCCCCTCCCCCTTGCCCCCTTTCCAGTTGATGCGCCGCCTGGAGAAAGGGCTGCCCGGCGCATCTTGCCATCCCCGCAAATATGGGCCATGCCCCCAGGACAAGGGGGGCCGGACATGACCGCTCGCCATATCGTGCACGTGGACATGGACGCCTATTTCGCCTCGGTGGAGCAGCTCGACGATCCCTCCCTCAAGGGGCGTCCGGTGATCGTCGGGGTGGGGGACCGGGGGGTGGTGTCCGCCGCCTCCTACGAGGCCCGGGCCTTCGGGGTGCGCTCGGCCATGCCCGTGGTCCAGGCCCGCAGGCTGTGCCCGCAGGGCGTCTTTCTGCCCGGGCGGCATGCCCGCTACGCCGAGATCTCCCGGAGCATCATGGCCTGCCTTGGCCGGTTTTCCCCCCTGGTGGAACCGGCCTCCATCGACGAGGCCTATGTGGACATGACCGGGTCGGCGACCCTTTTCGGCGGGCCGCAGGACTTCGGCATGGCCATGAAACGGGAGGTCTTTTCAGCCACGGGCCTGGCCTGCTCGGTGGGCGTGGCCCCGGTGAAGTTTCTGGCCAAGATCGCCTCGGATTTCCACAAGCCCGACGGGCTGACGGTGATTGGCGAGGGGGATGTCCAGGGGTTTTTAGCGGTTTTGCCCGTGGAGAAGATCCCGGGCGTGGGGCGGCGCACCCGGGAGGCGTTGGCCCTTTTGGGGGTGAAGACCGCCGGGGACATGCTGGCGCATCCCCGGGAGTTCTGGGAACGTCGGCTGGGCAGGCACGGCCCGGAATTGTATGACCGGGCCCGGGGCATCGATCCCTCCCCGGTGCGCCTCTCCCGGGAGGTCAAATCCGTAAGCGCCGAAAACACCTTCGATGCGGACGTGTCTTCGCGCGAGACCCTGGCCGTGTGGCTGTTGCATCAGGCCGAGCGTGTGGGGCGGCAGCTGCGCAAAAAGGGTCTTGCGGGCCGCACGGTGACGCTCAAGCTCAAGTATTCGGATTTCAAACAGATCACGCGTTCCAAGACCCTGGCCGCGTCCACGGACTGCGACGAAACCATCTTCGCCATGGCCCGGGAACTCCTGGATGCCGTGCCCCTTTCCCGTCCGGTCCGGCTGGTGGGGCTGGGGGTGTCGGGGTTCGGGGAGGTCCAGATCCGGCCCGACCTGTGGCACGATCCGCAGGCCCCGGGCCGGGAGGACCGGCCCCGGCGGCTGGATGGGGCCATCGACGCCATCCGGGACCGCTTCGGGCGCGACGCCATCCGCCGGGGGCGGCTGTTCGGGTTCGCGCGGGGCTGGAAACAGGACACGGGCCAGGGGGGCGGGGCCGGGGACGGGCGTTGACCGCAGGGGGCTTTTTGGTCATAGCACAAGGATTGCGAGGGACGGTTTCGCCCTTTATCCCACATGATGCATGCGGCCTACAGGCCGGGAGGATCGTCATGTCCGACAGGATCATCGACCTCAAGAAACAGTTGCGGGAGCTCAAGGCCGGGGAAAAGATGGCGGCCTTCGCCGGGTTTGTCCTGCACCTGGGCGACCCCGTGGGCGACAAGGACGGCGTGCTGAAAATCGCCGACTTCATCCGGCCCGACGGGTCGGGATATCTCACGCTCACCTTTCAGTTGGACATGGGGCCGGATCCGGCAGAGCACAACGCCGTGGGCGCGGCCTTCCAGAAACTGTTCACCTTCGCCTCCCGGGCCGACCATGTGATGGGCAAGGCCCGATTCGGCAAGGGATTCGACTACATGCTGTGCATGGACCAGGGCGTCTCCGAGGGCGATGCGTGGTATATCGCCGAGGCCGACATCTATTATACAGGCCTGCGCGGCAGGGTGCGGGAACTGGTCGGGCAGGACGTGCTGCCCGGACTTGCCGCCATCCTTCCCGTGACCTTTGAAGATCCCAACTGGTGGGAGCGCGGGTGAGGCTGCGGCCCCCCGCTCCCGACCGACCCGGGAGGGCCCGGCCTAAGGCGGCTCTCCTTTACGTCATAACGCCGCGCCCGCCCGGCATGGCCGCATACGTGCACGCATCATGATTCCATCCTCTCATCGCACCCGCCTTCTCACCTCCGCCCTGGCCATACCGGCGGTCATCGCGGTCGCCCTGACAGGCGGCTGGGTTCTTTTTTTCGTGGTATTCGCCGTGTCGGTCCTGGGGTTGCGGGAATTTTTCGCTCTGGGCGCAGGGGGCGCGACGACCTGGCGCAAAACGGCCCTGACCGTGGCCGCAGCGGTGCTGACCCTGCCTGTCCTTTCCGGGTTTGGCGACAGCGATTCGGTCCTGGTGCTGGGGGTGCTGCTTGGCGCGGTCTGGATCGAGAAGGCCATGTTCCTGGCGCGCTTTGGCGTCGCGCGTCCGGACGACCCGCCGCCGGGCCTTCCCGGGGCGCTGGTGTCCGGGCTTTTGTATGTGCCCTGCGCCCTGGGTTTTTTGTTGCGCTTCAGTCCCACGGAGATTTTTTTCGTGCTCTCGGCCGTGGCCGTGTCCGACGCCGGGGCCTACTATAGCGGCAGCCTCATGGGCGGCCCCAGGTTGTGGCCTGCGGTCAGCCCCAAGAAGACCTGGGCCGGCGCCCTTGGGGGGATGGCCCTGTGCGTGGGGTGGTGTCTGGCGTACGGCGCCCTGTGGGGCGCGGCCGGGACCGCGACCTGGATATGGCTGGCGGTGGCGCTCAACCTGGCGTCCCAATGCGGGGACTTGTACGAGTCCGCCCTCAAGCGCGCCGCCGGGATCAAGGATTCCGGAAACCTTCTGCCGGGACACGGCGGCATCCTGGACCGCATCGACGGCCTCCTGCCCGCCATCCTGGTCTATGCCTGGGCCTCGTGGGCCCGGGAGTTGTTTGTATGAGGCCGCCCACAAAGATGGCCGGAGGCGGGCGAGGGGGCGAAAGAGGACGTCATGCAAGTTGATGAGCCTGCTGGGACCGCGACCGCCCGGGAGGGCGGCGCATTTTCGGACGCGGACCGGGTGGCCGCCTGTCTGGAGCGCCTGGAGGAGCTCAAACGGGCCAAGGCCCGGCGCGAGGTGGTGGAGGAGCGCGTTTTCCTGGAATTCATCCGGGTCAACAGGGAGCGTATCAACGAATTTCCCCTGCTTGAGATCGAGCAGAAAAGCCTCACCGACATCCTTGTGCGTCGCGGCGCCGAGCACCCGGCCCACCAGCACCTCAAGGGGCTCACGGCCGAATTCCTGGCGATCCTCAACAAGTACGGCAAGGCCCGGGCCGTGGGGGCCGAGGCCGAGGCCCAGGGGCTTTTACCGGAGTTGGCCGGGGTCGAGGCCCTGCTGGTCAAATGCGTCCAGGGGGCGGTGTACGCCTGCTCGCTGATCAAGGACAATTTCAGCGACGCCGTCATCCTGCACTTCGGGGAGTCGGCCCTGGGCGAGATCGAGGCCATCACCGAGCGCTGCGAGTTCGACGAGTCCTGGTGGAGGGCCCACCTGGACAGCTTCGTGTTCAGGCGCATCGCGGCGGCCCACGCCGGGATCGTGGCCGACGAAAAATACGCCGTCTTCCGGGAGGGCGGTTTCGCCGGGGTGCGCCTGCCCTTCGACGAGGTGCTGGCCACCCTGCGGGGCACGACCAAGACCATCCAGAAGACCCGGGTGCAAAGCGCCTTCGACGATCTGGAGGACGGGCCGGAGAACCAGCGCCTGGTGGCCTCCCTGACCGCCTTTCTGAACGCCGGGGGCCATCCCCTGAGCGAGGCCGGAACCCCGGTTTCCGTCATGCGGCACCTGGCCCGGGTGGCGGCCATGGATGCTGTCGGCCGCGAATATGCGGCGGCCGGGAGGCCGGACACCGAAGAGGCCGTGGCCCGGCAGGAGTTTTTGGCCCGGCAGGTCGTGGGATGCTGCCTGGGGGCGGCGCTGGTCCTGGCCGTGGCCGGGGAGGATTTCGAACGGGCCATCCGCGAGTTCGACGCCGCACAGCGGCGGATCATCGCCTCCCTGGCGGGCAATTTTGAGCGGGTGCGCCTGGAGCGGGTCATTCCCCTGCTCCTGGAATTCTCCTATCTGGCCTTTTTACGGGAGAAATGCCGGGACGAGGGCGGCAAGGCGGTGGTCCGCACCCTGCGCACGCGGCGGGCCGTGGAGGCCGAGGTGGCCTCCCTGGTCGGGAGCGAGGAGGGGGATCTGACCCGCATCGGGCGGCGGCGGCTGTTCGAGGCCGACCCGGACAGGCCGGACATGCTGGTGTGGAAACCCCGGACCGCCGAGGAAATGACCGGGCTGTGCGCCATGCTGCAGCTCGACGAGACCGTGGCCGCCCGCATCGCCGGACTCTTTGAGACGGCGCCCTTCAAGGTGGAATTTTTGGTGGCGGTCAACCTGGAGGCCGTGGCCAAGGTGACCGGCAATCCGGCCCAGCGTGTGGCCGAGATCCTGGCCCGGTTCGGGGTGGCCCCCCGGCGCGCGGCCAGGTCCCAGACGGCCGGTCCCGGCGGTGCTGCGCCCGGCGGTCCCGGGTCGGCCATATCCGAAGGCAAACCATCTCCCTCCGGGGAGGACAACCAAGGCTGACACCCCCCATGCCCCAGACCGCCAGACAGACCCGGACCCCGGACACCAGTCCGGGGCAGGGATACATCAGCGCCCTTCCCCCGGAGGGTGCGTTGCCCGGATTTCCCCGTCGGCTGTGCCTGCTTGGCGGCACCGGGTCCATCGGCGCAAGCGCCCTTAGCGTGGTGGAAAACAACCCGGAACGGTTTGTTGTGGCGGCCCTGGCCGGGGCCCGAAACCTGGCGCTTCTGGCCGAACAGGCCGCGCGCTTCCGCCCCGCCCGCCTGGGCGTGCTGACCGCGCAGGGCGCGGACGCCCTGGCCGGGATGCTTCCGGCCGGATACCGCCCGGACATCGTGCACGGCCCCGAGGGCTACGCCAGTCTGGCCGCCGACGCCGACTCGGATGTGGTGGTGTCGGCCATCGTGGGCGCGGCCGGGCTTTTGCCCACCCTGGCCGCCGTCCAGGCCGGGAAGATCGTGGCCCTGGCCAACAAGGAATCCCTGGTCCTGGCCGGAAACCTCATCCGGCAGGCCTGTCGGGACAGCGGGGCGGTGATCCTGCCCGTGGACTCGGAGCACAACGCCCTGTTCCAGGCCCTGGGCGGCCCGGGCCTGCCGGAGCTGCCCCATGTGGCCAGCCTGGTGCTGACCGCCTCGGGGGGGCCGTTTCGGGACAAGTCCGCCGCCTTTTTGCAGACGGTCACCCGGGAGCAGGCGCTTCACCATCCCAACTGGTCCATGGGCCCGAAAATCAGCGTGGACTCGGCCACGCTCATGAACAAGGGCCTGGAGGTCATCGAGGCCTGCCGCCTGTTCGGACTGCCCCCGCAGCGGGTGGAGGTGGTGGTGCATCCCCAAAGCATCGTCCATTCCCTGGCCCGCTACCACGACGGGTCGCTTCTGGCCCACCTGGGGCCGCCGGACATGCGTCTGGCCATCGCCTACTGCCTGGGCTATCCCGGGCGCATCCCCCTTGATCTCGCCCCCGTGGATCTGGTGGCCCTGGGTTCCCTGACCTTCGAGGCCCCGCGCCACGACGATTTTCCCTGCCTGTCCCTGGCCCGGCACAGCCTGACCCTGGGCGCATGGGGGCCGGTGGCGCTGAATGCGGCCAACGAGGAGGCCGTGGACCTCTTTCTGGCCGACCGGATCGCGTTTCTGGACATCCCCAGGCTGGTGGAGTTCGCCTTGAACGCCCCGGCAGGGGTTTACGCCGACGATTTGGATGCTATATTGGAGATTGACCGTGCGACCCGGCATCGGGTCCGGGAGCGGGCCGGGGGGAGCGCCCACCGGGGCTGAAGCCTTTTTTGGCCCCCGTCGCAACACGAAAACAACAAGGAATCGGATGGAAAGCGTCTTGTCCGTGGCCCTGGTGCTCGGGGGCCTGATTTTTTTTCACGAGCTCGGACATTTTGCCGTGGCCCGGATGTTCGGCATCGGCGTGGTGACCTTTTCCCTCGGTTTCGGCCCCAAGCTGTTCGGCTTCAAGATGGGGGCCACGCGCTACCTGCTGTCGGCCATCCCCCTTGGCGGCTACGTGCAGTTGGCGGCCCAGGATCCCGAGGACGAGGCCCCGGCGGATTTTCCGCCGAAAACCCATTTCCGGCTGCGTCCGGCCTGGCAGCGCATGCTGGTGGTGGCCGCCGGTCCCGGATTCAACTTCATCCTGGCCTGGCTGATCTTTTGGGGGCTTTTTCTGTCCTACGGCCGCATGGAGGTGCTGCCGGTCATCGGGCAGGTGCAAAAGGACAGCCCGGCCGAAATTGCGGGCATCCTTCCCGACGACCGGGTGGTGGCCATCGATGGCAAGCCTGTGTTGCGCTGGGACGACCTGGCCGGAACCGTGCGCCAGACCGGGGAAAAGCCCGTGACCCTGGACATCGAGCGCGGCCCGGACGGCGCGGCCTCCCGGGTCCAGGTGACCCTGACGCCCCGGATGCAGGTGACCAAGAACATCTTCGGCGAGGAGGAGCGGGTGCCGCTTCTGGGGCTGGTCTCGGCCGGAAAGATCATGTCCACGCCGCTGGGGACCGGGTCGTCGGCCGGAGAGGCCCTGGGACGTACCTGGGAGGTCGTGTCCATGACCCTTCAGGGCATGCTCAAGCTCATCCAGCGCGTGGTGCCCCTGGAAAATCTGGGCGGGCCGATCATGATCGCCCAGTTGGTGAGCCGACAGGCCGCCGAGGGTCTGGCCAACGTACTGGCCCTGACCGCGGTCATCAGCATCAACCTGGGCATCCTGAACCTCCTGCCCATCCCGGTCCTCGATGGCGGCCACATCCTTTTCTACACCCTGGAGACGGTTTTCCGCCGCCCGGTGAGCCAGCGCTGGCAGCAGATCACCACCCGGGCGGGGCTGGCCTTCCTGATCGGGCTCATGGCCCTGGCCCTGTACAATGACCTGCAGCGCATCTTCGTCTGATCCTCCCCGGCCGGGGCCGGGGCCGACGCTGGTGTTGTGCGCCGTGGAAGAGGCCCTTTGCGTGGTCCTGGCCGAGGCCGGACGCGTGCGCCAGGCGCGCTCGGCGCATGGCCAGGCCGGGGCCATGGCCTTTCTGGCCCCGGCCGTGGCGGACATGCTGGCTGCGGCCGCCCTGTCCCCGGGGGAGCTGGCCGAGGTGGCCTGCGTGCGCGGCCCGGGGAGCTTCACCGGCATCCGGGTGAGCCTGGCCCTGGCCGAGGGGTTTCGCCTGGGCGGCGGGCTTCCCGTGCGGGGGCTTGACGCCCTGCCCCTGGTGGCCAGGCGGGCCTTTGCCGAGCGCCCAGGGGCGAAGCGCGCCGTCGCCGTGGTGCATGCCCGGCGGGGGCTGACCTATTTTCAGATCTTTTCGCGGCTGGCGGGCCATGCCCCGGTCCCCGGGCATCCTGTCCGGGTTCTGCCCGCGCCCCTGGCCGCCAGGATGGCCCTGGAACGGCTTTTTTCGCCTGCCGGGGGAATCTCCCCGGAGGAGGCGGCGGTTGCCGGGTCGGGACTGCGCAACAACCGGGAGGCCTTCGCCGCCGTGCTCCCCGGGGCCTGCCTGCTTTCCGACGAGGCGGCCTTTCCCGACGCAGCCGTTCTGGCCGCCGCGGCCACGGGGCCGGGCCGGGACGCCTCCCAGCCCCCGGAGCCCGTCTACCTGCGCCAAAGCGACGCCGAGGAGAATCTGGCGGCCATCGCCCGGGATCGTGGCATGGATCCGGCCACGGCCACGGCCCGGCTCCGGTCCGCCCTGTCCTCGCCCCTGCCCTGACCCCATCCGGGCCATCCCGGGTCGTTTTTTTCTCGATCCCCCCTTGGACCGCGCCACGGCGCGGTTTTTTGTCGCCCGGCTAAAGAACCCCCCTGCCGAAGTCGATAAGAATCGCAACACACGCAGCGATCCGCCCCGTGCCGGGAAGTCCGGTCCGGCGGAGGCTCACAAAACGGCAAGGAAGCCGAAACGTCATTCAAGGAGGAATAACCATGTCCTTAGTCATCAATCACAACTTGATGGCCCAAAACGCCACCCGCAACCTGAGCACCGCCTACGGCGCCCTGGCCACCTCCACCCGCCGCCTGTCCTCGGGACTGCGCATCTCCACCGCCGCCGACGACGCCGCCGGACTGGCCGTTCGCGAACTCATGCGGGCCGACATCGCAGCGCTGAACCAGGGCGTGCGCAACGCCAACGACGCCATCTCGCTGATCCAGACCGCTGACGGCGCCCTCGGGGTCATCGATGAAAAGCTCATCCGCATGAAGGAACTGGCGGAGCAGGCGGCCACGGGCACCTACACCTCGGACCAGCGTCTGATCATCGACTCGGAATACCAGGCCATGGCCTCGGAAATCACCCGGATCGCCAATGCCACGGACTTCAACGGCCTGTATCTGCTCAACGGCAACCTGTCCTCGAGCACCCACAGCGGCGCGGCCATGCAGTCCACCGGCAAGCTGAAGGTCCACTTCGGCACGGCCAACGACAGCGCCGAGGACTATTACTACATCCAGATCGGAACGGCCACGGCCTCGGCCCTGGGCGTCGGCCTGGCCGCCAGCAACAGCATCTCCACCCAGTCCCTGGCCCAGGCCTCCCTGCAGACGATCCAGAACGCCATCCTGTCCAAGGACAAGATCCGGGCCAATCTGGGCGCGTTGCAGAACCGTCTGGAGAACACCATCACCAACCTGGAGATCCAGGCCGAGAACCTCCAGGCCGCCGAATCGCGCATCTCCGACGTGGACGTGGCCACGGAGATGACCGAGTTCGTGCGCCAGCAGATCCTGACCCAGGCGGCGGTGGCCATGCTCTCCCAGGCCAACTCCCTGCCGCGCATGGCCCTGTCGCTGATGGGCTAGTGCTTCTGGGCGGCGGCGCCCTATGGAAACGCCGCAATCGGCCGATAAGACGGAAAAAGGCCCCGGTCGTCCCGGGGCCACGTCAAGGGCCGGGCCGCCCGGGCGGCCCGGCCCTTTTCTTCAAACGGCATCATGCTTGCTTGGGAAGGGAAAAAACCCGACGACGGCAGTTTTTTCCTGGAGAAGCATATGAGCACCACCTCGACCTCGGCGGCGATCACCTTCACGGGCCTCGGCAACGGCACGGATTTCGCCTCCATGATCGACAAGCTGGTGGCGGTGGAGCGTACCCGCATCACCTCCCTGGAGACGTGGCGCACCACCTGGACGGACAAGATCGAGGCCTTCCAGGCGCTTAACACCCAGATGCTCTCGCTCAAGACCGCCCTGGAAGGCATGGACACCAAGGGCGAATTCCTGGTCAAGACCGCAGGCTCCTCGGACAGCAACGTGCTGGCCGCCACGGCCGGGGCCGAGGCCCAGGTCGGCACCCACGTCATCGAGGTGGAGCAGATCGCCCAAAACAAGATCATGGTCTCCCAGACCGGCGCGGCCACCACCACCGAGAGCATCAACACCTCCGGGGCCTCGCGCATCTTCGCCTACACCTACAAGGGCAAGACCTACTCCGTGGACGTGCCCGCCGGGGCCTCCATGGCCGACCTCAAAAACCTCATCAACATGGACGGCGACAATCCCGGGGTCAAGGCCGCCATCGTCAACGACGGAACCAGGAACTACCTGCAACTGCGGGGCATGGACACCGGGGCCGCCGCCACCCTGGAGGTGGATTCCTCCACGACCCTGGCCGGGTTCGGCAGCGGCATGTTCACCCAGACCCAGGCCAACCAGGACGCCAAGCTCAAGGTGGACGGCTGGCCAGCCGGGGAGGACAATTACCTGACCCGGGCCACCAACAGCATCTCCGACATCGTCGAGGGGGTGACCCTGAACCTGCGCAGCGCGGGAAAGGTGTCCCTGGACATCGAGACGGACCTGGATGCGGTCAAGGCAAACATCGAAACCTTTGTGGAGCAGGTCAATACGGTGCGCTCCATGATCAAGGGCATGACCGCCGTGGACACCTCGACCAACAAGGGGTCGCTGCTCACCGGCAACTACGGCGTCCAACTCATCAGCAGCCGCCTCAAGGAGGCCACGGCCGGCACGGCCATCGGCTTTGACTGGTTGACCGATCCCTATACCTCCCTGTCCTCCATCGGCATCAAGACCGACGCCGCAGAAGGCTCGGTCACCGCCGGACTTCTGGTCATCGACGACGACGCCCTGGATACGGCCCTGAACAATGACATCGACGCCGTGGCCTCGCTTTTTTCGGCATACTACGAGGGAAGCACCAACTCCACGGACTTCAGCTATGCCTCGCACATCCAGGGCATCACCCAGGCCGGAAGCTACAAGGTGGCCTACACCGTGTCCGGCGGGGTCATCACCTCGGCAACGATCAACGGCAATGAGGCCACAATCGACGGCAACACCATCCTGGGAAAGTACGGCAACCCCGAGGCCGGTCTGCTCCTGGAGGTCAAGAACCTCACGGACGGCAGCTATTCGGGAATGGCGGACATGAAGCTCGGCAAGACAGGAGAATTGATAAATAATCTTAAGGATTTGACCGATTCGAAGACCGGGCCTCTGGCTATTCTCGAAGACAACTATAATGATATCACCGATATGATCGATAGGAAGATCGAGTACGAGGAGACACGCATCTCAACAATGGAGACCCGCCTGCGCGAGCGCTACGCCAGGCTGGACGCGCTTCTGGGCTACTACGACAATCTCAGCACCTCCCTGGAAAGCCAGATCGCGGATCTTGACGACTAACCGGGGCAGACAGGAAGCGGAACGGAGAAGCAGGTTATGCAGACAGCCGCCAAGGCCTATCTCAAGACCCAGGTGAACACCACCAGCCAGGGCGACATTTTGATTCTGCTCTATGACGGGGCGATCAAGTTTCTCGGGCAGGCCAAGGAAAAAATTGCCGCCAGGGACTATGCCCAAAAGGGCATCCTCATCTCCCGGGCCCTGGACATCCTGGCCGAACTGCAATCGAGCCTCAACGCCCAAAAGGGCGGGGAGTTGGCCGACAATCTGCAAAAACTCTACTTCATTTGCAGCACAAAGCTCCTGCAGGCCAATCTGAAGATGGACACGGCCATCATCGACGAGGTCATGAGGATTCTCGCCGGGCTGCGCGACGCCTTCCGCGCCGCCAACGCCGAGGTCACGGGCCAGCCGGTCCCCGCGCCCCAGCCCAAGAGCGCCTCCTACGGCGTTGCGCCGCCTGTCATGGCCCGGGCTGACGGCCAGACGTCGCCAGGCAAATCCCCCCTGGCCTTCCCCGGATTCGGCAGGCGGGCCGCACCGGCGCAGGCCGCACCGTCCCTGTCCGCCCAGGCGTCCGCGCCGTCTGCCCCGGGATCGTCCCCATCCGTCGCCGCGCCTTCCGCGCCGCCTCTGGTCGCCGCGCCACCCGCCGCCGGACCGCGTCCCGTCGCGGCGTCGTCTTCCGAGCCGCCCCAGGCGTCTCCGGAACCGTCCCAGGCCCCCATGCCGCCGCCCCAGACCCGCAGTCCGATGCGGCGGGCGTTTGCAGCCTACGCCACGGCCCGGGAGCAGAAAAGCGCATCGTGAGGCGCATGCCGCACCTCGTGCCGTGACCAGTACCGTTTCGATCGCCCGGTCCGGGGCGTCATGCCCTGCCGACCCCGGACCGGGACCGGCTAGACCGCCCTGCAAGGCCCAGGGCCGCAGATTGTCCCATTCGCAACCCTGACCGGCCTCCCTCCCTGCAGTACCCAGGTGTCCGCCGCCAGGCATCCGCCACGGTTGCTTTGCGCGCGGGGACGGGCTAACATCTCCAGGAAACGCGGCCGGTCTGGATTTGGGGGATTCGTGATCGGTCGGCTTTTTTTCAGGGAGACCAATGCGCATCACCTGTCCAGAATGCGGCTTCAGCCGGGACGTGCCTGACGAGAAGGTGCCCGCCTCGACCGCCGTGGCCACCTGTCCCAAGTGCAGGCATCGCTTCCGTTTCCGCCATTTCGACGACGGTTTCGACCCTTCCGCCGTCGCCCATGATCCGCCCGCATCCGATACCGGTTTTGCCGGTGAGGCGGGGGGCGGACATCGGGCGCGCGTCGGTCTCGACGATATGCCGCGTTTTCCGGGGCAGGAGCGCCGTTTTTCTGAACCCGGCGGCGCGGCGCGCTACGATGGACGCCAAAACGTGGCCACGGGCAGCCGTCCCGAGGCCGAGTCTCCCCGGGAACGCGGTCGCGTGTTTCCGCCGCCGTCGGCCCACTGGGAGCCGTCGGCCCCGGCCGAGGACGTCCCCCCTGCGTCCGAGCCCCTCCCGCCTTCCCAAAGGGCGTCGCATCCGGCGGTCCAGGACGCCCCGGCCCGGCCGGAGCACGAGGACGAACGCCTGCGCGTGGATGTGGCCGCCGTTGCGCCGACGCGGCCGGAGCCGCGCCCGGACCCCGGGCAGGCGTCAAACGGCGTGCGCGACATCTGGGCCAGGCTCCAGGCCATGGACGATGAGGACGCGCCGCGTCCCATGCCGCCCGGCAGATCCGGCCCGCCCCCTGCGGCGAACCCTCCCCGCAACGCCGCGGATCCATTGGTCCAGGAAACCTCCGGGCGCGACGCCGGACAGGAATCGGACGGTTCCGCCGGGGACGCCCCGTCCGGGGCCCCGGCCCCCGGCGACACGGCCGCCGCCAGGCCCTCCATCCGGGCGGATCATGACCAGTCTGCCGAAAGGGACGCCGGGCCGGACGCCGGGCCCGGAGTCGGAGAACCGGATGGGGACTGGCCGGGAGCGTCCGGGGGATTTGCGCCGAGGCGGCCGGACGAGGCCGCACAAGGCGAGGTGCCCTGGGAACGTCCCGACGTCTATGGATTTTTTCCGGGACTGGTGCTGACGCTTAAAAGCATTCTTTTCCAGCCCGTGGAATTTTTCGAGTCCATGCCCCCTGGCCGGGGCAAGGGCAAGGCCATGGTCTTCAACCTGCTTCTGAGCGAATTTTTGCTCCTGGTGGATTTTCTCTGGGCCATCCTGGGCGTCCGGGCCAAACTCGCGGACACGGGCCAGACCGACGCCCTGGCCGCCATGGCCGGGGTGCCGGGCATCGGGTTTTTGATCCTTCTGGTCATGGTGCCGGTCTTTATGGCCGCAGGCATCTTCCTGGACGCAGGGCTGACGCATCTTCTGCTCATGCTCCTGCGCGGGAACAGCAAGAAATTCGAGGAGACCTTCCGGGTCATGTGCTACAGCGCCGCGCCCACGGTGCTTTCGGCCGTGCCCGTGGCCGGACAGTTGCTCTCGCCGGTGATCCTTATCTGGTATATGACGCTGCAGGCCATCGGCCTGAAAAAGGTCCACGGTGCAGCCTATTCTCAGGCCCTGGCCGTGGTGCTCATCAAGTGGTCCCTGTATCTGTTCCTGTTACTCGGGATGTTGCACAGTCTTTCCAGCGGAGGCTGAGGCCCATGGGAGCGCGTCCATGATCGAATGGTTCAAGCACATGCTACGGGAGCTGGCCGCCAGGCGGCAGAAGGCCCGGGACATCCACCCCGAGTCGTTCCGCGCCCTGGCGGGCGAACTGGTGGAACTGGCGGACATCGCCGCCAGGATCAAGCCGGACGAACACGCCTTCCAGCTTCGGGTCAAGCGCATCCGGCGGGAGATGGACGACCTGGCCCGCATGACCGGTCGGCCCGAATTTCGCATGCTGCCTCCCAAAAAAAGGCTGGAACTTCGCGAAAGCCTGCTGTCGTCCAGGGATCAGTTGCTCAAAACGGTCTGCGACGCCCCCGTGCCAACCACCATGCGGCAATGAGGCGGCCAGCGCAGCCACAACGCCCGGGGGTTTTATGTCCGCCACTCCCCTCGAATCCAAGACAAGGGGCGGTTTCGCCGTCCTTTTTTTGACGCTGGCCCTTTTTCTGGTCTCCTGCTCCGTGGAGCCCCGCCTGACCAGCCTGTCCATCGTCAGCGTGGACGCCTGGGTCAAGCGGGAGAATCCCGACTTCTACGTGGAGCCCCTGGCCTCGCCCGGATCGCCCATGACGGCCATGATCGTGCCCTTTCAACTGACCCAGAACATCAATTACATGAAGCTTCTGGGGGACCAGGTCACCAAGTACGTCTGGCAGACCTGGACCCGCGACCGGGTATTCCCCAAGTTCCTCTACGAGCAGAGCCAGGTTCCCCTGAGCCATCCCCAGGCCGTGGCCCTGGCCCGCAAGCGGGGCGTGGATCTCCTGGTCACCGGAAACGTGACCTATCTGTTGTCCGGCGGCACGCGCGGCGACACCTCCGTGTCCCTGTCCATCGAGATCTTCGACGTGGCCACCGGGGAGAGGCTGTGGTCCATGGCCCATGGCGGCCGCATCGAGACCGGCCTGACCCGGGACTACATCTTCTTCGCCAAGCAAAACCGCATGCCCGAAGATCCCGTGTACGCCGTGACCACGGTCCTGGCGGCGGACATGGGGGGCACGGTGGTCAACTGGAACTACGGCCACAAGCCGCCGCCCCCGGCCTCCCCCAATCCCGCGCCGCCGCCTCCGGTCCAGTAGCCGGGCGCGTGGCCGGGCCTGCAATATATCTGGACGCGGCCACTGGGAAAAGTGCAGAATGCACCTCATGCGCCCATACGGCGGTCCAGGGTGTTTTTCCGGACGCCCAGGCCGTCTCCCCGAATTCCGGGAGCGGCGCCGTGGCGTCCGGCACGAGGGCCATCAGTTCGTGTCGGGTGTTTTGGAAAACACGGAAATGTTTATAAAAGGTCAGTATTTTCAAGCCATTGATTTCATAATTCGTGTGCCCTGATTTCGAGTACACGACACGAGCGCCGACGGTTTCGGGCTTTACGGCGAAACCGCGCCCATCGTCGCGCCGCAAACTATGAGATGACGTCATGGACGACGACAGGCCGAGTCACGACTGCGTCTTGCGGCTTACGGACGAGCAGTTCACCCGCTTCCTGCAATTTTCAGTCGATCAGGCCGCCGAGCCCGTCTACTGGATCGACAAGCGGGGCTGCTTCGCCTACGTCAACGCCACGGCCTGCCGGATGCTGGGCTGGACCCGCGATGAACTGTTACAGATGACCGTCTTCCAGGTGGACCGGACCCTGAACCCGGCCCTGTGGGAGGCGCGCTGGGAACAGTTGCAGGTCGAGAAAAGCGCCCTCTACGATGTCGTCCACGTCGCCCGGGACGGACGTTCGTTTCCGGTGGAGGTCTCGGCCAATTTCCAGAACGTGGGGGGCGAGGAGTTCGTGGCCGCCTTCGCCCGGGACGTGACTGACCGCAGGCTGGCCGAACAGCGCCTCAAGCTCTTCGAAAAGGTCTTCGACAACGCCCTGGAGGGCATCACCGTCACCGACCATCGCGGGGACATTGTCTCCGTGAATCCGGCCTTTACGCTGATCACCGGCTACACGGCCGCCGAGGCCCTGGGCCAAAATCCCCGCATCCTCAAGTCCGACCGCCATCCCCCCGAATTCTACAAGGCCATGTGGTCCGAGATCATCAAGAAGGGCCAGTGGTCCGGCGAGATATGGAACCGCCGCAAAAGCGGCGAGGCCTATCCCGAATGGCTGTCCATCAGCGCCATCAAGGATCGCGGCCGCACCACCCATTACGTGGCCGTGTTCCACGACATCAGCGAGATGAAACGCAAGGAGGACAAGATCCTCCATCAGGCCTCCCATGACGCCCTGACCAATCTGCCCAACCGGCTCCTTTTGTCCGACCTTCTGGAAAAGGCCATCTCCCACGCCGCCCGGGCCGGGCACAAGCTCGGGGTCATCTGCTTCGACCTGGACAACTTCAAAAACATCAACGACACCATGGGCCACGCCATGGGCGACGAGTTGCTCAAGGCCGCAGCCCGGCGCATCAGCGGCATGTTGCGGCCCGAGGACACCGTGGCCCGGCCTGGCGGGGACGAGTTCATGGTCATGTTGGGCGAGCTTGACAACGAGCGCGACGCCGTGCGCGTGGCCGAGCGCATCCTCGACAGCTTTCGCCAGCCGTTCCATGTGGACGGGCGTGAACTGGTGCTTACGGCCAGCGTGGGCATCAGCATCTTCCCCGAGGATGGCCATACCCAGGACGCGCTCATCAAAAACGCCGACCTGGCCATGTACCGGGCCAAGGAGCAGGGCAAAAACGCCTACCAGCTTTTCACCCCGCAGATGAACGAGGCCGTCACAAGGCGCTTCAACCTGGAGGCCGGGCTGCGCCGGGCCCTGGATCGCGGCGAGTTCCTGGTGCACTACCAGCCCCGGCTGTCCTTCGTGAACATGCGCACCGTGGGCATGGAGGCCCTGGTGCGCTGGCGGCGCGAACCGGGAATGCTGGTGCCGCCCATGGAGTTCATTCCCCTGGCTGAGGAGACCGGCCTTATCGTGCCGCTGGGGGAATTCGTCCTGGAAACGGCCTGCGCCCGCACCGCAGCCATCAACGCCGCCACGGGCCTGTCGCTCAAGGTCTCGGTCAATCTCTCGGCCCGGCAGTTCTCCGACACCAACCTCCCCGAACTCGTGGCCCGCGTCCTTGGCGCCACAGGCCTTCCCCCCGCCTGCCTGGAGGTGGAGGTCACGGAAACCGTGCTCATGCAAAACATCGCCACGGCCGCGAACATGCTCGGCCAGTTGGCCGAAATGGGGGTCTCGGCCTCCATCGACGACTTCGGAACCGGCTATTCCTCCCTGTATTACCTGAAGAAAATGCCGCTTGCGGCCATCAAGATCGACCGATCCTTCATCCGCGACATCCCCCGCGACCCCAGCGACATCGCCATCACCACCACCATCATCTCCATGTGCCGGGGGCTTGACCTGGCCGTAGTGGCCGAGGGCGTGGAGACCCCGGAACAGTTTAACTTCCTTTTGGGCCTGCGCTGCGACGAATGCCAGGGCTATCTCGTAAGCCGTCCCCTTCCGGCTCCGGATTTTGAGGCCTTCCTGCGCCAGTCGGGCAACTCCACGAGCTGAACCCGGCTGGGCCGCCCCCCCCTTTTCCCCTACCGCGCCGCCGGGAAATGGTGTAACACGGCCTCCCACATCACTCTGCAAAGGATGCCCCATGATCGGAATCTCCAAACTGTACTGCGGCGGGGTCGAGGCCTCGGACGCCCTGCGTTACGGACGCCATTCGGGAAAACTGCCCTCCCATCTGCTCCAATTCTCCAAGGATAAAAAACCCGTCGTGGTCTGGAACATGACCCGCCGGTGCAACCTCAAATGCGTCCACTGCTACGCCAAGGCCCTGGACGAACACGGAAAAGACGCCATCGACACCGCCCAGGCCAAGGTCATCATCGACGACCTGGCCGCCTACGGCGCGCCGGTCATGCTCTTTTCCGGCGGCGAACCCCTGGTGCGCAAGGACTTGGTGGAGCTGGCCCACCACGCCGTGTCCAAGGGCATGCGCGCCGTCATCTCCACCAACGGCACCCTCATCACCCCGGAAAAGGCCAAGGAGCTCAAAAACGTGGGCCTGTCCTACGTGGGCATCTCCCTTGACGGCGGAGAAGACATCCACGACCGCTTCCGGGGCGTGCCCGGGGCCTTCAAAAAGGCCCTGCGCGGCATCGAAAACTGTCAAAACGAGGGGCTCAAGGTCGGCCTGCGCTTCACCATCAACAAGCGCAACGCCTCGGAGATTCCCGTCCTTTTCGACCTCGTGCGCGACCTGAATGTCCCGCGCATCTGCTTCTACCACCTAGTCTATTCCGGACGCGGCTCGGAGCTCATCAAGGAAGACCTGGACCACGCCGAGACCCGCGCCGCCGTGGACCTCATCATGGACCGCACCAGGGCCCTTTTCGACGCCGGTCTGCCCAAGGAAGTCCTCACCGTGGACAACCACGCCGACGGACCCTACGTCCTGCAACGCCTTTTGCGCGAAGACCCGGCCCGGGCCGAAGAGGTCAAGACGCTTCTCTCCTTCAACGAAGGCAACAATTCCGGGCGCGGCATCGGCTGCATCTCCTGGGACGGCGCGGTGTACGCCGACCAGTTCTGGCGCAACCACACCTTCGGCAACGTCCTTGAGCGGCCTTTCTCCCAGATCTGGGACGACCCGGACATCGAACTTCTGGCCAGGCTCAAAGACAAGAAAAAATACGTGGGCGGCCGCTGCGCTGCCTGCAAGTACCTCGATATCTGCGGCGGCAACTTCCGGGCCCGGGCCGAGGCCTTCTACGGCGATATCTGGGCCGAAGACCCCGCCTGCTACCTGACAGACGACGAGATTCGCCCCTAGGGCAGGGCAGTGCGGGGGAGAGACGAGTCGGGGAGGGGGCGTCGCCCCC
>JAVHLG010000038.1 GCA_031082225.1 Desulfovibrionaceae bacterium | reverse complement strand
CCGCACGTCTTTTTTGTGTTGCGTCCGGTACTTCCCGTTATGGTTTAGCAAGCAGCAACACTTTGAATTTATGATTTTTATTCACAAAAAACATACATGTTTTTTGTGAACGCCACGCTACGGAGTAAGCCCCAGGGCCGTACGCTTGGCCCGCACCCGGGCGTCGATCAGTTCCGCTGCCTTGACCGGGTCGCCCTCCACGGCGAACGTCGCCCCGACCACGCCCTCCAGCCCCGACACGGCCAGATCGGTCACGGTCTTGCTGCCCAGGATCGGCGGGGCCAGCCCCAGCACCGTGAACACCCCGCTGGCCACGGCGTACAGGCCGATGGTGGCGGCCTTTTCCGAATACCATTCCGGCGCGGCGGCGGCCACGGGCAGATCCGAGATGTCCACGCCCAGGGCGCTGGCCAGCATGCCGCACAGTTGGATGATGCGGGAGTTGTCCACGCAGCTTCCCATGTGCAGGACCGGCGGGATGCCCAGGGCCTTGCACACGGCCGACAGCCCGGGCCCGGCCAGATCAGCGGCCGCAGGCATGAGCAGGCCCTGCTTGCCGGCCGAGACCGTGACGCAGCCCGTGACCAAAACCAGCAGGTCGCGCTTGATGCATTCCCGTATCAGGTTGGAATTCTGGTAGTCGTGCTTCACCTTGGGGTTGTTGCAGCCCACCACGGCCACGGCCCCGCGAATCTGTCCGGCCTTTATCGCGTCCAGAAGCGGCCCGGCCGTGCCGCCCAGGGCCGTGAGAATCGCCTCGTTGGAAAACCCGGTCATGATGTCCACGGGTTCGCCCGGAATGTCCACCCGGGACTGATCCCTGGCCGTGAAGCGCTCGATGGCCAGTTCCACGACCTCGATGGCCTTTTGCCGGGCGTTATGCATGTCGAATTCCACATGCGTGGCCCCGGTGAAATGGGCCTTGGGCGAGGTGGTGACGATGCGGCTGTGGTAGCATCCGGCCACGGTGACCAGGCTGGGCATGATGCACTGGTAGTCCACGACCACGACTTCCACGGCCCCGGTGACGATGGCCAGTTCGGTCATGAGGTGGTTTCCGGCCATGGGGATGCCCTGGCGCATGAGCAGTTCGTTGCCCGTGCAGCACAGCCCCGCCAGGTTGATCCCGGCGGCCCCGGCGGCCTTGGCCTTGGCCGCAAGCCCCGGGTCGCGCACGGCGGCCAGGATCATCTCCGAGACGATGGGGCTGTGGCCGTGCACCAGGATGTTCACATGGTCGGCCTTGAGCACCCCCAGGTTGACCTTGGAGGTTGCAGGGGCGGGTGTGCCGAAGATGATGTCGGACAGTTCCGTGGCGATCATGGAGCCGCCCCAGCCGTCGGCCAGGGACAGGCGCGCGGCGTGCAGGCACAGGCTCACGGCGTCGTTGTCCACGCCCATATGGGTGCGATGCATCATCTCCACCACGTCGCGGTCGATGCCCCGGGGGGTGATGCCGTACTTTTTCCACACCTCCTGGCGCTTGGCCGGAACCCGGCCGATAAACGACATGGCGCCACGCTTAAATCCGTAGTCCTCATAGAACTGGTCGGCCAGGGCCAGGGCCACGGCCTTGACATCCTTCCCCTCGACCGCAAGGCCCACCTCGGCGGCGATGCGCCTGAGCTTGGCCTCGTCGCGCACGGCGTAGTCCGTGGTCTCGCCTTGGGCCACGGCGTGCAGGGTCTCCACCAGGTCGCGGCCGTGGTCGGAATGGGATGCCGCCCCGGCGGCCACCATGCGGCCGAAGTTGCGGGCCACGATGACGTCGGCGTCGGCCCCGCACACCCCGTGCGTGGGGCCGTTGCCGAAGGGGTCGATGCGGCAGGGGCCCATGATGCAGTTGCGGCAGGACAGGCCCAGTTCGCAGAAGCCGCACTGGGGCAGTTGTTCCGTGAGGCGGTCCCAGACGGTTTCCACCCCGTCCTCCCGGGCCTTTTGGATCATGGCCCGGGCGTCGCTACAGATGGAATATTCGGTGAGGTCTTTTTTGGCCATGGTTTCTCCCGTTTCGGTCAGGACCGGACGCCGTAGGCGGCGTGGGCCAGACGGTTGGTTCCTTCCTTGAGATACAGGTTCACGTCCTCGAAGGTCAGGGCCCCGGTCTTGCAGGCCTCCACGCAGGCCGGAACGTCCCCGGCCGCCACCCGGTCATGGCAGCCGTCGCACTTGACGGCCACGCCCGGACGCTCGGGGGCGTTTTTGTCCCGGTAGAAGCGGATCACGTAGTAGGGACAGGCCATGGCGCACATGCCGCAGCCGATGCACCGGGCCGGGTCCACGATTTTCAGGCCCTCGGCGATGTCCGAACGGATGGCCGCAGGCATGCACGCCTCCTGGCAGGGGGCGGGTTCGCAGTGGCGGCACTTGTTGGGAAAGGGTTTGTTTTGCGGCCCCACGCCGATGTGGATGCGCGGTTTGGCCAGGATGTCCTCGCGGATGGCCGAGGCCAGGGCCTTGGTGTGCGAGTGGGCCTCGGCGCAGCGGATCATGCACTGCATGCAGCCCACGCACAGCTCCGGCCGGACGATGACGGTCTTTTTCAGCATGGATCCTCCTTTACGTGCCACGGGCCGGAAAGGCGGCCCGGATTCAGCCAAGCCGCGCGTTTCCGGTCAGGGCGCCGCCCGGCGCGGCCAGGGGGGCGGCGTTTTTCGGGTTATGGAGCCACCAGTCCGGGATGTCCCGCCGCACGAGGCCACGTCTGATGGCGAAGGCCAGCTCCCCCAGCCGGGGCGGGGCGTCCAGGCCCACCGCGCCGATGAGCCGGTGGTCGCGAAAGACCAGTTTGAGGTACGATCCCCGGGGGCCGTCCGCCTCGACGGACTCGGCCCCGGCCGTGAAGGCCGGGTTGACCGCGCCCACGGAGATCAGGCGCGAGCCGAACACCGGGATGGCGTTTTGGGCCAGGGTCCCGGGATAGGCGGCCCGCACCCCGGCCATGTTCAGGGCCGCCACGCGGCCCTGCTCCACGGCCACGGGCCACACGGCGTTGATGCGCGCGTCGCCGTGCACCATGTCCGGAACCTGGGCCACGTCCCCGGCGGCGTAGATGCGTTCGTCGGCGGTGCGTAAATATCCGTCGGCCAAAACGCCCTGGTCCAGGTCCAGGCCGCTGTCCGCCAGCCACTGGATGCGGGGGACGACGCCCTTGCCGGCCGCCGCCAGATCAACCTCCAGACGCTCCCCGGTGTTGAGGAGAAGCCCCAGGGGCCGGGCCACGCCCGCCTCCACCTCGTGCACCGAGGTGGATGTGTGCAGGGTCACGCCCGGGGCCTCGGCCAGACGCCGCCCCACCCAGTCGCCCACGTATTCGTCCACGTTCAGGGCCAGGGGGCGCGGGGAGGCCACGATGAGATGCACGGACATGCCCCGGGCCAGAAGACCCATGGTCAGCTTGAATCCCACCAGCCCTCCGCCCAGGACGGCGGCCACGCCCCCGGGCTGCACCCGGTCCATGATCCGGGCCAGATCGGTGCGGCCCCGGAAAAAGCAGACCTCATGGCAAAGGGGCCCTTCCACCCCGGCCGGACGCGGCCCGGCCCCGCAGGCCAGAAGCAGGCGGTCGAAGGCGATCTCGCGGCCCGAGGCCAGCCCCACGCGGCCCCGGCCGACGTCCAGGGCCACGGCCCGTTCGCGGGCCAGGGTGACCCCGAGGGACTGGAAAAAGGCGTCGTCAGCCACGGTCATGGCCTCGGGGGGCATCTCCCCGGCCAGGGCGTAGCTGATCAGCGGCCGGGAATAGACCGGCAGGGGGGCTGGGTCCACGCCCACGATCTCGGCGGCGGGATCGGCCCGGCGCAAAAAGGCGCAGGCCCTGCGTCCGGCCGCATGCAGTCCTACGACGACATAGCGCATGGCGCATACCTCGGGTGTTGCGGTTGATCCTGTGACTGGGCGGCCAGGGCGGTCAGGACCGCGTCCATGGCCGCGTCGATGTCGCCTTGCTCGGGAAGCCCCAAGACCGACGGGTCGCCCAGTTGGCGGGCGACGAGACCGGGCAAGGGCGGGATGGCTGCGGCCAGGGGCGGCAGCCCGGGGATGTCCGGCAGGGCCTGCCCGGGGAGCGCCCGGTTGAGCACCAGCACCTGGCGGTCAAGCCCCAGTTCGGCGGCCATGGCCGCCACCCGGGCGGCCACGGACAGGCCCCGGAAGCTTGGTTCGCTGACCACCACCAGCCCGTCCACGCCAGCCACGGTGCCCCGGCCCAGGTGCTCCACCCCGGCCTCCAGGTCCACCACCAGCCACTGGTCGCGGGTGAGCACCAGATGGGCCAACAGGGCCTTCAAGAGGGCGTTGGCCTCGCAGGCGCAGCCGCCCCCGGCCCCGGCCACGGAGCCCATGACCAGAAGCCGGGCCAGGCCCGCCCGGACGCTTAAGCGCTCGGGCAGGTCGGCCACCTCGGGGGTCAGGCTGATCATGCCCGTGCCCACGCGGCTCCGGATCAGGTCGGCGTCGGCGATGAGCGGGGCGGGGATGTCTCCTGGGGCAAGTCCCATGGCCGCGCCCAGGGACAGGGCCGTGTCTGCGTCCACCAGCCAGACCTCGCGGCCCTGCCGGGCCAGATGGTCGCCAAGCCAGGCGGCGATGGTGGTCTTGCCCACGCCGCCCTTTCCGGCTACGGCCAGCTTCATACACGCCTCCGGCCTCATGCGGGCAAAAGGGTTTTTACCGACTGTAGAAAGCTATCCCCTGGACGTGGCGGGGTCAATGAGGGAATTTCTACCTGGCGAAGCTGAATGTGAAACGTGTATTTTGCGTGTTATGATATGGGAAAGTATATGCTGACAGGCAGGGAGGAACGGACTCTGTGCATTTTGTAACGAGGCAGGACACGATGCGGCCTGGCCCAGGGCGTGGCCATCAGAAGAAGGACCGACCGGTTCCGACCGTGCTGTCTTGACAGGCGGCGTGCGCCATGAAAGGCAAGAGGACGCTTTTCATGGGAAAATACCGTATTGTGCATGCCGTTTTCGCCCTGTGCAGGCCATTGGCAGCAGCGGGCGCGACCGCCATGAAGGCTCGGCAATATTGCTTCTGACGCAGGGGGCGCTGCGGATGTCGCCCGTACACGAGGAGGCCAGGCATGGGCCATACGGAGGCGGACGGCATGTCCCACGCAGCGGCGGGCGTCACCCTGCTCAACCTGGAATTCAATTCCACTTGCAACCTGCACTGCCGCCACTGCGCCCTGGATCATCGCAAGAAACGCCGCATCATGGAACCGGCCACCCTGTCGCGGGTCATGGGACTGCTGGCCGCCGGGCAGTTGCCGAATCTTCGCCGCCTGGATCTGCATAACGGCGGCGAAACGCTGTTGCATCCCGACCTGCCCGGGATGCTGGCGATCATCGCCGAAACTCGGGAGCGTCTTCCGGCCGGGGCCGTGGTGGGGCTTTTGACCAACGCCATGCTTTTGACCCCGGAAAAATCCCTGGCCATCATCCGAAGCCGGGCCGTGGACCAGGTGCGCGTCAGCCTGGACGGCGGCAGCCCGGAAGCCTTCGAGGCCATGCGGCAGGGGGCGCGATGGGACGTGGTGGCTAAAAACGTGGCCGCGTTTGGGCGTCTAAACGACAAACACGGCCATCCGGTGCGCACCGAGGCCGTCTGCGTCATGCCGCCAACGCTTCTGCCGGATGGACCGTTCGCGCCGCCGTTCGTGGCCCTGGCCGAGACCTTCGACAAGGTCAGCCTGCGCCCGCCCCACAACTGGGACGGCAGCCGGGAGCTTGGCATCGACGACGCCAGCTACCGGGCCACGGCCGCCAGTCGGCCGGGCGAGGCCTGCTTTCTTCTGGCGCGCAATCTGGTGGTGCTGCCGGACGGGGCGGTGACGGCGTGCTGCAACGACCTGAATGCCCGGGGGGTCTTCGGCTCAATCCTGACGGAGGATTTCATCGCCCTGGCGGGGCATCCCGTGCGGCAGGGCATGCTGCGGCTCTTCCGGGAAGGGCGCAAGGCCGGGATCGAACTGTGCCGCGACTGTTCCGGGTTTTATGCGCCGCCTGGGGCCAGGGAAAAGGCCTGAGGGACGGGACGCCCATGCGGACCTAGCCTGTCCGGACGCCTGACCGGACGTCTGGCCGGACGACCGGTCAGACCCTCGCCCTGCGCCGCGCGACAGCACGTGCCAGGGGCCGGGCCAACTGCCGGGCCACGGCCCTGGCCGGTGCGCCCTCCGCGCCGACCAGGCGAAGCGGCAGGCACACCAGTTCCACCGGCCCGGGAGACAGCCCGGACAGGTCGAGTCCCTCCAAAAGCCAGACCCCGGCGGCCAGCAGGAGGCGGTGCACGGCATCGCCCCCGGCCTGCCCGTCCTCTGCCATTGGTCCCAGTGGTCCCGTTGCTTCCTGTGGTTCCTCCGGTCCTACCGTTTCCGCCGGGCCTGCCGACGGGTCCGGAAACGCCCCCACGGATGGTCCGTCCACACCCACCAGCCGCACCTGTTTTTCAGCCAGATACCTCGCCGCGTCCATGGCGACGGCCACGAAATCCGCCGTGAACGGGGCCGGATCGACCGGACCTGCCGGATCGGCCGGACGCCGCGTCGAATTGGCGGTCCTGAAAAGCAGGCGTTCGCCCCGGCGGATGCCGTGTCCGGAAAGTTCGTCGGCGGTGATCGCCACGGGGTTGTGGATGCCGATGACCCTGGCCCGGCCGATCCCGGCAGAAAGCGGCATGGCCGAGATGTCCGGCGCGCCCGGCAGGTAGTGCGACGGCGCGTCCAGGTGGGTTCCGGCATGGGCGCACAGGGTGAGCCTGGTCACGGTGCAGAGGTCGCCCCGGGAGAGATCGAGCACCCGCTCGAAGGAGGTTTCCGGATCGCCGGGCCACACGGCCATGCCCGGGTGCACGGGCCGGGAGATGTCGATGAAGGGGGCGGGCATGGGGGCCTCCAGTCCGTGCGTGTGTGCACGTTCGCAGCCGCCGGGAGCAGGACGGATTGTGACGGCATGACGGCCGCTGATCCCTGCGTGTGGGGACGCCCACAGGGCCGTCCGGCCAGGCAGAGGCCGCCTGGACCGTGCGCGGCCTGCCGCGAAACGCCAGGGCCGTGTGGCCGCGCCCCGTGGGACACGCCGCTCGTGTTGCGAAAAATAATAGTCATTTCAAATTGTTGTTGTCAATCTTCAGGTTCGCCGAGTTGAAGGACTCGGCCCCCCCGCCGGGCGGTCTTGCCCTGTGGCCGGACGGGGCGGTTGGGCCGGGAGAGGTCGGTAACTTGTGCCTTGACAATTGTTGCTCTATCAACAATGAGCAAGGCATGCGTGCGGGGACAATGATCCGCCGGTTTGGGACGCCGACCTCCGTGGTCCAGGCGCGGTCTGGCCGCGTGACGGAGGGGGCGAAGGAGGAACGGGAGCATGGACATGGTGAAGGGAACGTGGTCGGCGTGGTTGCAGGGGGCGCACATGCTGGCTGCGTCGTTGTGCGTGGGCGGGGTCATGGCCGTGTGGCTCCGGGCCGCAGGGGAGGACCGCCCGGGCGGCGGCGCCGTGGGGGCCGGGGGCGGTTTTGGCCGGGCCAGGGCCGTCAGCCTGTGGGAGATGGTCGTGCTGGCCGTGCTCGGGGCCGCAGGCTGCCTGGCTTTCGCCCTTGTCTACGGTCTTGTCGCGCTTTGCGAAGGGACGTCGCGGGCCTGGATGGGTGCGAAACCGGGGCTCTGCGGACATCGTCCCGACCCGCCCGGGACAGGGGCGGCGGCAGACGGACGCATCCTGAAGGCATAAGGGGAGGCGCGCCCGGAATCATCCCGGATTCGTTTCCCCGCCTGCTACGACGCCTCGCCCCCCGCCCGGGACAGGGCCTCCTTGGCCTCCTCGTCCCGGCCCTGGGCCGTCAGGGCCCGGGATAAAATTCCCCAGAACTCCTTGCGTTCCGGCCGGAGCGCCACGCTTTGCCGGGCCATGGCCTCGGCGATGGCCGGATCCTCGCCGCCGTCCAGGTACAGGCGGGCCATGAGGCTTAAGGAAAAGGCGTCCTTGGGATCGTGCACCAGGGCCTGGTGCAGGTATTCCCGGGCCGTCTCGGGCTCCTTGCGCTTGATGGCCAGCCGGGCCATGTGCCGCATGCCCACCCCGGGCGAAAGGCCTTCGGCCCGCCGGTAATATTTCAGGGCGTCGGCCAGGCGCTTGCCCTCCTCGGCCATGCGGCCCAGGCGCAAAAGGCTGAACACGTCGCCGGGGTTAAGGGCCAGACAGCGCTTGAAGGCCTTGCGGGCCAGGGCGTTCTCCCCCAGGCGGCGGCACAGGCAGCCGTAGTTGTACAGGGCCATGGCGTTTTTCTGGTCCCGGGCGATGACCCGCTCGAACTCCGCCTTGGCCTGGGGCAGGCTGCCAAGCTTGGCCAGGCAGATGCCCAGGGAATTTCGGGCCAGGGTGTTGGCCTCGTCGGCCAAAAGCGCCAGCTTGTATTCCTCAACGGCCGCATAGATGTCGCCCAGGGCGAAGAGCCGGTCGGCGCTGATGGTCAGGGAGATGGAGTCGAACACGGCGATGCGCGGCGGGGCGGGCAGAAGCAGGGCGTGGTCCAGGGCCTTGCGGCAGTTTTCCAGGGCGTCGGCCTTGGAAAAGGTCAGAAACGGATATCCGGCCACCCCGGCGGCCATCTCGATGCCCAGCCGCTCCCGGACCTGGCGCAGGGCGTCGGCCAAAGGCTCCATGACCCCGGCCGGTTCCCGCCCGGGCAGATAGAAGGCCAGCCGGGTGGTGCTGTAGCGGCCGCCCTCGGCCCCGGGACCGAACAGGCCTTTGATGACCGCCGCCACCTCCCGGATGTCCGACTCCACATGGCGGCCGGGCCGCGAGGCCCCGTCCGGCGGGGCCTCGGGCAGATGGGCCAGGACCAGGCAGAAGCGCGGCACGGCCTCGCGCGCGGCGCTGAAAAAGCGCGGAAAATCCCGATGGCCGTAAAGCCCGCTCACGGCCTCCTTGCGCGGCGGCCGGGCGGCGTCGTTTCCCGGGGCGCACGGATCGTCGGCTGCGGCCGCGTCCGGGGCCAGGATGAGGCGGTCGCCGGGGTCGATGGTCCAGGACGGATCGCTGACGTGCAGGATCTCGGCGAAGGCCATGTCCTCGCGCACGTCCATGAGCGCCACCTCGCCCTTGATCATGGTCGGATAGTGGCCCAGCAGGCGGCGGTCGTCGGATTTTTTGATCTCGGCCGTCTTTTCGTAGCGCGGCGACCAGACCAGGAAACGCTGGCCGCCCTCGGCGTCCACGGACTTGCCCAGGCTCACGGTCACCCGGCTAAGGGGCAGGGTCTCCAGGACCATGCCGCCCTCGGCCAGCACCCGGGAAAAGGGCATGGTCTGGTCCCGGCCCAGGTCTTTGGCCGCGGACAGGGCCTTTTTGGCCTTTTTGAGCATGATCCGGGCCTGTTCGGCCACCGGGGCCACGAACTGCCCGCCGCGCACGTCCTGGGGATAGTTGGCGAACCCGGCGCTGGCCGTCAGGCTGACGGCCTCGCCCGTGACCCCGTATTCCAGGCGCAGGCGTTTCACGGCGGCGCGCACGGCCTCGGCCGTCTCCCTGGTCCTGGCCGGGGTGGCCCCGGGCAGAAAGACCGCGAACACGTCGTCGGCGATGCGGGCGCAAAGCCCCTCCCCGGGGCATTCCCGGCCGATGTCCCGGCCGATGCGGGCCAGCACGGACTCGGCGAAGACGAATCCGTAGCGCTGGCTCACCCAGCTGAAAAAATCCACATCCGCCAGGATGAGCCCGAAGCAGCCGCGCACGCCGGTCAGGTTGGGGTCGAAATAGCTGGCCGAGCCGGGCAGGATGCGGTCCTGCACCAGGTCGATCTCCCGCTCCATGGCCGCCGTCAGCCCGGTGAGGGTGAAAAGGCCCGTGATGTGGTCGGTCACGGCCGCCTTGTACAGGCGGATCTGCTCCAGGCACATGGACGCCGCCGCCGGGAGCGCGGCCAGTTGGGTGCGCGGGGCGGCCATGCGCACCCCCTTGGCCACGAAGATGCCCAACAGCTCGCCCTCGAAGGCCAGGGGCAGAAGCACCCGGCCCTCCTCGGGCAGGTGCGCGGCCTGGTCGAGGCCCGGCCCGAAGGACGCAGCCGTTTCCGCAGACAGGGATTGCGGAAAGTACAGGCTGTAGGTTCGAAACGGCAAAAACGGGGACAGGGCGTCCTTGAGGAAATGTTCGAAGGTGATGAGATCCTGACGAACGAGTTTCGTCCGGTCCAGGTCGAGAAGTTCCCATTGCCTGCGCATGTCCCGACCCTAGCCCCGAAGCCGCCCAAAAACAAGCGGGAAAGGGACTTTCGCGCCCGCCGGGGGGGGAAGGCAGGCCAGGGCTGACGCCTTCCGGGTTGGCCTGTGACGGCCCGTGGAAGGCCGGGGGATGTTGCCGCCTGCGGGGGAAACGGATAGAACCCGGGTGTGCCGGTCTACGATTATACGGCCATCGATGCCCAGGGCAAGGCGCGCCGGGGCATCGTCAGCGCCGACAGCCGCCAGGAGGCCCAGCGCAAACTGCGCGCCGGGGGGCTGTATCCCACGGGCCTGCGCGAGGGCGCATCCGCCGATGCCGGGGCCGGGGCGTCTGTCGGCGGGCGTGCCGCGTCCGCGCCCCTTTTTCGCCGCCGGGTGTCCGGAGAGGACATGTCCGTGGCCATGCGCCAGCTCTCGGGACTGCTCGGGGCGGGGTTTCCCCTTTTGCGGGCCCTGGAGCTCATGTGCGGCCAGACCACCTCCAAGGCCCTTCTCCGGGTGCTTTCCCAGGTGTGCGAGCGCATCAAGGAAGGCGCCAGCCTGTCGGCGGCCATGCTGGAGGCGCCCGGGGCCTTCACCCCGGCCCAGGCCGGGATGGTCCGGGCGGCCGAGGCCTCGGGGGCCCTGGACACGGTCATGTCCGGCATGGCCGACCTCATGGAGCAGCAGCAGGCCCTGCGGCGCAGGATCATGGCCTCCCTGGCCTATCCGGGGCTGATGCTGGTGGTCGGGGTGGGCGTGGTGGGGTTCCTCATGGCCTACGTCATCCCCAACGTGGCCCGCATCTTCACCGACTTGAAGCACGATCTGCCCCAGGCCACGGTGATCCTCATGGCCGTGAGCTCGTTTATCGAATCCTACTGGCCCATTGTCCTGGCCGGGGCGGCCCTTTGCTGGTTCGGCCTGTGGCGGGCCTGGCGGTCCGAGAGGGGGCGTCCGGCGTGCGAGGCCGCCCTGTTCCGTTTTCCCGTCGTCGGGGGCATCATGTCGGGCTACGCCATGGTCCGCTTCGCCCGCACCCTGGGGTCCGTGCTGGAGAACGGGCTGCCCATCATCCGGGCCCTGGACGTGGTGTCCAAGGCCACGGGCAGCGTCCTGGTGGAGCGCGACCTGGAGGACGTGCGCCGGGAGGTGGGCGAGGGCATGAGCTTGGCCGCCGCCCTCGGCGGCAAACCCCGCTTTCCCGGGCTTTTGGTCCAGATGGCCTCCGCCGGGGAGCAGAGCGGGGCGCTGGACCGCATGCTCAAAAAGGCGGCGGACATCATGGAGAACGGGGTCAATAGCCGTCTGGCCATGGCCCAGGCCCTGTTCGAGCCGATATTGATCCTGGCCCTGGGGGTCGTGGTGGGATTTATCGTAGTGGCCGTGCTGCTTCCCATATTTGAAATCAGCAGCCTCATCGGATAAAACGGACGCAAAAAACGGAGCGACACGACATGCGCCAAGCCCTCCGCGTTCGCCGCCTCGCCGCCCTCGGGCAGGCCGGCATGACGCTCATCGAAATCATGGTGGTCATCGTGATCCTGGGCATCCTGGCCGGTCTGGTGATCCCCCGGATCATGGACCAGCCCGACAAGGCCAAGGTGGTCAAGGCCAAGATGCAGATCGAGAGCCTGTCCACGGCGCTGAAGCAATACAAGATCGACAACGGCGTCTATCCCACCACGGAGCAGGGCCTGGAGGCCCTGGCCACCAAGCCTACCATCGGCAGGATCCCCAAGAACTATCCCGAAGGCGGCTACATCCAGAAACTGCCCACCGACCCCTGGGACAACGCCTACATCTATATAAGTCCTGGCGACCACGGCGATTTCGACATCATCTCGCGCGGCGCGGACGGCGAGGAAGGCGGGGAAAAGGCCGATGCCGACATCAAGAGCTGGGAGCTCCAATAGATACGGGCCCGTCGGCTTCACCCTGGCCGAGATATTGGTGGTGCTTTTGATCGTGAGCGCCCTGGCCGTCCTGGTCCTGCCCGGGATCACGCCCCTTCTGGGCGGCGAGGATTTCCGCACGGCGGCCGGGCGGCTGGCCGAAGCCTTCTCCCGGGCCAGGCTCGACGCGGTTGTGGACGGCACGCGCCGCCGGGTGGTGCTCGACCTGGACGAGGGCCGCTTCTGGGTGGACCACGTGCCCCGGGCCGACTCCGGAACCGGGGCCGTTTCGGTCCAGGACGCCCGGGAGCAGGATCCCTCCCTGCCGCCCCCTGTCAAACGCTCCCTTCCCGACGGCCTGCGTCTGGTCGAGGTGACGGTGTTCGACGGCGACCCGGTCACCTCCGGCCGGGTGTCCGTCCGGGTGCTGCCCCTGGGACTTTCCGAACCGTGCTCCGTGGTCCTTGCGGACAAGGGCGAAACGGAACGCCGACTGGACGTTCCGGCCACGGGCGCGCCTTCCTGGCGGGAAGCCGCAGGCGACGCCACGGTTGTGCGGGCCGGACCATGAGACCGTCATCCGTGATCTTTCGGCGTCCCATGGCCGTTTCCGGCCGTCCGGGCCGGGCCGGGTTCACCCTGCTGGAGACCATGGTGGCCGTGGTGGTCCTGGCCACGGCCATGCTGGCGGTGCTTTCCGTCTGCGTCAACATCCAAAACGCCCGGCTGCGGGCCTCCCGGACCCAGGCTGCGGCCCTGACCCTGCGCGACCGCCTGGCCGACATGGCCGCCTTCGGGGTCAACCGTCTGGAGTCCCGCCAGGGCGTCCGGGAAACGGCGTCCGGCGACTGGCGCTGGCGCGTGGATGTGGCCGCCTCGGATCTGCCTGGGCTGAGCCTGGCCACGGTCACCGTGGAGGCCGACGCGGCGGCGGACCCCGGGGCGACGGCCGAGGCCGCCGTGCGGGCCACGGTCCTGTCGGGGCGGCGATGACCCCGGGGGCCGCGAGACGAACCCGGCGCGGGCCGGGCTGGCCCGTGTCGCCGACGGGGTTCACGCTTTTCGAGGTGCTCACCGCCCTGGCCATCCTGTCCGGGGCCTTCGTGGGCATCTTTGCGGTGTTTCGGGCCGCCTCGGACGTGGCCGTCAGCGCCCGGGTGCAGGGCGCGGCCCGGGAGACGGGCCGGGTGATCCGGGTGCTGCTGGCCAGGGATCTGGACTCGGTGTTTCATCCTGCCGTCATCGACCGGGCCGGGCGCAAGGGGTTCCGGTTCCTGGTCCCCGGTTCCTCGGGGTCCGGTTCCCGGACCAACGACGGGGACCGGGTGGTGCTGGACATGATCACCCTCTCCCGGCTCGATTTCGACCGCGACGAGCCTGCGGCGGGCATGACCCGGGTGCGCTATCTGCTGCGACCGACAAACAACGCCGAGACGGCGTTTTCCCTTGTGCGGGCCGAACTGACGGACCCCCAACTGTTGGCTTCGTCCCTGTCCAGCCTTCCCTGGCGCGAGGTGGTCCTGGCCCGGGACGTGGCCCGGTTCACGGTGACCGCCCTGGACGAGCGGCGGGCCGGGCGGGAATACTGGGATAGCGCCGTACAGGAGAGCCGGGGGGAGGAGGCCCTGCCCCGCATGCTGGTGGCCGCCTACGAGCCGGTGCGCGAGGCCGGGGACACGTCGCCAGCTGGCGGGGACGGCCCGGCCGGTTCGTTTACGGTCCGCCTGGCCCTGCCCTTCGGGAGCATCACCAACGGGTGGGTGCAGTGAGGCGGCCCTGCCCGCGCCCCGGGCAGGCCGGTGCGGCGCTTCTTTTGGTGCTCATCCTGGTGGCCGCCCTTTCCCTGGCCCTGGCCGGGGCCCTGCCCCTGGCCCGTCTGGAGGTGGCCGGGGAGAGCACCGAGGCGGCATCGGTTATGGCCAGGGCCAGGGTCGATTCCGGTCTGCTTCTGGCCGCCGTCCTTCTGGCCCGGGACGCCTCGGCAAACCAGTTCGATCACCCGGGCGAGGCCTGGGCCGCCTTTTTCGCCAGCGACGCCGAGCGGACCCGGATCATGGCCGCGGGCGAGGTCACGGACCGGGCGGTGGCCGATCTTTTTGCCGATGACGGGCTTTCGGGCACGGTGTCGGACGAGACCGGAAAGATCCCGGTCAACGCCCTGGCCGGGGCCAACGCCCCGGTCCACGCCAGGGTTTTGCGCGACCTCCTGGTCGGCCCGGCCTTCCGGATGTCTGCGGTCGAGGCCACCCGGCTGGTCCTGGCCATCCGGGACTGGGTGGACGTTGACACGGACGCCTCGACCTCGGATTCCCTGGGCGAGGGCTTTCAAAAAGGCGTCGTCGGGGCCGAATCGCCCTATTACGCCGCCCTGGGCCGGGACCGTCTGCCGCCCAACGCCGCCATGCTGTCTCTTGGCGAGTTGTTGCAGGTTCGCGGGGTGACCCCCGGGCTATACGACGGAACGGGCGGGGGGCCTGGGCTGAGGGATCTGTTGACGGTGCACGGCAGCGGCGATGAAGGCTACAACGTCAACACCGCCCCGGAGGCGGTTCTGGCGGCCCTGGCCTGGCAGAATGGGGAATCCACGGCGTTGGCCTTCGCCCGGGACGTGGCGGCGTTTCGTTCCCAGAGGGGCAACGCCGCGGCCCTGGAAAACCCCGAATGGGTGCGTTTCACCCTTTCGGGCTACCGGAACATCGTCCTGAGCGGGATCTCCCTGACCACCCAGGGCAGGTTTTTTCTGGCCGACCTCACGGGCATGTCGGGCGCGGCCCGGGCCAGGCTCATGGCCTGGATCAGGCGGGACGGCGACGGCAAAGTCGTGGTGGTCGCCCGCCGGGCGTGGTAAACGGCCTTGCGGGGCGGTTCCCCAGGGCTCTGGCGTCACGGACCTGAAGGCAAGCAAGGAAAAGGCGGGCATGCGCATAGCGGGAATCGACGTATCCGGGAACGAGATAAAGCTCGTGGTTCTCGAGCGCAGCCTTGGCCGCAGCCGTTTTGCGGACATGGCCCGGAGCGTGGTTTCCGCCGACGCCGATCCCGCCGCGAAGGGGCGTGCGGTCAGCGACTTGCTGTTGTCGCGTGGACTTGGGGGCATTGCGGCGGTTGTGGGCATGGACTCGGGCCCGGCCATGGTGCGGCGGGTGAGCTTCCCTTTTTCCTCGCCGGGAAAGATCTCCCGGGTGCTCGGCCTTGAGCTCGAATCCCTTTTGCCCGGAACCCTTTCCGATCAGGCCGTGTCCTGCTGCCCGGCCGGGAGAGAGGGGCCGGACGGTCCGGAGCGGCCGGGGTTTTTTGGCCTGACGGGCCTGTCTGGCGGCTCGGGCCGTCATGCCTTTCTGGCCGCCGCCATGCCAAAGGGCGAGGTGAGCCTGCGCCGCGAAGCGTTTTCGGCCCTGGACCCTGAGGTTCTGGACCTGGATCTGACCGGCCTGTGGCGCGCGGCCCTGGCCGTGGAGGCCGCCCTGGACCGGCCGCCCCCGTCCGGAGCAGGGCTTGCCCGGGTGCGCAGCCTGCTTTTCCGCGCCCCGCCGGGGTCTGGGTCCGGGCCGATCCTGGCCGTGGACGTCGCGGCCGAGCGGGCGCTTATGGTCTTTGGGGCGCATGGCCAGCCCCGGCGGGCGCGCCAGGCGTCCCTGGCCGGGCTGGAGCCGGGCGGCGGGGACTGGGCCATGGAGCTTCACCGGCAGATTCTTTTGACCCTGGCGGCGGAGACGGGATTTGGCCCGGCCCGGGTCATCCTTTTCGGCGCCCTGGCAAAAGAGGAGCTTGCCGCGGGTCTGGCGGAGCGGTTGGCGGACCGGTTGGCGGACGGCCCGGAAGGCGGCCCGGGGTTCGGATTGTGCCGGGAGGTGCGCCTTGCCGGGGATCTGGGGGGGCTCCTGTTTCCGGACCAGGACACGGCCCGCAACCTGACCCCGGACATGGCCGTGGCCTGCGGCCTGGCCCTGCGCGGCACAGGATCCCTGGGCTTCAATTTCCTTGATGACGATCCTTCCGGGGGATCTCTTGTCCGGGAGGCCCTGGGACTGGACGGGCGTCCCGGACACGCCCGCCGGGCCGTCCTTTTGGCCCTGGGAGCGGTTCTGGCCGTTGCGGCCTACGGGGCGGACGCCTTTTTCGACATCCGGTTCAAAAAGGCCTGGCTGGCCCGCCTGGAAGGGGAGATGGCCTCCCTTGTGCAACAGGCCGCCCCGGGCACGCGCCAGGGGCTGGATCCCAGCCAGCAGGTCAGCGTGCTGCGGGACCGGTTGCGGGAGTTGGAGGCGGCGTGGCCCGCCCGGTTGCGCACGGGCGTGGGCGGCGGCATGACCCAGCTTTTACGCACGGTCTCCCGGGCCATCCCCGAGGGCTCCCCGGTGGTGGTGGGGGAATTCACCGTGGACGGGCGACGGGTGCGTCTGACGGCCACGGCCGACACCTATGAGACGGTGGAGTCGGTGCGCTCCAAGCTTTTGGAATCGGGGGGATTTGCAGCCGTGGACATCAAGGGGGCCACGACCAAGGCCGCAGGCGGCGGGGTGGAATTCGAACTGGAGATGACCGTAAGCGGCGAGGAGGCGGGCCTGTGAACGAATCCATGCGCCGGATGGCCCTTTTCGCCGTGGCGGCCCTTCTGGCGCTTTTCGCCCTGGACAGCTGGGTGCTGTCCCCCGTGGCCGAGACCAGGCAGAAACTCGCGGTGCGCATCGAGCGGGCGGAAAAGGCCCTGGCCGAGGCCGGGGCCCTGGAGAAGCGCCGCCAGGAAGTGGCCTTGCGCCTGAGCGAGGTGGCCGGGTCCGGCGAGGCCGTGAACCTGTTCGCCCTGCTCCAGACCATGGCCCGGGAGACGGGCGTGGCCGGGAACATCGAATACATGCGGCCGTCCACCCGGGACGGGGGGCAGGGGGTGCGCGAGGAGGTCGTGGACATGCGGCTGCGGCGGGTGGCCCTGGGGGATATGGCCGCCTATCTGGGCCGCATCGAAACCGCGCCGGAGGCCCTGACCGTGCGCAAGCTTTCGTTTCGGGCCGACCCTGCCCAGGGACTCAACGCGGATGTGTCCGTGGCCGTGCCTGTGGGCCGGGAACAGGCCGCGCCCGAGAAAACGTCTCCGCCCGGACCGGTTTCGGCCCGGGACAGCGCCCGGGGGCCTGCCTCATGAACGCGGCCAGGGCTCTCTTCGCCCGGTTGCGGCGCCGTCTTGGGCAAGCCCCTGGGGCCAGCGCCCCGGCGGGCGGCCCGCCTTCCGTTGTGCAAAACGCCACGCCGACCGCCGTCCGCAACGCCCGGGAGCGTCCGGCCAGGATCGCCCTGGCGGCCGGGGCCGCGATCCTGGCGGCGTTTGTCCTGTGCCTGTCCCTTTTCATGCTGGCCGCCAAGTTTCCCGACGAGCGGCTGCGTCTGTGGCTGGAGCGCACCCTGTCCCCGGGACACGGCCTGAGCCTCTCGGTGCGCGAGGCCAGGGCTGCGCTTTTTCCGCCAGGGGCCGTTTTGAGCGGGCTGCGGCTGCGCCTGGAGGGCGCTTCGGAACCCCTGGCGGACATGCCTGAGGCCCGGCTGCATCTTTCCCTTTTGGCGGCCTGTCTGGGGCGGCTGGAGGTGTCCGCCGTCGGCCGCACCCTCGGCGGCGAACTGACGGTTGCGGCGGTCTCGGATTCCCTGTTCGGGGGCGGCTGGCGGGAGGTGGGGGTCACGGTTCGCGGGCTTGATCTCGGCCGCTCGCCGGGGTTGCCCTGGCTTTTGAACCGGCATGCGGGAGGGCGCGTTTCCGGCGAGGTGCAGTTTGCCCCTGGCAAGGCCAGGGCGGGCACGGCGGGCCTTTTGTTCGAGGAGGCCTTTGTGGAGGTCGAGGGGGAGATGCTGCGGCCCGTGCGCGTGGAACTGGGCCGGATGGCGGTCCGGGCCGAGGTCCGGGAGGGCAGGCTGGAGGTTTCGGAATGTACCGTGGCCTCGGACATGTTGCGCGGGGTCCTGACCGGGCGGATCACGCCGGACGGGGATATCCGGGCCAGCCGACTGGACTTTTCAGGCACCCTTGCCGACGAGGTCCAGGCCGAGGTGACGGCGTCCCGTCCGGCCGGGATGCGCCTGTCGGGAACCCTGGCCGGTCCGGTGCTGACCTGGGAGGAGACGACGGGGACGGAGGCCGGAAACGGGAACCCTCCGGCCGACGGCGAGGCGTCCCCGGCCCGCCCCGAAACGCCCTGACCGTCAGGGGCAGGTTCCCTGGCGGCGCAGGTCCTCAATGGCCGCGCACGATCCCATCTCGCAGGCCCGCTCCAGGTCCGCGCATCCCGCCTTGTCCTCCAGACGCAGGCGCAAAAATCCCATGTTTTTCCATCCCTTGACGAATTTCGGATCCACGGTCACCGCCCGGCGGTAGTCGGCCAGGGCCTCCTGGCTGCGTCCCAGGCGGTTCAGGGCAATGGCCCTGTTAAACAGGATCTCCTTGTCCTCGGCCACGGCCAAGGCCCGGGAAAAGTCGGCCACGGCCTCGGCGTCCTCGCCGCGCATGAGCCGGATGTAGCCGCGATTGTTGAGGGAGTTCACGTCGTTTGGCCGCATGGTCACCAGATAGTCGTAGATGGGCAGGGCCTTTTCATATTCCTGGCGGGCCTGGAGCACGGCCGCTTTGTTGAAAAGCGGCTCGAAGGGGGCGTCGCCCATGAGGGAGGCGGCCCGGTCGAAATGGACCAGGGCGTTGTCGGTTTCGTCCATGGAGAAATAGACCAGCCCCAGATTGTTTTCGGCCTGGGAGAAATCGGGCCGAAGGGCCAGGGTGATCTCGAAGTCGGCGGCGGCCTCGCGGTATTTTTCCAGCCGGGCCTTGGCCAGTCCCCGGTTGTAGTAGGCCGAGGCATGGGTTTTGTCCCGGCCCAGGAGCACGGTCAGGGTCGCGATGGATTCCTCGTAGCGGCCAAGCTTGTACAGGGTCACGCCCCGGCCGAGCAGGGCCTTGGCGGAGGTCGGGTCGCGGGCCAGAACGACGTCGTAGCCGGTCAGGGCCTCCTGGTAGCGTCTGTCGGCATAGAGCTGCCCGGCCATGGCCAGGGTGTCGGCCTCGGCCGGATCCGCCTTTGGCGTGGCGTGCATGGAGCAGCCCCAGGCGAGGACCGCCAGGAGCCATGCGGCCATGACCGCCAGGACGGCGGAGGTTGGACGGGAACGATCAGGGGCATGGGGCATGGAGGCTCCGGAAAAGGACGAGGTGACGCGTCAACGGACACGGATACGGGTGGAATCTAAATCATTGCCTCACCCCGGGCAACCATGCCGGATCGCCATGCCGGGCCGGCAGGCCTGGGCGGCTGTCGCCATGCCTGGCCGCCGGGAGACCGCCGCCGGGGGGGGCGGGTTCAGGGATGCGGCGGGGCGGTCCTGCCCAGCAGAAAAATGCCGTAGGTGGCCAGGAGGTTGGGCAAAAAGGCGCTCACCCGGCCGGTCTCCTGGTGGTGCGGGGTGCGTATGGCCGTCTCGCGCAGGATGGTGAACCCCGAGGCCTTGCAGAAGCGTCGGAAATCCTTGATGGCGATGACCCGGATGTTGGGGGTGTCGTGCCACTGGTAGGGCAGTTCCCGGGAGACCGGGGCCTGGCCGCGAAAAAATAGCTGGGCCCGGACGCCGTAGTGGGCGAAGTTGGGAAAGCTCACGATGCCGCGCCTGCCCACGCGCAGCATCTCCCGGATGAGCCGGGCCGGATCGTAGACCTGCTGCAGGGTCTGGCTCAAGATCACGTCGTCAAAGGCCTGATCCGGATAGTCGCGCACCTCTTCGTTGATGTCGCCGTGCACCACGGACAACCCGCGCGTGAGCCCCTCGGCCACCTTGGCCTCGTCGATCTCGATGCCTGATCCGGCGATGCCCTTTTCCCGGATGAGGTGCGACAGCAGATCCCCCGCGCCGCAGCCGAGATCCAGCACCCTGGCGCCGGGGGTGATCCATGAGGCGATGATCTGCAGGTCGTAGCGCATGTTCCCCGTGGCCTGGAGCAGGCAGTTGCGCGGCGTCGCGGGGGCACGCCCCGGGCATGTCAGCCGTGCGCGCCTGCGGGATTGAAGGCGACCCCGTCGGATTTCGTCGGGCTCAAGCACCGGCAAGGATACGAGGCCCGGCGAAAAATGACAAGGTGTGGGCATCCCGGGGGCACGGGAACGCGGGTAGGCGGGGGGGCCCACAGGCCGCGTGCGACCCGCGTTGGTCGGGCATGCGCCTGCCTGTCCCCTGCAGGCCTGGCGTCCCATGCGGGATGGCCATCGCCCGGCGCAGGGGCTGCGGCACGAAAGCGGCCATGCCGTCTCGTGTCGCGTTGTGCAAATAGCCAGGTATCATGTTGCGGTCATGGTTACCAAAGAATGGCTTAAAAACACTGCTTTCGGCCAAAAGAAGTATATGCTTGTTTGTGGAGCATTACACGAGCGTGTCGTTGCGTAAAAAAGCGTTTCACGTCGCGGATATTCGCCATCTGACGTGTCGCGGTATAACACTCGGCGCAAAGTAGCGCATAGATATTCGCGAATCAGAACACTAGGGATAAAAGCACTGCGTCTCTCCTCCCGTGTAGAGGCAGGTCAACCGCAGGCTGCCGTCCTCGTTGTACCACCGCCAGGCGCCGGTCCTGATATCGTTCGTATACTCGCAGATCAACGAGACGTTTCCGTTGGCGTACCATTCCTTGCAGGGGCCATTCAGAATATTGTGCGAAAAAGTATATGTAGACCTGTATTTACTGTCTTCGTAATAGCTCGTCGACACGCCATGCGCCTTCTTGGCGGCATCGAGGGGTACATAGGCCTTGAGAACACCTGTATTGTAGTAAGCGGATTGAAAGATGCCTGCGCCTGTGGTCGCTTCGCTGCAGACCACGTAGTCGAGGATCTTGTAGTTGGGAGAGCTTCCGGAGTCGGCGTACACTTCCAGGGCGATCTCGAACCCCTGTGTCGGATGAAAGAAATAGACCTTTCCGTCGTGGGTGTCGTGCTTGACGGCCGTGTTCGGGACGCCGGGGCAGTAGCGGCTCTGTCCGCTGAGGTTTATGGCCACCCTGCCAGTCGTCGCGGTCTTGTAGGGATAGTCCGTGCTGGCGTTGACGGCGGTCACCAGCAGGGCCTTGCCGTGCGACAGGGTGACGCTCTGCGGCTTCACGAGCTGCAGCGTCGTCAGGTAGGCGAAGGGGCCCGTGGAGGTGGAGCCGGTGTAGACGTGGTAGGAAAGTCCCGGTTCGTTGTCCAGCGAGGTGAGGGTGTACGAGACGTCGTGTTCCCCGTTGTTGGCGGCGAACAGCCATTTTTGTCCGGAGAAGGGGAAGATGCCGTTGGAAAAGGTGCGGGTCGCCCCGGACGCCGTGAAATGGGTCAGGTCAGAGCCGTTGGGGAAGTTCCATCCGGGATAGCCGGTGTTGCGGCTCAGAAAGGCGTGCATGAAGGAGGACCAGCGCTGGGCCATGACAGCGGGCGAGTCGTCTGCGGCGATCATGGCGGACAGGTCCGAATAGCTTTCGGTCTGGGCCCGGGCCTTCTCCCACATCACGCGGACCACGTCCCGCCCCCGGTGGCCCACGAACCAGCGCACAAATCCCGAGGCCCAGTAGCCCATGTTCTGGGCGTCCTTGCCGTCGGCCACGACATAGTTTTCCAGGCCGCGCGGATAGTTGTCGACGTTCGCCGCGAACACGGGGGACACGTAGTCCAGGTTGCCCAGCATATATGATTCGAACCACACGGACGAGGCCTCCGAGAGCCAGAAGAAGGTCGCGCCGAAAAGTCCGGGGTGGTTGATGGCGTAGGCGGTGAACGGGTTGTAGATGTTCTGGACCACATGGAAGAATTCATGCCCGATCGTGGCCCGCAAGGCGGTGCTGTTGGCTGGCGTGCAGTGGTCGGCGTTTATTTCGATGTACTGGCTGCCCTTGCCGCCCAGGGGGATGCTCGTCAATCCCCATAGTTCGTTGCTTAAGCCATGCACGACGTTGATGTTCACGGGATACTGTATGGCGTCGTCGAAGGTGTAGTCGAACGACGTCAGGATGGACCAGGCACTTTCCGCATGAGTCAGCAGGAGTTGATCCAGACCGGGATAGGCGGCGAGCATGTCCTGGGGAACATTGGCCCGGAAATGCTGGCTGGTGCGGGGTGACATCCCGTGCACCGGATAGACGACGCTGGAGAGCATTTCCCGGGGATAGCCCTTGCGGCCTGTTTCCGGGACGCATTCCGCGCGGGGGATCTGGAGGCTCAAGGTACCGCCGCGCACCGCGCCCATGACGATGGTCGGCGGCATCGCCAGGGTCTGGGCTGCGGCATCCGTCTCGGACTGGGACAGTGCCAGGGGAATGTCCCGGTCCGGGCCGCCGTAGCCGGGGAAGGACACGGTGACGGGTTGCGCGAAACAGGCGCCGTTGATGTCGATGGCGAAGCAATGGCTGTCCGGCTGGGGGCCGAATTCCCTGCCTGGTTTGGCGCTGCGGACGGTGACCGGGGTGGGTTGCCCGAACGTGCCCGCCAAAAAGGCGACAAAGACCTTCCCCGCCCGGATCGATCCGCCTTCCGGGGGGATGGTTTTCGTTACGGAGACCCTTGGGCTTGTGAAAGCGGAGACGAAGAGAAGGAGGGTTTCCTCATCGGTTTGCGCATTCGAAATGGCCGGAAAGAAGACCAAGGTCATAAGCAACAGGAAAGCCAGGGGCGTTCCACGCATATTTTTGGCCTTTTGTTTTCTATTCTCCTACACTACCCATAAAAATAGAACGCGCATGTGCGCATGTCAACTCCGTTGTGTCCGCTTGTAAAGAAAATCAGGAAATGAAATGGGAACACTGCAGTTTACGCACGGTCCGTTTCCATGGGGTCTCCCCGGGCGGCCGTGAGCATACGCTGCAAAAACCTGGACAGGATGGCCGAAAGCCGGGGATTTTGCAGCAAGAAGGCGTCGTGCCCCCAGTCGGCCTTGATCTCCACGAAGCTCACGTCCAGGCCGTTTTTCTTCATGGCCTGGACCATGGCCTTGGACTGGTAGGTGGGATAGAGCCAGTCCGAGGTGAACGACACCACCAGGTAGGCGCATTTCGCCTTGGCGAAGGCCGACACGGCCGAGCCGCCTCCGTGGGCGTTTTCCAGGTTGAAGTAGTCGGCGGCCTTGGTCACGTAGAGGAAGGAGTTGGCGTCGAAGCGGTCCACGAATTTTTTGCCCTGGTGGCGCAGGTAGCTCTCCACCTGGAAATCCGCCTCGAAGTTGAAAGAGATGTCGCAGCGGTTTTGCAGCCTGCGGTCGAACTTGGCCCGCATGGCCTCGTCGGAGAGATACGTGATGTGCCCGATCATGCGGGCCACGGCCAGGCCCGTGTCCGGCTTTTCGGGGTGGCTGTAATAGTCGCCATTGCGCCAGTTGGGGTCGGCCATGATGGCCTGCCGGGCCACCTCGTTAAAGGCGATGGCCAGGGCCGAATGCTTGGTGGTGGAGGCCAGGGACACGGCCCCGCGCACCATGTCCGGATAGCGCACGGACCATTCCAGAACTTGCATGCCGCCCATGGAGCCGCCCACCACGGCCAGAAGCCCGGGGATGCCCAGGTGGTCCACCAGGGCCTTTTGGGCCGCGACCATGTCGCCGATGGTCACCACGGGAAATTCCAGGCCGTAAGGCGCGCCCGTGGCCGGATTGATCGAGGCCGGGCCTGTCGAGCCCATGCAGCCGCCGAGCACATTGGCGCAGATGACGAACAGGGCGCCAGTGTCGATGCCCTTGCCCGGGCCGATCATGCTGTCCCACCAGCCGGGCTTGGGGTCGGAGGCGTCGTAGTATCCGGCGGCGTGGGAGTCGCCGGTTAGGGCGTGCAGCACCAGGACCGCGTTGTCTTTTTGCGGCGAGAGCGCGCCGTAGGTCTCATAGGCCAGGGTCACCGGACCGATGGACAGGCCGGATTCCACGATCAGGGGATGGGGCGGGGCGGCGAAGGTGAAGAACTTCTTCTCCACCAGTCCCACGGAGCCGCCGGGGGAGTCTTGGTCCACGTATTCGCTCACCGCAGGCCTCTTTTCGTCCGTATTTCCGAGATTTCATAACGCCGAAGCCGGGAATTGTCATCCGGGACAGGGCCAAGGCGGGGCGAGGGCAGGGCGCTGCGTTCATGGCCCCGCGCCGGGGGACGGCGTCGTCAGGCTGCCGGGCAGATGGGCAAACGGTCAGACGGGCAGACGGGCAGACGGGCACACGGGCGGATGGGCAGACGGGCGGACGGGCCACGGGCTGGGTCGGTTCGCCGCGCCGCCCTGAAACCGGGCCGAAACAGAGGCCGAAACAGGGGCTTTGCCCTTTGGGGCGCATGGGATATAGGGGCCTTGACCGGCGCGGAACCACATGCCGTGCGGTCACGGAGGATCAGGTGAACACGACACGACACGGCGGCCTTGCCGCCATATGCGCGTTTTTATTGTGCCTTGGGCTGGCCGGGGGCGTCCTGGCCGCCGACCCGGACAAAAAGCCCGACGGATTTCGCGGCATCGCCTGGGGAACCGAGGTGTCGTCCCTGAAGGGGATGACCCTGGTGGAGACCGACGGGGATTTCACGGATTATGACCGCACAGGCGACAAGACGGATCTGGGCGGCATGCCCGTGGAGATGGTCACCTACGGGTTTTACAAGGGCAAGTTCTACCACGCAGCCATCGCCTACGCGGGGGCCACAGGATTTGCCGCCGTACAGGAGCACCTGAGCCTCAAGTACGGCCCCCCGGACGTCATGACCGAGCGCGCCGCCGACGCGGGCCGGACCTATGTGCTGGCGGCCTGGAACTGGCCGGGCTACGCCTACATCGGGCATCGGCGGTATACCGACGGCAGCGCTGGACGCGTGTTTTATTTCTACAGCCCCCTGGTGGAGGCCTCCAAGGCTGCGGCGGCCTCGTCCGTGGCCACGGCGGCCATGGACCCCCAGGCCCCGGGGGCGGGCAAGACCTCGGCAAGCCAGCCCAAACCCCGGCCCGAGCCCGATGTCAGGCCGGAGACATCCGGACCCGCCGACCGCCCTGGGTCTGTGGCGTCAAAGGACAGGCCCGTCGCGCCGGAAAAGCCCGTCGCGCCGGAAAAGCCCGCCCCGGACGTCCTCCGGGAAAAGGCCGGGCCATCCCCGGCCGCCCAGGCCTCCCCTCGGCCACAGCCGCCTGTTGCGGCCGCGCCTGGCGGGGGCATCGCCCATATCGTCGAAAAGGGCGACATGCTCTCGGCCCTGGCCAAACGTTACGGCGTGCCCAGAAGCGACATCCTGGCCGCCAACCCGGGCATCAATCCCAACAACCTCAAGCTCGGACAGACCGTGATCATTCCGGCCGGAGGCAAGGCCCGGGCCAATGCTCCCGCCGAGGCCCCGGCCGGGACCGTCCCCGAACCCGGACGCGAGACCGGCCCGGAGGCCAAGCCATCCACGGTCCAGGCCGACCGGGCTGCACCGGCGCCGGACAAGCTCCCCGCACCCGTGGTCACCGAGGCCGCTCCCGGAGAGCCGCAGGCGACGCGTATGGCCGCGCCGGAAAAGCCCAACGTCCGGGAACCGGCGTCCGCCTCCGGGGCATCCCAGAGCGTGGACGGCCGGGAGGCCGAGCCGGTCCGCGCCGAAAAGCCAGAGCCCGTGAAGACGCCTGGAGCGGTAAAAAAGGCCGCGCCCGGAACCCACGTCATCGCCCAGGGGGACATGATTTCGGCCCTGGCCAAGCGCTACGGGGTCACGGAAAAGGCCATTCTCAAGGCCAACCCGGGGCTCAAGCCCGGCAACCTCAAGCTGGGTGCGGTCATCAGGCTGCCCCACGGCGCGACCACAGGGACACTTGACGCGAGCGGGGCCTCCGAGATCACGGTGTCCGCACCCAAATCCGAGCCCGAGGCGAAAGCCGAATCCAAGCCCGAGGCCAAGCCCGAGCCGAAAGTGGAGGCCAAGGCCGCTTTTGATGGCGGGCAGAAGGCCCAGGCGGGCAGGCCCCGGGAGCATGTGCTGGAATTCGACGACACCGTGTCCGGGCTGGCCAAACGCTATGGGGTGACCACGGCGGCCATCCTCAAGGCCAACCCGGGGCTCGATTCCCGCAAGCTGAAGCCTGGGCGGAAAATCAAGATCCCTTGAGCAGGAGCGTCCCCCCGTCCTGTCCCGGCCGGGCTCGGGCCCGACCCTGGCGGCGGGGATGCGCTGATGCTGCGACGCTCCCCTGGGAATCCCCGAGCGGGATGGGCAGGATGCGGGGTATTTCGTATACTGAGAGCTGATGCACCGGGATGTCTTGGCCGGGCGGGGGGGTGACGCAGGGCGCGCCCGGCAGCGCGAAGCGTTTTGCTGCCGAAGCGTCGTGTCGCGAACCCCTCGCCCGGCAACCCTGCGGATTTCGCCCGAAAACTGTCCCCGCCGCCGCCACCGCCCGCGCCACATGGAAAAGGATCGCCGCATGCCCAGTCTTCGTTGCCGCCTTTTTTTATTCATCCTGCATCACCGGCATCTGCTCAGGTTTCACCTGAAACCCGATACCCAGGCCGACTGGGAGACCCAACTGCCGACGGTGCGCGAAAGCGCCGCCAAGGCCGCAAGGCTCCTGGGCAGGGTTCCCAGTGGGATTGAGGCCGTGTCGGCAGATGTGCCGGGCATCCCTGCCGAATGGATCAAACCCGCCGGGGAAGGCGTCCTGGATGCGGCCATTCTCTATTTCCACGGAGGCGGTTACGTCATGGGCACGGTGGAGCAGCACCGGGGCATCGTGGCCAAATTCGTCAAGGCGTCCGGCATCCCGGCCCTGCTCTTCGGCTACCGGCTGGCCCCGGAAAACCCCTACCCGGCCGCCCTGGACGACGCCCTGGCCGCCTATGCCTGGCTTCTTGGCCAAGGCATCCCGGCCTGGCGCATCGCCTTCGCCGGGGACTCGGCAGGCGGGGGGCTCCTTCTGGCCGCGCTTCTGGCCGGGCGGGACCGGGGATTGCCGCTCCCGGCCGCGGCCGTGGCCCTGTCGCCTTTTACCGATCTGACCTGTTCCGGCGAATCCCTGACCACCAACGCCAAAACCTGCCTGGCCCCGCCGGGCTCCTGGCTGGCCTGCCGCAATCACTACGCCCGGGGCCGCGATTTCTCCGATCCGTACCTCTCTCCGCTTTGCGGCGACCTCACAGGGCTTCCGCCCATGCTCCTCTTCGCTGGCGGGGCAGAGACGCTACGCGACGACGCCGTACGGTTCGCCCAAAAAGCCGCGGCCAGCGGCGTGGACGTGACGCTTCGGGTGGGCGAGGGGTTGTGCCATTGCTATCCGGCCTGCGCCCCCATCTTCCCCGAGGCCACGGCGGCCATGCAGGAGATCGGCGGGTTTTTGGCGAAGCATGTGAAAGGGGAGGGGGGAAGCCCCCGGCGACCCATGGGAGATAGGTAGGGAGGAGGCCTCTGGCGGCCCAAGGAACGCCGCCCATTTGGAATCCTCGAACGGGGGGGGCGGAATCCGGGAGTCTTCTCGTATGATGGCTGATGAGCCTGATGCCCAGGACGGGCGACGGGTTGGCGCAGGGCGCGCCCGGGCAGCGCGAAGCGTTGCTGCCGAAGCGCCGTGTCGCAAACCCCGAGCCCGGCATGCCAGCGGACCCGGGATATCCGGCGCGAGGCCTCTTGTCGCGAACCCCGGGCCCGGCAGATCGTGGGCCTCAGGACATCGGCGCGGGGTGCTCACGTGCGACCCCACGAGTCCGGCGCGTAGCCTGGATTCAGGAAAGGAGCCGGGCCAGGACGTTTGCGCCCAAAAGCACCTGGGCCATGGCCCCAAAGCACAGAAACGGCCCGAAGGGAATCGGGATGGCGCTTTTTTTCCCCTTCCCGCTGAAGAGAAAAAACGGGCTGCACACAAGCGCCGTCACGCTGCCCATGAGGATGGCCATGGGCAGCCCCACGGCCCCGCACATGCCGCCGATGGACAGCATCAGCTTCACGTCCCCGCCGCCCAGGCCGTCGATGCCGCGAAGCGCCCGGTAGCCCCAGGCCAGAAGCCAGAATACGACGAAGCCGCCCACGGCCCCGTACAGCGCCAGAGGAAGTCCCACCCCGGGCGTCAGCCACCCGGCCGCGATACCCAGCACGGCGGCCGGATAGGTCAGCCGGTTGGGCAATAAAAAGGTGCGCAGATCAATGGCCGAGGCGACGATGAAAAGCCCGCCCACGGCCAGAAGAACCAGGAAAAGCGGCGTGGGGCCGTATTTCAGGGCCAAAAGCGCGGTCCAGGCCGCCGAGACGATCTCAAGCAACGGATAGCCGATGGAGATGCGCACCCCGCAGGAGGCGCACCTCCCCCGGGCCAGGACATAGCCCACAAGCGGGATCAATTCCCACGCCGACAGCCGGTGGCCGCACTCCGGACAATGGGACGGGGGCAATACGATGGACTGGCCCGCCACGTAGCGGTGGGCGCAGACGCTGTAGAAGCTGCCGAGCAACAGCCCCAACAGCCCGGCCAGCCAGGGAAACAGGCGCACCAGCGCCGGGTCGGTGAAAAACGTGGTCATCAGGCGCCGTCGCCATCGGGGGACAGGGGTGCATAGTCCCCCCCGGCCTTTGTGATTTCGTCCAGGGCCACCTCAAGGATGACCGGCATCTTTTCGGCCATGTGCGGCGTAACGTCCACGGCCATGGTCTGGTAGTCGAAGGGTTCGACGCCCACCACAATGGCCTCGGGCCGGTTTCCGGCCAGACCGCAGCAGATCAGGGTGTCCACCAGATCCGACTGATGCATGGAGTTTTTGAAGGCCAGGGACTTGCGCAGGTCGTCGCCGGTCAGGCGGTAGACGCTGCCGGGTTCGTCGCCGCCCAACACGGCGTCGATGACGATGAGCTTTTCGCATTGCATGATGGGGTCCATGAGCCGCATCCCGAGGGTGCCGCCATCCATGAGCGTCACGTTGTCGGAGAAACGGTAGCGGGCAAGCAGGGTCTCCACGGCCCGGACCCCCACGCCCTCGTCGGTGTAGAGGATGTTGCCCACGCCAAGGACCAAAATCTTGGGAACGGTTTCGTGCATTAGGTACCGCCAAAAAACGGGAACCCGGCACGCGCCGGGTTCCCGCCTGAGTGCGTTTGTTCGTGTATAGTCTAGCGGATGCGGAACTTCAAGACCTCGTTGGAGTTGGGCTCGATCACATGCACGCCGCAGGCGATGCAGGGGTCGAAGGCATGCACAGTGCGCAGGATCTCGACCGGACGCTTGGGATCGGCGATGGGGGTGCCGATAAGCGCCTCTTCCACGGGGCTGACGGCCCCGGCGGCGCAACGCGGTCCCAGGTTCCAGGTGGAGGGCACCACGAGCTGGAAGTTGTCGATTTTCTTGTCCTTGATCTTGATCCAGTGGGACAGGGCGCCGCGCGGCGCGTCCACCAGGCCCACGCCCTCGGCCTCGGCGGGCATTTCCCACTTGGCGGCCAGATTCGAGTCGCCCTTTTTGATGTTGGCGGCGTATTCCTTGATCCAGCCGTCCATCTTCTCGGCGATGATGGCGGTCTCGATGCCGCGGGCTGCGGTGCGGCCCAGGGTGGAGAACAGCGCCGTGGCCGGGATGCCGAGCTTTTTGAGCACGGTGTCCACCAGGCCCTTGGTCTCCTTGTGTCCCTTGGCGTAGGCGATGAGCACCCGGGCCAGGGGACCGACTTCCATGGCCTTGCCGTTGTAACGGGGGGCCTTCATCCAGGAATAGCGTTCCTTGTCGTCAAGCTTGGTGTACTGCGGGTCGGTGACGCCCTCGTACGGATGGTGGGGCTGGTCGCCCTTGTACCAGGAGTACTTGACGTGCTCGGTGATGGCCTTGAGGTCCACCTTGTCGACCTTCTTGAGATCCCGGTTCATCATGACGCCGGCCGGGAAGTAGCAGGACTCCATGTATTTGGCGGTATCCTGGACGTTGGTCGGGAATTCGCCGAAGGACATGAAGTTGGTGGTGCCGCCGATGCCGCCCCAGTCTTTGTAGAAGCCGGCCACGGCCAGGAGGTCCGGGATGTAGACCTCGTCCACGAACTGCTTGGTTTCCTTCCACAGCGCCGTGAACTCGGCGATGCGGTCCGGGGTCATGGCGTCGTAGTTGGTGCAGCCGCCCACGATGGTGAACTGGGTGTGGGGGTTCTTGCCGCCGAACACGGCCATGCCGCGCGCGGCCTTGACCTGCAGGTGCAGGGCCTCCAGGTAGTGGGCCGTGGCGATGAGGTCCACCTCGGGCGGCAGGTAGTAGGCCGCATGTCCGCCCAGGAAGTAGGCGTTGGTGAAGATGCCGAGCTGTCCGGTCTCCACGAAGGCTTTCAGGCGGTCCTGCACGGCCTTCAAGGATTCGGCGGAGTTGCCCGGACGGGCCGGGGCGATATTGGCGGCCAGTTTGGCGGCCTTCTGGGGGTCGGCCTTGAGCGCGTTGGTGACGTCGACCCAGTCCAGGGCGTGCAGGTGATAGAAGTGCACGATGTGGTCATGCAGGTACTGGGCGGCCATGACCAGGTTGCGCATCATGCGGGCGTTGGCCGGGATGTTGACCTTGACGGCGTTGTCCACGCAGCGGGTGGAGGCCAGGGCGTGCACGTAGGTGCACACGCCGCAGGCGCGCTGGGTGAAGTGCTGGGCGTCGCGGGGGTCGCGGCCCTTGAGGATGATTTCCAGGCCCCGGAAAAGCTGGGAAGAACTCCAGGCGTCCTTGATCTTGCCGTTTTCCACTTCGACCATGATCCGCAGGTGTCCCTCGATCCTGGTGATGGGATCGACGATGACCGGCCCTGTGAAGGTGCTCTGCGGAGTGGGTTTGCTTTCAGCCATATTGTCCTCCATCAAGCGATGATGATTCGTGAGTGACGGCCGACCCGGAAATTCGGGCGGCGGCCTCGGCTACTGCTGGTAGAACGGGCTCATGGAATCCCAGAAGTCGGGCTCGCTGCATCCGATGCAGGGATGCCCGGCCTGAACCGGCCAGGTGGTCTGGTTGAAGAGCACCTTGGGGCAGTTGTTGTAGGTGACCGGTCCCTTGCAGCCCAGTTCGTAGAGGCAGTAACCTTTCTTGGCTTCCTCGGAGTCGAAGGACGGCGCGAATTCCGAGGCATCGAAATGCTTGAGGCGGGGACAGTTGTCGTGAACGGTCTCACCGAAGAACATGTTCGGACGGCCGTCCTTGTCGAGTTCGGGAATGCCCTTGGTCAGCACATGCACCACGGCGCCCACGAAGTTGATGGGGTTGGGCGGGCAGCCGGCGATGTTGATGGTGGTCACGCCGGTGGCTTCCTTGACGCTGACGGCCTGGCTGGGATTGGGCTTGGCCTTCTGGACGCCGCCGAAGCAGGAGCAGGTGCCCATGCAGATGACGCCCTTGGCCTTGGGGGCCAGTTCCTTGGTGGTTTCAAGCATGGTTTTGCCGGAAACCTTGCCCCAGGCGCCGTTTTCGATCATGGGAATGCCGCCCTCGACCACCAGGAAGAATCCGTCCGGCGCGGCAACGGCCTTGTGCAGGGCCTCCTCGGCGGCCTCGCCTGCGGCGGCCATGATGGTCTCATGGTAGTCCAGGGAGATGGTGTCCAGGATCAGCTCATCGATAAACGGTTTCACCGTGCGCAGGATGGCCTCGGAGCAACCCGTGCATTCAGCGTTGTGCAGCCAGACGACGGAGGGACGCTTGGTCGCGGTGAGCGCCTGGGCGACCTTGGGCGCGAACGCCGGTCCCATGCCCATGGCGGCGGCCACGGACGCGCAGAACTTCATGAAATCACGGCGCGTGACTCCCCGATTTTCCAGCCGCTGTTCAGCATTTTCCCTGCCAAGACCCACAGAGAATTTCATAAAACTCCTCCTTTCAGTTAGGGCCAACGCGCCGGCTGTATCGCCACCCTCGGGATTCCGGCGCACTGGTTGTGCCGTTGCCGACGGCGACCGGTAGCTTGTCCCTCGTTGCGGGACTGAAACACGGCCGCCAACGTGAAAAACATCACGATATACTTCCTTCCATGAAGCACTTTTACAATGAAAGGTCAATGGGGTTTTCAAAAAAACAAGCAAAGACGCAATCATAGCATGTAAATGTGCAGTCTGGTCGAGACTGTATTACGTTTTTTGATTTTTTATGCACAAGGGGGAGACGTCTTTTTTATTGTGCGTCATGTCCATTTTTGTCAGTTTCCGAAGCCATGTCCAAAATGGATCGATCGCCCTTGAGAGCCCGGGCTTTCATCAATAGCTCGGGCCGATATTCGAAATGCATGATGTCGTATTCCGCCCACTTGCCGCCCCAGATGAACCCCTCGGCCTCAAAGGCCTCCATCACCTCCTTGGGGAAGGACTGCCTCCGGGCCAGCCTGTCAGAGGGTCGCCGGTGGTGTCGCCAGTAGGGATTGCGGCCCGGATTGATGTCAATGGCGATGCCCAGGGCGTGCATGCTCAGGCGGTTGGTCCCGGCAATGGTCCTCCAGTTGAACGTGCCCACCACGGGATAGAGCACGTCCCGCAACCCGGGATCCCGCGACACCAGTTCCGTAAGCCGGGCCGCCACGCGTCCCAGGGCATCCGCCGCGCCGTTGCGGGAATTAAACGGCACCGTGCGGTCCAGGAAACGCACCGGGCGGCAGGCAGACGACACCTCGGCCGCGTTTCGTCCGTAGACCTCGGTCAAAAAGTCCGTCACCCGGCGTCGGCCCGGGTGCTCACCGGCCCGGGGATCCCCGTCCATCGGACCGGGCTGGTACGGTTGGGCCAGCATGTCCTGCAGGTCCGGGTCGTCCAGGGCTTCCTGCGCCGACTTGGCGCGTCCATCATCATAGATGAATCGCCTTCCGGATCGGGTGACCACGAAAATCCGTCCGTCCTCGTCCACGACATCCACGATCACCCCGGGATAGGCGGCCATCAGGACCGCGATATCACGCCGTTTTTCCGGCCCAGCTCCCACGAGGCCGGGAAAAGGCGGCAATGGTCTCTCCTCGGCGCGAACCTCGAGCGGGGCGTTGCCGATAAACCATAGCGATACAGTCAAGATATATGCCCATATCCGGTGAGCGCAAGAATACGGAGGAATGAACATGGATCGGTCTCTTCTCCTACGCCCGGTTCCGTCCGGGGCATGTCGCCGCACGATATGGCCTTGTGACTTCCCAAGCCCGGCGATCAACGCTATTTTGCCATCGATCCGTCCCTCCCGCCAACCCGGTCCCGTCCCGGCAGGCCCAGGCTGGCCCAGGCTGGCCAAGGCTGGCCAAGGCTGGACGGAGCAGGCCGCTCCTTACCCACATACGCCAAAAGGAGATCCAATGGAAAAGATGCCGCAACCATCCATTCGGGGGCTTGTCGCGGTGATCCTCGTCGGGGTGCTCGTCCTGTATGCCGCCCTGCTGACCGCCCTGTCCTTCCGGGATACGGGCCAGTCCCCTGCCGCGCCGCCTCCTGCCGTGCTGGAACATGGAGCGCCGTCTGCCTCGCCGCCGCCCGTCACGGCCACTCCCGGAGAACCCCGGCGTCCCGCTTCTGAGCCCCTGCGCGTCAGCCCTACGGGCCCCGTGGGCAAGGCTTCCGACGGCCCCCTGCCCGAGTCGGGGAGACTTCCAGGTGGAGGCAAGGCCCTGGGACAATAATGATGAAGCGTGCGGGGGGGGCCGGGGTTGCAATTCGGGCCGGGGTTGGCGATGGTGGTCGCCATGAGCATAAGCCTGGAGAGAACGTGGAGGGTACGCAGCCAGGAAGGCGGCGTTGAAGGGATGGGGGACCGCCTGGGCGTCTCCGATCTGGTGGTGGGTCTGTTGCGCGGCCGGGGGCTGGCCTGCGTGGAGGAGATGGACGTCTTTTTGTCTCCGGGCCTGCGGCATCTGATGCGCCCCGGGGAGATACCGGGGCTGACGCCCGGGGCCGAGGTCGTGGCCGCCGGTCTGGCCGCCGGGAAGCGGCTGGCCGTGTGGGGCGATTACGATGTGGACGGGGTGACGGGCACGACGCTTTTGCTGGATTTTTTGCGGCAGCGGGGCATTGCTGCGGCATGGTACATCCCGAACCGGCTCAAGGAGGGCTACGGCCTGAACATGGCCGGAATCGAGGCCCTGGCCCGGGACGGGATCTCCCTGCTGGTGACCGTGGACTGCGGCATCACCAACGTGGCCGAGGTGGCCCGGGCCAGGGAACTGGGGATGACGGTGGTGGTCACGGACCACCATCTGCCCGGGCCGGAACTGCCGCCTGCGGACGCGGTCTGCGACCCCAAGTTGTCGGACAACGCCGGGAATGATCTGGCCGGGGTGGGGGTGGCGTTTTTTTTGGCGGCGGCGCTGAACCGGATGCTGCCGGGCCAGCCGTGCGACGTGCGCGGGCTCCTTGATCTGGTGGCCATGGGGACGGTGGCCGACGTGGTGCCCCTGCGGGGCCAGAACCGGATATTGGTCAAAAACGGGCTTTTGCTCCTGGCGGAGGCGGCCCGCCCCGGGGTCCGCGCCCTGCGGGAGGTTTGCGGGCAGACGCCGGGGACGCCCATTGGCGCCGGACAGGTGGGATTCGGGCTTGCGCCGCGCATCAACGCCGCCGGGCGCATGGGTCGGGCGGATGCGGCCCTGGACCTGCTTTTGGCCGGGGACATGGACACGGCCAGGCCCCTGGCGGCCTTTCTGGATAAGGAAAACGCCGAGCGCCGCAAGGAGGAGGAGGGCATTCTCGTCCAGGCCCTGGCCCAGGCCGAGGCCTTTGCGGATCGGGCCTCCCTGACCCTGCACGGGGCGGGCTGGCATTCGGGAGTCATCGGCATCGTGGCCTCGCGCATCGTGGACGCCGCGCACAAACCCACGCTGATCGTGACCAACGAGGGCGGCGTTCTCAAAGGGTCGGGCCGCAGCATCTCGGTTTTGGATCTGCACGAGGCCCTGACCGAGGTGTCGGATCTGTTCGCGAAATTCGGCGGACATCGGCAGGCGGCGGGCTTTTCCATGGCCGGGGACGACGTGGCGGCGCTTCGGGAGCGATTCGAGGCGGCGGTGGTGCGGCGCATCGGGGCCGATCCCGTCCCGCCCGTGCTGACCCTGGACGGCGAACTGGGCTTTTCCCGCATCGATGCCGGGCTGGTGCGGGAGATCGAGCTTTTGCAGCCCTTTGGCCCGGGCAACCCCGAGCCGCTTTTTGCCTCGCCGCCGGTGACGGCCCTGTCGCGGCGAACGTTCGGGGGCGGCGACGACCATGTGGTGGTGTCTTTGCGCGACGAATCGGCCCGGATGACCCTGCGCGGCAAGGGCTGGCGCATGGCGGGCGAGATCGCCGAGGCCGTGGTGGGCCGGGCCGTGCGGGTGGCCTTCACGCCCCGCCTGGACAGCTATGACGGGCTGCCCAGGATCGAACTGCGCCTGAAGGACATCAAGACAGCAAACCTCTGACGTCGCGCCCTTGGGGTCCGGAGTGCGGATTTCGAGTGTAAGATGTTAATATCCTAGTTTTTATGAAATAATCACTGACATGCCCATGGTGGAACGCGCCATGGGTTTTACTTTGTGAAACAGTCAGTTCAATTTTTTTAACCGTAAAAAAATTTTTACCCGCGTCAAAAAACCACCGTTTTCCCCTTGCCAACGACATGGGCCAGAGGTAGAAAGGCCTCACGCATCTGCGCGGAGGGCTCCGTTTTTTTTATGGAGAACCGACGCAGCGGATGGCAGGCATCGGCAACTGGTTCTTATGTACAAAACGGAGGAAGGAAAAATGAAACGTTTGACTCTTGCTTTGGCGGCCATTTTGGTCCTGGGTTGCTTCGCCAGCGCCCAGGCGGCCACCGAAGTGAAGATGACCGGTGACTTTCGTGTCTACGGCAACTGGTGGAGCGGCCGCAACTTCACGGGCTGGTCCAATCAGTTCAATGGCGGTTCCGCCGCCGGCACCCAGACTGAAGACAATTTCGGCGTCAACCAGCGCTTCCGCCTGCGCACCGACTTCGTGGCCAACGAGACCCTGAAGTTCCGCCTGGGCATCCGCGTGAACAACCAGTGGTGGGGCCGCGGCACCCTGACCGCCGACGC
>JAVHLG010000037.1 GCA_031082225.1 Desulfovibrionaceae bacterium | reverse complement strand
GCCGGTGACGGGGGGGCCGGGGGGACAATGGTCCCCCCGGGCGGGGTCCGGGGCGGCAGCCCCGGTTGTCTAACCGAGCGGGGTATTGGGGGTCATGGACCAGACGCCGCAGGGGCAGACACCGGCGCAGAAGCCGCAGCCGATGCATTTGTCCGGGTCGCTGACCATTTCAAACTTCTTGCCTTCCAGGGCGTTGCGGGTGATGGCCCCGCGCGGGCAGATGGCCTCGCACAGGCCGCAGTCCCGGCAGGAGCCGCAGGAGGAGCATTCCGAGGCGCAGTGTCCCATATCCGAGAAGGAGGGGATGCGCGGGTCGAAGTATTCGAGCTTGATGCGCGAATAGGCGATCATTTCCCGGGTGTCCGGGGTGGGGCGGCGTCCGGCCAGCATGTCGCCGATGGCCAGGGCGGCGGTGCGGCCCGCGCCGATGGCGTCGGTCAAAAGGCCGGGTTTGACGATGTCGCCGATGGCGAAGACCTTGGATTCGGAGGTCTGCCCTAGTTCGTTGACCACCACGTAGCCCCGGTTGGCGGCGATGGTGTCGGGCAGAAAGTCCAGGTCCGGCTGGTCGCCGATGGAGAAGATGACGGTATCGGCCGGGATGACCTCGCCGGTGGTCAGGACCAGGCCATCGTCTGTGATCTCCTTGGTGAAGCAGGGCCAGCGGAACTTCGCACCCACGGCCTCGGCGTCGACTTTTTCCTTGCCGAAGGCGGCGGGCTTCTGGATGTCGATCAGCGTGATGTCCTCGGCCCCGAAGCGGGCGGCCTCGGTGGCCACGTCGCAGCCCACGTTGCCCGCGCCGACAATGACCAGGCGTTTGCCGGGCTTGGCCTGCCCTTTTTTGGCGAGCTTTAAAAACGTCAGGGCGGGAATGGCCTTGTCCGCGCCGGGGACCGGCAGGACGCGGGGCTTTTGCGCGCCCACGGCCAGCACGGTGAAGTCATTGGTGTCGACGATGTTCTGGAATTCGTCCCGGGTGAGTTTGTGCTTGAGGTGCACATGGGGCAGCACCTGGCGAACGCGTTCCAGTTCGGCCTCCACGACCTCTTTGGGGATGCGGGTGTTGGGGATGGCCGAGGAGATCTTGCCGCCCAGCATCTCGTCCATGTCGTAGACCACGGCCTCGTGTCCCTGGAGGCGGACCTGCCAGGCGGCGGAGATGCCTGCCGGGCCGCCGCCGATGACCGCCACCTTTTTTCCGGAGAGTTCGGGCAGGGGCGGGACTTTGCTGGAAACCCCGGCCTTGCCCAGAAAGGTGATGTCCACGGGCAGCATGCTTTTGGTGGAGCGGGTGCAGCCCTGCATGCACAGGTGCGGGCACAGGTAGCCGCACACCGTGGCCGGGAAGGGGGTGTAGGCCATGGCCAGGTCCACGGCCTCGTCCACATGGCCGTCCCGGATGAGCTGCCAGCGCTCCTGGACGGGGATGCCCGTGGGGCAGTTGGACTGGCAGGGGGCTTTGCGGCGTTTGTTTTCCCACACGGGCACGTAACGGCGCATCTCGCCGGTGACGATCAGCGGGATGGGGCTGCGGTCAAGCGGGGTCAGGTCGCCGATAAGGCCGCCCATGCCCAATTCGCGGTCCCAGACCTGGGAGCGGAAGGCGGACATGGAACGCCTTGCGGAGTTGGCCTTCTCGTAGGGGCTTTTGGCCACGATGAGCAGCCATTGGTCGCGTACGGTGAGGGCGTCGAGGAGTTCCGGGCGATGGATGGCCTTGAGGAAGCCGCGCAGGTTAGTGGTCAGCCAGTCCCAGTCCGCATCGCTTATGGGTTCAAGTTTGGCGTCTTTCTGGGAAAAGCCCTTGTGGGGGCCGCGCACGAAGATGCGTCCGCCGACCATGCCCACACAGGGACGAAAGCCCAGGACGTTTTCCGGATCCTGGGGGTTGTGGCCGCAGACCACGGCCGTGCCGCCGGCCATGAACTCGGCGAAGGAGTCGCCGGTGGAGCCGAGCACCCACAGTTCGGGCGGGGTGAACCGGGGGTTGGCCTTGGTCATGGTCATGCCCCGGGAGCCGATGTTGCCCCCGATCATGACCTTGCCCTGGGCCATGGCGTTGGCGACGCCGTTGGAGGCGTTGCCGTGGACCACGATCTCGGCCCCGGCGTTGAGCCAGCCCACATCGTCCGAGGCTGGTCCCATCACCTCGATGCGGGTGTTGGGGAAGCCCATGGCGCCCACGCGTTGTCCGGTCGAACCGGTGATGGCCACGGTGATGGGCTCTTTTTCGGAAATCCACAGGCGGCCGCCCAGGCCATGCTGACCGTGGGCCTCAATGGCCAGGTCGCGGGCGCCTTGGGTGACGGCGCGTTGGATGCGTTCCTCGAGGATGCGCGATTCCACGCGGCGGCCGTCTTCCTGGCCGCTTATGTGGATGGTCGTCGAAGCGTTTCGTGCCATGGTACGGTCTCCAAAGGCTGTTGCGGATGCGCCGGCGACGCTCCCGTCGTTCAGGTAGGCGTCGGTCGGACTCAGACCACGTATTTGATCTTCAGCCGCTTGGCGGCGCGATAGTCGCTGATCCCCAGGGCGTCGGACATGCCGATGGGCAACGAGGTGGAGCGGCCAAGCGGGGCCACGATTTTGCGAAGCTCCACGTCGAAGGCCACGAAGGTGTCCACCAGCCTTTCGGCCACCTTTTCCGGGTCCAGGCGGCGATAGACGCGGGGATCCTGGGAGGTGATGCCCTTGGGGCAGACGCCGATGTTGCACACGTTGCAGCGGTCGATCTCCGAGCCCACGCATCCGGCTGCGGACTGCATGACGTATTTGCCCACCTGCACGGCGCTGGCCCCGAGCATGATCAGCGAGGCGGCGTTGGCGGCCAGGTTGCCGTTTTTGCCGATGCCGCCCCCGGCGATGAGCGGGATCTCGTTCTGGCGGCCCTGTTCCACCAGCGACAGGTAGCAGTCGCGCAGGTTGGAGGCGATGGGATGCCCCATGTGATCCATGGACACGGCGTAGGCCGCGCCGGTGCCGCCGTCCTCGCCGTCGATGGCCAGGGCTGCGGCGAAGGGGTTGCGCACCAGGTTGTTTAAGACCGCCCCGGCCGAGGTGGTGCCGGATATCTTGGGATAGACCGGAACCCGGAATCCCCAGGCCATGGACATGGACTGGATCATCTTGGCCACGGCCTCCTCGATGGAGTACTTGGTCTGGTGGGTGGGGGGGCTGGGCAGGCTCACGCCCGGGGGCACGCCCCGGATGGCGGCGATGAGCTTGTTGACCTTGTGCCACATGAGAAGTCCGCCGTCGCCGGGTTTGGCCCCCTGGCCGTACTTGATCTCCACGGCGCAGGGATCTTCCTTCATCTGGGGGATGGCGTGGATGATCTCGTCCCAGCCGAAGTAGCCGCTGGCGATCTGCAGGATGACGTATTTGAGGAAGCGCGAACGCAGGAGCCGGGGAGGGCAGCCGCCCTCGCCGGTGCACATGCGCACGGGCATGCCCAGTTCCTCGTTCAAGTAGGCCACGCCCATCTGGAGGCCTTCCCACATGTTGGGGGACAGGGCCCCAAAGGACATGCCGCCGATCATGAGCGGATAGATCTCGCGTACGGGAGGGGTCCAGCGGCCGTCGGCAAAGGCGGCCATGCCCTCCTCGGGGGGCAGGATGCGGCCCAGAAGCGTGCGCAGCTCGAACTCGTGGCGTCCGGCGTCCAGGGCCGGGTCCGTGAGCATGGAAATGCGGATGAACTTGATCTGGTCCAGCAGGCTGCCGGTGTCGTTGCGCCGTCCGCCCCGGGTGCGGGGCTGGCCGCCACGGTTGTTGTGGAACTTGAGCGTGGTGGCCTCGGGGTGCGACGTGGGCTGGATGGAGTTGTTCGGGCACACCATGTTGCACATGCCGCAGCCGATGCAGCGGTAGGCCGGGTCCGTGCGCTGCCGGATGCCCTGGTAGACCGTGACGCTTTGCCCGGGCTTGTTTTTGAGCCCCAGGGAGGCGGACACCTCGCGTTTGCGGAACACCCCGAGTTCGATGGCGCTCACCGGGCACACGGCGGTACACCGCCCGCACAGGGTGCAGGTGGACTTGTCCCAGTCAAGCACCCAGGGGAGATCCTTGAGGCTCAGTGTGGACGGAGTAATGACTGGCTCTGACGGCATATTTTCACCTCACGGCAATCCGGCCCGACAATGGCCGTATCGAGATACATGGGTTGGAAATCCTTGCTCCGGTCACGTTCGGGGATGGCCTCGTTTAAGCCGCAGATCTCCGACGAGAAGGCGAAGATGCCGGGACGGCCGCCCACCACGCCGGGCCGAAGCTTTTTGCGGTCCTGGACCATGAACATGGACCCGTCCGGGGTGCAGCCGATGACGCAGTTGGGTCCGTCGATGGTCAGTTTGCGGCACACGTTCTTGATGTTGGAAAGAAACGCCCGGTCGGGGTGGTTCTCCAACTCCCTATCGGCCAGGGGGGTGATGACGTGCTTGTAGGCCTCGATCCCGAGTCCCAGCCGGTTCAGGGTGAAGTGCAGGATATGGGTGAAGACCTCGGAGTCGGACTGGTAGCCCTCGTAGCCGGTGACGCCCCGGGAGGACAGGTATTCCCGGATGGGCACGAAGGCCGTGTTCTCCCCGTTGGTCATGGTGCTTATGCCCTGGATGAAGAAGGGATGGCAGGCATAGAGGTTGATGGCGTAGTTGGTGTTCTGCCGTCCCTGGGCCAGGATGCGCTTGGCGAAAAACTCCGCGCGGTCGAGTCCCAGGTATTCGGCCACGGTCACCGGGTCGCCCACCTCCTTGATCATCACCGTATCCGGCCAGAAGCTGAAGACCTTCACGTCCTCGTTGTCCGCGCCCATGTGGCGCAGATCCAGGCGGGCCTGGACCAGGGCGGCCTCGCGCTTGTCCTTTGGCAGATCCTTCCACTGGGCCGAGGGCTCGTAGGCCCGGGCCAGATAGGTTCCGCGCCGGGGGGTTCCGGCCGGAGGGTCGTTTTTGGGCGTGATGGCCACGGTGTGTTTGGCCAGAAAGCCCTTGCTCATGGCGTATTCGTCCAGAAGCCGCAGGCCCTTTTCGGTAAATATCCCGGAAAGGATGGGGCAGTCCGGCATCTGGCCGAAGGGGCCGCCCAGGCCGCTTAAGAAAAGTCCCACGCCGGAACCGTCATGCCCTTCCTTCATGACGTTTAAGGCATTGACGGCCAGCATGGGCGAAACCGGCGCCTGGCTGGTGAGGGCGAAAAGACGACACATGGTTTCCCCCAAAAATGTGAATTTCCCGACACGATTGCGTGGAGGGGAAACTTCAATAATGTTTCAACAGGGGGTACGTCAAAGATTAGTTTCCCTTTTGGCGTTTTTTTCTGCCTGGGCGTTTGACATTCCCCTGCCTTCGGGTATCTGATCAACCCGTCCCGGCGGCACAGCCCGCCAGGCCACCCCCCATGGAATCCAAACTCGGCATCGACATCCTCCCCCAACCGGACGACACCACCTGCGGGCCCACCTGCCTGCACGCGGTCTATCATTATTATGGAGACCGCATCCCCCTGGAGCGGGTCATCCGGGAAGTCCCCACCCTGGCGGGCGGCGGCACGCTGGGGGTGCTGCTGGGCAGCCACGCCCTGGCCCGGGGCTACGGGGCCAGACTCTATACCTTCAACCTGCAGGTCTTCGATCCCACCTGGTTCGGCCCCGGCGCGCCGGACATGGGCAGTCGCCTCACCGAGCGCATGAAGGCCAGCGACGATGCCAAGCTGAAGCTGGCCTCCAGGGCCTACCTGCGCTTTCTGCGACGCGGCGGGGAGATCGCCTTCGAGGATCTCACGGCCTCGCTCATCCGTTCGCTTCTCACCCGGGGCCTGCCCGTGCTGACCGGGCTTTCGGCCACCTACCTGTACCGGACCCCCCGGGAGCGCGACGACGAGACCGGCAGGATCGTGTACGACGATGTGCACGGCGATCCGTCCGGGCATTTCGTGGTCATCAGCGGCTATAACCGCGAGGCCCGCACCACCCGCATCGCCGATCCGCTTCTTCCCAACCCCATGAGCGAGGGCCAGCACTACGACGTGCCGCTTAACCGGCTCATCTGCGCCATCATGCTGGGGATTTTGACCTACGACGCCAACATGCTGGTGGTCTTTCCGCGCCGGGTGAAGGCCAAAAAACGCAAATCCAGGAGATAAGACGTGTCCGTTTTGGTAGTTATCGAAAATCCCGAGGAGTGCTCCCTGGTTTTTTCGGGGGTCGAGCCCGTGGCCGCCCGGTCCTATCTGGCCGACGACTCCTTTCCGGCGCTCAAGGGCGTCAAGATCTTCAATCTGTGCAAATCCTACCGCTACCAGAGCATCGGCTACTACGTGTCGCTTTTGGCCGAGGCCCGGGGACACAAGCCCGTGCCGGGCATCGTGACCATCCAGGACATGAAGTCCCAGGGCATCATCCGGCTGGTTTCGGACGAACTGGAGGAGGTCATCGGTCGGCAACTGGTGGATCAGGAGCCGCGCAAGATCAGCGTGAACATCTATTTCGGCAAGACCCCGGACAGGATGTTCGAGCCCGTGGCCTCCAGGCTCTTCAAGTCCTTTCCGGCCCCTTTCCTGCGCGCCGATTTCGGCTGTTCGGCCTGTTGGAACCTGCAAAACATCTCGCCTTTAAGCGTCAAGGACATCCCGGCTGCGGACCGGGAGTTCGCCCAATCCATGGCCTCGGAGTACTTCGCCGGGAAGAAGTTGGTCATCCCCAAGCGGCCTGTCAACCGCTACGACCTGGCCATTCTCTACGATCCGGCCGAAAAACACCCTCCGTCCGACCAAAAGGCCTTGAAAAAGTTCGTCAAGGCCGCCGAGACCGTGGGCCTTGGCACGGAACTGATCACCCGCGACGACTCCAACCGCCTCTCCGAATTCGACGCCCTGTTCATCCGCGAAACCACCAGCGTGGACCACCACACCTACCGCATCGCCCGCAAGGCCCTGGCCGAGGGGCTGGTGGTCATCGACGATCCGGAATCCATTCTGCGCTGCTCCAACAAGGTTTATCTGGCAGAGCTTATGACCCGCTACCGGGTTCCCGTTCCCAAGACTTTGATTTTGCACAGTAAGAATATCGATCAGGTGCTGGCCGAATTTTCCCTGCCCTGCGTGCTCAAGCAGCCCGACAGCGCCTTCTCCCAGGGCGTGGTCCTGGCCCGGGACAAGGACCGGCTCATGAAGGAGGCCAAGCGGCTCTTGGCCAAGTCCGAGCTGGTCATCGCCCAGGAATACGTGCCGTCAACCTTCGATTGGCGTATCGGCATCCTGGACCGGCGGCCCCTTTTCGCCTGCAAGTACCACATGGCCGCCAAGCACTGGCAGATCCTTCGCAAGGACGGCTCCGGCCGGGAGGTCTACGGCAAGGTGGAGACCCTGCCCGTGACCAAGGCCCCGAAAACCGTGGTGCGTATGGCCTTAAAGGCCGCCAACCTCATCGGCGACGGCCTCTACGGCGTGGACCTCAAGCAGATCGGCAAGAAGGTCTACGTCATCGAGGTCAACGACAATCCCAACATCGACGCCGGATACGAGGACGAGGTGCTTCAGGACGATCTGTATCTGAAGATCATGGAGGTCTTTTTGAAACGCATCGAGGCCAGAAAGGCCGGGAGCATGGTCCCGTGAGTCCCCGCGTCTTCCATCTTTTCCAGGTCACGGGACTTGAGATCGAATACATGATCGTGGACGCGGCGACCCTGCGGGTGCTGCCCCGGGCCGATCTGGTGCTGCGCGACGCGGCCGGGGAAGCGGTCTCGGACGTGGAATTCGAGGACATCTCGTGGTCCAACGAACTGGTGTCCCACGTCATCGAGCTGAAGACCTCAGGGCCTGTCCCGCGGCTGGCCGGAACGGCGGCGGCCTTCCAGGACCACGTCCGGCGCATAAACGCCATCCTGGCCCCGCACGGGGCCAGCCTTTTGCCCACGGGGGCGCATCCCTTCATGGACCCGGGCACGGAAACGGTGCTGTGGCCCCATGAATACGGCCCGGTCTACGAGGCCTTCGACCGTATTTTCGGGTGCCGGGGGCATGGCTGGTCCAACCTGCAGAGCATGCACATCAACCTGCCGTTTTGCGGCGACGGGGAGTTTGGCCGCCTGCACGCCGCCGTGCGCCTGCTTCTGCCGCTGATGCCCGCCCTGACCGCCTCCACGCCGGTCCTGGACGGCCACATCACCGGCATGCTCGACAGCCGCATGGGGTTTTACGGGAAAAATTCCGCCCGGGTTCCGTCCGTGGCCGGTCTGGTGGTCCCCGAGCCGATTTTCGACGAGACGTCCTACCGCCGGGACATCTTTCAGCGCATGTACCGGGACATGACCCCCCTGGACCCGGAGGGCCTTTTGTGCGACGAATTCCTCAATGCCCGGGGGGCCATCGCCCGTTTCGACCGGGGGGCCATCGAGATCCGCGTCCTGGACACCCAGGAATGCCCGGCCGCCGATGTGGCTGTGGCCGGGTTGATCCGTGGCGCACTTCTGGCCCTGGCCCAGGGCCACGTCGGGGACATCGGACGGCATCGGGACATGGACACGGCGCGACTGGCGGACATCCTGCGCTCGGTCATCTACGACGCGGATGCGGCAGTGGTCGATGACCCGGATTATCAGGCGGCGCTCGGGCTGCCGCCCGGCCGGATCACGGCCGCCGACGCCTGGCGGGCGCTGGTGCAGGCCGTGGGGCCGGACATGGAGCGCGACCCCCTCTGGGACGCGCCCCTTGGGACCATCCTGACCCGGGGATGCCTGGCCCGGCGCATCCTGGCCGCCCTTCACGGCGACGTCTCGCGCCCGAATCTGGTGGCCGTCTACCGGCGGCTGGCCGACTGCCTGGAGGCCGGGGAGGTCTTTGATGGCTGACGCCCACGCGGTCCAGGCCGACTCCGGGCCGCCCGGCAGGCCATCTGGCGGGTTGCCCGACGGGTTGCGTGGTCATGCGGCGGCCGTGGTGGTCACCTGCGAGCACGGCGGCAACCGGGTGCCCCTGGAAGTGGCCCATCTGTTCAGCACCGAGGGCGATCATCTGGCCGGGCACGGCGGCTACGACGCCGGGGCCCTGGAGATGGCCAGGGCCTTGGCCGCCGCGTTCAATGCCCCGCTATTTTTCAGCACCGTGACCCGGCTGGTGGTGGATCAGAATCGCTCCATCGGACACCCCAAGCAATTTTCAAAATATACCAAGGGGCTGCCCCAGTCCGTGCGCCAGGCGCTTCTCGACGCCCACTACCAGCCCATGCGCCGGGAGGTTCTGGCGGCCGTCAACGATATTCTGAAGGCCGGGAAGACCGTCATCCATCTGGCCTCGCACAGTTTCGTGCCGGTCTGGCGCGGCGCGGCCCGGACCATGGACATGGGGCTTTTGTACGATCCCCGCCGGGACGGTGAGCGGGCCCTGTGCGCGGCCTGGAAGGCGCGCCTGGCCACGGCCCGGCCGGAGTTGCGGGTGCGCCGCAACGCGCCCTACAAAGGCGTCTCCGACGGACATGTCACGGCGCTTCGCAAGCGTTTCCCGGCGGGCTATCTGGGCATCGAACTGGAGGTGAACCAGCGGTTCGTCACAGCGGATCGGCCGGTCTTTGAATCGCTTGTGCGCCTGATCCCCGCCACCTTGGCCGCCGCCCTGACCGATATCGGCCTTGACTGCGGCGACGCGCCGCCGCCTGCGTCTTGACATCGTACCGCGCCGAGCGCATGTCATCCTATGACGAAAACTGCGGCCAGACCGCATGGTGGGGACGATTCATGGCAAAAGACATGCCGGATGCGACGGGCGGAGTGGTCACCCAGAGCGCCGACGAGGTGCGCCGGTTTCTGGCCAAAACGCCTCCGGAGGCGGTCAATCTGGTGGATGTGCGCCAGGACTGGGAATACCGGGAGTTTCATCTGCCCGGGGCGCGGCTTGCCCCCCTGGGGGAACTGTCCGACCGCCTTTCCGAGCTGGACCGGGAAAAGCCCACGGTGACCTATTGCCGCTCCGGACACCGGAGCGCCGCTGCGGCGGCGATGTTGGCCGGTCAGGGGTTTTCCCCGGTGGTGAACATGGCCGGAGGGGTGCTGGCCTGGCGCGGGGCCGGGGCCGTCGGCCCAGTGGAGCAGGGGATTGTCTTTTTGCCGCCAGACGCCGGACCCGAGGCCATTTTCCAGGTGGCCTACGCCATGGAGGTCCGCCTGGGCGCGTTCTACCACGCCCAGGCCGACAAGGCCGCCGATCCCGAACTGGCCGAGACGTTTCGCAGGCTGGCCGGGTTTGAGGACAAACACAAGGCCATGGTCCTGGCCCTGTGGCGCAAAAGCGGGGCGGCGGTTCCGGATGCGGCGAGGCTTGATGCCGCCGTGTCCGAAAGCCCTACCGGCGCGGCCCTGGAGGGAGGGCTTCCCGGCGTGGCCTATCTTTCCGGGCGCGGCGGCGTCCCCGAAGACCTGCGCGACGTCCTGGAACTGGCCATGGCCGTGGAGGCCCAGGCCCAGGATCTGTACGCCAGATGCGCCCGGGCGGCGGTCTCCGAGGACAGCCGCCAGGCCCTGTTGCGCCTTTCCCGCGAAGAAAAGGGACATCTGGCGGCCCTGTCCGTGCACCTGGACCGGATGTCGCACAAATACGAACCCTAATCTGGAGGAAGCATGGCCCCGGTCAATTTTTTGTTGAACATCCTGTGGCTTGTACTCGGCGGGTTTTGGATGGCCTTGGGGTGGTATCTGTCGGGCATCATCATGTTCGTGACCATCATCGGCATCCCCTGGGGCCGGTCCTGCTTCGTCATCGGCACGTTGTCCCTGTGGCCCTTCGGCAAGGAGGTGGTCAACCGGGAGCTGGTCACCGGGCGTGAGGATCTGGGAACCGGGGGGCTTGGCCTTCTGGGCAACATCATCTGGTTCGTCCTGGCCGGCATCTGGCTGGCCATCGGCCATATCCTGGCCGCCGCGCTCAATTTCGTGACGATCATCGGGATACCGTTCGGGTTTCAGCACTTGAAGCTGGCCATGCTGGCCATGGCGCCCATCGGGAAGACGGTGGTGGATAAAACGTATAGTTGAGTATATAAATAGGAGTAAAGAATTTTTTTGCTAGCATAAATTTATTATCCCGGGTGCTAGAATGAACACTGAGCACGACATTGACAATGAAATTGATGGGCAATGTGTGGCAAATGAATGGTTTGAACGGCTAGATAGATTTCTTGCTCATTCTGATGTAAAAATTTCAGATAGACCTCTTGATGTAGCTTTTTTACTTGTAAAAAATGAAATTGTAGTTCCAGATTGTGGAATGACAGAGAATTTTGTTGCCGAACGTTGGTTTACTGATTTATTGAAATACGTACGTATTTGGTATGATGATAAGTATGGTAATTTTAAAAAAGAAAAATCAACAATTAAAGGGGTGATTCTCATTTATGGAACACCTTATCTGGTTAATGTTCCGGTGACCGTAACCAAAGCATCAAAGAATCAAGAGAAGCATCTTGAAGTTTATTGTCCGAGATCAGTTTTAGATGGCGAAAGAATTCTTGACATGATTGTGTCGCCTCCAAATTTTAATTCAATGGATCAACAACTAAGAAATAGTATTCTTAAACGAGTTAAATCTATTGTTGTTATGTTGCGGAATATAAATATTGATTTATCTCTTGCTGCAGTTTCTGAACAATACTATGCAATGCGGCAAAGTGTTGTTCAGCATTTAAATAATGCTGTAGAGCAATTTGTTAAAAACCAAATTGGTCCATCCTGTTTTATGCATTGGGATATTCATCTTGCGATTGAAAAAACCTTAAAGATATATTTGTTACAGCGAGATCATGCCTTTCCAAAAACACATGATCTGCGGAAGTTGTTCAAAATAGCTGGAGGGAGTAAAGAGTTGGGATTTGATGAAAAGTTATTTCGTGCTATTCCGAGTGACAAACAAATTGTTAATTTCAGATACTATGGCTCGTATGCGTCAAACTTAGATTTTATGTTGACGTATAAGGCTGTTGTTGCGATAATTAAAAGAATTTCCAGAAAAATTACACACACATTTGGTGTGACGGATAGTACATGTTTTATTGTCCAAGATTTACGGTGTTGATATGTTCCATTTGCGTGCTTGTTTCACATTGTGATGAGCTAGATATTGTCCTGTTTTTAACGAACAGATGTTTTTAATTAATCGCAAATGTAGTTTATATATTATCGACATGGTATAGGTATAGATTTTATGACATGGCCTTTTCTCCTCATGGCGCTCACGGCGGGCATCCTGATTCCAGTCCAGGCGGGCATCAACGCCCTTTTGGGGCGGATGGTCGGCGGGGCCGAGGCCGCCGCGTTCATCTCCTTTGTGGTGGGGACGGTGGTCCTGGCCGCCTACCTGCTGGTGTTCCGCATTCCCCTGCCCCTTGGCCAGACCGTTGCCGCCGCCCCCTGGTGGTATTGGACCGGCGGGGCCTTCGGGGCCTTTTTCGTGGCAGCCTCGGTGCTTTTGGTGCCCAAGCTCGGGGCCGGGGTCATGATCTCGGTGATCATCGCCGGACAGATCGTGTCCTCCCTGGCCCTGGATCATTTCGGCGTCCTCGGCTATCCGGTGCGGCCCCTGGACCTGCAGCGGATCATCGGCGCGGCGTTTCTGGCCGCCGGGGTGTTTCTGATCAAGGGCTAGAGTGGCGTTTACAAAAACCATTTTTGTAAATAAAATTCATAAATTCAAGGTTTTGCTGATTTTTACAGCATACCGGAAATTGCTGAACGCAACACTTGGGGGGAAGGGAAGGCGCTGCGGAGCGGAAAGGGCAGACGCGTCGGGCGTTCGCCGGACGGTCGCCGCGCCAGAGCTATTTGGCCGCCGGGAACACGGCGTTTTGCTCGAAAAAATGCACCAGCCCCGGGGTGAGCAGTTCCCGGAAGCGCTCCACCATGTAGGTCAGTTCCGAGTGGTTCACGAACATGCCGTCGGAGACCTCTTCGGGATTGGGGCGCGGTTCGTCCGCTGTTTTTCCGGCGTGAAAAAGGGTCACGAACTCGTAACCGGTCAGGGGCGAGGCCGGGGCCGTGGCCACGACCCGCATATCCCGGGCCGTGATTCCCAGTTCCTCGTCAAGCTCGCGTTGGGCCGCCTCCAGCCGCGATTCCCCGGCCTTGACATGCCCCGAGGCGGAGACGTCGTAGCGGCCGGGATAGAACTGCTTGGTGGCGGCGCGTTTTTGCAGATAGACCTTGCCACGCAGGTCGTAGAGCAAAACGAGCACGGAGCGGTGGGACAGGGATTGGCGATGGACGGCGGAAAGGGACATGACCCCCAGGGGGCGGTCGCTCCCGTCCACGTATTCCACGAGTTCCACGGGGAGGGCTGTCGGGGCGGGTCGTTTCATGAACACCTTGTGGCGTTGGCTGTCACGGCGCTGCAATGACATGTTTCGGGGGAAATGGGAATGTCCGCACAGGGTGGCCGTGGCGAGGCCGGAAAGGACGCCGTGCAGTTTTTCGGGCCAGGGGATGCGGCGCGCCTGGCGGCCTTTGAGCGGCGGTTTTTCCCCCAGCCCTGGACCGAGGACCAGTTTCGGACCAGCCTTGGCAGCGACCGTTTCCTGTGCTGCGGCATTGAGCGCGGCGGGCGGCTTGCCGCCTATCTGACGGCCACCCTGGTGGTCGGAGAACTGGAGATCCTCAATATCGCGGTGCAGCCTGAACATCGGCGGCAGGGCCTGGCCCGGCGTCTTTTGGGACATGTGTTGCATCTTGCCCGTGAAACGGGCATGACTGATGCGTTTCTGGAGGTTCGCGCCTCCAATGTTCCGGCCCTGGCCCTGTACGCCTGCTTCGGGTTCAAACCGCAGGGACGGCGACGGGCCTATTATCCGGACAACCGGGAAGACGCCCTGGTGTTGCGGCGTACATGCGGCGATCCAGGCGGAACTGAGCGAAAAAACCGGCAAGGAGCAGCCATGAGCATGAAGTTTCTCGATGAAATGGACATCTCCGGAAAACGGATTTTGCTTCGCGTGGATTATAATGTTCCCCTGGACGGCGGACACATCACCGACGACCTGCGCATCCGGGCCAGCCTGCCCACGGTGCGCCACGCCCTGGACAAGGGGGCGTCCCTGGTCATGTGCTCGCATCTGGGCAAGGCCAAGGGCAAACCCGATCCGAAATTCTCCCTGGCCCCGGCCGCGAAACGCCTCTCCGAACTGATCGGGCGTCCCGTGGCCATGGCCCCGGACTGCGTCGGCCCGGAGGTGGAGAAGATGGTGGCGGCGCTGGCGCCCGGCGAGGTGCTCATGCTGGAGAACCTGCGCTTCCACGACGGCGAGGAGAAAAACGATCCGGAATTCGCCAAGGCCATGGCGGCCTATGGCGACATCTTCGTCAACGACGCCTTCGGAACGGCCCACCGGCCCCACGCCTCCATGGTGGGCTTCCCGAAATACGCCAAGGCCGCCTGCGCCGGGTTTCTGCTCAAAAGAGAGTGGGAATACCTCGGAAAGACCATGGAGAATCCGGCCCGGCCCTTTGTGGCCGTGTCCGGCGGGGCCAAGGTATCCTCCAAACTCGGGGTGCTGAAAAATTTGTTGGCCAAGGTGGACCGCATGGTCATCGGTGGGGCCATGGCCAACACCTTCGTGGCCGCCCTGGGATTTGGCGTGGGCGTCTCGCTGGTGGAGCCGGACCTGTACGACGAGGCCAAAAGCATCCTGGCCCTGGCCAAGGATCGCAAGGTGAGCGTCTACCTGCCCGTGGACTTCGCCGTTTCCATGGACGCGGGCAAGCCCCTGGCCGAGATGAGGCCCGCCGGGGTGTTTCCCTATCAGGACATCCCGGCCGAGGGCATGATCCTGGACATCGGGCCGACCACCTCGCGGCTGTTCGCCCAGGTTCTGGCCCCGGCCAGGACCGTGCTCTGGAACGGCCCCATGGGGGCCTTCGAGAATCCGGATTTCGCCGAGGGGTCGCTGTCTGTGGCCCGGGCCCTGGCCGACCTCGACGCCGTGACCGTGGTGGGCGGCGGGGACACGGACGTGGTGGTGCACAAGGCGGGCCTTGCGGACAGGATGACGTTTATTTCCACCGGCGGCGGGGCCTCCATGGAATTTCTGGAGGGCAAGGAACTGCCTGCCTTCAAAGCCCTCAAGGAGTGCTAGCGCGATGAAAAAACTCATGGCCGCCAACTGGAAGATGTACAAGACCCGGGCCGAGGCCGTGGAAACGGCCCGCCTTTTGACGGAACTGATCGCCGGGCGGCTTCCGGAGGATCGCGAGGTGCTGCTCATTGCGCCCTTCACGTCGCTTTTTGCCGTGGCCGACGAGATCTTTTCCGCCCCGGGGGTGTTTCTCGGTGCGCAGAACTTCTACCCTGCGGCCCAGGGGGCCTTCACCGGGGAGATCGCCCCGGACATGCTTTTGGACGCGGGCTGCGCCTATGCCCTGGCCGGACATTCCGAGCGCCGCCACATCCTGGGCGAATCCGACGAATTTGTCGGCCGCAAGGTGGCCTTCGGGCTGGCGGCGGGCCTGTCCATGGTCTTATGCGTGGGCGAGAAGATCGAACAGCGCAAGGCCGGGGAACTGCGTCAGGTTTTGACCCGCCAGATGGAGGCGGGACTTTCGGAAATCGCCCCGGATGCGGATATTTCCGCCCTGGTGGTGGCCTATGAACCGGTGTGGGCCATCGGCACGGGGCTGACCGCCGGTCCCTCGGACATCGCCGAGGCGCATGGCATCGTGCGGGAATTGCTGAACGTGCGTTACGGCGAGAAAGCCAAGGAAATCAGGATTTTGTACGGTGGAAGCGTCAAGCCGGACAACTGCGGGGAAATAATCGGCATTGACAACGTGGACGGAGTGCTGGTAGGTGGCGCAAGCCTTCGGGCTGAGAGTTTCGCGGCCATCGCCCTGGCCTAACCCCGGGAAAACAACCCGGCGAAAAAACGGGAAAAATTAGTTTGACAACGCTTATCGTCACCATTCATATTCTCATCTGCGTCGGGCTCATCATCCTGGTGCTCCTCCAGTCGGGCAAGGAAGGCATGGGGGTGATCTTCGGGGGCGGCAGCCAGTCGGTGTTCGGCAGTTCCGGCGCCGGGGGCCTTCTGGTGAAGCTGACGGCCGTTTTCGGGGCCATCTTCCTCATCACCTCCCTGGTCTACAACGTCCAGACCGGTGCGGAACGTCGCGGGTCGGGCACATCGGTGATGACCGGGGTCCAGATCGAGGAGCCTGCGGCTCCCCAGACAGCGCCCGGGACGGATGCGGCCAAGCCCGCCGAGTCCAAGCAAGAGGGTTCAGGCCCTGTGAAATTCGAAGAAACGGCGCCTCCCGCCGCCCCGGCCCCCTCGGCCGGGACTGAGAAGACGGACGGAAATGCGCCTGCCGCCGCTGTGGCCGCCCAGCCGGGCACGGAGAAACCAGCCGGGCAGTAAGCCCGCGTATCATGCCGAAGTGGTGGAACTGGTAGACACGCCATCTTGAGGGGGTGGTGAGCCATGCTCGTGGGGGTTCGAGTCCCCCCTTCGGCACCAGTTGATGATCCGGGGAGGTCCAAAGAGGTCCATAAACCCCCGGAAAACATAGGAAGATGGACAAACGATAGTCCACCTTCATCCGGTAGAGTACGTTGACATCCACGTTTTTTGGGGACACATTTAGGGGCATCGAAACGGTGCCCCTCTTTTTTGGTTCATCGCGGAATTCCGGGAAAAGCAGCCCTGATTTTGAGGAAGAAGTAGGCGTCGTCCCTGAAGCCGTAGGCCATCCGTTTGATCACCTTGATCTTGTTGTTGATCCCTTCCAGGAGACTGGTGTGCAGCCGATGGCGGCAGTGGGCCACGATGCCTGGTACGTAGGGCTTGAGTCTTTTGGCGAAGCGGCGTAGCGGCTCGATCCCGCTTTGCATAGCCCGTCGGTACCAGTCCTTCCAGAAGCGTTTAGCCGCTTTCGGGTAGCGAAAGTCCCAGAGCTGCTTCATATCCTCCTTAAGCACATAGACTTTCATCAAGTTCCGGTTGGCTTCGAGCAGATCATAGAGCCTGATCCTGTCGTCCTGGTTCTCGATGTTTCGCTTGTTTCGCAGCAGTAGCCAGCGCGAGCCCTTAATCACCTTGCACGCCTGCCTGTCACCCTCGGCACGTTTGGCTTCGGCGCGGCGGACCGGATCGATGACTTCGCGGCCGTACTTCATGACCGCATGGAACAGGTCGTAGACGATTGCAGCGTCGGGGCACCAAGCCCGGACCTCCGCCTCGTAAGCGCCGTTCATGTCCATGGCCACGGCCTTGATGGCTTGACAGCCTTCCGGGCCAAGCAGTTCAAAGAACGGCCGGATGCTTTCGCGGCTTCGGCCCCGGCCGACCCAGAGCACGCGTTTGATATAAGGCTCCACGATTACCGTGGCGTAGCGATGTCCCTTCTGGATGGCGAACTCGTCCATGGCGATGGCGCTCACGTTGCTCACCTCTGGAGGTCCGAGCTTTTCAGCAAGGTATTGCTTGTCCACGGCCTTGACCGCCCACCAGCTCATGTCGAAGAACGAGGCCACATGCTTGATGGAAGCCACCTCGCACAACCTGCCGATGCTTTCGGCCAAGCGCTTGGTCACTCGCGAGTAGCGCCCAACCCAAGGCAACTCCTCAAGCTTTGCCCCGCAATCCGGGCAACGAACCCTGCGGTGCCAGACCAGAAGCCACGTTGCCGCGTCCAGAAGTGGCAGGTCGCGAATCCACCGCTCCTCGATATCGTGGACCTTGCTCACGAGTCTTCCGCACCCGCTGCAACGCATCCGTCTGCGCTTGAGCGGCAAAAGCTCGATCCAGACTTCGGCTTGCAGCCCTTTCTCGCCAGCCTCGAAACGCTGGACCGTCCCGATACGATATCCTTCCCAGCCGCCCAGAAGCCGGGTAATCTCTGATCCGGACAACGGTGCTCTCCTTTAATCTCGTTTGGCTTCGCAACCTTCGAGATATCGGAGAGTTACCGTTGTCTCAAATCACTTTTCCTTCCCGGAATTCCCAGAAGAACCAGATTGAACACGTGACCGGACGACTTCGTGTCATGTTCCGCAAATAAGCATGCGCTTCGTTTGGCCGAAAGCAGTGTTTATGCCATTGCCAGTAGCCACGACTGAAACATAATATCCTGCTATTTGCGGAACGCGACACTCGGCCGCCGGTATGGCCTGGTGCGGGGCGACGCCTGATGCCCAGGCCGGATCGCCATCGGCCGGACGTTTGCCTTGAGGCAGGTGTTGAACGTTGTGCGGACGTTTTTGTGCACGGCATGGAGAATTATTGAAAGGCATCGCTTTCGATGCTCCCGCATGACCGTTTGCACGGGTTTCCGGTTTCATGTTCTCAAGAGTCCTTACTCCTGCTGCATGAGTAACAATGTCGAAGCTGGGACGGATGATCCGGGATTTTCGTATGGGACGCGCCATACATGGATCACGGCGGCGTTCGTATCTCCTCCCAAACCTCTTTCCACCATAAAAAGGCGGCCGCCCTGTTGGTCGAACGCCATTCCTCCGGTATTCCCGCATATCGTATCAGAGAGGTAAAATTCCTGGGGACGCCACACGGCATACGGCAGCACCTCCCAGGGATCGCGACGTCCCTGGGCGATCTCTCCCAAGGCATGCACGTCATACAGGAGCACCTGTCGCTCATAGGGGTGGCAGTGATATCCGTGGGTGTCGCCGCACGGGTCATGGCACTGTATTGGAGGCTCGTCGTAGCAGTTGTTTCCCAAGCCCTTGAGGCCAAGGATCATGATTGATCGGCGGGATCCATTGTCCACAAAGGATGCTCCGCCCCAGTCGTCGCACATGGTGAAGCCCGGATAGTCGCAGGCCGCCGGATCGCCGACGTTGGGACCGGCGCATCCGGGAAATTTCACCTGGTAGTAGAGCAGGGGAAGGGCGTCGAGATTCCCTGAAGGGGTGTCGCTGGCGAAGGGATGGAAGGCAAACAGGGTGGGCCCCTGGGAGCCGCCGCTGGTGGTGAGGGGCTCCATGGAGGCTGGCGTTCCCCGGGAGCGTCCGGTCACCAGACGTCGTCCGCCAAGATAGCGTGTGGCGTACCACTGTGGAACCGTGAAAAGATACGAGCCCATTTTGCGGCCGTGATAGGGCGTGCTGTCCGGCCCGACATGGAACATCCCCCGCGCTTGCGTCCCGTCCAGATTGGCCATCCAGACTGTCGGGAACGATGCCTCGCCAAAGACGCCCTCCGCATACCAGACTTCGAGGGAGCCGTAGATTTTGTCCTGGGTCTGGGAACCGCTCCGGGGAACGTATTCCATGCCGCTGACGGAGACGTACTCCCGGTGAACCGTGGCCGCCAACCCCTGGTCAAAGGGGAGCATCGTCCCCAGCAACATGGCCTGCGGCAAATCCTCCCAGTTGTTCCGGACAACAGGGGCCGGTATCGTGATCTGTCCATAGTGCGCATAACAGTCCCATGCGGGATCCCAGCACGTCTCCCCGGGGTGATCCGGATCGAACGGGGCTTGAAACCCGGTGACCAAAAGGCTGCCGCGTCCGCCGTCCCCGGGGGGATAGTACGTGAGGCCAAGGGCCCCCCAGTTGAACTGACCGGGCAGACGAAACGCCCCCTGGTAGACAAGGTCTGCGATGTGCAGTCTTTCCGCCACAGCCCCCCGCGTGGTTGCGGTTGACCGTTCGTGGGGCGCTGGGTCTTGCCGCGGCATGGCTCCCGTATCGGTTGACGCGGGTTCCTGGGGCATCGCCAAAGGAGTCGCGTCGCTTCCGGATACGACAGATTCTCGGACGGGGAAGGAAACGACGGACAGGAGCAGGGTTGCACCGACGACGGCCAGGAGGGTTCCTCTGGAGGTGACTTTCATGACATTCCCCTTGCCACGCATCGCACGTGTGTCGCGACTCCGCTGCGATCCGGCTGATGTGTTCACAAACGGGAGATGACGAGGCCTCGACCCGGTGTTGATCTCGGCCGGGGGGATTCCGTCACATGGTGTTTGTAGCACGAATCGGGGAAGGAAGCCCAGCGTGGCGGATTCGAAAACGCTGGACCCGAAAGTTGCAACCAATAAGTTGAAATAACTGTGAGTATTATGGTCGCACTGCTAACCATAGGATGCGCAACGTTGACTTCGTCCGGGAATTGTCCCGGACGGCGCGGGTGACGGGCTTTGAGCCCCGCCAGGCTTTTCGGCTGCGCATGGGCGGGGATGGGTATCCACCCGACAGCGCCGAAGCGGCAGGGGGCGACAAGCAGCCAGGATGGCTTTTTTTATGGTTCGGGGTCCGTGCCCGCGACGCGGCCTTCACGAAAACCGTGACGAGGCTCCCCCTCACACCGCCTGCCAGCGCAGGCCCGGCACGGCGTCGAGAAGGCCGAGTTCCTGGCAGTGGCGGCCGAAAAGCAGCAGGGAGGCCTGTCTGTCCGGCCCCAGGTCGTAGCTGACCCCGCGCAGGTAGTCGGCCAGGGCCGTTGCCTCGATCCAGTCCGGCCGACCGCCGCTTTCCACCAACTCGTCCAGGCGGTGCGGCAGACCGGCCTTGATGTCCATGAGCTTGCGCCACATCCCGGACAACACGGCCTGTCGCGCCGCACCAAGCCCCTGGCGCACGATCCAGGCCGCGAACACGAAGGGCAGCCCGGTCAGCGCGTGCCAGGCCGCGCCCAGGTCGATGATGTGTCGGCCAACGGGCGGATTGAGGTAATACGACAGGGCCGTGTCCCCGATCTCCACAAAGGGCCGGTCCGTGCCAAGTCCCGTCCCTGGATCGGTCATGACCCAGTCGGCCTCGGGCAGCCTCCAGAAAAACCGCCACAGTACCCGGAGCAGGGCGTTGGAACTGGCCGAGGCCCGGGACAGGAGCACCGTGTTCCCAGTGCGGCGCAGATAGGCCGCCAGTTCGTCCACGGGGACCGGGCTGACCAGGAGCACGCTTTGGATGGGGGCCAGGGCGGCGCTGATGCTCAAGTCCGGCAGGAGGGAAAATCCTCCGGGGTTGGCCAGATAGGCGAAGGCCGAGGCCGGGGCCACGTCGATCTCCCCCCGACCCAGGGCGGCGTTGAGTTCCGAGGGATGCCCCGACACGCAGTCCACGTCGGGGTTGGCGTCGATGATCGGGGCCAGCAGGGTGAACAGGGGCCAGACGTTTAAGTAGGCGATGCGGCCGATGCGCAGGGTGGGGTGTGACATGGGGGGGCACCTATCCGAAGCTGCGGGAAAATTCAAGGCGCTGGGCCGCGTAAGGCCAGCCCCCTTCCCGGTCGGACCGGAAAGGGGGCTGTGCCGTGCGCGCCCGTGGCGGACGCATGGTTTGCGTTATGACGCCGGATGCGGCCTCGTCCTAGCGTCCGGTCTTGAGCCTGCTCCAGTACTGCTCGTAGATGCGCTGGGCCGATCCGAGATCGGTCTCGAACTCGCTGCCCGTGAGCCTGTCCGCCGGGGGATAGATGATGGGGTTGTCGCGAATCTCGGCCGGGAGCAGGGGCATGGCGGCCTTGTTGGGCGTGGCGTAGCCCATTTCCTGGGAGATTTTCGCCGCCACCTCGGGCCGCAGCAGGTAGTTGATGAAGGCGTGGGCGCTTTCCGCATTGGCCGCGTTTTTGGGGATGCACAGGTTGTCCACCCAGCGGTTCACGCCTTCCTTGGGAAAGACGTAGACGATCTTGTCGTTCTCGTCGTTGGCCACATAGGCCTCGCCGCTCCACAGCACGGCCACGGTCACCTCGCGGTTGAGCAGGGCCTGCTTGGGCGAATCGGAATCAAAGACCTTCACCGCCGGATAGAGGGACTTGGCCCGCAGATAGGCCTGCTCGATATGGGCCGGGTCCGTGTCGTTGGTGGAATACCCGAGCACCTTAAGCGCCATGCCAAGCGTGGTGCGCATGTCGTCGGGCAAAAGCAGCCTGCCCGCCAGGGCCGGATTCCACAGGTCGGCGTAGCCGGTGATCTGGCCCTCGGGCACCAGGTCCGTGTTCACGGCGATGCCCGTGGTGCCCCACATGTAGGGCACGCTGTGGCCATTGTCGGGATCGTAGGACAGGTTGCGGAAGGTGTCGTCCAGGTTGGTCAGGTTGGGGAGCCTGCCCTTGTCGATGGGGGCCAGCAGATCCTCGGCGGCCATGCGGCTGACGTATTCGGCCGAGGGCACCACGATGTCGTAGCCCTTGCCGCCGAGCATCTTGATCTTGGCGTACATGGTCTCGTTGCTTTCGTAGGTGGTCAGCTTGACCTTGATGCCCGTCTCCCTGGTGAAGTCCGCCACCACCTCGTCGGGCAGGTATTCGGACCAGATGAAGACGTTGAGCGTCTTGTCTGCGGCCTGGGCCGGGATGACCATGCCAAGGGCGGCCAGAAGGACCGCGAGGGCCAGGAGATGTTTTTTCATTTTCGCTCCTTGAAGCAGAGTTGGGTGAGAGAGACCACGGCCAGGGTGACGCCGAACATCACCGCGCACAACGCGTTCACCTCCGGTTTCACCCCCAGCCTGACCATGGAATAGATCTTAAGCGGCAGGATCTCGAAGGTGGGACCGGTGACGAAAAAACTGATGATCACGTCGTCAAGGGACAGGGTGAAGCTTAGGAGCCAGCCGGCCAGGACGCCGGGCATGGCCAGGGGCAGGATGATCCGGGAAAACACCTCGAATTCGCGCGCCCCAAGATCCATGGCCGCCTCCGCCAGATTGCCGTCCAGGCCCGTCAGGCGGGCCAGCACGGTCACCGTGACGAACGGCAGGCAAAAGGTCACATGGGACAGGAACAGGGTGGTGAACCCAAGCGGCAGCCCCATGAGCACGAAGAGCATGAGCAGGGATATGCCCATGACGATGTCCGGGGACATCATGACCACGTACATGGAGGTGGACAGGATGGTGCGGCCCGTGAACCGGTAGCGTTTGAGCGCGATGGCCGCCAGGGTGCCGATGATGGTGGCTGCCGTGGCCGAGGCCGCGGCCAGGAGCAGGGAGTTGACGGCGGCGTCGAGGAGCACGGAGTTTTCGGCCAGCTTCACGTACCAGCGGGTGGTGAATCCCTTCCAGGTCACCACATGCTTGGCGTCGTTGAAGGAATAGATCGTGAGCACCGCCAGGGGCAGATACAAAAAGAGGTAGACGGTCCCCAGGTAGACGGCCTTGACCATGCGCTTCATGCCGGTTCCGCCCTGCGCACGCGTTTGTGGCACAGCCAGTAGACATAGAGCAGAAGGCCCATGACCACGGTCAGAAGGACGCTGGCCGCCGCGCCGAAGGGCCAGTCCCGGGCCACCAGGAACTGGTTGCGGATGAAGTTGCCCACTAAAAGGCTCTTGGCCCCGCCGAGAATGTCCGGCACGTAGAACATGCTTAAGGCCGGCAAAAAGACCAGCATGCTGCCGGCGATGATCCCGGGCAGGGTCAGGGGCAGGCCGACCCGGAAAAAGGTCTGAAAGGAACCGGCCCCCAGGTCGCGGGCGGCCTCGATGAGCCGGTGGTCCAGTTTTTCGATGGAGGCGTACAGAGGCAGGATCATAAACGGCAAAAGGGTGTAGGTGAAGCCGATAAAGACGGCCGTGTTGGTGTAGAGCAGCTCCACCGGTTCGGAGACGATTCCCAGCCACAAAAGCGCTGCGTTGAACAGTCCGTTGACGTTTAAGATGGCGATGAGCGCGTAGGTGCGGATCAGCGAATTGGTCCAGAAGGGGATGATGACGAAGAGAAGGCCCAGGCGGCGGCGGGCCGGGGTCAGCCTGGCCAGGATGTAGGCGAAGGGATAGCCCACGAGAAGGCACAGGACCGTGGTGCACAAGGCCAGCCATACGGAGTCGAGAAAGATGTCGAAAAAGGCCGGATCGAAAAGCCGGGCATAGTTGTCGAAGGTCAGGACCGGAAGGACGAATTCCGGCTCGCCACGGGTGAGAAACCCGGTGGCCAGGGTCAGGAGGTTGGGGACGATGACGAAGACCGCAAGCCAGCCTACGGTCAGGGTCACCGCCAGGGCCTTAAAGAGACTGCGATCCTTCATCGGGCAACACCACTTCCCAGTCCTCGACCCAGCCCACGCGCACCCGCTCGCCCACGGAGAAAAGGGCCTCGGGGGCGTCCTCGTTGAAAAATTCCGTGGCCAGAATCTTCTTGCCGCCCGACATCTCGATGATCAGGTCGATGGTCATGCCCTTGTAGACGGTGTCCACGATGGAGCCCGTCAAGCCCCCGGCGTCGCCGGGCGCGGCCCGCTCCAGGCGTACGTCCTCGGGGCGCAAAAGCACCTTGATGGGGGATCCGGCGGAGAGCGATCCGCAGGAGGCGGGCGATCCGCCCTCGGGGCAGTGGGCGCCGCCGCCGTTCCCGTTGCCGCCAAGTGACAGGCGCACCTGTTCGCCCTCCACCAGGGCCTGCATGGATGTGCCGTTTCGGGACAGCACCCGGCCCTCGAAGGTGTTGATCTCGCCCACGAATCTGGCCACGAAAAGGTTTACCGGCTTTTCGTAGATGGCGCTGGGGGAGTCGATCTGTTCGATGACCCCCTCGTTCATCACCGCCACCCGGTCGGACATGGAGAAGGCCTCCTCCTGGTCGTGGGTGACGAAGACGAAGGTGATGCCGAGGGTGCGGCGCAGTTCCTTGAGTTCGATCTGCATGGCCTTGCGCAGCTTGTAGTCCAGGGCCGACAGGGGCTCGTCCAGAAGCAGCACCAGGGGCTTGTTGACCACGGCCCGGGCGATGGCCACCCGCTGCTGCTGGCCGCCGGAGAGCTGGCTGGGGCGGCGGGCATGGTGCGTCTCCATCTTGACCATGCGCAGGGCAGAAAAAACCTCGGCATCGATGACCTTGGCCGGGGTCCGGCGCATGCGCAGCCCGAAGGCCACGTTGTCGAAGACGGTCATGTGCGGGAAGAGGGCATAGTTCTGGAAGACGGTGTTCACGGCCCGGCGGTGGGGCGGCAGGTCGGTGACGTCCACGCCGCCGATGCGCAGTCGGCCCGTGGAGGGACGTTCGAACCCGGCCAAAAGGCGCAGGATGGTGGTCTTGCCGCAGCCCGAGGGACCAAGAAAGGTCAGAAACTCGCCGTGATTGATGGTGAGGTGGATATCCCGAAGGACCGACTGGTCCCCGAAATGCTTGGAAACATGTTCCAGTTCGATGCAAGGAAGTGCGTGTTCCATCGCCCCTTGTCATATCCTCCGGTTTGGTGCTGCCGGGGCCGACGGAAAAAGGGGGGAACCGCCGACCGGCGAGGGGAACATGGAGTGAAACCGGGGGGATGTCAACGATCGGATCGTCGCGTCCGGTGCGGCTTTTTGCGGGACGGTCATGGGCCCGTAAAAAAATCGGGTGGTTATCGCGCGGCGAGGGGCATGGAAAAATGGCGTTTACGAAAAAAAGTTGTTCCGGGGCTGCATGGCATGGGAGGAACCCGGGGGAGTCTTTTTATATGGTCCTTCGTGCACCTAAAGAACCCAGGGTCGGCATCCGATAGAGTACAGTGGGAAAACCAGAACCAGCGCCGCGCCAGACGCGCGCCGGGACGCCCAGGGGGACAAGCGATCATGACGCTCTCCGGATTCACCATGCCGCCGGATACCTCGCACAACCGGGCCATGGAAATCATTGCCGAATATCTGACGGTGTCCAATGAACTGCGTTCCAAGGCCCAGGCGCAGTTCGAAGACATGATGCTGCGCCGGGAGATGCCCATCGAAATGGCCTTCAAGGCCGCCATCGTCAATAAAAAGATATGAAGCCGTCCGGCCCGGACCGCCTCCGGATCAGGGCCGGGGCTCCTGCCCGGGAGGAGCGTCCCGGCCAGCCCGGTTCACGGCCGGTCGCCGGGGCGGGGCTGCCGACGTACGGTTGGTGTCGTCTTTTGCTGCATCCTGCTTCGAGTGGTCCCGCCGCTCACGGCGACAGGCAGGGCCTGGGCCTCAGACCCTGGGGCCGATGGCAGGACCGCTTATGCAGAAAATCACGATGACCGCCAGTACGGCGACCATGACCAGCAGATAGGCCATTGCGTTTCTCCTTGGGCGTCTCGTTTCCCCCCTACAGGATCGCGCGCTCCCCGTCACCCGGCATGGGTGCGGCCGGAGTCGCGGCGCATGCACCGACGGCGGCTCCGGTTGGAGGTGTGACCATGAAGCGGATGACAAGTTGCGGGGACTTCTATATCTTCCTTAAAAAACGTAGACGAGCAGCCTGGACGTTTCACGCGTTCCAGCCTGACGCCCCTGGCACTCCACATCAGCACGAAAAAGGAAAAGACAATGTCGAATCGACGCGTGATCGTGGCGCTTTTTTTGATTTTAGGATGTTTGGCGGTTCCGGCCGCAGGCGCGCAGAACATGGAAGCCCAGATGCGGACCTTGTTGCAGGAACATCCGGAAATCCTCATCGAGGCGCTGCGAAAGGAAAAAGGCCAGTTGCTGGGCATTCTGGAGGAGGCCGCCAGGGAACGTCAACAGGCCGAGGAAACCAGGCGCATCGAGGAGGAAATGAAAAACCCCCTCAAGCCTGTGATCGAGCCTGGCCGCTTAAGCCTCGGCAAACCCGACGCGCCGGTCGTCATCGCGGAATATTCGGACTTTTTTTGCCATTACTGCGCCAACGGGGCCGTCACCATGAAAACCCTGGTCGACAAGTACCCGGGGCAGGTCCGGGTGGTGTTCAAGCATTTCGCCAACGCCCCCCTTTCCCGTCACGCCGCCCTGGTTTTCGAGGCCCTGGGGCTGCAAAAGCCCGAACTGGCCTGGGCCTTTCACGATGCCGTGTTTGCGGACCAGGAAAAGATGGCCCAGGGGGGGGAGGCCGCCTTGCGGGCCTTGGCCGTGACCTTGGGCGCTGACGCAGCCCGCCTGGATGCCGACATGAAGCGCCCCGAGCTTGACGAACGGATCCAGAAGGACGGGGATGAAGCCCGGTCGTTCAAGTTCCGGGGAACCCCCACGTATGTGGTGGGCGGCCTGTCCGTCCGGGGCGCGGCGCCCCTGCCGGTCTTCGAGGACGCCGTGGCCAAGGCCCTGGAGAAGGGCAAGGACGGGGCGGCCGCCCCGGGCACGCCGCAGGCCGTTGTCGCGGACAAGGACCATGCCGGCAAAAACCTGGGGAAGACGGAATGCACGGACTGCCGGGAGATCAAATAGCCGGACGCGGCATGTCGCAGTCCCCGGCCGGGCGAATCGGTTCGGGCGGATAAAGGTGCATGATGCCGACCCCCAGGCGTGTCATCGAAGACAACATCCTGCAATGCATGCCGGTGGGCCTTGTGGTTTTCGACCGGGACGGCCGGGTCGCGGCCGCGAGTCCGGCCGCCGGGGATATCCTCGGCCTTGGGCGGGAGGATCTCAAGGGCCTCTTGTGGCGCGCGATATTTCCGGATGGGCCAGGAGCCGCCGCCTTCGCCGCCCTGGTGGAAGCCGCTGTGGTGCGGGGCCAGGACGCGACGCAACGCGAAATCGCCTATACCACGCCGGACGGGCGCGCCCTGCATCTGATCGCCAGCATTTCCTGCGTGCTTCGGCGGGGCAGGATGGTCGGGGTGGTGTGCATCTTCGAGGACGTCACCGAACTGCGCAAGGTCAGGGAACGCGAGACCCTGGTGCTGCGCGAAAAAAACCGATTGCAGCATGACATTATCGAAAGCCTGGGGAATCTGGCCTTGTCCGTGGCCCATCAGATTCGCAATCCCACGGCCGCCATCGGCGGCTTTTCCCGCAAGATGCGGGCCGTGATGCAGGATCGCGGCCTGTCCACCGAATATCCGGATATCATCTTTTCCGAGGCCCTGCGGCTGGAAGGCATCGTGGGCACGGTGGTCCGGCTGGCCTCCATACAGCGACCCAAGCCCGCGCCCTCGCCACTGCTGCCCCTGGTGGAAGGGGTCACGTCCGAGGCAGCCCGGACAGCGGCCCAGTCCGGTCGGGCGGTGGTGTGGGATATCCATGTGGACGAGGGTATCTGCCACGTGGACCGGGGGCTTATGCATCTGGCCCTGTCGGAGATCCTGCGCAACGCCGTGGAGTTTTCCGGTCCGGGCGAGGTCCGCGTGGGAGTGGCGGCCCGGCGGGGGGAACTGGCCTGGTGCATCGCCGTCTCCGATGATGGGCCGGGGATATCGGATCACAACCTTCCCTTTGTCTTTGATCCGTTTTTCACGACAAAGGCCCGGGGCTCCGGGATCGGACTGACCATGGCCCGCAAGATCGTCATGGAGCACGGCGGCGAGTTGACGGTCCATAGCGCGGCCAGGGGCGGCGTCACCGTCAATCTGCGCCTCCCCCTGCACAACGCCGTGAGCGGCGACCTGGCCGAGATGCCCGGGGGCATGGTGGGCGAGGGGCTGGACGCCTGCTTCCTGACGGCCAAGGCCCGGCTGGCCGGGGTGAACATCGTGGGCCTGTCGGCTGTGGACGCCGTGCGTGAAATCCAGCTTGCGGAGGGCTTTGAACCCTGCTTCGGCCGGGGCAGGTTCGACATATGCGGTCAGGAACAGTGCCTGTTCAGGCCGGACTGCGTAAAGCTCAGGCGGGTTGAGGCCCCCTGCCGCATCACCTACGCCGGTCAGTCGGATCCGGAGCGTTTCCGGGCCGGGGACGACATGGCACCGCCTATGGCGGAGGACGGGCGATGAGCCTCTGGACCCACGCAGCCGCCCTGATCCTGCTCCTTGTCGGCGCATGGTTTCCCAGTCCGGCCATGGGGCAGACCATCTACGGATTCGAGGACGGCCTGGGCATGCTGCATACCAGCGCCCGACGCCTGGACGCCCGCTACAAGGAACTCTACACCCTGCGTCCCGGCGAGAAAAAGCCGGGGCACGACGTCCTGGTGGCCGCCCTGCGCGAGAAAAAAGCCATTGAAGAAACCATCCCCCAGGGCGTCGGAGAACTCGTGACCGGCCTTGACGTACGGGGGGCGGCCATCCTGCGCGCGGCCGAGGCCTATCTGGGCGCGCCCTATCTTTTCGGAGGCGACAGCCCGGCCGGGGTGGACTGCTCGGGTCTGACCAGGGCCGTGTACCAGCGCCTGGGGGCCTCCCTGCCCAGGCACAGCGCCCATCAGGCGGCCATGGGCGCACCGGTCGGGCGGGACATGCTTTTGCCCGGGGATCTGGTCTTTTTCTCCACCAACCGCGAGGCGGGCATCAATCATGTGGGCATCTTTCTCGGCGGCGGCCGTATGCTGCATTCCTCGTCCCGGGCCGCCGGGGTCCGCGTGGAGCGCATGGACTCCGGGGACTACTCCCGGTGGTTCGTGACCGCCCGGCGCATTGCGGCCCCGACCGAGGCCGGGCCGAAGACGGCCTCCGGGGAGGCGCGCCGACTCAGCGCGGCCACGGAAGCCAAGGCCTCGAAAGCCAACCTCTAACACCCCGCTTGAGAATGAAAAAACATTCCTGTTTCGTTGTGTTCCCGGTGTCCGGTCTTGTTTCCGGGGGTGTTGGGCCCCGCTGGTCGCCCCCCAGGGCCTGGGGGGCCGCGTGAGCGCGGGGGCCGATCTGGCGAAGCCGGTGGTGGTCGATGCCGCCTTGTGCGTGGGCTGCGGTCTGTGCGTGCGATCCTGCCCCACCAAGACCCTGGCCCTGGAGGCCAAAAAGGCCGTGGTCACGGACCAGGCCTGCCTGACCTGCGGCCACTGCCAGGCGGCGTGTCCCGAGGGGGCGGTGGCGGTGGTCGGCCTGGATCCCTTTGCCGGGAGTTTCGCCACCGTCACGACCGGATCGGACTGGCTGGCCCCCGGGCTGGGCGATCCGGGAGAACTGATCCGGCTGATGCGTTCCCGGCGCTCCGTGCGCAGCTATCTGGAGCGGCCCGTGCCCCGGGAGGCGCTCCTGGATCTGGTGCGGGCCGGAATCAGCGCGCCCTCGGGGCACAACAGCCAGAAATGGGCCTTCACCCTGTTGCCTGACCGCCCGGCCGTGACCTTTCTGGGCGAGGCCCTGGCCCGGTTTTTCCGAAAGCTCAACGCCATGGCGGCCAATCCCGTGATCCGGCTGGCCATGCGCCTGGTGGGCCGCCCCGACCTGGACGACTATTACCGGGAGCATTACCACTCTGTGGCCCAGGCCCTGGCGCTTTGGGAGCGTGACGGCACGGACCGGCTGTTCCACGGGGCCCCCGCAGCCATCGTCGTCACCTCCCGCCCCGGGGCCAGTTGTCCGGCCGAGGACGCCCTGCTGGCCGCCCAGAACATGCTGCTGGCGGCCCATGCCATGGGGATCGGAACCTGTCTGATCGGCTATGCCGTGGCCGCCATGCAGCACGACAGGAAAATTCAGGAAAGTCTGGGCATCGGCCGCGAGGAGACGGTTTACGCGGTCATCGCCCTGGGCTATTCCACGGAGCGATACCACAAGGTCGCGGGCAGGCTGCGCCCGCCGGTGCGGGTTTTTCATGCCCCCGGGACATGGCGGGGGCATGCCGGAACAGGACAGGACCAGGATGCCGCAAGGACGGGGGAACCATGATGCGGGTGTGGCGGTTGTCGAGGCTGGCCGTGTTTTTTGGGGTGTTGGTGTTTTCATCGGCGACCTGGGGGCAGGCCGGGGACAACACGCCTCTGCCGGACGGACAGTCGGCCCTTTCCCGTGGTGCGGCAGGAACCGAGGTCGCCCCGGCGCGTCACGAGGCGGTGCGGCTCAACGGGCTGTGCCTGCTTGCCTCGCCCGACTCCGGCGCGGCCACGAAACGGGTTCTCAAGGCCGCAGAAGTGGTCCGGGTGCTCGCAACGGCCGGGGCCTGGGCGGAAATCGAGGTCCGGGGCGGGGTGCGCGGCTACGTCCTTTCCGGCTACCTCACGGGTTTTTCCCAGGACGCCCTGGTGCTGTACCGCGACAGGCTGGTCCAGGTGGCGCGGCGTCCCGGCCCCGGGGACGCGGTGGGCACGGTGGTGGGCCTTGCGGAGGCCGCCGCCCCTGCCGACCCGACCACAGCCTCGCCGCCTGCGCCGATGCCTGCGCCTGGGGCGGAACCGGCAGCGATCTCTCCCACCGTGGCCGCCCTCCCGGGGCCGGTGGCGGCTTCCCCCCCGGTTCCGGCCATCCCCGGAGATCTCGCGCCGTCTTCGTCCCCTTCCCGGGAAACCCCGGGCGGCGGGGCCATGGCCCCGGACGCGGCCGCCGCACGGGGGAGGGCGGCCGACTGGCCCGTCCCCGATCCCCAGGGGGGCGAGCGGTTGGTGTCCTACGTCCTGGATCATCTGCAAAAACCGGCCCCGAGGGATTTTGCCGACCGGCTGACGCCAGCCGTCCAGGAGCAGTACGACCGCAAGGCCCGGTACGCCATTGAGGTCTACCTGGCGGATTGCACCCTTATTTTGTACAAAAAACAGGCTGACGGCATCAGGCATCCGGCCAGGATCTATACGGTGGCCACCCCGGCGGGCGACGTGGAGGCCCCGGCAGGCTGGGGGGTCATCACCCAGATCGAATTCGAACCCTGGTGGCGGCCCACGGAGAACATGAAACGCCGGGCCAGACAAAAGGGGCGCACCCTGCCCGACGTCATGCCGCCGGGGGTGAAAAATCCCATGGGACCGTTCAAAATGCACCTGTCCCACGGGTTCGCCTATCGCATTCACGGCAACAACGACCCCAAGTCCATCGGCAGGCGGGTGACCAACGGGTGCATCCGCATGCGCAACGACGAGGGCTTGGAACTGGCCAGAATCCTGGACGTGGGCACGGAGGTCGTCTTTTTCGAGCATGCTCCGCCTATGGTCGGCCAGGGGGCCGAGACGTCCGTTTCAAGGCCGTGAGCGGGCCTTGACGACGTATCGGTTCTGTCCCGCGTCCCAGTCGCGCCGTCCCGTTGACGGCGTCGAACCGGCATGGAGAAGACCATGAAAACGATCATGCAGTTTGTGATTCTGGCGGCGCTTGTGGCGGGATGTTCCGGACGGGTCGCCTTTGAAAAGGAGATCCTGGGATCTCCCCCGGAGACGCCGCCGCCCTCCACGAGCGCCGGGAGCAACGTCGGGCAGCCGACCCCCATGGAACGCGATCTGGGGGGCGCGCCGCCACCTGCGGACCCAGGTTATGCAGGCCCTGCCCCGTCGCCCCAGCCGAGCGTGTCCACCACCAGCCCGCAGCACCTGCCGCCCTACGCGCCAACCCCTGCTCCGGTCCAGCCTGCGCCCGTGGCCCAGTCGCCCCAGGGAACGCCGGTCACGCCGGTCCAGCCCCAGGGCCAGACCCATTCCCCCTATGCTGTCCCGAGCCCCCAGACGGGCGCTCCGGTCGCGGGGCTGTTGACGTTCCAGGTAGGCTCCTTCGCCCACGAGGCCAATGCCGTGAGCCTGCGCGACGTGCTGGCGGCCAGGGGACACCAGGGTTCGATCGAGCAGGGGCAGACGCCCCAGGGCAAGGTCTATTACCGGGTCTACGCCAAAATGGCGGGAACCGAACCCGAGGCCAGGGCCGCCCTGGCCGCCCTGGGCATTTCCGATCCCACGCTGATCTCCGGCGATCCGCGCCGTGCCGCGCCGCCCCAGGCCCCGGCGACGTCCGCCGCAGGGCCCGCCAAAGCCCCGGTGGCGCCGTCCTCCGTCCAGAAGGCCGCCCCGGCTGCCCCGGCCGTCATCACCGGCCCGACGGGACAGTGCCATGTGGACGCCGAGCGCATCGCCACCACCGGAACCAGCCGGGCCGATACCGGCGAGCCGCTCATGGCCCAGAAAGCCGCGGCGCAAAACGCCAAGCGCAACCTGCTCCTGTGCGTGGACGCCTACAAGCGCAAGGCCGAGAAGATTCCGAGTTCCATCAAGATGGAAGGCTATCTGCCGGACACCCTGGTCACCTACACCTCCCCGGCCTATCTGGCCGACGGATCCGTGGAGGTGGGGGCGTCCATGTCCGTAGGCGACGTGGAGGCCGTGGCCTTCACGCGCCTGGAATGACCGGAGGGCGGGTGTGCGGCCATGCCCTTGGCGGGGATGGCCGGGGGGTGCGGGGGCTTAGTCCAGAACGATCATGTTCAGTTGCCTGACGCCGAAGGCCTCGGCCTGGGCGCGGGCCCCAAGGCACAGATCCACCCGGTTTTCCCAGCGGGGGTGCATGAGATCCTCGGCCACCAGGTAGCCCACGTCCTGGACGTAGACCCGGCTGCCCAGGAGATGCTTGAGGTCGTGGGAGACGGCCAGGGTCTTGCCGGGGCGCACCCGACGGCCCATGGCCCCGGTCCAGGGATCGCCCCAGGTCTGATCGGGGGTCGGGCTGTAGGCCGTGACCGTGACCGTAAACAGGCGCGGCTCGGGATAGGGGGCGAAGCGATCCCCGGCCAGCCGGGTGTCGTCGGCGCGCATGGACAGTTCCACGGCCGTCCGTGCCGTCTCCCTGGCCAGGGATGCGGCGCGCGTCTGGAAAAAGGCTGTCGCCGTGATAAGCAGCATGGCGGAAAGCGCCGCCACAGGGAGGGCGTACGTTCGTCCGAGGTCGGCCAGGACGCAGCCAAGGCCGAAGTCCGGCCTTCCCTGCGTCCGGGGACAGTCATGGGTCGTGTGAAACGTCTGATGCACCTTGTGTTGCTCCCGGTGAACGTTTAAGACACCACACGCCTCGCATGCCGCGTGGCGGACGTGTTGAAGGATCGTCATGCGCATTACGAAGCCCACCAAGAAAAAAAAGAAACTCGGCCCGGTCGGCATGGTGCTCCTGGCCGTGGTCATTTTGGGGCCGCTTGCGGCGGCGGGAGTGGGCGTGCTTTTTCTCATGGAGGATATGGAGAAGCCCACAGTGGCGCTCTATCCCCTCATTGACGCAGTTTCGCTTAAAAAGGAGTTCACCGTCAAGGCCGAAGACCCGGGGTCCGGCATCAAGTCCATCGTGGTGACGGCTGGCCAGGGGCTCAAGAAATATACCGTCTTGCGCAAGTCCTACGACGGGCTGCAAAAATCCGTCATGGAGACCTTCAGCCTGGAAAAGGCCGAACTGCGTGGCGGGGAGTTCGAATTGCAGGTGGTGGTCACGGACGGATCCTTTTTCAATTTCGGGGCCGGAAACGCCACGCGCATCGACCGCCACATGACCCTGGACATGGCCCCGCCCAACGTGCGGCCCCTGACGCCCACGCACTACATGCGCCAGGGCGGGGTGGGGCTGGTCATCTACACCGTCTCCAAGGAGCCAGAGCGCAGCGGGGTGATGGTTGGAGACCGTTTTTTCCCGGGCTTCAAGCAGGACTCGGGTTCCTATGCCTGCCTTTTCGCCTATCCCCGGGACATGGAGGCCGAGGACTACAAGCCCCGACTCTATGCCGAGGACCGGGCCGGAAACGAGCGCACGGGGTTTTTCGTGAACATGGCCATCAAGCGCCGTTTCAGGCAGGAGCGGGTGGATGTCACGGACGAATTCCTGGCCGCGAAGATGCCCGCTTTCGCCGCCCTGTACCCCGAGGCGCGTGATCCCCTGACCCTGTTTGGCAAGGTCAACGGCGACCAGCGCCGCAAGGACGAGGCCGTGCTGCGCGACCTCGGCCGCAAGACCGCGCCCAAACCCCTGTGGAACGGTCCCTTCATCTATCTGCCCGGGTCGTCGGTTCTGGGCTCCTTTGGGGCCGAACGCGCCTATTTCTACAAGGGCGAGATGATCGACCGGCAGCACCACATGGGCATCGACCTGGCCTCCACCCCCAGGGCCGCCGTGCCCGCCGCCAACGACGGCGTGGTGGTCTTTGCCGGGGATATGGGGCTCTACGGCCAGACCGTGGTCATCGATCACGGCCTGGGGTTGCAAAGCCTGTACGGACACTTGAGCCAGATCGACGTCAAGACCGGGGACGCCGTGGCCAAGGGCCGGATCATCGGCCGCACCGGGACCACGGGCCTGGCCTTCGGCGATCATCTGCATTTCGGCATGGTGCTCTCCGGGCTGGAGGTCATCCCCATCGAATGGTGGGACGCCAAGTGGCTGGAAGACAACGTGACCCAGAAGATGCGCCGTTTCGGCGGCGAGATATCCCAATAGCTCCGGACCGCCGGGCTGTCCGCGCCAGCGGACTGCGGCCGCTCCCCCGGGGGAAAGCGAATGCGCCATGCACATCCGTAACGGCATCATCCTGGCCGCCGTGCTGCTCCTCCTGCTTGCTGCGGGGATAGTCTACCATATGCGTTACGCCCGCCACGAGACGTTCATGAGCGGTTTGTTTTCCTGGAGGCATGAGGGAAGAAGCGGCGACGCGGTCATGGACCGCCGCATGCCCGGCAAGGAACCGCTTCCCATCCGGTATGTTGACAAGGTGGCCCCGGATGTGGCGGTCTTCGTGAGCGCCCCGGAATTTCGCAAAGTCCCCCTGGACATCCGGCGCATGAAGCTTCTGGAGTTTTTCGCCCTCAAGGTGGCGGATCGGGATTACATGCTGCTTTCCGACGCCGACAAAAAAAAGGTTCTCGACCTTTTCATGGAACGTTATCTGACGCCGTGACCCGTCCTTGTGGCATGCATTTTCCGGCGCGTGGCCGCCGTGCGTCCGGAGGCCGGGAAAACCCGCGCGATTGACAAGGGTTGGCTTCTTTTTTTATGGGCCGACTTTTTGACCTCCACCTTCCACCGCAACATCCCCTGGAGATCCCCCCATGCAGAAAACCGTGTATTACATCGAGGGCGACGGCATCGGCCCCGAGGTCTGGAAGGCCGCCCGGCCGGTCATCGACGCCGCCGCCAAGGCCGCTTACGGCGACGACCGCTCCCTCGTCTGGACCGAGCTTTTGGCCGGTGAAAAGGCCTTCAAGGAAACCGGCGAATATATGCCCCAGGCCACCCTGGACACCCTGGCCAAGGCCGAACTGGCCATGAAGGGGCCGCTTGGCACCCCCGTGGGCGGCGGCATCCGCAGCCTCAACGTCACCCTGCGCCAGGTGCTCGACCTCTACGCCTGCATCCGGCCCATCCGCCACTTCGGGGGCATCGAATCGCCGGTCAAGCATCCCGAGAAGGTGGACATGATCATTTTCCGGGAGAACACCGAGGACGTCTACGCCGGGATCGAATACGCCGCCGGAACCCCGCAGGCCAAAAAGCTCCTGGAATTTTTGCGCGACGAGCTGGGGGCCAAGGTGGACGTGGGCGCAGGCGTGGGCATCAAGCCCATGACCGAGGGCGGCTGCAAGCGTCTGGTGCGCAAGGCCATCCGTCACGCCGTGGACCACGGCCGCGACAGCGTCACCCTGGTGCACAAGGGCAACATCATGAAGTTCACCGAAGGGGCCTTCCGGGCCTGGGGCTACGAGGTCGCCAAAACCGAGTTCGGCGAGATGACCATGACCGAGGACGAGGCCGCCGCAGGCGGCGGCAAGCCCATCGTGATCAAAGACCGCATCGCCGACAACATGTTCCAGGTGGCGCTCATGGAGCCCGAGAAATACAGCGTCATCGCCACCACGAACCTAAACGGCGACTACATCTCCGACGCCCTGGCCGCCCAGGTCGGCGGCCTTGGGCTGGCCCCGGGCGTGAACATGAGCGACTCCCTGGCCTTTTTCGAGGCCACCCACGGCACTGCGCCGCGCATCGCCGGAAAGGACATGGCCAACCCCGGAAGCCTGATCCTGTGCGGGGCCATGCTCTTTGAGCACCTCGGCTGGAACGAGGCCGCCGCGCGTATTTACGGCGCGGTGAACAAGGTCTTGGCCTCCAGGCAGGTGACCGTCGATCTGGCCGGGCAGATGCCCGGGGCGACCACCGTGGGCTGCGTCCGGTTTGGGGAGCTTTTGGGAGAGAAAATGTAGCGTTGCCCCATGAAAAAATA
>JAVHLG010000036.1:9062-39771 GCA_031082225.1 Desulfovibrionaceae bacterium | reverse complement strand
GTTGACCAGCTCCGACCCCTGCAGATCCCCGGCCTCGGCCTCCAGTTCGAGAAGCGAGCTGTTTAAGCGCTCCACGATCTCCCGGGCCTCCTCCAGAAAATCCGCCAGATGCCCCTCGCCGATGGAGGTCAGGGCATAGGGGTCCCCCACCACGGTGGGGGTCATGGGCTCGTTGTCCGACGCGGCGCTGGCCCGCCCGCCGTTCGGGGCAAGGGGCGCGGCAGGGGATGGCGGGCTTTGGGCCGGGTCGGCGTCGGGCTCGGGCGCGGGCTCGGGTTCCGCAGGGCGGGGCGCGGCCGGGGCGGCGGCTTCGCCCGCCAAAATGGCGGCGATGCGGCCTTGCACCGCCGAGGTGTCCACCTCGCCCTCGACGCCGGTCATCTCCAGGTTGTCGATCATGGTGCGCAGATGGTCCGTGGCCGCCAGGATCACGTCCATGATCTCGGCCGTGACGGCAAGCTTGCCCTTGCGCAACTCATCAAGGATGTTTTCGGATTTGTGCGCCAGTCCGTTGATCTGGTTGAGGCCCAGAAACCCCGACGCCCCCTTGAGGGAATGCATGGGACGGAAGATTTCGTTCAAAAGCCCCAGGTTCCCCGGATTCTTCTCCAGTTCGAGCAGATTGGGCTCGATGGTCTCCAGGTGTTCCTTGGCCTCGACGATGAAATCCGCGAAAAGTTCCGGATCCATGAAATCTTGCGACATTGGCGCTCCTTGCGGGCCGTGCGTCCCCTAGGGATTCGGGATGGCGGTCATCCTAAAAGCATCTTGATGTTTTTAACCATCATCTCCGGCTGGGCGGGTTTGACCAGATAGAGGTTGGCTCCGATGCTCAAGCCCTTCTGGATATCGTTTTCCTGGCCCTCCGTGGAAAGGACCACGATGGGGATGTCCCGGTAGGCGTCCTGCTCACGCACGGTCTTGATGAACGTGATGCCGTCCATGCGGGGCATGTTGATATCGGAAATGATCAGGTCGATCTTCTGTTCGGAATACAGCTTTTCCAGTCCGTCCAGACCGTCCTCGGCCGCCGTGACCTTGAAGCCTTCCTTCTTCATGATGAAGGCCACCAGATTGCGCACGGTCTTCGAATCGTCCACGATGAGGATATGCTTGGCCATGCCCTTGTCCTCCAGGCGCTGACGCGCCTTCAACTCTTCAAAACCTTTTGAAAAAGGCTGTCAATGGAGATGATCTTTATAAGCCGGTCTTCATGCTTGAGCAGGCCGAGCAGAAACTGCGCCCCCACCCCGACCTGGGCCTCGATGCCCCACTCCACCCGTTCCGCAGCAGCCCGGTGCATGGCCGCCATGGCCTCGACCATGAGCCCGAGGCGCATGCCGCCCACCCGGCAGACGATGACGAACCGTCCCTGGTCGCAGCCCTGGCAGTCAAGGCCCAGGATGGTCCCCAGGTTCACCAGGGGCGTCACCCGGCCGCGCAGGTTCATGATCCCGGCCAGGTAGGCCGGGGCGGCCGGAAGCTTGGTGGGCGAGGCCCCCCGGATGACCTCCTGCACCAGTTCGATGGGCACGGCGAAATCCTGGCCGCCCACGGCGAAGCCCACCAACTGCAGTTCCCTGGCGTCGCGCAGGCCCGCCTCGAAACGGGCCGTGTCCCGCATCTCCCCGGAGGCCATGTCCGGCGCGGCATTTCCCGTCGCGCCGCCGCCCGCCCCCGGGCCGGAAACGGACTCCACCCGGGCCGGGCGGGACAGCCCCTTGGCGTCCAGGGCCGTTTCATACTCCACGCCCAGATATTTTTCCAGAAAGGCGCGCTCGGATTCGGTGAACCCTTCGCGGGCGGCCTCCTCGCCGGGGACGACCACCGCATCCCGGAAATATGCTTCCAGCTTTTTGCTCATGACCGCAGGATCTCATCGGCAAGTTGCAGATATTCACGAGCCCCCCGGCTGTCCGGGGCCACCTCGTAGATGACCTTTCCGTCCGCGCTGGCCTCGCGGAACTGGGTGTCCAGCCCGATGACCGTGGAAAACACCCGGGCCCCCAGTTTGCGCCGCAGGAGGTTGAGCACCCGCACGCAGGCCCCTGCCCGGCGGTCGTACATGGTGGCCAGGGCCATGAAGGCCAGGGGCCGGGCCAGCACGCGGTTCATGGTGCGCATGGAGTCGAACAAAAGCCGCAGGCCGTGCAGTGCCAGAAAATCCGTCTGAATGGGGATGATCAGCAAATCCGAAGCCACCATGGCGTTGGCCAGGAGCACCCCCATATGCGGAGGACAGTCAAGGATCGCGAAATCATACCGGTCGGACACGGACGCCAGGGCCTCCTTGAGGATCACCCCTTTGCGCGGACGGTCGCGCAGGTCCACGTCGAGCTCCGACAACCGGGAATGTCCGGGCACGAAATCGAAGCCCGCCTGTCCGGATCGCGTCACGGCCGCGCCAAACGCCGCGGCATCGACCTGCCCGGCCAAAAAGAGATCCAGGACCGACCGGGTCACGTTCTCCGGGAAAAATCCCAGATGGGCCGAGGCGCAGTTGTGCGGGTCCAGGTCCATGACCAACACCCTCCTGCCGCGCCGGGCCAGGGCCGCCCCCAGGGACAGGGCCGTGGTGGTCTTGCCCACGCCCCCCTTCTGGTTGGCCACGGCCAGGATCCGGGCCGCACGCAAAGCCGGTTCCGGGCCCCGGGCCGGTTTCGCCGCACCCCTCCCCTGGCCTGTTCCGGGGCCGGGCCCCCCGGCGGCGGGGGGGCCGCCGCCCATGCCGTCCGTCCCGGGCGCCCGCATCACTCCTCCTTGCGATAGATGATCGCGCCCGGATAGTGCTTGGGGCGAAAGGCCCGGGTGATGTTGTGCAACGACTCGGAATGGCCGATAAACAGATATCCCCCGGGCAACAGGTTGTCGTAGAAGGCCCCGATGACGTTTTTTTTCATCTCGTCGTCGAAATAAATGATCACGTTGCGGCAAAACACGATCTGGGAACGGTCCGCCCGCTTGAGCTGGGCCCGGTCGCTCAGATTGATCTGTCCGAAGCTCACCAGCCGCTTGACCTCGGGCTTGATGAAAAACCGCTGCCCGTCCTGGGTGAAGTACCGGGCCACGATCTCTTTGGGCGTGGTGCGCAGGGCATATTCGTTGTAGGCCCCCTGCCTGGCCGCCGCCAGCACGGCCTCGGACAGATCGTTGGCGGTGATGCGGATGTCCCAGGAGGGCAGTTCCGTGCGCAGCACCTCCATGAGGATGATGGCCAGGGTATAGGGCTCCTCCCCGGTGGAGCACCCGGCGGACCAGATGCGCAGCCTCTTCTGGCGCTGGGAGCGCAGCCGGTCCAGCACGTCGGGGAGGACGTTGTCCTGGAAGACCTTGAGCTGGGGCGGATTGCGGTAGAAACTGGTCTCGTTGGTGGTGATGACCTCGAAGAGCCGGTTGAGCTCCTGGCGGCGTCCCGGGTCGTATTGCAGATAATAGTGGTATTCGGCGAAGCTGTTGAGGTTCAAATCCTTGAGCCGCGCCGCCAGCCTGTTTTCCACCAGGTACTTTCGGGTGTCGGCCACAAAGATGCCGCTTTGGGAATAGATGTAGTCCCGAAGCTGCAGAAACTCCGCATCCGAGATCTTGAGATCCTTTCGCAGGGAAATCGTTTTCGAAAAAAGCGAAGACATTGCGCGCTACCTGTCTCCTTGCCTGTCCTGAATGGCGGCTATGGCCTCCTCGGCAACGGCCTGGAACTCGGGATCCTCGTTGCTCAGGGCCTCCAGCAGGGCGCGGAAGGCGCTCTCGCCGCCGATGCTCCCCAGGGCCTCCACGGTTTTGAGCGACACCAGCTTCGAGGCGTCGTGCAAAAGCGGAATGAGCCGGGGCACGGCCTCGGCCGCCCGAAGCGTCCCCAGGGCCTCCACGGCGCGCACCCGCACCCAGTCGTCAGGATCGGCCAGGGCCCGCAGCAGATAGGGAACGCCCCGCCCCAGGGGGCAGCGTCCCAAAAGCTCCACCACCGTGCGCCGCACGTCCGGGGCCTCATCCTCCAGGCGGGAGACGATCATCTCCAGCCCCTTCCCGCCCTCGTCGCAGGCCTCCGCAGCGGCCTCCAGGGCGATCTTGCGGATGTCCGGGACCGGATCGAGCAGGGCCGCCTCGATGCGCGCGAGGTTTCCGGGCAGGCGGATCCTGCCCAGGGCGTAGACGGCCATGAGCCGGTTGACCGGATCGGGGTCGTCGGCGAGTTCGAGGAAACGGTTGTTGAGGGCCTCGCCGCCAAGCGCGGTGCAGGCCTCAAGCGCCGCCTCCTTGACGTCGTCGCGGGGATCGGCCAGCAGGGCGAACATACGATCCCCGGCCTCCTCCACCCGCGTCTTGCGTCCCAGATAGAACAGCGCCGCCTTGAGCACGGCCTCGTCCCCGGCCTCGTCCAAAAGCCCCAGGAAAAACTCCCTGGCCTCCGGGCCGGCCACTTCAAGCAGGGCGGTCACCATGTCCCGGCGCAATCCGGCGTCGGCCATGGGATAGGCGGCGATCAGAAGCTCCGAGACCTTCTCGCCCCCGATGCGCGCCAGCGCCGTCACCGCGATGCGCCTCCCCGCCGGTTCGGGATGGGACAGCCCCGCCCGCAGGCTGGGGGAAAGTCCGATGGAGGCCAGGGCGGTCACGGCGGCCTCCAGCCGTTCGGCGTCGGCATCCGGGTCCATGCGCGCCGCCAGATGCAAAATCTCCCCCGAGGCCGCGTCGCCGCCCATAAATCCCAGTCCCCGGATGGCCGCGTCCTGGATCTCCGGGTCGTCGTCGGACAGGGCGGCCAGGAGATAGTCGTGGAACTTGCCCCGGTCCTTGGCGGGCAAAAGCGTCAGGGACTTGCCGCCCAGGATATGCAGCACGGCCTTGACGATCTTGTTGCGCAAGACGGCCGGGGAGGCGTCCATGCGCCTGATCAGCATGGCCACGGCCTTGATGTTGCCGATCTCGCCCAGGGCCTCCACGATCATGGAGGCCACCAGATCCGAACTTTTATCCAGGGCCTTGACCAGGGCGGTCACCGAGGAGGCGTCGCGGATCTTGGCCAGGGCCTCAATGACCGCGAACTGGACCCACTCGTCGTCCTCCATGGCCTTGCCCAGGCACTTGGCGGCCGAGCCCCGGGCCAGTTCCCCCAGGCTCACCGCCGCCTGGTAGCGCACGTTGACCTCGGGATCCTTGAGCAGGGCGTCGCACAGGGGCGGCACGGCCAGTTCGTTGTCCGTGGAGCCAAGGATGTCCGAACCGAAAATGCGGATGTCAGGGTCCGGGTCGTGCAACAGCCCCACCAGGGAGGGAAAATCGTCGCCGCCCACCTGGCGCAGGATGTCCATGGACAGGTTGCGCGCCGGGGCCTCGTCGCAACGCAAAAGCGGCAACACGGCGGCCACCACCTCCTTGCCGCCGATGCGGCGCAGGGCCAAGTCCGCCGCCTCCTGAACGCCAAGGCTCTCGGAGGCCAGAAGCCGGGCCAACTGCGGCACCGCCTCCACGCATCCCTGCTCCCCGGCCTCGTAGGCCGCCTCGCGCAAGGCGTCGATGTCCTCGGCCGACAACTTCAAAGCGATCCGTGTGCAGTCCGTCATGCCATCCTCGCTTGCGCGCCGTCCCCGGTGGCCGGGTCCGCCGCCAGACTATTTGTAGAGGTTGGTGATGATGGCGTCGCCCATGTCGTCGATGTCCACGATCTCGTCGGCAAGCCCGGCGTCCACCACGGCCTTGGGCATGCCGTAGACCACGCAGGTGGCGTCGCTCTGGGCCAGGGCCCGGCCGCCCTTTTGCTTGAGGGCGCGCACCCCCTCCATGCCGTCGCTGCCCATGCCGGTCAAAATCACGCCCAGGCCCCGCCGCCCCACGCCCTGGGCCACGGATTCGATCATCACGGTGGCCGACGGCTTGTACAGGGCCTCGCGGGGTTCGTCGGAGATGGACAGCTCGATGCGGCTGATCTTCTGGTCGATGCGCAGATGCCGACCGCCAGGGGACACGTAGGCCACCCCGGGAACCAGCCGCTCCCCGTGTTCGGCCTCCTTGACGCTGATGGCGCACACCCCGTCCAGGCGCTTGGCGAAGGGGCCGGTAAACGCCGCCGGCATGTGCTGGGCGATGACGATGCCCGCCGGAAAATCCTTGGGCAGCCGGGAAAGCACCTTCTGCACCGCCGGCGGGCCTCCCGTGGACACGCCGATGGCCACCACGTCGTGCAACTGGGGACCGCCGGGCCGCACCGGGCGACGCTCGGCGGTCGGCCTGTCGCCCCGCTCCGAGACGACCTGCCTCGTCAGGGCCGACACCTGGGAGGCCACGGACCTGGCCGAAGACGGGGCGCGCACCTTGCGCTTGGCGATGAGCTTGACCTTGGCCCGCAGATCGTCCTCGATCTTGACGATGTCCAGGGAGACCTTGGAAAGCTGTTTGGGAATAAAATCCACGGCCCCGAGCTCCATGGCCTTGAGCGTGGCCTCGGCCCCCTCCACGGTCAGGGAGCTGACCATGAGCACCGGGCGCGGCATCTCCATCATGATGTGCCGTAGCGCCGTCAGCCCGTCCATGCGAGGCATCTCGATGTCCAGGGTGACCACGTCGGGGTTGTGCTTCCTGACCAGCTCCAGACCTTCCTCGCCGTCACGGCCCGTGGCCACGACCTTGATGTCCGGATCCTTCTCCAGCATGGTGCTTATGGCCTTGCGCATGAATGCGGAATCATCGACCACGACGACGTGTATCACCGAAAGCTCCTTGTCATTTCCGAGAAAAAGGCCCGCCGTGTCGCGGTCCGGACAGAGGCTGGCCGGGAACCGGCCACCAGGCCCTCCCGAAACGTCGGGTCAAGGCCCTGACAGCCGGGCAGGCGGTTCGAAACGGGATGCGCGGCGTGAAAAAAGTCCGCATGCGGACTGGCCGCTTGTACGGAACTTGGGCGGAAAAAACAACCTCGACGAAACTTCTTGCCAAGCCCGCCCCGGTTGTGTAGGTAGTCGGTCTTCCATTTGTCGGGATGTGGCTCAGCATGGCTAGAGCGCTGCGTTCGGGACGCAGAGGCCGGTGGTTCGAATCCACTCATCCCGACCAGGAATTTTCCAGGGACGTGTCCGAGAGGGCGCGTCCCTTTCCTTTTATGCACAGGCCCCCGGCGCAAGGCCGCGCGCCGCACGCCGCCCCACGGGGCTCCCCGGCGGGCGGCGCTTTGGACAGTTTTTCTTCTTTCGGTGCGTCCCTTCATCCCATCCACCATCCGACCCGGCCGGCCTGACTCCGATTGTCCCCGTTTCTGGCGCGGCGCGCGGCACGCACGCCAGAAACGCCTTTTTTCCACATGTCCCGACCATGCCCGTGAAACGACATGGCGTCAATGTCTTTGCGGTCTCCCGGATTGCAATCCACCAGTCGCCTCCCCTGCGACGAAACGTCCTGGCCGGAAAGTTACGGTGCGTGCAATGATCAAGCACCCCCCGGCCCGTCCGGTGCTTCGCCCTGTCGCAGGGCCGCTTCCGACTTGCGAGGACAACATCAGACGCGGCGGGTTGCCGAAAGCGTCCCCTTGAGCTATTGTGCGTTATCGTATCAACGTATCCCGGCGTTCCATACGCCCAGGAGCTCTTTCCCTTGTCCCGACGCCGCATCCTGACCCGCACAGCCCTGACCTGGGGCATGGCACTGGCGATATGCGCCGTCGTGGCGCATTTCGGAACCAATGTGCTCGTCTCCTATGCGGCCTACCGGCTGGGTCTGGCCGACCCCGTGCTTCCGGCCCCGGCCCCTGGTCGGCAGAGCGCATCCACGGCCCCGGGCGAGGGCGGAAACCCCAGGGACAGCCTGTTTCTCTCTAAAAAAGAGACCGCCGCCGCGTCCGACCCCCAGGGCCCCCTGACCGCCGACGGGCTCCCCCTGGCCTCGCAAAACGTGGGCATCGCCCTGGCCGGAACCATGATCCGCCAGGACGGTTCCGACAACATGGCCGTCATCATCGACAAGAAATCCGGCAGGCAGGAGATTTTCCACGAGGGGGATCTGGTGGGAAACATCTTGATAAAACGCATTCTCCGCCATAAGGTCATCATTGAAGAAAAGGGCAGCGCCTCGGTGCTCGTCATGCCCTTCAAGGGAGGCGATCGCGCCCCCAGGGCCCCCCGCCAGCCGTCGCCGCCGCACAACATCCCGAAAAACCCCGGATGATCCGGGCGCCACGAGACGCCGCATGGCCCCCAAACACACGCTTCGCCTGATGCTGCTTTGTTCAGCCCTGGCCCTGTCCTGCCCTTGCGCCTACGCCGCCCAGCCGACCCCCGGGAACCCTGCGTCACCCCCGGCGGAGAAGGCCCGGGCACCGTTCGTGACCCTGAGCGCCAGCAACATGCGCCTGGCCGAGATCCTGGACAAGATCCGGGAACAGACGGGGTTTACGCTGGTCGTCGACGAAAAACACCTCGACACGCGCCTGACCCTGAAGCTTTCCCGGGTCGACGTGGAGACGGCTGCGCGGCGATTGGCGCGCAAACTCTCCCTGGACAACTACGCCTTGGTGATGGACGCGCCGGGAAAGACCATCACCCTGCGCGCCGTGGGGGCCCTGGCCCAGCAGCCCAAGCAGTCCCAACCAGCCGCGCCCCCGGATCAGCCCCAAACGGATGGGCAACCGCAATACCTCGATGACGAGGCCCTGGCCAAACTCCCCGTGCCCGACACCGATCCCATGGACGAGGAGATCCTTCCCCCGGGCCCGGGCGAAGAGCGAGGCATGACCCGGCGCGAGTTCGAGGCCGCCAGGGCCGCCGCCAATCCGCCCATCGACCCCATGGACGAGGAGATCCTTCCCCCGGGACCGGGCGAAGAGCGGGGCATGACCCGGCGCGAGTTCGAGGCCGCCAAGGCCGCCGCCAACCCCGAAGGGGATCCCATGGACGAGGAAGTGCTGCCGCCCTCGGAAGAAGGGGGCCGGGGCGTCACCCGGCGCGAGTTCGAGGCCGCCAGGGACGCCTCCCCAGCCGCAGGCGAGACCGAGCAACATCCGGAAACACCGCCCGCCGCCAACCCCTAGGGTCGCGTTCCGCAAATAGCGAGGCATTATATTGCGGTCGTGGCTCCCAAGCAGTGGCTTAAAGACACTGCTTTCGGCCAAACGAAGCACATGCTTGTTTGTGGAACATAACACGAGCTTCGCGGCCGCAAGAAGCGGCCCTGCCATGTGGTGGATAAGGGGCAGGTCCACAGGCCGCCCCGGAGGGACCGCCGCCGCAAGCGGCGAACGCCGCACCGGGGGAAGGCTCCCGCTGCGGGATCGCAGGCGGCGGCAGGATCGGCTCAGACCAGGGTGGCCCGCCGCACCTCGGCCAGGGTGGTCACCCCGGAGAGCACCTTGGCGATGCCCGCCTCGCGCAGCGTGGTCATGCCTTCGGACACGGCCAGATGCCGCAGCCGGTTGGCGTCGGAGGTCTCCAGGATCATCTCCTGCACGGCCTCGCTTAACAGCAAAATCTCATGAATGGCCGTGCGCCCCCGGTACCCCGTCCCCAGACACAGTTCGCAGCCCCCCGGCGAGCAGATGGCCCCTGGCGCCTGCTCACGGGTCAGGCGCATCTCCGCCAGTTCCTCATCCGTGGGGGGGGCCGGGGTCTTGCATTCCGGGCACAACACCCGGACCAGCCGCTGGGCGATGATGGCCCGCAGGCTGGCCGAAAGCCGAAACGCCTCCACGCCCATGTCCAGAAGCCTGGCCACGCCCGTGGGGGCGTCGTTGGTGTGCAGGGTGGAAAAGACCAGGTGTCCGGTCAGGGAGGCCTGTACGGCGATGTCCGCCGTCTCCTGGTCGCGTATCTCGCCGATCATGATCACGTCCGGGTCCTGGCGCACCAGGGAGCGCAGGCCTGCCGCGAAATCCAGGTCGATCTTGGGATTGACCTGCATCTGCCCCACCCCGGGCAGGCGGTATTCCACCGGGTCTTCGATGGTCAGGATGTTTTTGTCCGGGGAATTGATGCTGTTTATGGCCGCGTACAGGGTGGTGGTCTTGCCGCTGCCCGTGGGGCCGGTCAGCAGGATCATGCCGTGGGAAAAGGAAAGAAGCCGCCGCATGACGACCAGCGAGGACGGACCGAATCCCAGATCCTCGAGCCCCAGAACCCGGGACTGCTTTTCCAGGAGGCGCAGGACCGCGCGTTCGCCGTCCGAGGTGGGGATGAGCGAGACGCGGATGTCCACGGACCGGTCCCCGAGCTTGATCTCCATGCGGCCGTCCTGGGGCAGGCGCTTTTCCGCAATGTCCAGGCGGGCCATGACCTTGATGCGCGACAACACGGCGGCATGGAGCCTGCGGGGCAGGGAATGGACGTTGTGCAGCACCCCGTCCAGACGGTATCGGACCTTGAGCTCGTCGGAATAGGGCTCCACGTGGATGTCGCTGGCCCGGCTTTTCACCGCCTTGGCAATGACCATGTTCACCAGCTTGATGATGGGGGCCTCGCTGGTCTCCTCCAGCAGGTCCCCGCCATGGACGTCCTCAATGCCCGCAAAGAACCGTTCGGCCAGGCCCTGGTCCACGTCCCGGATGATGGTGTCCGAGGCCTCGTCGGCCTGGCCGTAGGTCCGGCCGATGGCGGTCAGGATCTCCGCCTGGGCGGCCAGGGCCACGGGCAGCCGGGCAAGCCCCAGAACCCGGCGCACCTCGTCGGCCACCTCCACCCGGGTGGGGTCGAACATGACCAGGACCGGCTCCCCGGTCTCGGGCCGCACGGGCAGGGACAGGTTGCGCTTGAGGTAGGCGATGGGCAGCCCGCGCACCAGTTCCGCATCCAGGGCCTCGGCCGGGATGCGCGGCCAGACGTCAAGCCCGGCGGCCGCAGCCAGGGCCGAAAGCAGCGCCGCCTCGTCCGCCAATCCCTTGGACACGCACACAAGAACCGGTGATTCCTCCCCGGACGCCTCGCGCCACAGGGCAAGGGCCTTTGCGGCCTCCTCGTCGTTGAGTCCGGCCTGCCTGAGCACCATGCTCCAGAAGCCTGAGGTCTGGGAGCGCTCCCCGGTCGGGGGCGCGGCGTCCTGGCCCACGGCAGAGGCGGGCGGCGACGGGGCTGGCAGGTGCGGGGGCGGCGGTGTCTGGGTGGTCATGGGAAAAGGGCCCAACCGACCGGATCAGTTGTCCAGGGCCGGCCCGTAGGACATGAGCGGCTTCTGGATGGGATCGATCTCGTTGTCGAAGGCCCGTCGCCCCGGCGGGGTGACGGGGGGGATGTCCGCAGGGGCGTCGCGTCCGACATCCGCGTTGAATTCCCGCACGGTCTGTTCCATCTGCCCGCTTTTTTCCCGGTACAGGGCGTTGATCTCGCCCGCCGCCGAGGAGATGCGCGGGGTGATGAACACCAAAAGATTGGTCTTTTCCGAGGCCGTGGACTTGCGCTTGAAAAGCCAGCCCAAAACGGGGATGTCGCCCAGAACCGGCACCTTGTTCTCCCCATCCGAGGCCTTTTCGCCGATCAGCCCCGAGATGACGATGGTCTGGGTGTTTTTGACCAGGACCGTGGTCTCCGTGGACCGTTTGCGGGTGGTGGGCTGGAGCACCCCGGTCTCGGCCGTCTCCTGGGCGTCCACCCGGCTGGTCTCCTGCTTGATCTTCAGGCGCACGGTCTCGCCCTTGTTGATCTGGGGGGTGACCTTGAGGGTGGTGCCCACATCCTTGTATTCGAACTGCTGCACGGTGCGGTCCAGTTCGTTGGTCCCGGTCTGGGTCGAGGTCAGAAAGGGCCGGTTCTCGGCCACCACGATGGTGGCCTCCTCGTTGTCCAGGGTCATGAGCTGGGGGGTGGCGATGATGTTGACCTTGTTGTCCACCTTGGAGGCCGAGATCAGGGCCTGGATGTTGGCATAGGTCACTTCGCCGATGGTGACCGGGAAGGTGACCATGCCCACGGAAAACCCGGTGGGCAACGTCAACGCGTCGTCCTTGAAATAGTTCGTCGCCCCGTCGGGCTGGTAGCCGCCCACGACCAGGCCGCCGTCGCCGTCGCCCACGTTGACCTTTCCGGCGGCGGCCCAGTTCACGCCGTAGCTCAACGTCCGGTCCGTGGACACCTCCATGATCACCGCCTCCACAAAGACCTGCTGCCGGGGTATGTCGAGCTGGGCGATGAGGTCGTCGAAAAAGACCATGTCCTCGGGGGAGGCCGTGACCAGGATGCTGTTGGTGCCCTTGTCGGGCACGATGCGCACCCCCTCGGCCGTGGCCCGGGCCTTTTGCGATCCGTCCTCGGCCTTCTCGGAACTGGCCGCCACCCGTCCGGCCAGTTCGTTGAGCACCTTGGCCAGTTCCTCGGCGTTGGCGTTTTGCAGGGCGTAGACCTTGACGTTGCCCTGCTCCCGGCGGGGCGGTTCGTCCAGTTCGCGAATGACCCGGGCGATCTGGGCCGTCTCCTCGGGACCGGCCATGATGGCGATGCTGTTGGTGCGCTCGTCGGGCACCACGGCGGGACCGCGTCCGCCCCCTTCCTTTCCGCCGCCCCGGCCGCTCCACAGTTTGCCCAGGCGCTCGGCCAGCTTGGCCGCCGAGGCGTGACGCAGAGGATACACCGTGACCCGGGCGTGGGGCACGTCCATCTCGGCCACGATGCCCTGCAGGCGGCGGACGTTGGAGGCGTAGTCAATGAGGATCAGGGTGTCCGTGGACTGGTATTCGGCCAAAAGCCCGTCCGGCGAGACCATGGGGGCCAGGACGGCCTTGATCTCGGCGGCCTGTACGTATTTGAGGGGCAGAATCTGGGTGACCAGGCGGTCCCCGCTCTCGGAAAGGGTCTTGCCCGTGTTCATGGTCCGGCCGGACTTGGAGGACACCACCTTGAGCACGTCGCCGGCGGGAACGATGGTGAAGCCGTTGACCTCAAGGACCGACTCGAACACGGCAAAGGCCTCTCCGGGCTCCATGCTCTTGGGGGAGATGACGGTCACGTTGCCCCGCACATCGTCGCCCACCACGAAGTTCTTGCCGGTCAGGTCGCTGATGAACTTGATGAACACCCGGATGTCCACGTTGTCGAAGTCCATGATGACGGAGACGTCGTCGCCGGTCATGGGTGCCTCGTGATGGGCCTGGGGCTCCGGCTGGACCGGGGGTTGCCCCTTCCCCGGCATGGACGTCGGGCCCCGTCCCTGGGCCCCGCCGGGACCGGGGGGGGTGACGCCGTCCGGGATCAGGGTCGGGGCCAGGGCCGGAACCGCCGTGCCCGCCGCCTGGGCGAGGCTTCCCCCCTGGGCCGCAAAAACCAGCCACACCGCCAGAAGCGCCGGAACGAAGGCACGGCGTGGCGCCCCGCCACAGGGGGTCACGAGGGCATGTTCACGTTCCGGGGCCATGGTCTCGTCCTTGATCAGAGTGTGGCTGCACGCGTGGCAGATGTTTCCTGCTCCAGGGAACAGCGGTCCCGGGCCGTGCCGGGGGATACGGACATGCCGCGACGGACGCACGAGGAGGCTGGCGGTGGCATCACCGTAGTATCCGGCATGGATAAAACAATGCCCGGGGGATGTAAACGCCGGGCCGTAACGGGCGACTCGGCCGCAACGGCCCGGGCCTGGGGGCGACGACGGCCATGGGGAAGACAGACGCAGGGAAATGGGATATGTATACTTTTGGCGCACGCGAACGTTCCGCGGGATCGCCGTCGGCAACGCGCCGTCCGACGGTCGACGCACAGGAGATACTGCCATGGGCCACCACAAGACCGCAACCCTGACCATCGGGGGCAGATCCTTCGAACTGCCCGTGCACGTCGGCAGCGAAGGCGAAATCGGCGTCGACGTCACGGATCTGCGCGCCCTCACCGGCTACGTGGCCTACGACCCCGGCTACGCCAACACAGGCTCCTGCAAAAGCGCCATCACCTTCGTGGACGGCGAACGCGGCATCCTGCGCCACCGGGGCTATCCCATCGAACAGCTGGCCGAGAAAAGCTCGTTTATCGAAACGGCCATGCTGCTTATCTTCGGGGAGTTGCCCACCACCGAGGAGCGCACCGCCTTCCGGTCGCTTTTATCCGAGCACGAGCTTTTGCACGAGGATCTGCTGCACCATTTCGACGGGTTCCCGCCCAACGGCGAACCCATGGCCATCCTCTCGGCGGTCATCAATTCCCTGGGCAGCTACCACCCGGAACTCCTGGAGATCCTGAACCTGCACGAATTCCGGCTGGCCGCGGCCAAGCTGGTGAGCAAGGTGCGCACCATCGCGGCCTTCAGCTATCGCAAGTCCCGGGGGCTGCCGTTTATGTACCCCGACCCGGACCTAAGCTACTGCCGCAACTTCCTGCACATGATGTTCTCCATGCCCAACCGTCCCTTCGAGCCCCTGCCCCAGGCCGTAAGCGCCCTGTCCCTGTTTCTCATCGTGCACGCCGACCACGAACAGAACTGCTCCTGCTCCACGGTGCGCATGGTGGGCTCCACCCAGGCCAACCTCTTCGCCTCGGTGTCGTCGGGCATCTGCGCCCTGTGGGGACGGCTGCACGGCGGGGCCAACGCAGCGGTCATCGAGATGCTCGAAAACATCCGCCAGGGGCAGTACAAGATCACGGACTTCCTGGAGCGGGTCAAACAGAAGGAATTCCGGCTCATGGGGTTCGGGCACCGGGTGTACCGCAATTTCGACCCCCGGGCCCGGGTGCTCAAAAAGGCCGCCCACAATCTGCTCACAAGCACCGGCATCACCGATCCGCTTCTGGACATCGCCCAGGAACTGGAGGACGCGGCCCTGGCCGACGACTACTTCCAGGAGCGGCGGCTGTATCCCAACGTGGATTTCTATTCGGGCATCATCCTGCGCGCCCTGGGCATCCCGGTGAACATGTTCCCGGTGATGTTCGCCATCGGCCGCATGCCCGGCTGGATCGCCCACTGGTACGAGGAATACCGCGACCCGGCCATCCGCCTGCACCGGCCGCGCCAGATCTATACCGGCCCCAGGCAGCGCGACTTCGTGCCCATGGAGCAACGCATCCCGGCGGGCGCCCACAAGGGCGAAACCCCATGACGGGCCTCCCCGCCCCTGCGCTTCAAAGCGGCAGGGCGACAGTCTCGCCGAACCGGCCAGACCATGGCCGACGCCGCCTCCCGCCTGCGGCCTCATCCCCGGAGAAGCCATGACGCGCCCTGTTTTCGCCCTGTGCCCGGCCTTGTGCCTGGCCCTGATCCTGTCGCTCGCCGTCCCGGCCCTGGCCGAAAAGGCGTCCATCCCCATCGGCATGGCCGTGGCCCAGACCAGCCCGGCCGCCCTGTTCGGACAGGAACAGGTGGACGGGGCAAAACTGGCCGAGGCACGCATCAATGCCGCACAAGGCGGGCAAGAACCACACATCGCCCTGGTCTTCCGGGATACCGCAGGCGACGAGGCCGGGGCCGTCAGCGCCTTCCGCTGCCTGCTTGAAACGGACAAGGTCGTGGCCATCGTCGGCCCCACCCTGTCCCAGCAGGCCTTCGCCGCCGACCCCCTGGCCGATCAGGCCAAGACCCCGGTCGTGGCCCCCTCCAACACGGCGGCCGGCATTCCAGAGATCGGACCGTTTGTGAGCCGCATCTCCGCACCCATGTCCCAGGTGGCCCCCCACTCGGTCAGACAGGCCCTGCGCATCAACCCGGACATCGCCCGCGTGGCCGTGCTTTTCGCCCACAACGACGCCTACTGCGCCTCCGAGACCGCCACCTTCCAGGAGGCCGTTAAAAACCTGGGCCTGACCGCCGTGACCGTGGAAACATTCCAGACCACGGACACGGACTTCACCGCCCAGGTCGCGGCCGTGCTCAAGGCCAATGCCGATCTGGTCATCATCTCCGGGCTGGCCGCCGACGCGGGCAACCTCGTCAGGCAGTTGCGCCACAAGGGCTATGCCGGGCTCATCGTGGGCGGCAACGGGCTAGGCACCACCAACATCTTCCCGGTGTGCGGCGCGCAGTGCGACGGCGTCCTGGTGGCCCAGGCCTACAGTCCCGACGCCGTGGCCGCAAACCCGGTCAACCAGGGATTCGTCCGCGACTTTCAGGCGGCATATCACAAAATCCCGGGCCAGTTCGCGGCCCAGGCCTATGCGGCGGTCCAGGTCATCGCCGAGGCCGTGGCCAGGGTTGAGAAGGAATCCGGCAAAACGGCCGGGGACTCCCCGCTTGCCGCCCTGCGCGAGGCCGTCAACGCCGCCCTGCGCAGCGGCACGTACCTGACGCCCCTGGGCGAGATTCGCATCCTGCCGTCCGGAGAGGTCGAGCAAAAAGACGTCTTCGTCTCGAAGATCGCCATGAACCCCGACGGCCAGACCGGATCCTTCGTGCTGGTCGCCGAGTAGCCGCGTCCCGCCGGACGCAGGGGCCGGGGCCGCCGCCGGGGTGGATGGATGGACAGGAAAACGCGTCTGACGCTGCCCCTGGCTCTCCTGCGTGGAAACTGTCGCCGCCTGAAACGGGAGAACGCGAAAGGTCGCGTACTCGCGCGACAGGGACCACCCGACGCCTCATCCAAAACGGGCGCCGGGCATGCGCCTGCTGGTCGTCGGGTCAGCACCTTGCCTGCGGCTTCCTGCAGACTCCGCTTCGCGATGGACACCCTTGCCGTCCGGCCGCCAGTTCCCCCTGCCGGGTCTGGAGAGGACTTTCACCTCCACGTGGGTGCGCCCTGCCAGGCGCGTCCCACAAAAAAAAGGGCCAGGACATTGTCCTGACCCTTTGCTCTTTACGGGACGCGCCCGGAAAAAGTATCGAGGCTACCAGCGTTCTTTGCTGCGGCCGCCGCCACCGGAGCGGGGCTTGTCCTCGGCTTCGTTCACCTTCAGGGTGCGGCCGCCGAAATCCTTGCCGTCCATTCCCTGGATAGCGGCCCGGGCGCCTTCATCGTCCATCTCGACAAAGCCGAAGCCGCGCAGACGGCCGGTTTCCCGGTCGCTGATGAGGCTGACGCTGATGACTTCTCCGAAGGTGGCGAACTTGGTGCGAATATCGTCTTCAGTGGAATTGAAGGAAAGATTTCCGACATAGAGTTTCTTAGACATGGGCTTTAGCTCCCTTTTTTGGCATTTTTTTTTCGCATCGCTTGGAGCTGAACAGAAAAAGCCCAAGGTTCAAAAAATATCATGCTCGTTAAATGAAATGAATGAGGAAGATTATAACACTTCCTGAAAATGTCAAGAAAATTTTACTGAAAATATTTTGGATGACGCCATCTGCGCTCATTCACCTGGATTATGATGAAACCACGGCCTCCACGCAGGGGCAAGACCGGCAAACACGGATCAGGGGCCATCCCGTGCGAACGGATGATTGAGGAGATGGAAAGGAAAAGCCATCCCATGGCGGAAATGCCCGCCCAGACACCCTGGATGGCTCTGGGGGGATGGTTTCCCAGACGGTTCCAACCGACTGCAGAAATATTTTCTCCTTGCCTCGGACTCGTGACAATGAACCGAGATGTCGACGCCTTGATCTTCCCGGGCGATTTTCGCCTCGTCTTTTAATTGCCAAGCAATAAGAGATGAACGGGGGCCACTGATGAACCCCTCACCTTCACATTTTCAAAGACGTAAAGATAAGCGGTCCCCCCAGGCATTCCTCCGGTGACACCTCCGGATCTTTCATCAATCGTCATGGAACCGTTCGCAATGATCGATGGATCCAGGGAAACAGAACTCACTACCACATTCTCCGCGTCCAAATTGGACTTCCGAGGATCGGCGGGAGAACCGTCCGGAGCCGTCAAGGCATACCGCGTTACGGATTCGCAAGAAGAAAACGGCAAATGAATGGCGACGGGAGTCACGCCATTACCAAAATCGGCATTGTCATGTCTCCCATCAAGCTTGCGTGAGAGGACGAATACCGAGTATGTCTGATTATCTTTTATCGCGTAGGCAGACATAAGAGGAATGGTTTCGCTTTCCCGCTGGTAGCTGGGACGACTTTGGAAGGAGGTTTCGAGCATTTCCCTTCCTGGCGCAAAAAGATTGCGCATCATGAGCGCCAACCATCCCGTATGCCGCCTGAAACCTCCAGCCCTGGGCATGGTATGAGAAGTCCAGCCTCCACCTCCGCCAAAGGAGAAGTATTCCTGATGCACAAAACCCTTCAGGCTGCTGTACAGCCAAACATCCAGGGCGCTCACGGCGTTTGCCAATGATTTCCCATAGCGTTCGGAGATGAGCACTTTCTGATTATCAGACTCCGAACCAGGAACATAATATCCGCTTGGACCACCTTCATAGGCCACGAGTCCATAGTTGGCGGCCTCCCGGGCTTTCAGCACGTCCCGAGTCGCTGCCACCTGCTCCATCAGGGGGAACATGGTCACATACCCGCCCACCAACGTTTCCTGAACGCCATGATCATCGAACACCTCAAACGGCGTATCGCCGGTTTCCCATTTGGGGCCAACGTAGTTGGCATGTCCCAGATACGAGGTGGCTGAAGGCGCATTCTGCGCTGCAATCTCGCCATAGGCTGTTTCTGATCCGTCGTAATTGGCGTTGAGGCAGAATTTTATCTTTTGACCCAGATTGTAGGTGGTCCACCATGGTTTTGCCATGACGCCCTGGGCAAAATAGTGATTCGCAAACAGCCCATACTCCGTGCCGCCAAAATGGACATACCCGGGCCTGCCGAACCCATCCCATCCGTATCCGCCAACGCCCTGATGCCAGGTCTCATTGCCGAGTTCGAGAACCACCTCGCGAAATTCATCTGTCCACGGCGTTCCAACGCCGCGTTGCTGATAGCGAAGATGCGCCCATGGCTTTGATGCTGGCGTATCGGAGGCAGGATCATACGGAACACCGAGATATTCCACCAGTTGCGCCCATTCCACCTCAGTGTACTCTTCACTCAAAGTTATATAGGGGACGACCCGGTCTTGCGCGCTGGAACCTGTGGCCAGGCACCAATTCATCACCTGGGGAATGGTCGCAAACTGCCCTGATGCAGGGTTGATATTGTAAATATAGTCGATACGGCTACTGGCATAATTGGACAGAAGACGTTTCATGGGAGAATGGCCAGCATATGTGGTTGTATAAAAACGTACCGCAGGCTTTGATCCTGAGGCTGGCATGGATGCCCGTAGCTCAGAAAAAAATTCTTTCTTGGGGCTAAATGGCGTGTAGTTGTGATCTGCATCATAGCGATACACCAGAAAGTTATCCATCCAGACCGTGCCAGCTCCGCTGGGAATTTCGATTCCGAATGCCGCGTGACCGTTTGAATGGTTTGGATACGTTGGTCCTGTGAACGTGTATGTGTATTTTTTCCATTCGCCGGTGACGACCCACGGGGTGCTTTGCGTAAGACTTTCATACGGTCCGGTAGCCAGAAAGCGGACTTGGCCATTCGGAATGTTCTCTTGCCGCATCCAGATCTCGGCCCGGTACGTCGCCCCTGGCTTCAACTGACTATACCATTCCCCCTCGCCATCATCATGGCCATGGAAGAGGTATTGACCTATCCTGGCGCCACCGGCGGGAACCTGGACCCGAAGACAGGTATCGCCAGGTTCGGTAAAGGTGCTTGGCAGTGTTCCAGGATGCGAAACCAACTCCATATCCGGGTCCGTACCTCCAATGTTGCCCAAAATTCCAACATCATCGGAAAACCACTCATGAAGACGACTGTTGACCTCGCTGGCCAGCAATCTTTTCTTTGTTACAGTGATGATGGCATGGTCGCCGTAGGCCAGACCGATGTCGGTGTCGGCAAAATGGACCCTGTTCACGCTCCCCGCCGAAGATCCCTCGGAAACCCAGCCCCCCGCAGGGACAGTGGTTTCTCCCAGAAACACGACGTGATGGGCGCCAGCAGGATCATTCAAATCCGAATGGCCACGGTATGAAAGCGGCTGGTTGTTTGAATCCACAATTCGATACAAGCGCACAGTGGCTCCGTCGCCAAAACTTGTCGCCACCTGGTCCCACATGTGCACGCCACCCAGGCTGGCATCCCACTCAATCCAGCCAGAGCCTGCCCGCTCCACGCGGACCAGGTACCGTATGACAGCAGGTTCCATGCCGGAACCCCAAATGAAATTATTGGTGAGCAGATTTGTTCCGCCAGTTACGGAAGAGACATTGAAGCCCACAGCTTCCACATTCTGCGCCAATACTTTATCTCGCACGGTAATGACAGCTGGCGTATCAGGGGCGGCAAGAAGCGTCTCCACCATTACGAGAATGAGAGACAATTGGAGCGCAATTGCACACCAACCAGAGACAATTTTGGTCGAAGCGTAACAGCTTTTCATACATCCCCCTTTCGGTTGGACGTGACGTAAGGCTGGCTTTGATCTTTGTCAGGAGATATAGAATTACTTTGTGCCAAAAACATTTCTGTCCGGTGAAGACAAGGCCTAATGCCTCAGGAGCAGTTCCGCCTTTTCCGGCCTGCGCGGCCTGCCTGACGGCGGGCCGTGGCCTCGACACAGGCGCTCCCGGCAAACTCCGGTCGGCGGAGTTTGGGATATATACCGGCCAGCGTTTCAAGCTCCGGCTGCGCGTCCTGACACCGGAGGCGATGCAAGCCCTTTTGCCCGAACTGGCGCGGACAGCCCCCACGGCCTGCAGCCTGACCCTTTTCCCTTTGCTTGCGGTCTGCCGGGCATCCGAGGCTCTCAGACTGAAACGGGAGCACGGCGATTTCACCCGCGAGATCGCCCACTTTCCTGAAACGAAAAAAAACGAGGTCTTTCCCGCCCCGGAACCGCCGACGTTCACGACCTCGTTGCCCAGGGCCACAGCCTGCTTCCAGGCCTGCCCCAGGAACATTTTTTCGCAAAATATCCGTACATCCCCCGCATGATTCCGAAAGAGAGCAGTACGGTGGATTGGACAGCTAAATGTCATATGCCCCCGGCAAATCCGGAAGCATATGACATTCCATATGCGACCTTAAGGAAGATAAATGCCGGTAAACCCTGCGTTGAACCGTGTGTTGCCTGAAGTCCCAAACAGGACAAAACTAAAACTGGCTGTCAGGTAATGAGAATCGTAGAAAGTAGCGCTCATACCGGGAGAGGTCCAATTCGCAGTAAGGGTACTATTTGGACTTATTGCAGAGAAGTAATCCCTATTGGAAGCATTCGAATAAACAGTCGAAATTCCTTTAAGGGACTTTTCTACTTCACCTCTTCCATGCTCATCGAAAACACTTGAGGACCATATTTCTTCCCCAATATACATAGTATTTGTTGTTTTGTTCGTAATAAGCAGGCGAAACGCCACAGTTGTATAGCGATTACCAATGTCAGTAACTGTTTTACTTTGACCAGTCAATTCGATCTTTACATTTGAATCCTCGTACATATTGACCAATCCATACGGAAATATTCTTCCCGAAAGAGCTGCAACCTGGCTTTGAAGCGTTTTAACGTCTGCTTTTAGCTGCGTAAGATCAGAAGAACTAGAAGAGACAGGGATAACGAAGAAACCATCGTTTCCGAATGCACGGCCAGTTTCACCAAACAACGCAAACAGGCAAAACAATATACCGACTAATCCAGGTAAAAAATGCCATTTTTTCATTGAAAAAACCCCTTTCAGCCTTCTGGAAGGCGGTTTGAATGAGATGGATAAATATTCATATAACCCTATACTACACGATCTCGTGGCCATATGCCTCGCCTGCACAAGTTTTTCAAGTGGTAAGTGATTCAGTAGGAATTCCTTCAAATACGCTTTATGTGGTAACTATCAAAAAAATCTTGGAATTCCTCATCTATTTCAATCGAAAAATAATTTCACATCCCATGCTCACCTCCGACTTTTGCAGATCAGTCTACGGCTACCCGTCGACAAGTCCAACGACACAGGTGGACCAGGTGAGGTGGCTCCAGAAGGGTCGTCACGAGGTCGTTTTAGTCAAAAAGTACGCTCAAGCCGGATGAGCCTAAAAAGGGTCTCCGGCGACCTCCCCCCTGGGAAAGATTGTGTGCCTTTCGACCGGAGGCGCGCCACGGCCTGAGGCCCTCCTTCTCTCTGGCGGGCCGGTCCGGACAACAGGCGCTTCCTGCCCGGGCCGCTGAAACACCTCAGCCCTTCGGCGTATCCAGCTCCGTAAATCGCGTCAGCTCCCTTTCGACATCCTGGAGCATCCGCTGGTACATGTCGAGCACGTCATCGTGAGCCGCCCGTTTCTCAGTATAGGGAGCGTCGTAGTCGAGCCCGCCGATCCGTGCTCCGGCAAAAATCGTTTTCGCCTGCTCGTAGCTCTCATGGTGCTGCGCAAACTTCGCAGCATTGAGCCTGTCGATGATCAAGTCTTCAAGACCAATGATGCCGATGATATCGCCATCAATGGAGAGATGCCGCACGCGGGATTCGGCCTCATGCCCCTCTTCAAGAGAGGCCCCTTGCCATTCTACGGCCAACAGTGGGTTTTCATTGAAAAAATTGTGCTGGAGCCGTTCAAAGCCAAGTTCTTTTTCAAGGCATTCGATTAGGCCATCCTGCGAACTCTTGATGTCTATATCAAGAAAGGTAAACGCCCCCTGCGTATATATTTCAACCGCCTCGCCACCTACAATCACAGGTGTTTTGAGGTTATGGTCAGCAAAGTAACGCGCCACGATTCCGAGGAATTTGATTTTCCGACGGTATGCATCGTTTTCCTCAGTGAGCGCGCGAAGCATCTCTTTATATTTCGACATGGCGGCCCTTCAAAGCGTGACGATAAGGATAGGTTTCCCGTCAACCACCGTCTGCTTCAAGTTGCGCCGAAATAAAAGGGCATAGCGGCACTTGCGGAGCAGTTCCGCCTTTTCCGGTGTGCGCGGCTTGTTTGACGGCGGGACAGGGGCCTCGCCACAGGCGCGCCTGACAAACTCCAACCGGCGGAGTTTGGGATATATACCGGCCAGCGTTTCAAGCTGAAGGACTTCTTTCATGGCACGTTCACCAGTATGCTGGGAGACGTAGGAGTTTGATCCGACACAGGGCGCCGAAGGCGTCGAAAAGAACCCCCTTGATGCGGCATGTGGGCAGGGGCGACTCCTGAGCCACTGGCCCAAAAACCGACCATGCCAGGGGAGATCAACCACGAATTTTCCTGGAGCAAGGGGAGCAATGAAGCAAAAAAACACAAATGGGCCGTCGACCACATCGGCAACCGATTAAAATCATTGGTGCGGAGCCGGAATCGAACCGGCACGCCCCGAAGGACAAGGGATTTTAAGTCTCAAAAATCGCTCAATTTTAACCATATGTTACCACAAATATTCAAATAATATCAGATAGATGAGCACTCACGAATTTTCATGAAAATGCACGTTTTTCCAGACCGAGTGGAGCAAAATTGGAGCAGATTGGAGCAACTTTTTTTTGCTCCTCCGACGAGAAATTTGCATTGTTTCTGGCCTGGGCGGAATGATTATCCAGGCCCGGGGAAAACTCGCGACTGGCCGTCAAGCGCTCTCCGGAGTGTGCACTGCGACGCCGTTCCCTTCCTGTAGGAGGATGAAAAAGGCAGGACGCCAAGAAGCATCAGCAGGAAGGGCGCCCCTGATTTTCCCGAAGGATCGTGAGCGCGTCAGGCACGGCGTCCAGCACCTTCAACAGGTTGGTCACGGCCCGGCTGGTCAGGGCATCCCCCTTCTCGTACTTGGTGAACGCTTTCGGGCCGCCGCCGATGAGGTCGCCGGCCGCCGCCTGGGTCAGCCCGAGCTTTTTGCGGATGCGCTTGACCTGCGGGCCATCCAACAGCCCCTCGCATCTCGCCTTCATGGCGTTTAAGGCCCGGTCGGAGACCTTCATGTCCGCACGGGTATAGAGACCTTCCCCGCATGTCGGGCAATACCATCCGGGCATGGCGACAGTCATCGTCTGTCCCTTGTAGGAAAATTTCACCGGCCTCACGTCACGAACCATTTCGGTTCCGTCCTCGTGACACATGGGTTTGGTTTCCATGCTATTTCTCCTTGAAAGAGAGCAGATCAAAGGCCGAAATCCTTCCAGCCATAAATTTCACGTACAAAATCCCAGCGGATGTCGGCACATGATACACGTCCTGCCAGGCAGCGTTGTCTGCATAGGCGGTCATGGATTTGTAAAAGTGCCTGCGGTTCATGCTCTCAATGACCGCCATCATGCCATCGTAATCGAAGCCGAGGCGTTGGGCTGCCTGGGCGGCGGTTCTCGTCACGGCGACTTCGCCCCTTCTCGCCGCATCCTGGAAAGAGCCCAGGTCATACGTCGGCTTTCGTTTTTCCATGAGAAAAAGTTACCATAAAGGTACTTTCTGTCAAGGCCATCAGCCTCGGCCAGGGCAGAGTATTGTCGCCGCTGCCCTCCGCGCCCGCACAAATAAAGACTCCTGACATTGGCGCGTAAACCGTCCCAGCCACCTCGCAGCCTGAAGCCTCCAAAGGCGCACGTCTGACATCCGCACGGGGGGGGAGTCTCCGCTGCTTCACCCCCCCCCTCCTCCCCGTCGGCAGGCATTCTGACAAGTGAAAATAGATCTAACTTATTTAAATCAATGGAAAATAAAATTTAAATATTGTTTCTCGCCTCGCTATCTACCAGAAATATTTAACTTTCCGTAAAGGACTTATACGCAATCCCATTTAACTATACCATACAATGACACTCAGTGACACAACTACACTTTACATTGACACATAGTGACATAACTGCATTTCAGTCAGCTTGACACTATTTTCAGAATCGTGTTTATGCCTGGGTACTCACAATTTGCACAGATACCGAGGAGTACTCATGGTCAAAAAAATGTTTTACTACATCGAAGACATGTCCATCATTCTTGGAAAAACTCCAGCATCAATCCACGGGCATCTCGCCCGAAAGCAGTTCGACGCTGTGCCGCAGCCTATAAAGTTGGGTCACCGCCTCGCCTGGAACCCAACTCTCGTTGAAAATTGGATCCAGGAGAAGACCGATCGAGCCGACGGAAAAGCGAATCCCCAACGCAACCTCGAAAAGCCCCTCACTAAACGGCGCGGACGGCCGCGAAAATCGGAACGAAAAACTGGGGATGAGCAATGAGCAGCGCAATCCGGGGGCTGCCCCGGGCTCAGTTGCAGATCGGTGCCACAACCGACGATCCTGATGACCTTGCCCTCAAGGAGTGGCCCCAATTTTCGTTTGACGCCTGTCCGGGCATCCTGGGCGAGTTTGTGCGGCTGGCGACACGCGACAGCGAAGCCGACCCGGCGGCGGTCTGCATCACCGCGTTGGTGCGCTTCGGAGCGGAGGTCTACGGCTACGCGCCCAATCGAGGCCCGCACATCTATGTGGGCGAAACCGTCCACCCGCCGCGAATCTTTGCCGTCATCTGCGGCAATTCCAGCAAGGCCCGCAAAGGGACATCCCGACATCCCGTGGCAAAGCTCTTTGAGCGGAAGCACTGCCTGCCCATCGACCTCAAGACATGGGGCGTCCCATTGCCCGCCAGGGAGAGCGGCGGCCCGCTCTCCACGGGAGAAGGGCTGGCCCATCATGTGCGCGACGAAAGCGATGAGGAGCGGGAGCGGAGGCAGCGGCAGAACCCCGCCGAACCGATCCGCGAAAAGGGAGACAAACGGCTCGTCATCATGGACGAAGAGTTTGCCAGCGGCCTTGCCTGCACCAAGCGCGAAGGCAATACGCTCTCCATGGGCATCCGTTGCTTCTGGGACTCAGGCGATTACGCCCCCTTGACCAAGAACAACCCCGTGCTGGTCAGCGGCGCGCACATCAGCATCATCACCCACATCACCATGCAGGAGCTCGCCGTGTGCCTGGGTGAGGTCCAGGCCGTGAATGGCTTCGGCAACCGGTTCCTTTGGATATGCGCCCGGCGCTCGAAGCTGGTTGCGCTGCCTTCACGGATGCCGGACGCAGAGCTTGCGCCCTTACAGCGCGAGCTTTGGCGGCGTGTGGGGCAGGCGCAGCAACGCGGAGTCATGACCATGACCCCGAATGCCTTGGAGCTCTGGAAGCACATCTACCCAGAGCTCTCCCAGGAGCACACAGGCTTGGCCGGGAGCATTATCAACCGGGCCGAAGCCCAGACCCTCCGTCTGGCTCTTCTCTATGCCCTCTTGGACGCCCAGGGGGGAATCGAGGAACCCCACTTGCAAGCGGCCCTTGCCATGTGGCGCTATGCCCAGGACTCGGCGCTGTACATCTTCGGTGACCGGGCGGCGGACCCGCTGGAAGATAAAATCCTGGAAGCGCTCAGGACCGGCCCGCTCACGGCCACCGAACTGAGCAGCGTCCTGAGCAGACATGTCCCCCGCGACCGCCTCAAACCCCTGCTGCAGCAACTCGAAGCGCAACAGCGCATCACCATCACCAAGCGCAAAAACGCGGGCCGTCCCCGGATCATCCTTGCTCTGCGCGAATTAAGCGAAAAAAGCGAAATAAGCGAAGAAAGGAGGAATCTCGCGTGAACCTTATTTCGCTTATTTCGCCATCGGTATGTTGTTGCGGGAAGCCTGCGCGCATCGGCGGCATGTCGCAGAGCCAGCCTACCCGTTGTGGGCACGCGCTGACGCGGTGCCCCCTGCCGGGGCTGGCGGGTGGGCTGCGCCCCCCTCGACCCCTGCCAAAGGCATCAAGGCAGGTGACGCCATGAAAGAAAAGGTTCCGAGCCGGACAGCCTGGATCAAGCTTCGCGTCACTCCGGCTGAGAAGGAAGCGATCACGGCCAAGGCGCAAGCCCAGGGCCAGACCGTGACGGATTTCATCCGCCAACGCGCCCTGGACTACCGCCTTCGCCAAACACCCTTGGAGAAGGAGCACGTTCGCCAGCTTGCCCGAGTGGGCGCGAACCTGAACCAACTGGCCCGGTGGGCCAACACGTACAAAAGCCGGGCAGAGGCCATTCAAGTTTTGGCAGTCCTCTTGAGCATCGAGAGGTCATTCAAGCCATGCGCTGGTGCGGGGGAAGGCGAGCGGCAAGACCCCTCTTCCTCCATGGAGTCAAAAGCCTTCAGGGAGACGCTATGTACATGAAGGTCTTCCCGCACGGGCAGGGGGCCGGGGATGGGCCGACACGCTACCTGGTGCGGCCGGACTACCCGGACCGGGACAAACATCCGCCCGAGGTGCTGCGCGGCGATCCTGAGCTGACCCGAGAGCTGATCGACTCCCTGGACACCAAATGGAAGTTCACGGCCGGGGTCCTTTCCTGGCATCCGGACGAAGTCGTGACGCCCAAGCAGGAAACGCGCGTCATGGACGACTTCGAAGCCGTGGCCTTTGCCGGCCTGGAGCCGGATCAGCGCAATATCCTTTGGGTGAGGCATCACCATGCCGGACATCATGAGCTCCATTTCGTCATCCCCCGCGTGGAGCTCTCAAGCGGCAAGGCGTTCAATTCCTGCCCGCCCGGCTGGCAAAAGCACTTCGACGTGTTCCGGGACCTGCACAACCACCGCGAAGGTTGGGCCAGGCCGGACGATCCGGCCAGAGTCCGACTGCGCACGCCGGAACATGCGGACTTGCACAGAGCCCGCCTGATTCGATGGGGAACAACGCCCGGCAAGGACGAACGCGCGGAGGCCAAGGACGCCGTTTACGCCTTCCTGCTCATGAAGATCGAAGAGGGGCAGGTCACAAACCGCTCCGAGCTTCTCGCGGCGCTTCGGGAGGCCGACCTGGAGATCAACAGGGCGGGCAAGGACTACGTCACCGTCAAAGACCCAGCCAGCGGCGAAAAGCTTCGCCTCAAAGGGGGAATCTATGCCGAACACTGGCAACTCGCTGGCCTCCCTGGCCGAACGCATGCGGGCCAAGACCGAACAGGATCGGCAGGAGCTCGAAGCCCTGACCCGGCAACAATTCAACGCCTTGAGCGAGAGCTTGCGGCAGTCGTCGGCCGTCGCGCTGCGTACAACCGAAGTCGCTATCCAGGAAAAGCTTGGGACATTGGAAGAGAGCATCGCCTCACGCTGCCAAACCCTGAACTGGGCTTTCGGCCGAAAATGGCTGCAAGTCCTGCTCCTGGGCATGGCCCTGTTGATGGGAACCGCCTTGGGCGGCTGGGGCGTGGTGACCCTGCTCACGCACAGGGCCATGGCCTTACAGGACGAGATTCAAAGCCTAGAAGCGAGCAAAGCCGACCTGGAGAACACCGTCGGTCAACTGGAAAAGCGGACCTGGGGATTGAAGCTCCTGGAAAATCAGGAGGGACGATTCATCATCCTGCCGCCGAAGACTTCCGCCCACACTGGCTGGACGGTGGGCAAACAGCAAGCAGTGAAATTGGAGTAAACTATGCCTATGACCGAACTGGAACGCCATCTCCTCAACTGCCTGGAGGGGCTTCAACAGGAGTTCAGATTGTCCCAGAAAAACCAGGACAAGGATTTAGCCGACTTGAAAGCACGCCAGGAGCTACAGGAGCAAAACTTAAATCAATTAATAGAGTCATTCAAAGAATTGAATCCGCTGTTACAACGATTGAACAGCATCTTGCAACGCGTTTGAAGCAACGCACCAAAACTCTAACCGCATATCGTAGCGATCTTAGCCTATAACCTACAACAGCAGGAGATAATATGGAAAATTACAAAGGCGGAGACTGGAAGAAACTGGACCTTCTCTTTCCCCTCGCACTCAGCACTGCTAAAAATTATCCGGAAAGTACCAATTTCGTCCAGCAGTTGAGCTGTTTTTTGCCGTCTCTAGTAGGACCAGGTTTTATCAAAAGGGATACAGTGGGCAAAGTTTGCATAGAACTAGATAAGTGCAGCAAACTTATTTGGCTTAAAATGCAAAAATTGAAATTAGGGCAATAATACTGTGACGCCGCCTGGGCTTCGGCCCCGGCGTAGTTGAAGAGGAGGAGAGGATCATTAACCAGGGCCATGATGCTGCCAGTTCCGGAAGTGCTGGTGCTGGTGCTTATTTCAAAAGGAAAAAGGGTCACTGATTTCTCGGCAACCCCTTGGCATTCTTCTTGGTGTGCCTCTCATCCACCGGCCCAAGTGACGCTTAATTGAAAACGGACAAATTCATTCTAAGGCGTTTAAAAAAGTACAGCATAAACTTTGTTTTGCACATTATTCTCAAGTTGAGTCCTAACATTCTCCATAAGCTCAATGACCTTGCTGTGCGCTTGCATGTAAGTGGCTTTGTCGACCGGGCATTCTTCTCCATGCGCAATATTATTCCGCTTGGCAAGAAGAATTTTGTCTATAAACTGCTCGCTAGTTTCAAAAACCGAATAATCCATCTGCGTCAACCATGCAATCTCCCTAAACACTTCAGAATTCAAATTAGATTTTGTATCTACAATATTTTTATAAGGTATCTTAGAATCATAATCTCCCTTCACGCGCAAAAACTCAATAGCGTCCTGATAAAGAGAAGGCCGCTTCGCATTCTCTTGTCTTTTTAAATTTTCATAAAACAAAAGAGCCTGAAGATTGATAGAAAGATTTTTATTCTTGATTCTCTGCATGCAGACATAATACAAATACAATGTACAAGACTGCTTAACAAACCCCTCCCAATGTGCATAAAGCAATGGTATCCCGCTTCTATACAAGGCGTCCTTCAAATACCGTGGCTCAACTGTCTTTTTGACAAAAACATTAAAATTAGAAAGCTCACGTTTTCGCCAAGTAATTTCCCTTGCAATTGCATCTGCAAATTGCTGAATTGTCTTGGGCTTCATCTTGAAAAGAGACTCCGCCCGAGAGGAATTAAATGGGGCAGGCGACGAGTTGCCGTTATTCCCGATCCAGACCAACGTGAATATTCGGCGTTTTGAAATAAGGATTTCATCTTTCCAAGGGTTATATTGTCGTTATTATTGTTTATATTAAATCCAGCACCAAGAGCGACCACCTCATACGTTGAGAGCAAAAATCCACCAATGAATTTACCCTTAGCTATTGAAAATCTACGCAAAGATTCTCCGTCCAAAGCTTGCTGTAGTGCATCGAATGTTCTTCTAAAACAATCGCCAGCCGCATCAAAATCATAGTCAGGGTTTGTGGCTATTGTTCGCATCTTTTCTGTTATGAACATGTTGATGTCGCCAACCCCCCGAAGCTCATCCAAATCAATGTTGTAAAAAATAATAAACCTCAAAGCGAGGTCCATATCATACTTTTCAGACAAAGGTATGTCGCTAAGAGATATAGTGTCTTTAAATGATTCGTGCATCGAAAGCTCTTTGAGCCACTGATGCATCTGTGGGTTAAGCATAACTAATATGCAGTTCCTGACCTCCTGATCGGACAAAGAAGATCCACCCGTGTTTAGACGCTGAAACAACTCATATTTAACGTCCTTGTTGCTTTCCATTAGCACTATGCTTACATTTAATTTTGATCTTTTAATAATTAATTTTAATGTATTATTAAGATCGGAATCCCCTTCTTCTCCTTCTTCAGTCCATTTCCACCTTGAAAGTGAAGGTAAATATTTAGTGTTCTCCAACGTAAGTCGAGGCAAGCAATCTCCATCACTGTTTTTTAGTATTCCCATCAGCTGAAAAATTGTTGACAACCTTTGTAGGCCGTCAATAACATCCCAAACACCATTCCCGCGTTGACTAACAAATATGGGAGGAATAGGAATTCCCAGTATAAGTGATTCAATTAGATTTGTCTTTTGCTGATCTGTCCAGCGATAATACCTTTGAAATTCTGGATGAATATCAAGCTCTTTCTCTTTGTACATACTTACCCACTCCCCAATTGACATGGGATAGTGGTCGGTCTTGATAACTTTTCGAGCATCTTCAATCTCATCTTGCAAAGACATGCCAATCTCCTAGTTGTTGT
>JAVHLG010000036.1:0-9052 GCA_031082225.1 Desulfovibrionaceae bacterium | reverse complement strand
TACCAATAAACCATGAGCATTGCAGATCAAAAGTTTGTGCTAATTAAAAAAATGATCAATCTACGGGTGCAACTACTGGAGTAATGCACTCTAAAAATACTTATCTACCATAACTTATTAGCCATACCGCTGAAAAATACGCTCTTTTGGCTTTGAATGACAGCCAGAGGTGTGCATGGTCAAAATGCCATGTCCGCTAAAGAACAATATCCACTTTAATTATTCGACCAAATTATTAGTCATTTTGTGATTATTATTCCAAAGTTGGAAATAAACTTTTTTAATTTTAAGCCAGCCCGGTATGGAGTCAAGTCAGATTAGCCCCATAGCTATCCGAATACCCGAGATATACTCGCTAACTTTCCTACAGAAGTTAGCAAGCCATCTTAGGAATAAGTCCCATCATACCAGCATGTTGTCGCCTACTCACTAGTCTGCTCGCTCGTCCCTGCCTTGCCCTTAAGTTTACTGATGATAGCCTTCAACCCGTTCAAAGATATCCGCTATCCCCGCTTCATCCCGGCCAGCCGATCCGCCAGCCGCGCCGTCCGCAAATGCGTGTACCGCGCCAGCATTTGCAGCGTCTTATGCCCGGTAATAGCCTTTATCTCCATGACATCCAAGTCCGTAAGCTCAAAAAAACGGCTGGTGGCCTCGTGCCTAAGATCATGGAATCGCAGATTGTCAAGCTTCGCCTTTTTGCACGCATACTTCATTGAAGCCGTAATCTGCTCCGCCAAGAGGCCAAACACAGGCCCCTGATCCAAGCTCCGGGGCAGCTCGCGCAGGACAGACAAGGCTCCTTCTGCAAGGGGGACTGTCCGGGCCTCGCTGTTCTTGGTTTCGGGTAAGAGGACGTATCGCCCTCGAATATTGACGTTCTTCCAGTGTAGGCTGGCGATTTCCTCCCGGCGCATGGCGGTTTCCAAAGCAAAGAGGATGACCGGTCTGAACCTGGGCGAAGCGGCAGCCATGAGCCGCTCCTCCTCGCCTTCCTCAAGGCGTCGGTCTCGGCCTTTGGCGGGCTTGGGCTTGGCGGCCAGCTCCACGGGGTTTTGCAGGCTTTCCATGCCCCAATCCGAGCGGGCATAGTTGAAGAGCTTGGAGAGCAGGGCGAAATCCAAGCGGATGGTGTTGCCGCTCACGCCTTCGCCTTCGCGTTCCCGGCGGAAGTCGGCAATGTCCCGGGCGCGGATGGTGGCCATGATCCGATGGGCGAGGGTCCGCTTCTGGAGGAACCTGGCCCGGTCGGTTTCCCGCTTGGCATGCTTCAGGCGCGGGATATACTCCTCGATGTAGCGCTCAAGGCACTCGCTAAGTGTATATTGCTCGGCCTCCTTGGCGGATACGAAGAGGCTCTTGTTCATGGTCGTTTCGATGTCCTTGGCCCAGGCTTCGGCTTCCACCTTAGTGTCAAAGGTCTTGCACGTCGTGGGATAACCCCGCTTGCGAATCCGGGCCTCCCACTGCGCTGCACCGCGTTTGCGTATGGTCGCCATAGGCTTACTTCGCAGGAAGTCGATTATAGATTTCTTCTAGCAATTCCCGGTCAGACTGTTCAATCTCTTCGTGGCGAGCTTGGTAATATTGCTCGACTCCATCGCCCCAACGTGGCCCTTGCTTATTAAGAGGAGGTTCAACAATACTGAGCAATATCGCTTCAAAATGATCAAGCGCTCCACAGTTGTCAGCATGCTGGTTTTCAGCCTTAGATGACAACCCACTTTTGGTCACCGGCAACAAACCAAACCATGAGAATTGATCCCAGCGTGATGCAAGATGATTTCGTGTATGTTGCCTCAAACGGGAAAAGAGTCCATCGTCACCAGAACCCGTTTGTCCAATGTAGACAATCCTATCGTTTTTATGGAGTACATATATTGCTTTTTGGTTCCGAAAATCTACGTCCAGTGCGTCGCGTTTGTTCATTGATCCCATAATTGCCCCAGACACACGTGGGCGTCCCCAGAAAACAAGTTTCCGTTCCCAGAACAGACCGTAATTCTTGATAAGCATGTTTCTCTCCCTTCCTGGAGCGAGTGGAGCAAAATTGGAGCAAAAAATCAAGATAACAAAAAATGGGCTACCGACTCAGTCAGTAACCGATTAAAATCATTGGTGCCCGGAGCCGGAATCGAACCGGCACGCCCCGAAGGACAAGGGATTTTAAGTCCCTGGCGTCTACCAGTTCCGCCATCCGGGCCCGGAGTCACTTCTAGCCGCTCGCCCAAGCCTTCGTCAACGCCGGAGGCGGTTACTGGCCGGGGTGACGCCACACGCGGCAGACAATCGGCGGCAGGGACTCGCCGCATACGCTGGCTGCGGAACCAGGTGGGGCCCCCGGCCGGTTTCAGGCAATCCGGCCCCCGACCGGCCCAGAACTCCCGCCCGGCCGCCCCATGGCCTTTCCGGGCCGCCTTTGCTATAGACCGCCCCCATGCGCACCCGACCCCGTTTCCTGGTTCTCGGGCTCGACGGGCTGCCCCTGACCCTGGCCAGGGACTTGGCCGCCACAGGCAGGCTCCCCCATCTCGCCTCCCTGTGCCAAAGCCCCAATGCCCGCGACATCGACGCCGAGCTGCCCGAGCTCTCCCCGGTCAACTGGACCTCGTTTTTTACCGCCGCCGGGCCGGGCGAACACGGCATCTTCGCCTTCACCGAGATCGACCCCGCAGGCTATGCCCTGTCCATGGTCGATTCCACGGCCGTGGCCTGCCCCACCATCTTCGACCGCCTGGGCGCGCGCGGCCTGACCTCCAAGGTCATCAACCTCCCGGCCGCCTATCCGGCCCGCCCTTTGCGCGGGGCACTGGTGGCCGGATTCGTGGCCCCGTTTTTGTCCCGGGCCGCCTATCCGCCGGAATTGGCCGAGCTTCTGGCCAAAACCGGCTACCTGATCGAGGCCGACACCACCCGGGGCGCGGCCGACCCGGACTATCTCATCTCACAGCTCTCAGCCACCCTCAAAAGCCGCGAGACCGCCCTGGATCTGCTTTTCTCCGGACACGACTTCGACCTCTTCGTTTTCGTTTTGACCGAGACCGACCGCATCCTGCACTTCTTTTATCCGGCCCTGGCCGACCCGGGGCATCCGCTGTTCGAGCCGTTTTTGGAGCTTCTCGTGCGTTGGGACCGGCTCATCGGCAAATACCTGGAGTTCTACGACGCCCTGCCCGGCCCCAAGCGGCTCATGGTTTTGGCCGACCACGGGTTTGCGGCGCTTCGCACCGAGATCGACCTCAACGTCTGGCTCACGCAGCAGGGGCTTTTATCCCTCAAGGACCATCCGGCCCACGAATGGGACAGCCGTATGGTGGCCCACGGCAGCGCGGCCTTCGCCCTGGACCCGGGCCGCATCTACCTGCACGCCAAGGAACGCTTCGCCCGGGGCGTCCTGCACGAGCACGCCGCGCAGGCTCTGCGCGAGCGCCTGCGCCGCGATCTCATGGAACTGACCTTCGAGGGCCAGCCGGTCATGGAGGCCGTGCACCGGGCCGAGGACATCTATGACGGCCCCATGCTGCGCCGGGCCCCGGACCTGGTGTGCGTGGCCCGGCCGGGCTATTGCCTGACGGGCAAGTTCGACCGCACCGCACTTTTCGGACGTTTCGGGCGTTTCGGCTGCCACGCCGCCCACGGCGGCTTCTTCTACGATTCCACCGGCGCCGCCCCCGCGCGACTGCGCGACGCGGGCCGGGAGATCCTGACCTTTTTCGGCGTCACGCCAACGGACGACACCCCGGCATGGACTTTGAAAACGACTTAAATCCGGCCCAGCATCAGGCGGTCACCGCCGCCGGAGGCCCCATCCTGGTCATCGCCGGGGCCGGGTCCGGCAAGACCCGGACCATCGTCTACCGGCTGGCCCGCCTCGTGCAACAGGGCGTGGACCCGGCCTCCATCCTGCTTCTGACGTTTACCCGCAAGGCCGCCCAGGAAATGCTGTCCCGGGCGTCGCTGCTCCTTGGGCACGGCGGCGACATCCTGCCCGGGGTCTGCGGCGGCACCTTCCACGCCTTCGCCTACGCCGCCCTGCGCCGCCACCATCAGGCCCTGGGCTTCCCCCAGGGGTTCACGGTCATCGACCGGGCCGACGCCGACGAACTCATCGGCCGGATCAAGGACGACCTGGGGCTGGGCAAGGGCGACAAAAGCTTTCCGAAAAAAACCCATGTGGCGGAACTCATCGGCAAGTCCCGCAACAAGGAATGCCGGGTGGCGGACATCATCTCCCGGGAGTCCTTCCACCTCCTGCCCCATGCCGACGACCTGGAGCGCCTGGCCGACGGCTATGCCGCCGCCAAGGCCGCGCATCATCTGATGGACTACGACGACCTGCTGTTTCTTCTGGAACGCCTCCTGGTCGAGCATGAGGACGTGCGGGAGTTCTACCGGCAGCGGTTCACCCACATCATGGTGGACGAATACCAGGACACCAACCGGGTGCAGGCCCGGCTGATCACCCTTTTGGCCCCGCACACGGGCAACGTCATGGCTGTGGGCGACGACGCCCAGTCCATCTACGCCTTCCGGGGGGCCACGGTGGACAACATCCTGGCCTTCCCGCGCCTGTTCCCCGGCACGGCGATCATCAAGCTGGAGCAGAACTACCGCTCCACCCAGCCCATCCTGGAACTCACCAACGCCATCCTGCAAAACGCGGGCGAAAAATACGACAAGACGCTTTTCTCCACCCGCACGGACGGCCCCAAGCCCGAGCTTTTACGCCCCTTTTCGGACATCACCCAGGCCAGGATGGCCGTCGCGAAGATTCGCGAGATGGCCCGGAAGTGGCCCCTGCACGAGATCGCCGTGCTTTTCCGGGCCGGATACCAGTCCTATGCCCTGGAGGTGGAACTGGGGAAGGCCAACATCCCCTTCCAGAAATACGGCGGCATCAAGTTTTCCGAGGCCGCGCACATAAAAGACGTGCTGGCCTATCCCAGGGTGGTGGCCAACCCCCTGGACCCGGCGGCCTGGACCCGTTGCCTGTCGACTGTGCCCAAAGTCGGTCCCAAGACGGCGCACAAGCTCATGGAGGCCGTACGCCTGGGCGATCAGGCGGCCATCGACAAGGCCGCACACAAGCATCCCCAACTGGCCGGGCTTTTCGCCTTCCTGGATGCGCTGCGGGCCATGCCGCCCCAGCCCGGCCCCATCCTGGAACGGGTCATCGCCCACCACACCCCGCACCTCATGGAGAAATACCCCGACGACTACCCGCGCCGCCTGACCGGGCTCGAACAGTTGCAGCAGATCGCCTCGGGCTATTCCTCCCTCGACGCCCTTCTGGCGGACATGACGCTCGAATCCCCGGACGAGGACAAGCGCAAGGCCAGGGAGGACCATCTGGTCCTGTCCACGGTGCATTCCTCCAAGGGGCTGGAATGGTCGGCGGTTCTTCTCCTTGATCTGGTGGACGAGCGCTTTCCCTCGCGCCACGCCCTGACCCGGGACGAGGATCTGGAGGAGGAGCGCCGCCTGCTCTACGTGGCCTGCACCCGGGCCAGGGACTATCTGGGGCTTTGCGTGCCCGAGACCCTGTACAACCGCCAGGCCGGGGTGTGCTCGCCCGTGCAGGCCAGCCTGTTCGTGCGCGAGCTGCCCGCCTCGCTGTGCACCATGGTGCGCGAATCCCTGTCCGGCCGCCCCGTCCCGCAATCCGACAGCCCGGCCTTTGCCCCGCCGCGTCCCCTGTCCGGATCGGCAGCCGCCCCGCCATCCGGCCCCATCCCGGCCTGCGAACCCGCCAATCCCAAAACCGACCCCTCGCTGCTGGGCTATTGCCGCCACAAGGTCTTCGGGCGCGGCAAGATCATCGCCCGCCTGGAGGGCGGCAAGTGCCGCGTCAACTTCCCGGGGTTCGGTCCCAAGGTGATCCTTGCGGACTATCTGGAGATGGAGGGCTAAGGCGAGGCCAGAGGCGTCGGCGTTTCCATGCCGGTCGCCTGCGGGGTCGCCGGGACGTCTGTGAACCCGCTCCCGGGACGCCGACCGGCCACGAACCGGCGTTTCGCCGCCATGCGCGCCGGGCGCACCGTTCCTACGCCCCGTCCCCGCCGACGACCGCCTCAATGACCGTCACCCCCTGCCTGGCCATAGCCTGGGCGAAACGCTCCCGGACCTGATCCGCCGTTTGGCAGCGGTGCGCATCCGCCCCATATCCCCTCCCCAGCGCGGCGATGTCGATGCCCGGGATGTCCAGGCCGGGGACGCCTGAAAGCCCCATCTGGGCGGCGAAGGCCTTCAGGATGCCGTAGTGGTCGTTTTTGAGCACGACAAAAACGACATGGAGCCGGTGCTGCACGGCCGTCCAGATCGACTGCACCGCGTACTGGAACGAGCCGTCGCCGATGATGACCACGACCGGCCGGTTGCGGCCCGTGTGCCGCTCGGCCAGGGCGTGGCCCACCCCGGCGGGCATGGCCCAGCCAAGCCCGCCGGAGGCCGTCATGTAATAGCTGTCCGGGCGGGCCATGCGGCCGATGGGCGAGGTGCTGAAGGCCGCCATGGAGGACGGTACCTCGAGGGCGATGACGTAGTCTTCCGGGGCGGCCTCGGACAAGGCCGCGAAGACCTGCTGCGCCGTCATGGCCGGGTTGGGGGCGTTTTCATCTGCAGCGGATTCCCGGGCGGGAACCACCGGGGCCGCCTGGGCCGGACGGGACGGGCAGGCCGGAATGGAGACGCAGGCCGGGCGGGTCGCGACAAGCTTCGCCAGGGCGGCCAGGGCCAGCCCCGCATCACCGAGCAGGCTGTCGCCCACCACGGCCCGGGCGGCCTCGGCCGGGTCGTCGGTGATGTGCAGAAGCCGCGCCCCGTCGGGCAGATATCCGCCGGGGACGAAGGGATAATAGCGGAAGACCGGGGCCCCGGCGACCAGCACCAGATCATGCCCGGCCAGGGCCTTGCCAAGGGGCGCGATGGCCGGGGGCAGAACCCCGGCGTAGAGCGGATGGTCCTGGGGAAAGGGAACCCGCTCCGGCAGGGGGGCCAGCCAGACCGGGGCCTTAAGCCTCTCCGCCAGGGCCACGCCCGCATCCCAGGCCCCGCACCGGGCCACGTCGCCGCCGTAGACCAAAACGGGGCTTTGGCTGCGGCCAAGCAGGTCGGCAAACATCGCCAGTCGCTCCGGGTCCGGGGCCTGACGCATGGACACGGTACGAAAGACGTCGACATCGTCCATGGGCTCATCCCAGTCGTCCATGGGCAGGGACAGAAACACCGGCCCGGCGGGCGGTTGCACGGCCATGGCGTAGGCCCGCATGAACGCCGCAGGAACGTCCACGGCGCGACGCGGCTCGTAACTCCACTTGACCCAGGGTTTGGGCAGGGTCTCGGCGTCCGTGTTGGCCAGAAACGGCTCCCCGAGCAGCATGGCCCGGGTCTGCTGCCCGGCGGTGACGATCAGCGGCGTCTTGCCCAGGGCGGCGGTGATGATGTTGCCCATGGCGTTGCCCAGCCCGGCGTTGGTGTGCACGTTGACCACCACAGGGGCGCGCAGGCCCTGGGCCAGTCCATCGGCGACGCCCACCACGCATGATTCGTGAAGCGCAAGTATGTACTCAAAATCACTTGGGAAATCGGCAAGAAAGGCCTCTTCCGTCGATCCCGGGTTGCCCACGATGGTCTTCACCCCCAGACGACGAAGCACATTGAACGTCACGTCCCGGACAGTCGGCATAGGTGCTCCTTGCGCGAGGACATGGGGTTCGCCGCATCCCCGGCTAGAATTTCTTCAGTTCAAACAGCTTCTTGGTATGCGTGGACACGATGTGGAAGTAGCGATCCTGGGGGATGTAGATGTAGGGCACGTCCTCGGCCCGGCGGAAGAGAAAATGCGACAGGATCACCCGGTTCACGGCCTGGTGCCCCACGATGAGGATGTTTTCCGCGTTGCCGCTCAAAAAAAACGCCTTCTTGAGCCCCCGCTCCACCCGCTCGGCTAAAATCGCGTAGCTCTCGCCGTCCGGATACGTATAGCGGTATTTGTCCAGGCTGCGGGCGGCGTAAACCTCGGGGCGCGTGGCCTTGATCTCGGCCGGGGTCATGCCCTCGCACTGTCCGGCGTCGATCTCGTCGAATTCCGTAAACGCGAAGACCGAGCAGTACTGCCTCGCCGTGACCAGGGGTTCGGCCATCTCCTGGGTACGCCGTCTGGTGCTGGTGAAGACGTAGGGAATGGGGGTGCCGATGAAATGCCGCGACAGGGACCAGGCCTGGGCCCGCCCGGCCGGGGTCAGCGGCGAATCGCCGCCGATGCGGTCGGCCAGATTGTCCTCGGACTGGCCGTGCCGGGCCAGAAACAGGTTTTTGATCCAGTCCGAGACCAGAAGATCCCGGATGCGGGCGTAGTACGGCAAAAGCGCGTCGGCCCGCTCCACCAGGATGCGGTTGTTGAGCGAATCCAGGATCACCCCGTTGCCGTCCTCGGGACCAAGCGAGCGCAGGATGTGCAGATAATAGCCGATGCGTTCCCGAAAACTTTTCTTGGCCACGGCCTCGGGCAGGTGGGCGAATTCCTGGCCGCGAATCTTGCGCTCGATGCTTAAGTCCAAAAGCGCCGGATCGTCGTTGCGGCATTCGATAAAAAGAAGCGGCACGTCGGGGAAGGTGGCCCGGATGGACTCCCGGCGCTTGGGGGAGGCGTTGGTGGCGTCCAGAATGGCGATCTGGCCCCCGGCGCTTAAAAAAGCCCGGGCCTCGGCCATGTTGGTGGCCGCGATCTTCTCGCGCAGGGAGGCGGTTTCGGCGTTTTCGGGGTTGTAGAACCCGGCGTGGGCGGTGTTGCCGGGCAGCATGCGGCGGCGCACGTCGCCGTTGTTGAACACGGCCACCCGCACGTCCTCCCGCTCCAGGTTCTCCTTGAGCTTGAGCGCCACCGTGGACTTGCCCATGGCGGGCAGGCCGACCATGGCCACCACCAGCTTTTTGTCCCTGCTCACGTCGCCTCCTCGGCGATGCCCCGGGGCTGCCGCCCTGCTGCGCGCCGGGGCTGCCGCCCCGCTACGCGCCGGGGCTGCCGCCCCGGACCCCGCCCGGGGGAAATCAT
>JAVHLG010000035.1 GCA_031082225.1 Desulfovibrionaceae bacterium | reverse complement strand
AGAACAGTCTACGATTCCACTATAGACGCAACAAATTACATCATAATTTTCACGACACTTCCTAAATCATATGGTGCAATAAAAGTATTAGAGTATTATCGCTTAAGATGGCAAGTTGAGTTGTCATTCAAACGATTAAAGTCAATACTTGGCCTCGGCCATTTGAAGAAATTTGACGAGTCAAGTGCACGAGCATGGCTGCACGGGAAATTGCTCATTGCATTTTTGATGGAAGCGATTTCATCAGTTGGAGAAGTTTTTTTTCCCTGGGGATACCCCGTCTGTGGGAGAAAACTCCAGAAATAGAAGCGTATGGCGGGAAACTATATTTATCAGCGGTATCATCTTCCGAGCAATAACCCCGCAAATCTATTTTAAGGACACGCTTCCGTATTTATCTCGTATTTTTAGCATGTTGTCGGAAGGTAAGCGGAAAAGAACGATACAGGTACGCTGTTTAAGTTAGCGCTTATGGGGGCACAGGTCTTCGAAGACGCCCCCGCAGGCCGGGCAGGAAAAGTCGTATAACGGCATGGACGTGCCTCCTGGCGCTGACGTGGCTGGTTCACCCGGCCTGGACCGGACAGGCGAATCCACCCCGGATTCCGCCCGGGCCTGCCGTGCCCGTCGTTTCTGTCGTGTCCGGCGTAGATGGGGCGTCCGGTGCGCCCGGTGCGCCCGGGACATCGGAAGCGGCGGGGTCCGTCTTGCGCGGGAGCGCACCGGGGGTTCCCGGGGTTTTTTCCAGGCGGCCCAAAAGGGCCTCCCGGTCGGACCAGTCAAGCTTTTCCAACAGGTCGCGACGGTCGATGGCCCCCATCTCGTAAAGGGCCAGGGCCTCCTCGCGCTGCTGCACCCGGGACACGGGCATGGTGGACCCGGACACCACCGACAGCCGGGCCGGAACCCGCAAAAAGGCCCCGCGCACGGGCATGGCCGCCGGTCCCGCGTCCGTGGCGAAGGTGATGAAGCGGTCCTCGGCGTACCAGTTCTGGGCGTGGCTTAAAAACATGCGGCCGCGTTCGCGGATCAGCCGCGAATAGTTGCGGATCTTGCCGCGCATCATGGTCGCGGCCTGCTCCAGAAGCGCGGCGATGGCCTTGTGGGCGATGACCGGCCGGGCGCTGTCCACGGCCTGCTCCAGTTCGTGGGATCCCGCCACCTGGAGGAAAAGCTCCTTATAGATGCCGAGCACCGTCTCTATGTCCTTGGTGTTGTTTACGAAATCCAGATAGCGGATGCCGCCTGCGGCGGCCTGGGAGGCAGGATTGATGATGCCCAGGCGGTTGTTGAAGGCCGCGTTGGCCACCCCGGAATCGCGGGGATTGATGATCTTGGGCCGGGCGCAGCGGTCCTTGTGGTAGGTGAGCTGGGACAGGCACTTGTTGATCTCCATCTGGAGATTCTCCAACTGCTCGAAATCCGACGCGCCCCACAGGCTGGCCGGGTCGGTGACGGAATTGGCCACGATGAAGGGATATTTGTCGTAGAGATAGGTGCGGGCCGCGTCCTGCGGGGTGAGGTGCGGATTGACGCTGGGATTGCCACGGTCGGAAAGCACCAGGTCGCCGCCGCTGCACACCGTGACGCACCGGATGCCGCCGGGATAGCGCGGCCGGTCGCCGTCCATGGAGAAATCGCGCACCCAGCATTCGCACACCACGGCCTCGTCGTCGGGCAGGCGGCCTTTCCCGGCCGTCCCGAACACCGCGCCCGCCACCTCGCCCAGCCGTCCCAGAAATCCCCGGCGTCCGCCCTCTCCCCGGACCGCCTCCCGCCTGGGGTCGAGAAGCTCCCCCAGGAGGTCGGCGTCGCTTCGGGCCATGTGCCCCGTGTCCGGCCAGCGCCGGGCGATCTCCCGCAGGCTTAAGGGTTCGACATGAAACACCGCCGCCGCGTCCTGCACGTCCAGACAGCGCGGCGGATAGACCGCGAACCGGAAGGGATCGACCACCACGGTGCGCACCTCGCCCAGGCCGTATTCCAGGTCCGGGTCGAACACGACCTTTTCCACGGCCACGCCGTAGGTCTCGCCGTGCATGACCGATTTTTCCAGCACGGCCTGCTGCTCCTGTTCGATCCACCAGTGCCTGGCCAGGCGTTCCATGGTCAAAAAGACGTCCGCATCCCCGCCGTCGCCCACCCGGGTGACGTTGAAGGTGGGGCTGTTGTCGGTGAGCGTATTGACCGTGCGCTGCCGGTGCATGTGCAGGAGATTGGCGCTGGACAGGGGCGTCCCGGCCGGGGCCGCGCCCCGAAAGGCCCGGTTGCGGCCCAGGCGGTAGAACCGGGCCCACATGTCGTGCAGCCCGGCCTCGGCCTTGTCCCGCACGGCCTGGTGCAGGAGGTCGAACACCCGGCGGCCCACGGCGCGGGGATCGGTTGCGGGGGGCAGGAGCTGGCCGTGCGCGGCGCGATCAGACATGGGCCGCGCCCCGGGTTTCGGCGCTGCGGCCCGGGCGGCCGCTGTGGCCAATCCGGCCCGTTTTGCCCGTTTTGTCCATACCGCCCGGTCGGCGGGTCAGGGGTTTTTCGGCCGCCGCCTCGGCCACGAAATAGCCCTCCGGGGTGAGCAGCCGGTCCCGGCGGAAGGCCTCGGGCCGGTCCATATCGTATCCCATGGCCCGCCTCCCGCAGATGGGGCACAGCGGGGCCTCGAACGGGGCGTCCGGGGCGAAGGGCGGCGTAAATCCCGGCCCCAGGGGGCCGAACATGGCCCCGGCAAGCGGCGCATGCACCGCGCCGGGGTCGCAGGAACCGATATCCGAAAAGCACATCTCGCAGCGCACGATCATGGCGTCCTCCGTGGTGGGGCGGATTGTCCCGCCGTCCATGAATCCCACCAGACCATGGGAAACGGACACGCGCCCGCCTGTGTCTGTCCGCGAGGATAAAAAACCGGGGATGTCCCGGGCCGGAGCGTGGCCTGGCCAAAGACCGGAAAAAAAACGGCGCGCCGACCGGTTGGACGGCGCGCCGTGAAGGGGCGTCTTAACTGAGGGGGGATCAGGAGGCCAGCAGGCCTTTTAAGACCGCAAAGGCCTCTTCGATGCCCTCGGGTCTGGCCCCTCCGGCCTGGGCCAGGTCGGGGCGGCCGCCGCCGCTGCCCTCGATGGGCGCGGACACGGCCTTGATGAGCGAAGGCGCGGTGAACCGGCCGTGCAGATCCTTGGTCACGGACAAAATGAGCGCCACCTTGCCGTCCTCCTGGGGGGAGGCCAGACAGATCACGCCGGAGGGCAGCTTGGAGCGCAGGTCATCCATGGAGTCGCGCAGGGCCTTGATGTTGACCCCGGGAAGGCGGGCCGTGAGCACCTTGATCCCGCCCACCTCGGTGATTTCGTCCATGAGGCTCTTGCCGCCGCCTGCGGCAAGCTTCCCGGCCATCTGCTCCTTTTCCCTGGTCAAGAGCTTGATGTCGTCAAAAAGCTTCTTGATGCGCCCGGCCATGTCCCCGGGCTTGGTCTTGAGCGCCCGAAGGCCCTGCTCGTATTCGGCCTGCATGGTCCGGACATGCTCCAGGGCGCCCAGGCCGGTCACGGCCTCGATGCGCCGCACCCCGGCCGCCACCCCGGCCTCGGACAAAATCAGGAAGCTCCCGGCCTGGCCGGTGCTGGACAGATGCGTGCCGCCGCACAGCTCCATGGACACCCCCGGCACCTCGATGACCCGCACCTCGTCGCCGTATTTCTCCCCGAAAAGGGCCGTGGCCCCGCGCGAGCGGGCGGCCTCCAGGGACATGGTCTCCCGGGTCACGGGAATGGCCGCCAGGATGGCCGCGTTGACCTCGTCCTCGATGCGGCGCGACTCCTCGTCCGACAGGGCCGCCATGTGGGTGAAGTCGAAACGCAGGCGCTGCGGGGTGACCAGGGAACCGGCCTGATTGACGTGGCCGCCCAGCACCTTTTTCAGGGCCGCGTGCAAAAGGTGGGTGCAGGTATGGTTGCGGGCCGTGGCCAGCCGCGTCGCCTCATCCACGCGAAGCTCGGCCTCCTGGTCCAGGAGCAGCTCGCCCTTGGCCACGGTCAGATGATGCGCGGTGAGGTCCGTCCCGGCCTTCAGGGCGCCCGTGACCGTAGCCTGCCCGGTCAACGTCTCCACCTGGCCGACGTCGCCGGACTGGCCGCCGGATTCGCCGTAAAAGGGCGTGGAACCGAAGACGGCAAAGCCGGACTGGCCCTCGATCAGCCGCTCCACGGCCTGTCCCTCGGCGGAGATCAGCGCCACCACCCGGCTTTGGGCGGTGAGCGCATCATAGCCCACGAAGCGGGACTTGAGCCCGGATTCGAGCAGTTCCAGGAAAAGCACGGCCGGGTCGGTCTCGCCCGAGCCCTTCCAGGCCTTTTTGGCCCGGGCCTTCTGCTCGTTCATGCACACCGTGTAGGCGGCCTCGTCCACGGTGACGCCACGCTTTCCGGCCACATCGTTTATGATGTCCAGGGGGAACCCATAGGTGTCGTACAGCCGGAAGGCGGCCGCGCCGGAGAGCACCGTGCCCCCTGCGGCGGCCAGGGCGTCGAGTTCTTCGGAGAGGATGCCCAGGCCCTTGTCCAGGGTGGCGGCGAAGCGTTCCTCCTCCTCGCGCACCACCCGGGCCAGGAATTCCCGGTTGGCGGTCAGTTCCGGATAGGCCTCGCCCATGTGGGTGACCACGGCCAAAACCACCTCGAAGAGGAAGGGCTTGGAGAGCCCCAGAAGCTTCCCGAACCGCAGGGCCCGGCGGATCAGTCGGCGCAGCACGTAGCCCCGGCCCTCGTTGGAGGGCAGGATGCCGTCGGCCGCCAAAAAGGCCACGGCCCGGGAATGGTCGGCGATGACCCGAAGCGCGGTGTCCGTCTCCTCGCCCGCCCGGTAGGCCACCCCGGCCAGCTCTCCGGCCCGGGCGATGATTTTTTGAAAAAGGTCCGTGTCGTAGTTGGAGTTGACCCCCTGGCAGATGGCCGCGATGCGCTCCAGGCCCATGCCGGTGTCGATGCTCGGGCGCGGCAGGCTGACGCGGGTGTCCTTGTCGATCTGGTCGTACTGCATGAACACCAGGTTCCAGACCTCGAGATAGCGGTCGCAGTCGCAGGCGCCGATGCCGCAGTCCGGGCCGCAGGACATGTGCTCGCCCTGGTCCACCAGGATCTCGGAACAGGGGCCGCAGGGGCCGGTGTCGCCCATGGACCAGAAATTGTCCTTTTCCCCCAGGCGGTAGATGCGCTCGACCGGCAGCCCGGCCACCTTCTGCCACAGGCCGAAGGCCTCGTCGTCGTCGCGGTACACCGTGGCGTAGAGCCGGGAGGCATCCAGGCCCAGTTCCACGGTCAGAAACTCCCAGGCCATGCGGATGGCCTGTTCCTTGAAGTAGTCGCCGAAGGAGAAGTTGCCGAGCATCTCGAAAAAGGTGTGATGCCTGGCGGTGCGGCCCACGTTCTCCAGGTCGTTGTGCTTGCCGCCCACGCGCAGGCACTTTTGGGCGGTCACGGCCCGCTTGTAGGGCCGCTTGTCCTGGCCCAGGAAGACCTTTTTGAACTGGACCATGCCTGCGTTGGTGAACAGCAGGGAGGGATCCTCGCGCGGCACCAGGGGGGAGCTCGATACCGGCTGATGATCGTTTTTGGCGAAGTAGTCGAGGAACCGGGCGCGAATCTCGCTGGCCGTCATCATGGGCGTCTGCCTCCAACAGAGGGCGGGGGGACGGCGTCCCCCCGAAATCCTTGCGTGTGATGGGTTGGGTCGCAAGCCGCCGCAACAACCCCGGCGGCCGGAATATCCGGTGCGCTACATGCCGTCGTCGGCCTCATCCGGCAGGGGCGGAACCTCCAGGGGCGCTGCGGGCTCGGACAGTCCCAGATGCTCCATGAGCTTTTGCTCCACGGTCTGGCGGATGTCGGTGTGCTCCTGCAAAAAGGCCCGGACATTCTCGCGGCCCTGGCCCAGGCGCTCGCTGCCAAACGCGAACCAGGCCCCGGACTTGTCCACGATGCCCGCCTCCACGCCCATATCGATCAATTCGCCCTCGCGGGAGATGCCGGTGCCGTAGAGGATGTCGAACAGGGCCTCGCGGAAGGGCGGGGCCACCTTGTTTTTGACCACCTTGACCCGGCAGCGGTTGCCGTAGCTTTCTTCCTTGTCTTTGAGGGTTTGGATGCGCCGGATGTCCAGGCGGATGCTGGCGTAGAATTTCAGCGCGTTGCCGCCGGTGGTGGTTTCCGGGCTGCCGTAGCCGGTCATGCCGATCTTCATGCGGATCTGGTTGATAAACACCACGGAGGTGCGCGACTTGTGGATGGTGCCGGTGAGCTTGCGCATGGCGTGGGACATGAGCCTGGCCTGTCCGCCCACCTGGGTGTCGCCCATGTCGCCCTCCAGTTCGGCCTGGGGGATCAGGGCGGCCACGGAGTCCACCACCACCACGTCCACCGCGCCCGAGCGCACCAGAAGGTCGGCGATGTCCAGGGCCTGTTCGCCGTAGTCGGGCTGGGAGATGAGCAATTCTTCGGTCTTGACCCCCAGGCGCTTGGCGTAGCTCACGTCCAGGGCGTGTTCGGCGTCGATGAAGGCCGCCGTGCCGCCCGCCTTCTGGGCCTCGGCGATGATGTGCAGGGCCAGGGTGGTCTTGCCCGAGGATTCGGGGCCGTAGATCTCGGTGATGCGCCCCCGGGGAATGCCGCCCACGCCCAGGGCCATGTCCAGGCCGATGGAGCCGGTGGGGATGACCGGTATTTTCACGTGGGCCGAGTCGTCGAGACGCATGACCGAGCCCTGGCCGTATTTGCGTTCGATGGTGGTCAGGGCGGTCGCCAGGGCGTCGTTTCGCATCGAGTCCGGGGAGGCGGTCTTTTTGGCCATGCGTGATCTCCGTGGGTGGGAACGGTTGCCGGAAACCCACGGTACGTAGCAGAAGCCCCGGCCGGGGGCAACGGGGGAATGGGGCGGCTATCTCGTCGCCTGGCCGGATGCGCCGTTGGTCTGAATCCGTCAGACGGGTTGTCATTTGGCGGGCCATTTGCGACAATGGGCGCATCGAAAACGCCGTCCTCCCTGGCCATGCGGCGCGGCACAACAGACGGACACGGGTGATGCCACCTCCCTTCGCACGCCAATCGGCCGTCCCCCCCGGCGGCGAGGATCTTCGGGCCGGGGACAACCTCCTGCGGTCCCGGGAAACGCCTGACGCCCCCGGGGACAAAGCGGCCCGCGCCTTCGCAAGCGTGGGGGAACCGGACCTGCGCACCTTGCGCCGGTGCTTTTTTCGATCATACCTCGTGGCGGCGGCCTTCAACACCCAGGGACTGCAAAACATCGGCCTGGCCTATGCCATGGAGCCGGGGCTTGCGGCCGTGCACCCCGACCCCGAGGCCTTCCGGGCGGCCATGGCCCGCCATCTGACGGTCTACAACAGCCATCCCATGTGGGCGCCCCTTTTGGTGGGCGTGTTTTTGTCCGTGGAGGTCAAGATCGCCAGGGGGCTGGCGCCTCCGGACATGCTTGACGACGTCAAGTCCACCACGGCCTACACCCTCTCGGCCGTGGGCGATTCCTTTTTCGGCGGCAGCCTGCTCGGGCTGTGGGGGCTTGGCGCGGCCTGCCTGGCGGCCACGGGGAACACCGTGGGGGTGGCCGTTTTGGCCCTTTGCATGCTCCTGTGCCTCAACGTCTTCAAGGCAGCCACGTTTTGGGCCGGATATCGCGAGGGATTCCAGGTCTTGAAACGCCTCAAGCGGTGGGATCTCATCAACTGGGGGCGGCACATCAAGGTTCTCAACGCGGTCATGCTCACCTTTTTATGGCTGCTCTCCGCGCCCCGGGCGGTGGGGGCCCTGAGCCTGGGGGATTTGATCATCATCTCGGGGCTTGGGATCTGGGCCGTGACCGAACCCCGCTTCCCCAGGGAAATGGCCATCGCGGCTTTGGTGGCGGCCGGTTTGTGTTTGGCGGCGTTTCGCGTATCATGACGGCTGGTTTTTCCCGGGGCCGGGCCCCGGGGCAAATCGCCCAAGGAAAAGGAACGGACCGTTTGGAACGCACGACTTTGGTTGGAGAAGCGTCGCCGTCAGAGGACAGGCCCCTGCCGCCGGGCAGGCACGCCATGACCGTGAGCGTGCTCAACGAGCAGGGCCTGCATGCCCGTCCGGCGGCGGTGCTGGCCCGCGAGGCCCAGCGGTTTCCCTGTGAGGTGCGCATCGTGCAAAACGGCGACGATGTGGACGCCAAAAGCATCCTGGACATTCTGACCCTGGCGGCCGGGCATGGGGCGAATCTGGACATCGTGGCCACCGGCCCCCTGGCCGAGGAGGCCGTCGCCCACCTGGCCGGACTGTTCCAGAAACGATTCCGATAGGACTCGCGCGTGGCAGCCGTCATCCTCAAAGGCATCCCGGTCTCGGCCGGCATCTCCATCGGCAGGGCCTTTTTCCTGAACCGCTCCGGCCAGGGGCCCCTCCCCCGTCAGACCCTGGCCCCGGAACTGGTGGACCCCGAGCTTGCCCGGCTGGGCGGGGCCTTCGGGCAGTTTCGCGAGGAACTGACCCAGGTGCGCGACCGCATCCCGGCGGAGCTTCTCGAGCACGCCCACATCATCGACTCCCACCTGATGATTCTCGACGATCCCAAGCTGCAAGGCGCGGCCGCTGGCTACATCCGCGATCTGGGCATCAACGCCGAATGGGCCCTGGACAAGGCCGTGGCCGATCTGCAGCGGGCCTTCGACGCCCTGGACAACCCCTATTTCCGGGACCGCATCCAGGATGTGCGCATGGTCTCCGACCGGGTCCAGGCCAGGCTGGCCGGCCAGACCGGGGACATCAAGGCCGTGCAGAACCGGGTGGTGCTCATGGCCGACGACCTGTCCCCGGCGGACACGGCGGCCATCGAGGTGGACAAGATCATGTCCCTGGTCACGGCCCAGGGCGGCAAGACCTCCCATACCGGCATCCTGGCCCGCACCCTGGGCATTCCGGCGGTCATCGGGGTGGACACCCTGGAGGAGCATGTCCGCGACGGCAATCTGGTGGTGGTGGACGGGCTGCAGGGCATGGTCCTGGTGGACCCCGACGAGGACGAACTGGCCCGGTACACCGACCTCAAGTACCAGTTCGAGGCCTACCATGCCTCCATCATGCGCGGCTGCCATCTGCCCGGGGAGACCATCGACGGCTACCGGGTGAAGGTGAAGGCCAACATCGAGCTTCTGGAGGAGGTGGCGGCGGTCATCGACAACGGCGGCGAGGGCATCGGCCTGTACCGCACGGAATATTCCTACATGAACCGGCGGGCCCTGCCCACGGAGGAGGAACTGACCGAGGAATACCTCGATCTGGCCTCCATCATGGCCCCCAAGCGGGTGACGCTGCGCACCCTGGACGCCGGGGCGGACAAGTTCATCTCCCTTTTGGGCAATCCCGAGGAGCGCAATCCCGCCCTGGGGCTTCGGGCCATCCGGCTGTGCATGCACCACAAGGATCTGTTCAAGACCCAGTTGCGGGCCATCCTGCGGGCCTCGGCCGTGGGCAACGTGTCGGTGATGTTCCCCATGATCTCCGGCCTGCGGGAGATCCGCCAGGCCATGAGCATGATGCGCACGGCCCAGGCGGAACTCAGGCAGGAGGGCCTGCCCTTTGATCCGGAGATGCCCATCGGCATCATGATGGAGCTGCCCTCGGCGGTGATGATCGCCGAGGTCTTGGCCCAGGAGGTGGATTTTTTCAGCATCGGCACCAACGACCTGATCCAGTATTCCTTGGGCATCGACCGCACCAACCGCTACGTGTCGCACATGTACCAGCCCCTGCATCCGGCCGTGGTGCGCAGCATCAAGCACGTGGTGGACGCGGCGCATCAGGCGGGCATCGAGGTCAGCCTGTGCGGCGAAATGGCCTCGGACCCCTTTTGCGTGCCCATCCTCATGGGCATGCAGATCGACGCCATCAGCCTCAACCCCCAGGCCATCCCGGGCATCAAGCGCATCATCCGCCAGGCCACCATGGACGACTGCAAGAACCTGCTCAAGGAGGTGCTGGAGAGCACCACCGTGTCGCGCACCAACCGTCTGGTGCGGGACACCATCTTCCAGAAGTTCCCCGACGAGCTCATGTTCTATTCCTCCCTCCTGGACCAGGAGGAGGGCGTGACCATCTGACGCCTGCGGGCCGGTGCACGCCCTGTCCTTTCGGATTCGGACATGCTATGGTCCGACTCTGAGGCCGACGCCGCTTCCTGGCGCGCGGCAAACCCACATGAGATCATGAGCAAGACATCCCATGGCGGCGAGAAGGTCATCGCCCCCAATAAAAACGCCCACCGGCTCTACGAGCTTCTGGAACGGTTCGAGGCGGGGCTGGCCCTGACAGGCTCCGAGGTGAAGTCGCTTCGGGCCGGGAAGGTCAGCTTCAAGGACGGCTACGTCAAATTCGCAAGCGGCGAGGCCTGGCTGGTGGGCGTGCACATCGCGGAATACGAAAACGCGGGCTATTCCGGGCACGAACCCGAACGGCAGCGCAAACTGCTCCTGCATGCCTCCGAGATCGCCCATCTGCGCACCAAGGTGGAGCAAAAGGGCTTAACCGTTGTGCCTGTGCGCCTGTATTTCAAAAACGGCCGGATAAAGATCGAAATCGCCCTGGCCCGGGGCAAGAAGGTCCATGACCGCCGCGACGACTTAAAGGCCCGGGACATCGACCGGGAGACGGCCCGGGAACTGGTGAGGTATTGATTTGTTCGTGTTTTTTACTTCATCAAAGAGGGGGACGCGATGAAGCTTGCAGGGATAATTTACTATTCCATTTTAAAGGCCGCAGAGAAAAACTTTCCCATTGGAAAGACGATGTTGCAGAAGATCATATTCTTTTCATTAACGGGCACGCATAGGGAGATGTTGTATGTCCCATTTCATTATGGGCCATTTTGTTTTTCAGTCCAGTCCGTGTGTGAAAGTATGGTTACTAATAAATATTTAGAGTATCATGCGAGTAATAGTGTTTTTTGTATTAAGAAGATCATAAAAGAAGACGATATAAACATAGACAGAGAAATAGCAACGCGCTGCACGAAAACGCTTCAGTTTCTGGACAAGAATGAGATAGTTAACACAAAAGATATCGCGTTTCTTTCAAAAATATATTATTTTTTAATTAATAACCCTGGGAACGTGGATGATTTTAATAAATTCGCCAGGGAGAAAAGTACAATCTATGGGTGGTTCGAGGTTGTGAAAGCCTCTGAAAAAAGGTTTGCCGAGTATTTGACTTACGCAGGTGAATTGCGCGTGGTGCTTGGTGAAAACTGATGGCAAAAAAAATTCGTGACCCGCTTTATGGATTTATCGAAATACCCGATGAGTATCTTCCGTTGGTGGATCATAAAATCCTTCAACGTTTGCGATGGGTCAATCAACTACCTCTTGAGCAGTTAGTCTATCCTGCAGCACAGCATTCACGCTTTGAGCACAGCCTGGGCACGATGCACCTGACACGTAAGGCTGCAGAATGTCTTGTTTGCAATTCCAATGAAAGATTTCTAAAGATCACAAAGGGAGACGCGCTTTTCAAAGAGGTAAAAGCGTCAAAGCGGAGAGATATATTTATCGGATGCGCTGGATTAGTTGGGTTGCTGCATGATGTCGGGCATGCTCCTTTCAGCCATACAATGGAAGATGCGTGTGATTATGCAAGCGGATTAAAATTTAAGTATAACCATGAGTATGTCGGATGTGTGTTGGCAAAATGTGTTTTAGATGGTGCCAAGGAACTAGATGAAATAACTGTTGCTATTTGTTCAAAAGTTTTAAATAAAAAAATTAGAAATGAACAATTGAGTCCAGTTGAAGTGCTTCTTCGCTATATGATAGATGGTCCATTCGATGTGGATAAGGGAGATTACATTAGGAGGGATTCGTATCATTGTGGTGTCGTTTATGGAATTTATGATATTGAGCGACTTTGGAGTAATATTGTCATCACAGATACGAATACCATAGGAGTGGATGCAAAAGGAGCGCTGGAGGCATGGTCACTTCGCATAGCAAGATATAAAATGACCAAAAATGCGTATAAGCATCATGTCAGAAATATAACGGATGCATTGCTTATAGAAGTTATTTCTCGAGGTCTGGAGATCACGAGTGATGACACACGAGAGCGAAAGAGGATATTGCCCTTTTGTTGCGAAGAGAAAATCGGGATAGATGAAAACATAGCACATTTTTGCTTGTGGAATGATAACACATTGATAAAAGGATTGAGCGATCTTGACGATGGGAGGATAGCAACAAAAATAGAAAGCTTTATGTCAAGGAATTTGTATAAGCGGTTGTTCGAAATCAACCTGACAAAAGACTTTCCAGAATCAAAGAATAATATCGATAGGCTGCACACAAATCTCAGGAAGATCAAGACAGAATTTTCTGAAAAAAGTTTGGATTTTAACTATATTGTCGATAAAGAGATCTTGCCTCCTGTATTTGAAGATGAAGTCCAAAAGGAAATAAGGGTCAGAGATGGGTCGAAGTATCTTTCGCTAGCTGAATACTTGGGTTTTGGGGTAAAGGATGGTGATTCAGATAAATCTTATGTTAAAAATTTAAAACTTCGGGTCTTTGCTAAAAGATCAGATAAAGGTATTAAGGCTGAGCTGCAAGAGTTAATCTGCAAAGCACTTTCCGAATTTTCTGTAAACGAAAGCGTTGCAAAGCCAATTGAGCATAACTGATCGACGTGAGATGTCATATCGAAATGTTATCGCAGCAACACCGCCGCTTCCTCTCCGACCTCTTTCCCGGCGACGCCGCCGTGTTTTCGCCCGAGGAGACCTGCGTCTTCGGGACCGACGCCTCCCGCCGCCAAGCCCTGCCCGCCGCCGTGGTCCGGCCCGAAACCGAGGAGCAGGTCCGCGAGCTTTTGCGCTTCGCCCATGCCGAGCGTCTGCCCATCCACTGCCGGGGCCGGGGCACCAACACCGTGGGCGACTGCGTGCCCGCGCCCTCGGGCATTGTCGTCTCCACGGCCCGCTTTGCGGACATCCTGGAGATCTCCGACGACGACTTCGTGGCCGTGTGCCGCCCGGGCCTGGTCACGGCCGACCTCCAGGCCGCCCTGGCCGCAAAGCGCCTGTTCTATCCGCCGGACCCGGCCAGCGTGCGGTTTTCCACCCTGGGCGGCAACGTGGCCACCTGCGCCGGGGGCATGCGGGCCCTCAAATACGGCGTGACACGGGACTTCATCCTGGGCATCCGGGCCATCCTGCCCGGCGGCGAGGCCATCGTCACCGGCGGGCGCACCCACAAAAACGTGGCCGGGCTGGACCTGACCCGGCTTTTGGTGGGCAGCGAGGGCACCCTGGCCTTTTTTTCGGAAATCACGGTGAAGCTTTTGCCCCTGCCCGAGGCCACGGCCACGGCGCTGTGCGCGTATGCCGATGCGGACACGGCCCTGGCCGCCGCCGGGGACGTCTTCCGGGCCGGGATGCTGCCTGCGGCCATGGAGTTCGTGGACCGGACCTGCCTTACGGCCGTGGCCGCCCTCCACCCCCTGCCCTGGGAGCAAAAGGCCGGGGCGGCGCTTTTGGTGCGCCTGGACGGCTCTAAGGACGCCCTGGCCGCCGATCTGGTCCGGCTGGAACGGGTGCTGGCCGGACGCACGCCGCTTATCGTCCGGACGGCCCGGGAAAAGGCCGACCAGGAGGCCCTGTGGGAGGTGCGCACCACGCTGAATCAGGCCTCCTTCCGGGTGGCCCCGGACAAACTCAGCGACGACGTCACCGTGCCGCGCGGGGCCATCCGCGCCGCCGTGGCCCGCATCCAGGCCGTGGCCGCCCGGGAACGGCTGCCCATCCTGGTCTTTGGGCATGTGGGCGACGGCAACCTGCACGTCAACATCATGCATCACGCCGCCGACCCTGACGAACGCAGCCGGGCCCTGGCCGCCCGGGAGGCAATTCTCGACCTGACCCTGTCCCTTGGCGGCACGCTTTCGGGGGAGCACGGCGTGGGCCTGTCCAAGCTGCCCTTCCTGGACCGCCAGATCGGCCCCGGCGAGCGCGGACTCATGCGCCGCATCAAGGCCGTGTTCGACCCCCACGGCATCATGAATCCCGGCAAGGCCTACTAGTCCCCGCCCGGTCGTCCCGGCGTCACCGTCTACCCGGCGCTGGCGTGAACCGTCTCATCCGGCGGGCTCGGCGTGTCCGGCATGTCCGGCATGTCTGGCATGTCCGGCATGTCTGGCATGTCCGGCGCGCCGGGCGTGGGCAGGGCGTGTGGCGCGGCCCGGGCGCGGCGACGGGGTGCGGACGGCGCGCCCTAGGCGGCCTTCGCCACGCCCGTGGCCGCCCCGGGTTCGGGCAGGGTCCAGGCCACGGCGGCGCTTAAGACCGGCAGGATCATGGTCGTGGCCAGGGCCGTGTGCAGACCGTGGGCGTCGGCCACCATGCCCAGGATGGGCGCGGCGATGCCGCCGATGGAGATGGCCAGCCCAAGCGTCACCCCCGAGGACAGGCCGATGCGCCCGGGCAGGTAGCTCTGGCCCAGGACGATCATGGCGCTGTAGGGAATGGACAGCCCGATGCCCATGGGCACCAGCATGGCCAGGGCCGCCCAGGGCGTGGTCATGGCCAGAAAGACCGGGATCATGGGGATGACCGTGAGGTAGCTGAAAAAAATGATGCGCGGCTGGCTGCGGCGGTCGGCCAGTCGGCCTCCGGCCAGGGATCCCACCACCGTGGAGCCCGCAAAGACTGTCAGCGCCATGGCCCCGGCCCGTTCCGACTGCCCCAGGACGTTGATCCAGTACAGCGGGATAAAGGTATTGAACCCGAAAAAGAGCATGGACCGGCCCACCACCGTGCCCGTCAGGCGTGCAAACGCGCCCCAGGCCGGTTTTCCGGCCGTGGCCGCGGCGTCGGCCCCGGTCTTCGCGGCCGTGGCGCGTTGCGGCCGGGACAGCAGCCAGGCGGCCAGCACGGCCATGAGACATCCGGGGAGGGCCAGCACGGCCGTGCCCTCAAGTCCCCACCATCCCGTGACCAGGGCGGCAAGGATCGGCCCCAGGGTAAATCCCATGGTGCCGCCCACCCCGAAGATGCTCATGGCCGCAGCCTTCTGGGGCCCGGCGTTCTGGTTGATCAGCCGGGCGCCCACGGGATGGAAGGCGGCCACGCCCACGCCGCAGACCACGGCCGCCGCGAGCAGCAGCGGATAAGCCGGGGCCAGTCCCGTCGCCCCCAGGCCCAGGCAGGCCATGGCCAGGGCGGCGGGCACAAGCCAGGTCTTCGAGGTCTTGTCCGCAAAGTGCCCAAAGGCCGGTTGCACCACGGTGGAGGCGATGTTGGAGGAGAAGACCACGGCGGCGGCTGCGGCGTAGGACAGGCCGTGGCGGGGAATCAAAAGCGGCAACAGGGCTGGCAGGGCGCCCTGGTTGATGTCCGTGAACATGTGGGCCAGGGTGATCCAGGCCACTTGACGACGATTCATGCGATCCTTCCTTTGCCGGGGCGATGGTGCGGGGCGCGCCCCGGACAGCCTTGCTCCTACCCCAACTTGCGGCTACTGTGTCTCGACAATATGACGAAGAATAGCGTAAATCCGACAGAGGGGCTGTCCGGAGACCTTTCCCGGCCCAGCGGGCAGGGTGACGACCCCGATCCGATGCGGCCGGTCCTGGCCGTGTCCCGGGATCTCCCGCCGTTTCAGCCAAGCCCCCCCCATTGCCATTTCCGGGCCCAGCTCATCCATGCCTCGGCCGGGGTCATGACCATCACCACCCCGGACGGCATCTGGGTCACCCCGCCCCACATGGCCCTGTGGGCGCCGTCCATGACCCGGCACCATGTGCGGGTGTATGGCCGTGTGTCCCTCAAGACCCTGTACATCCTGCCCGACGCCGCGCCGCACATGCCAATCGCCTGCCGGATGGTTCCGGTGTCGCCGCTTCTGCGGGAGCTGATCATCCACGCCTGCGCCTTTCCAAAGGACTACGATCCAAGCGGCCCCCACGGCCGGATCATGGCCGTGATCCTGGACCAGATGCGGGTTTCGACCACGGCCCCGCTGTATCTGCCCATGCCCCGCGACCCCAGGTTGGCCGGGGTGTGCCGTCATCTTCTGGACGACCCCGGGGACCGGCGCACCCTGCCGGAACTGGCCGCCCGGGCCGGCGCCGTGGACCGCACGCTTTTGCGGCTTTTTCTCAAGGAGACCGGGCTGACCTTCCGCCTCTGGCGCAGGCAGGCCAGGCTATTGGCGGCGCTGCGCAGGCTGGCGGCCGGAGAGCCGGTCACGGCCGTGGCCCTGGATCTGGGCTATGAGAGCCAAAGCGCGTTCATCGCCATGTTCCGACGCGCCCTGGGGGTCACCCCGGGCCGGTATTTCACCCGGCCATGAGGCGGCGGCCATGCGGCGACCCCGCGCCTGCCGTCGCCGCGTCTTGACAACCTGCCGATTGCGGATAATAGATTATAGGTACGAGAAAGCGACATAGACGCTGACGAGCCCCCTACAGGGAGGCCATGACCATGCCGGACGCCATCACCCCTGCCGGGCATACCGAGGCCCAGCCCCCGGGACATGTTGAGGCCCATCTGCCGGGGCATGTCGAGCCGGGACCGGCCGGACATGTCGAGGTGGACCTTGGGGGCCACGTGGACGTGGACCTGGGCGGCCATGTGGACGTGGACCTGGGCGGCCATGTGGACGTGGACCTGGGCGGCCATGTGGACGTGGACCTGGGCGGCCATGTGGATATCGAGCTGGGGGGGCAGGTGGATGTGGGCCTGGGCGGCCAGGTGGATATCGAACTGGGCGGCCAGGTGGATGTGGGCCTCGGAGGAAACCTGGAAGTGGACCTGGGCGGACTTATCAACACGCATCTGTAGCAGGATGCGGCCTCCGCTTTTTTGAATCAGCCCGCCGCGCAAGACATGGCCGGGCGCGGCGAGGCGTGTGAACGATACGACACGCATCTTCGCCGACAACCCCTATTTTGATTCATGAAACCATTCTCTTTTCTCCTTGCCGCACTGCTTGTGGGCGCACCCCTGTGGGGCGTCTCCTGTTCCTCCGCGCCCCTGCTTGCGTCCCGGAACGTCGATCCAGGCTATCTCGAGCAGAAGGCCAGGGATCGCTACACGACCTATGTCCGCCTCGGACAGGAGGAGGAGGCGGCCATGGCCGCCGGGCGTCCCGATGACGCCGCTGGCTACCGGGCCGCCAAGGACAAGGCCTATCAGGAATACGTCGAGGCGGACGCCGCAGCGGCCCGGGCGCTTGAGGAGCAGCGGCGGCGCGAGCAAGGCCCGGCCAGGAGCGTCTCTCCCTAGGGTCGCGTTCCGCAAAGAGATAGGTATTTAATTGCGGTCGTGGCTACCTACATTGGGTAAAGACACTGCTTTCGGCCAAACGAAGTATATGCTTCGTTGTGGAACAGTACACGAGGGCCGTGTCCCCGGACTGGGCGTACCTGCACCGAAAAACGCCCCGCTGAAAGTATTGCCTTTTTCGTGACAAGGCTGGCCTGTCCGCAGCCCGCGTCCCGTTGTTTCCCACGCCATACGCCTGCCCCGGGTTGTCCGGGCCCTGCCGCCGTGAGCGGTTCCTGGCTGTTGCGACGCCAGCGACGGTCGAATCGGCGCGTATGCCGCCGTGCCGGTCAGGCTGGGGGGGGGGATTCTTGTGGGGTCGTTTTCTTTTTGCCGAACAGCGCCGCCGCCAGAATCCCCACCTCGTAGAGCACGATGAGCGGCCCGGCCATGAGGCATTGGCTGATGGGGTCGGCGGGGGTCAGGATGGCCCCCAGGATGAAGGCCCCCAGGATGGCCCAGCGGCGGCTGCGGCGCAGGCCTGCGGCCGTGACCAACCCGATGTGGGCCAGAAAATACAGCACCACGGGCAGTTCGAAGACCACCCCGAAGGCCACCAGCAGCATGACCGCAAAGGAGAAATAGCTGCTTATTGTGGGCATGATGGTGATGAGTTCCCCGGCGTAGTTGACGAAGAACGAAAACGCGAAGGGGAAGACCGCGAAATAGCCGAAAAGCCCCCCACCGGTGAAGAAAAAGGCCGTGGCGATGGCCACGGGAACAAGCGCCCGCCGTTCCTCCTTGTACAGCCCCGGGGCGATGAATCGCCAGATTTGATAGAAGATGTAGGGGCTGGCCGCCAGGAAGCCGCCAAGGAAGGCCATCTTGAGGACGGTGAAGAATTTTTCCGGCAGAGTGGTGGCGATGAGCGTGCTTTGGGGCGGCAGGACTTCGAGCAGAGGCTTCAAAAAAATCCGCAGCATGTCTTCGGCCACGGCATAGCAGGCCAGAAACCCGACTGCGGCGGCGATGACGCAATGCAGAACCCGGGTGCGCAGCTCGCCCAGATGGTCGAGCAGGGACATCTCCTGGTCGGCGTGTTCGTCGTCGGAGGCGGCGTCCCCGGCGGGCGGCGGATCGGCGGCTGGGGGGGCGGCTGGCTCTGGACCAGACGGGGTGCCGTCCGGCTCTGGACCAGTCGGCGTGCCGTCCGGCTCAAGGCCGGACCCCGCGACATCATGCGAATCGCCAGCCCCCGTACGCCCCGCCACGGCAGACTCGTCGTCAGCCGCCGTCCCGGCCTCCCGGACGCGGTCCGGGGAATCGCCGGAATCCCGGTTCACGCGGCTGGCTCCGTGGCCGCCGCCCGGGCCTGCTCCTTGCGGATAAGTCCCGAGCCCAGGTCGAGCAGGATGGGACTGGCGATGAAGATGGAGGAATAGGTGCCCGCCACGATGCCGATGATGAGGGCCAGGGCGAAGTCGTGGATGACCGCGCCGCCGAAGAGGTACAGGCACAGGGTGACCGCCAGGGTGGTGCCTGCCGTCAGGATGGTGCGGGTCAGGGTCTGGTTGATGCTGCGGTTGATGATGTCCGCCAGGGATTCCTTTTTGTCCGCGCCGCGCATGGTCTCCCGGATGCGGTCAAAGACGATGATGGTGTCGTTTAAGGAATAGCCCAGGATGGTCAGCAGCGCGGCCACGGTGGTCAGGTCGAATTCCTTGTCCAAAAGCGAGAAGATGCCGATGGTCACGAACACGTCGTGCAGGTCGGCCACCACCGCGCCCAGGGCGAATTTCAGCCGCATGTACCAGCACAGGAGCATGGTGATGCACATGGCCGCCAGGATGAGATAGCCCGTGGGCACATGCAGAAGGTTGAGCAGGTAGACGCCGCCGGTCAGTCCGGCGGCCATGATGCCCGCCGCCATCCAGCGCTGCTCGAAGCGGCCGGAGATGTAGATGGCGATGAGCAACACCGCGTAGAAAACGGCCTCAATGGCCTTGGAGCGCAGGTCCGCGCCGACCTTGGGGCCGACCATCTCCAGGCGTTGCACCGTGAACCCGGAATCGGGCAGGGCCTTGGCCAGGGCCGTGGTCACGGCCTCGCGTACGCCCTCCTGGGACATGTCCTGCTCCGTGGCCCGCACCAGGTATTCGCCTTCGTCGTCCTGGCCGAAGCGCTGCACCGCCATGCCCGAAAGCCCCACGGGTTCCAGGCCCTTGCGGATGTCGGCCACGTCCACGGGCTTGTCGAACTTGATCTGGATGGTCAGGCCGCCCGCAAAGTCCACGCCGTACAGGGGGCCGCCCTTGACCGCCAGGGAAAGAAACCCCGCCAGGATGATCGCGGCGGAGAAGACATAGGCTATTTTGCGATATTTGAGAAAATCGATGTGCGTTCCGGGTTTGATCAACTCAAGTCCCATGCTGTCCCCCATGCGTTCGCGGAAAAAGGCCCGTCATCCGGGCCTGAGCGGCACGATGACGCCCGCCGTGCGGTGTTTTTCGCAACACAAAAACCTGCGACGAGTCATTCGCCGCAAACTGCAAAGGCTTCCGTTTTTTCCCGTCGCTTGTCAAGGGGCGTCGGGCGTCCGCACCGCCTTACAGCCATTTCTTTTTGACGAAAACCAGCACCCCGAGAATCGACAAAAACAGGCCCGTGACCACCACAATGAGGAAGGCGTTCATGGAGTGCTGAAACGGCAGCTCCACGTTCATGCCGTAGATGCTGGCGATGAGGTTGGGGATCATGAGGATGATGGTCACGCTGGTCAAAAGCTTCATGACGACGTTGAGGTTGTTGGAGATGATGGAGGCGAAGGCGTCCATGAGGCCGCTTAAGATGTTGCTGTAAATCTTTGCCATGTGGATGGCCTGGAGATTTTCGGTGATGGCGTCTTCCAGAAGATCCTTGTCCAGTTCGTCCAGGCGGATGACGTCGGCCCTGGTCATCCTGGACATGATGAGTTCATTGGCCTTGACGGAGGTCATGAAGTAAACGAGGCTTTTTTCGATGTTCACGAGTTTTATCAAGGCCTCGTTCTGCATGGATTTATGCAGAGTCTCTTCCAGGGTGTTCGATTTTTTGTTGAGTTCCTTGAGGTGGCGCAGAAACGTGATGGCGGTGTTGAGAAATACCTGGATGATGAACCGCGCCCTGTCGCTGACCAGAAAATTCTTCACCCGGCCGTCCAGGAATTGCTGGATGACCTCGTTCTCCTGGCGGCACATGGTGATGATCAGGCGGTCCTTTTTGATGATGCCCAGGGGGATGGTCCGAAACGGGATGTCGTCGTCCTCTTTCTCGGCCCGCATGGGCGTATGCACCACGACGAACAACCACCCCTCGTCGGTTTCGATGCGGGCCCGTTCGTCCACATCCAGGGCGTCGGTCAAAAAGTCGTGGGGAACGCCGGTCAGTTCGATCAGGGACTTGATCTCCGCCTCGCCGGGATTGACCACGTTCACCCAGCAGTCGTCTTCGATATGCTGCACTTCGCCGAGCTTGCCGCCCATGTGCTTGTAGATGGAAATCATCGGGGGCCTCGTTTCGTCCGCCGGGTGATGGTCGATAGGCGCCTTGCGGCGCGGCCTGGAGGAACCGGACCCTGCGGGCCAAGGGGCGCGGCCCTGATCAGGGCGTTTTTGCGACAACCCTGCCGCGAAAACGCCGACCGCATCCCTGGAATGCCGTGGGTAACCGGGAGAGGCCCCTGGCCGTGGCGCATCCCGGTCGGTCATCATAGGCCCGGCAGGTTACGGAAGCAAGACGCGTGGCGGGAAATTCAAGGCGCGCGCCAGCCCGGGCGATCACGCCCAGACGGACGGCGGGGGCGTCACAGGGCGTCGACCCGGACCAGGACGACGGTGACGTTGTCCCGGGACTGCCGGGCCAGGGCCGCGTCGATGAGCAAGCGGCAGCCCTCTTCCAGGGGGGCGCTTCGGGCGGCGGACAGGATGTCGGCCAACTCGCCGTCATCGGTCACGTCGGTCAGGCCGTCGGAGCACAGGAGGTAGAGATCCCCGGCCCTGGCCGCCACGGGCGAGATGTCCGCCTCCACCTCGGAGGCCATGCCCAGGGCGCGGTAGATGACATGCCGTTCCGGGCTTGTTTTGGCCTGTTCGGGGGTCATAAGGCCCTGTCGGACCTGGGCCATGACCAGGGAGTGGTCCTCGCTGAGCAGGGTGAGGGCCTCATCGCGCAACAGATAGGCCCGGCTGTCGCCCACATTGGCCAGGACGAAGCCCCGGTCGCAGTGGACGAGGCCCACCAGGGTCGCGCCCATCCCCGAGGCGTCGGAGGAACCGAAGCGCGACCTGGATTCGGCCAGGATCGCCCGGTTGGCCTCCTGCAGGGCCTCTTCCAGACGGTCGGCGCCGTCGCGCCACCAGGGGGCGTCCAGGGTCGGGCGCTCCCGGGTGGGGGCCTCGGCGGTGCGCGACAAAAGCCGGGCCATGGTCTGCATGGCCAGGGCGCTGGCCACCTCGCCGGCGGCCAGTCCGCCCATGCCGTCGGACACGAAGAAAAGGCCCGAGGCCGTGTCGGCCAGGAAGGCGTCCTCGTTGTTGTCCCGGATCAACCCCCGGTCCGTGATCCCGGCGGCCGCAAGCCTCATGGGGTTTCTCCGGCGGCGCTGGGCTGGCCGAGCTTGGCGGCGGCCCGGCGATGGTATTCGTTGTCAGGCAGGGGCATGGTCGTCAGCACCTCGCGCCACCGGGCCTTGGCCGTCTCCAGGTTCCCCAACCCCTGGTAGACCAGCCCTTCCTCGTAGAGCCGCTTGGCCTCGGCCTCGAGCATGGGGGTCAGTTCGGCCACCCGGGCCCCGGTTTCCTTGGCCTCGGGATACGTCTCCAGCACCTTGACCCAGATCGTGTAGGCCTCGCCGTACTTTTTCTGGGCGTACAGTTTCTGCCCCTGGGTGAAATCGGGCATGATCCGTTTGACCAGGGCGTCCTGGATCTCGGCGGCCTTTTTGCGGGCGGCATCGGCCCGGGCCGGGTCCGTCTCCTCGTCGGCCAGGCGGCGGTAGATGACCAGGGCCTGATAGCCCTGGTCGGCCTTCAGGGCGGCGGCGGCCTCGTCATACAGGGCCACCAGATGGGCCCGTTCCTGGAGTTCGGCCTGTTCCCTCTCCTCGGCCTCGCGCCGGACCTGATCTTCCAGGGCATTGATGCGGGCCAGCAGGTCTTGGACCTCGGCCAGATCCGGGGCCGTCGCCCGGGCCTGTTCCAGGGCCTGGCGGGCCCCGGCGGCGTCGTTTTCGCCAAGGAGGCGTTCGGCCTCGGTCAAATGGGGCAGGGCCGCCTCCCTGGCCTGCTGGATCTCGCGCTGGCGGGCCTGTTCTTCGGCCTGTCTGGACGCGATTTTGTCTTTGATTTCGGCGCTCAGGCGCTTGGCCTCGGCGTTGCCGGAGTCGATCTCCAAAAGGGCGGTCAGACGGGCCAGGGCCTGTTCGTCCTGGCCCTCGGCCGCGAGCCTGCGGGCCTGGATGAGCAGGGTCATGACCTTGCGCATGTATTCCGCGTCCTGCATGGACTGTTCCTTGGCCCGCTCGCCCTCCATGACCGCATCCCGGGGCGTGGTGTCCGGCGAGGAGAGAAAAAAAATCCCGACCACGACCAGGAAGGCCGCCACGCCCCCCGCCGCCAGGGCCTTGGGATGGCGCGACAGACGGGCCAGCAGGGCGGCCGCAGGGCCCTGGCTCGCGCCCGCGGCCAGGGTCAGACGCAGTCTGGCCGGACCCACGGCCAGGATGTCGCCCGAGGCCACGGCCTCCTTGCGGATGGGCGCGCCGTTTTTGAGGGTGGTGTTGTTCGCGTTCTGGTTGATGGCCGTCATCCGGTCGCCGTGCAGTTCGATGACCAGGTGTTCGCGGGAGACCGTGGGATCGTCGATGACCAGATCGCACCTAGTGGAGCGGCCGATGAGGATCCGGGACTCGAAGCGGCGCAGGCCCCCCTGCCCGGGACCGGACAGGATCTCCACGACGTTTTTGCCCTCCCCGGCCATGGCCGGGCGGGCCTTGAACTCCGTGCGGTCAGGGCCTGGACCCTCCCCCCCCGGCCCGGCGATCCGGGTCACGACATGGTAGCCGGCCAGGTCGAAGGCCTCGCCGTCGGCCAGGATCTTCGGCTGCGTCAGGCGGTTTCCGTCCACGAGGACGCCCGCCCGGCTTCCCGTGTCCGTCAGGGTCCATGCGCCGTTTACGAAGGCCACCCGGCAGTGCTCGCGGGAGACGGATTCGCCTTCGAGAACCAGATCATTGGTCGCGGCGCGGCCGATGGTCACGGCCCGGCTCTCCTCGGCCTCGACGCGGCCCGCCGGGCGGCCGTCGCGGAAGGCGGACAGGATGATCATGGTTTTTTCCCTTCCAGTTCCTCGAGATGCCTGGTTGCGTCCAGGCAGCGTTCATCGGATTTCTCCCGGCAGTGCTCCACCACGAACCGGAAGTTGGCCACGGCCTCGTCCCGGCGGGAATACTTCACGGACGCCAGACCCTCGCGGTAATGCTTGTCCAGAAGGTGGTCGCGTTCCCCCTCGGCCCGGGCCAGCCATTTGGCGGCCTGGCTGTTGCCGGGATCCAGGGTCACGGCCTTTTCCCATTCGGTGATGGCCAGGCCGATCTTTCCGGAATTGTAGAAGAACATGGCCTGACGCCCGTGTTCCTGGGATTTTTCCACGGCCTCGGGGGACGCGGCCGGTTGTTGGGCCACGGCGGGCGCGGCCGGGATCGGCTCGGAAGCCGGGGCGTCCTTTGTCCCTGCGGGCGTTCCGGTTGCGGCCGGGGCCGGGTCGGCGTGCGTGGCGGCAGCCGGATCGGGGGCCGGGGGTTCGCCAGGAGGTGCGGGGGCCGTATCAGGGGCCGGGGCGTCTCCGGCAGGCGTTTGCCCCGAGGAGGCCGGTTCCGTCCGGGCGTCAGGCGGCGGGGCCGGGTCGTCGTCCCCGGACAGGACGGCCAGGGCCAGCACGGCGCAGACGGCCGCCAGGAGCGCCGCATACAGGATCAGACGCCGGGACGGGCGTTTTCCCGGCCCGGCCGGGGCGGGGGAAGGTCCGGGCGCGGCGTGGGGGGCGGCTGCCTCGATGGTCAGCACGGTCCTGCCCAGGCGCACCACGTCCCCGGGACGCAGCATGGCCCGCTGCACCTTCACCTCGTTGACGAACACCCCGTTGGTGCTCCCGGCGTCCTCGACGGCCACCACCGGTCCGTCCACGGTGATGATGGCGTGGCGGCGCGAGGCGGCCTGATCGTCGGCCTGCAGCACCAGGGCGTTGTCCTCGCCCCGGCCGACGAGCAGCCTGCCCGAGGCCAGGGGCATGCGCCGGATCTGTCCGGAGGGATCGCGCACCGTCAGGTGCAGGGCGGCCAGCGGCCGGATGATGGTCATGTCGTTGTCGGTGGGCGTCATGCTGTCTCCGTGATCTCCACCCGGACCACGCCGGGCCCGGTTCCCGGACGTTTGACCGCGACGAGGCTTTGGCCCTGGACCGGACGTTCGGCCTGGGGGGCGGGGTCGTCCACGGCCTCGGCCACGGCGCTCAAAAGGGCCGGATCGGCCAGGGCGGTGAGCAGATGCACCGGGGGCGCCAGGTCCGGCACGGCCAGATGGCCCGCAAAACCAGGGCTCCACTGGACCAGGCGGTAGTCGTCGAGGGAAATCAGGCACCATGCCCCGTCTTCTCCGGCCGTGCGGCGTACCGGGGGCCGGGAGTCGGACGGGGCCGGGGCGGCCGGATAACCGGGCGTGGCGGCCACGTCAGCCGGGGGCGGCGGGTCGCCCGGGGCCGGGCCAACAGCCTGTCGGGGGGCATGCCCGGCAGGGGCGTCTTTTTGCGGCTCCGCTGCCGCCGCCAGCACCAGGAGGCGTTCGGCGGCCTGCTTGAGTTCGGCGTATTCCCGGGAGGGCGGCCGAAAGGCCAGAGCCCCGGCCCCGGATTTGAGGGCCACCCCCATGTCTTCGGCCAGACGGCGCGCCGGACCCAGGGTCAGGCGCAGGATGGCCGCGCCGGTGACGGCCCAGAGCAGGACGGCGCAGGCCAGGCCGAGGGCCAGTCCGGCGGCGGAGCCCGACCCGGGAACGGCCCGCAGTGGATCATAGGTGAGGACCGCCAGGCCCAGCAGGGTTTCCCCGTCCCTTACGGGGCAGGTCAGCCAGGTCTCGCCGTCCGGTTCGGTCCACAGGTTGACCCCGGACTGCGCCGCCTTGGCCAGGGCCTGGGGGTTGTCCAGGGCCTTGCCCAGATCCTTGGGCGGGGCCAGGATTTTGCCGTAGGGGTCGGTCACGTAGGCCTGGAGCACGCCCTCCTCGGCGGACACGGGGGTGACCCGCACCTGATCCAGGAGCTTGGCCCGCAGGGGCAGGATGTTTTGTTCGGCCAGGGAGCGGACCAGAAGCGCCCCGCGCTGCAATCCCTCGCGTAGGCGGTTCTCGCGCAGGGCCGTGTTTCCCGGGATCCAGGCCGCACACAGGACGCCCAGGGCCAGAACGGCCGTGGCCGAAAGGACGGCCAGGCGCAGGCTCAGGGCGGGCAGGGCCGGAAGCAGGCGTCGGGACCGGGCCTTGGGGTGGAAATGCAGCAGATGCCCGCAGATCTCCACGGTCAGATCCCGGGCGATGGGGATTTTGGCGACCTTGCGCCCCTCCAGGTGCATGCCGTTGAGGCTTTCCTGGTCGATGAGTTCGGCGGAGGTCTCGCCGATGCGCAAAAGCGCGTGGCGCGAGGACACGGCCCGGTCGGGCAGAACCACGGCGCACTCCGGGGCGCGGCCGATGACGTGGTCGCCCTGGTCCAGTTCCATGTCGGCGATGGTTGCGCCGCCGTGTTCGATGCGAAGGCCGAGTTTCATGATCCCACCCCGACCTAGCGGTTGTAGAGAAATTTCAGCACGTACGGCCCGAACACCACCCCGAAGATGATGGGGAACAGGAACACCACCATGGGGAAGAGCAGCTTCTGGGCGGCCACGGCCCCGGCCCGCTCGGCGGACAGGAACCGGTCCTGGCGCATGCGTGCGGCCTGGGCCTTGAGGATGTCGGAGATGGACGAGCCCATCTTCTGGGCCTGGACCAGGATGGAGGAGAAGGCGTGCATCTCCTGGGTGTCCACCCGGTCGGCCAGCAGGGTGAGGGCGTCCTCCATGGACATGCCCAGGGTGACGTTGTGGTGCACCAGGGCCAGTTCGGCCACAAAGGGATCGGGATCGGGGTTGACCTCCCGGATGCGTTTGATGCCGGCCTGGAAATCGAGTCCGGCGGCCGTGGACAGGGCCAGCATGTCCACGGTGTCGGGCATGGACTGGGTGATGCGCTTCTGGCGCAGGGTTTTTTTGTCGTAGAGCCACCAGTAGGGATAGACCAGTCCCAGGACGCCGAAAAGCAGGATGGTGGCTGTCGTGGTCTGCAAAAGGAATCCGAGCAGGCAGAAGATGACGAGCATGGCCGCCTGAAAGGCCACGAAGGCCTCGGCCGGGAGGATGCGGTCGATGCCGGCCGTGGTCAGAAACCGCCGGACGCGCGACAGATAGCCCTCGGGCGTAAGCCTGGCGGCCAGGGGCTCCAGAAACCGGTAGCCGGGCCGCAAAAGGGCGGCCAGGCCCGCGCTCTCGCCCAAAAGCTCCTCCACGGGCGAGGCCGGGGCGGAGCGGACCTCCGTGGCGCGCGGCAAAAGCAGGAAGACCGCAAAGCCCGTGGCCGCAGCGAAAAGCCACATCCCCAGGTCGCGCAGGAGAATATCGATCATCGTCAACCTCCGTGTTCAGACCTCGGCCGTGACCCGCAGCACCTCGGCGGCGCTGGTCAGGCCCTGGGCCAGCCGACGCAGGGCCGAGGCCCGCAGGCTTTCCATGCCCGCCGCCGTGGCCGCCCGGCGCAATTCGGCCGTGGCGGCCCCGCCAAGGATGAGCCGTTCCATGTCCCCGGTGACGGTGAAGGCCTCGTACACCCCGATCCGGCCCCGGTAGCCCGAACCCTGGCATCTGTCGCAGCCCGCCGGTTCATAAAAGACCGTCTCCGGGGGCAGGGCGTCAAGCCCCGGGAATCCCGGCGGCGGCGCGGCCCGGCGGCGGCAATCCGGGCACAGGCGGCGCACCAGCCGCTGGGCCAGGACCGTGACCCGGGTGGCGGCCAGAAGATGCGGGGCCACGCCCATGTTGGCCAGGCGGCTTACGGCCCCGGGGGCGTCGTTGGTGTGCAGGGTGGAGAGGACGAGATGCCCGGTCAGGGCGGCCTTGACCGCGAAATCGGCGGTCTCGGCGTCGCGTATCTCCCCGGCCATGATGATGTCCGGATCCTGGCGCAGAAACGAGCGCATGGCCTGGGCGAAGGTCATCCCGCCCTCGCCCGGGCAGGGTACCTGGGTCGCGCCGTCAAGCCGGTATTCCACGGGATCCTCGGCCGTGAGGATGTTCACCTCGGGCGTGTTGATCGATCCCAGAAAGGCGTAGAGCGTGGTGGTCTTGCCTGAGCCCGTGGGGCCGGTGACCAGGAGCAGGCCGTTTGGCGCGGCCAGGGCGGCCCGGATGATCCGGTCCTCGGCCGGGGAGAAGTCCAGATCGGCGAGGCGCAGGGCCTTTTTGCCCTTTTCCAGAAGCCGCATGACGATCTTTGGTCCGTACAGGGCGGGCAGGGCCGAGACCCGGATGTCCATGGGGCGGTCCTTGGCCAGGGTGAAGCCGATGGCCCCGTCCTGGGGGAAGCGTGTCTCCCCGGGATCCATGCCGGACAACAGCATGAGCCGTCTGGCCACGGCCCCTCCCAGAAGCGGCGGCATGGCCAGGGCGTCGTAGAGCATGCCGTCGCGTCTGGCCCGGATGCGCCAGGCATGGGCCCCGGGCTCCACGTGGATGTCCGAGGTCGCGCCCCCGGCCCGGGCCGAGGCCAACTGGTCCATGACCGCGCGCATAAGGGCCGTCACCTCGGGATCCTCGGCCGGGTCGCGGACCCGGACGTGGTCGGCGGCGATGCGGGCCACGGCCTTGGCCGCCCTCTCGGCCTGCAGGGCCAAATCCGGGCTCGGGGCGTCGCCCGGCGCGCCGGGCTCCCCGTACAGTGCGGCCATGGCCCGGGCCAGGCCCTCGGAATGGCAGACGTAGGCCACGACCCGGGAGCCCAGGAGGTGCTCGATGTCCGCCAGGGCCCGTTCGTCCTCGGGAACGGCCATGACCACGTGGGCCGTGCCGTGATCGAACCGCAGGGGCACGGCGCGCAGGGCAAAGGCCTCGGAGCGGGGAAACAGCAGCCGGACGTTGCGGACGAATTCCGGATCCAGGGCCACCATGGACGGGTCGATGGCCTCCACGCCGAAGACCTCGCGCAGCACCTCGTTGACGGCCTGGGGATCGGCCAGCCGTCTGGCCACGAGCTGGTCCGTGACCAGGGTTCCGGGCGGCGCGGTCAGATCCTCGGGCGAAAATCCCCGCAGGGCCAGGGCCCTGGTCAGGCGTTCATTGATGCGTGCGATCTCGTCGGGCGAGGCCATGGCAGCCGCCGTCTCCGGCTAGAAGTCGTTTTCCGGGAAGAGCCGGACGCCGTTTTTGAACCGGTAGTCGAAGGCGGCCTGGAAGGTGGGATCCTGGGTCAGCTTGAGGCCCGTGCGCAGGATCCACAGTTCGAGGTCGTCGTTTAAGGCCGCCAGGGCCTGGCTGTCGTCGGGGATGCCTCGCATGCGGTCCACCTCGTAGCCGTCCCGGTACATGACCAGGGTGGGCAGCATCTCCAGGTGGTAGGGCGCGGGATCGGCGGTCATGTCCCAGGCGAAGGCGCAGAACTTGAGCCTGCCCCGGTAGGACTGGGACAGCCAGGAAAACCGCTGGTACATGTCCTGGGACTGCCAGGCCTCCAGATTATGGAAAAGCACCAGGGTCACCCCGGGCTGCCCGACCACCTCGGAGGAGAAATTTCCGGCGTTGACGGGGGTGATGTCGGGCGGGGCCTGGGTCTTGGGCTGCTTGGCGCAGGCGGCCAGGGACAGGACCGCAAGGACGGCGACCAGGGTGGCGAGAAGCGCGCGCTTCCGGTGATTCATGGGAAACTCCTTGCAAAGAGGGTTTTCGTCGTCATGGTCATGGGGCCCGGACCGGCGGCGGTCCCGTCCCGGACGGCGCCCTGAGACGCCGCCACGGCATGAACTCCAGGATCAGAAACTTTGTTTTTTCGGGGCCTTCTGCATCTCGATGGTCTGGACCTCGGGGGCGTCCTTGGCCTCAATGTCCTTGGCCTCGGGGGCGTCCTTGGCCTCGATGTCCTTGGCCTTGATGTCCTTGGCCTCAATGTCTTTGGCCTTGATGTCCTTGGCTTTTATATCTTTTGCCTTGGGCGCGTCCTTGGCCTTGGGGGCCTCTTTGGCCTCCGGGGCCTCCTTGGCCTTGATGTCCCTGGCCTCGATTTTTTGCGCCTCAGGCGCCTTCTGGGCCTCGGGGGCCTTCTGAGTCTCCGGGGCCTTCTGGGCCTCGGGCGCCTTCTGGGCCTCGATGTCCTTGGCCTCGACCTTTTGCGCCTGGGGGGCCTTGAGGGCCTCCGGGGCCTTGAGGGCCTCGATGTTCTGGACGTCCGGGGCGTCCTTGGCCGTGACGCCTTGCTTCTCCGGGGCGGCTTTGGCCGTGACGGTCTGCTTGTCCGGGGCGTTTTTTGTCGTGATCTGCTGCCTGTCCGGGGCGGTACGGGCATCCACCTTCTGTTGCGTCGGGCCCTGGCTGGCGGAGACGGTCCTGGCCTGGGGGGCGGCCTGCCTTTCGGGGGCCCGGGAACCGGTCACGGTCTGCTGGCCTGGCTGGGCGCGGGATGCAGCCTTCTGGCTCTGCGGGGCGTCCCGGGCGGACACGGCGGCGGACGCGGGCGACCCGGCGCGCTCCACGCCCCGGGCCTTGGGCGACGCAGCAGGCCCCGGATGGGGCACGAGCACCTGCCCCTGGGGCGTATTGCGGACCTCCATGCGCGGCGCGGTCCGGGAATGTTCCCCCTTGCCTCCGGCCGCGCGCACCCCCTGGTCCAGGGTCCGGGAGACGTCCGGCCCGGCCGGGCCGGTCTGGGCCGCAGCCGGTCCGGGCCAGGCCATGACGGCCGCCAGAGCGGCCAGGGCGGGGAGAAATCGGGTTCGCGGCGGCATGGTCATCCCTCCTAGACCTTCACCTTCACGATGCGCAGCATGAGCGCCAGGCCCGTGACCTCCATGACGGCCATGAGCGCCAGCATCAGCCATCCGCCGAAGGTGGTGAAGAACAGCGAGATGGAGTCGGGATCGAGCTGATACAGGATGATGCCCAGAACCGGCGGCAGGGCGGCCAGGAAATAGGCCTGGGTCTCGCCCTCGGCGGTCATGGCCCGGATCTTTTTCATCACCCGTTTGCGTTCCTGGATGGTCTCGGCCAGGGTGTCGAAGATTTCCGTCAGATTGCCGCCGGTTTCCCGCAGGATGATCACCGAATTGGTGAAGATGCGGGCGTCGGCCGAGGGCACCCGCTTGGCCAGGTGGTGCAGGGCGTCGCTTAGGTCCGCGCCCAGGCGGTGTTCCTTGAGCACCAGGCCGAATTCCTGGGACAGGGGGGCCGGGGCCTTCTGGGCGGTCAGGTCCAGGGCCTGGAGCAGGCTGAAACCGGCCCGCAGGGCGTTGGAGGCCATGACCAGCCCGTCGGCGAGCTGGGCCTCGAAGCGCCTGGCCCGGCGGTGGCGCAGGACGCGGATGGCCAGCCCGGGCAGATGCCAGAAGGCCCATCCCACAAGCAAGGCCGAGAAAAACCGCAGGGGCAGTTGGGAAAAGATGTTTTCGGCCGGGGGATACAGGGCGTCCTCGGCGATGGGGAAGCGTTCCACGGCCTTGGCCCGGGACTGGGCGAAGGCCTGTTTCTCGGTCTCGCCGCGCAGGTCGTAGACCGTGGCCAGGTTGGCGTGGGCCTTGGCGTAGTTCGGGGCCAGATCGGCGGCTTCCAGGAAGGCCTTTTCAGCCAGGTCCAGGTTCCCGGTGGCCAGATAGGCCACACCCATCTCGTTGTGGGCCAGGGCCGAACGCGAGGAGCCGTAGCGGGACAGGGCCGAGAGCGCGCCCTCGTAGTTGCCCGCCTTGTTGAGGGCCACGGCCTGGTCGATGGCGTAGCTCTCGATGCTGGTGGTCGCCCCGGGCAGGGCGAAACCGATCAGCCCGCCCGTCAGGACGCATCCCGCCAGGACGGCCCGGACCGTGGCCACGGGGACGGGGAAAAACATGTCGTCGAGTTTGGCCGCCATGTCCTGGGCCTGGACCTCCAGCCGCGACGGGGCCCCGGACGCGCCGGAACGTAAAAGCGCGCCCAGCCACAGCCAGGCCGTGAACCAGAACAGTCCCAGGAGCAGCAGGGCCAGGAAAAATGCGGTCATGCCTGTCCTTTTGCGCCAGCGGCGGCGGTCCAGAAGATTTCCCGGGGCACGGCCACCCCCCGGTCCTCGAAGTCGGCCAGGCAGCGGGGGATGTAGCCGGTGGCCACATAGGCCCCGCGTACGCTCTGGGGCGTGGGCGTGCCCTCCTGGCGAAAGACGAAGATATCGCCCAGGGTGATCACGTCGGACTCCATGCCCGTGACCTCGGTGATCTGGACGATGCGCCGTTTGCCGTCCTTGAAGCGTTTGATCTGGAGGATGAGGTCGATGGCCCCGGTGACCTGTTCCCGGATGGTGCGCGGGGTCAGTTCGAATCCGGCGTACATGACCAGGGTCTCCAGGCGGCTTAAGGCCTCGCGGGCGCTGTTGGCGTGGATGGTGGTCAACGAGCCGTCGTGGCCGGTGTTCATGGCCTGGAGCATGTCCAGGGCCTCGGCCCCCCGGCATTCGCCGACCACGATGCGGTCCGGGCGCATGCGCAGGCAGTTGCGCACGAGGTCGCGGATGGTCACCTCGCCCTTGCCCTCGATGTTGGGCGGCCGGGCCTCCAGGGTGATGACGTGGGGCTGCTGCAGCTTGAGTTCGGCGGAATCCTCCACGGTGATGATGCGTTCCCCGGCCGGGATGCAGCCCGAGAGGGTGTTGAGCAGGGTGGTCTTGCCCGAGCCCGTGCCGCCGGAGATGAGGATGTTGAGCCTGGCCAGGACCGCCGCCTGGAGAAACATCTCCATCTGCGGCGACAGGCTGCCGAAGCCGATGAGATCATTGAATCCGAGTTTTTTCTCGGGAAATTTGCGGATGGTCAGGGCCGCGCCCTTGACCGCCAGGGGGGGGATGATGGCGTTGACCCGGGAGCCGTCGGCCAGGCGGGCGTCCACCATGGGCGTGGAGGTGTCGATCTTGCGGCCCAGGGGGGCTACAATGCGCTCGATGATGCGCATGAGGTGGCGTTCCGAGAGGAACTTGCGGGCCGAGGTCTCGATGACGCCGCCGCGCTCCACATAGATGGTGTCGTAGCTGTTGACCATGATCTCCGAGATGGACGGATCATGCAGCAGGTCTTCGAGAAGCCCCAGGCCCAGGACGTCCTGGAGCAGTTCCCCCACCAGCCGGTCCCTGGCCTCGCGGGAGCGGATGGCCGAGGACTCGTCGAGCAGCAGGATGATCTGGCGGGTGACCTCCTGGCGCAGCTCCTCGCGTTTGGCCGGGTCGTTCTCCACCGCCATGTCGGCGTACTTGAGGTCGAAGGTCTCGAGCAGGCGCTGATGCAGGGACCGCTTCACGGCGTCGATGTCCGGCCCGGCGTCGGGCTGTCCGGCGGCCGTCCCCGGGACGGCGGCCTTGGGCCTGGGCCCCCGGGCGCGGCCCTGGGCCGCGAGGGTCGCCAGGGCGTGGGACAGGGCGTCGAAGGCCTTGGTCACCTCGTGGCGGGGGTGGTCGCCGGGATAGGTCCGGCCCCCGGCCAGGTTGGCCGCCGCATTGCGGTCAAAGGGCACGGCCCCGAAGGCCTCCCGCCCGGCGTGCTGCTCCATGGCCTGGGGCGTCAGGCGTTCGTCCTCGCCCACCCGGTTGAGCACCAGCCGGACCGTGTCCTGGGAATAGTTGCGCTGGCGCAGAAATTCCAGATCGGCCCGGGCATGGGCCAGGGACAGGGCGTCGGGGGCGGCGGGCACCAGGATGGCGTCAGAAAGGTCGAGCAGGCGTTCCCAGGCCTGATTGAAGCCGTGTCCCAGGTCGGCCACGATCCATCCGTAGATGGCGGACAGCCGCTCCAGCAGGGCGGACAGGGCGTCCGGATCCACGGGGGCGGCCTTGGCCGCGTGGGGCGCGCGCAGCCCCAGCACGTCCAGCCCGCTTTTGTGGGTGGCGGCGTAGGATTTGAGCATGGCCGGGGCCAGGCGTGCGGCCGAGGGCAGGATCTGCTCGATGGCGTTGACCTGGGGCAGGCTCAAAAACAGGGCCGCGTCCATGGACACGGGTTGCCCCAGGTCCAGGAGCAGGGCCTTGTCGCGGGTCTCAAGGAGCAGATCCACCGCCAGATTGACGGACAGAAAGGTCCGGCCCACGCCTCCCCGGGAGGAGTACAGGGAAACGAGCGCGCTGGCCATGCCTTCCCGTCACTTCTTGCCCGCCTGCTCGCGCAGGCGTTCGAGATCCTTTCTTTTGAACGACTCCTGCACCTTGGCGTCGATGTCCCGCCCGGCCTGGGAGGGATGCGCCACCACGGTGGGGGTGATGAACACCACCACTTCCCAGCCGTCGACCCCGGCCCGGGTGCGGCGGTTGAGCTGCAAGAGGCTCTCCTGGTTGTCCGGGGGGGACAGGGACAGGGCGTCGAGTTCGCGCTGGCCGATGAGGCCGCCGAGCACGATGCTCTGGCCCGAGGCCACGTTTAGGGCCGTGGACAGGTTGTTGGAGCTGATGGTGGGCGCGCCGCTGGCGTTTTCGGAGATGACGGCGCTCGACTCCACGTGGATCAGGGTGTCGACGTTGTTTAAGGGGTCGATGTTGGGCGAGACGTTTAAGGTCATGCCCACCTTTTTGTATTCCACGGACATGGTGCCCAGGCTTTGGGCGATGGAGATGGGGATCTCCGTGCCCGCGAAGAACTTGGCCTCGCCGCCCTGCTTGGTGATGACCGCCTGGTTCATGAGCGAGCGGCCCTGGCCCGTGTCCTTGATGCGGCGCATCTTGGGCAAAAGGCTGGACAGGGTTCCGGTCAGGGTGCCGGCCAGCTTGCTGGTGGCGTCGCCCGAGGATTCCGTGGAATACTGGCTGGTGCCGTCGGCGCTGACGTCCCCCAGGGGGTTCCAGTGCACGCCCAGGTCGCGCAGGGCGCTTTTGGAAAGCTCCATGATGTGCATGGTGACTTCGATGAGTTCCGGCTTGCGGTAGGGGGTGAGGGCCTCCGGGGCCACCTTGAGGGCGTTGACGATGCTTCGCGAATAGAGTCCCGCGATTTTTTCGGCCCGGGGGATGTCCTCGGGCACGGCCACCATGCCGTCGAGCACAAAGGAGTTCTTGATGGCCTTGACCACCACCCCTGGGCGGTCGATCTCTTTTTTCATCTGCTCGCCCACGATGCGCTTCATGACCGGGCTCATGTTCACCTGGTTGATGACCTCGGGCATGCTGGACAGGGTGGAGGCGATCTTGTCGTAGTGGTCGGCGCTGAAGACCTCGCCGGTGACCACGATCCGGCCGCCCACGACCTTGATCGCCACCCCCTCCATGTCCGTGAACATCTCGCGCAGCACGGCGGCGTCGTCATCCAGCGTTCCGGCCCGCACCCGGATCATGTATTCCTTCTGCTCCCCGCCGCCGCCCAGGATGATGAGGTTCGACTGGCCGGGCTTTTTGGCGTTGACCAGCATGGACGAGTCGGACGTTCGGGCCACGCCCAGCACGTCCGGGTCGCCCACGGCGATCTTGTCCACGATGAAGCCGGGCTCCAGCGTGGCGCTTTGGCCGGAGACCAGTTCCAGGCGGGACGGCTCCTCGGCGAGGGCCGGGGACCAGACGGCGGCCAGGGCCGCGATCATGGCGATCCGGCAGACAAGGCGGAGGTGAAAAGGCATGTGTTTCATGATCCGGGGTTCCTCTTCCGAAATGATGTGACGTACTGAAAAAATCATCCCGCTTTGCGTCGGCGCAGCCGACGTCATTGCACCTGGAAGGCCTCGCTGCCGCGAAATTCGGTCCACACCGGCCGGGACCGGGGCACCACGGTCTTTTCCGTGCCGAGCACGTCCTGGGCTGTGACGTTGGCCAGGGGCAGGGCCTGCTCGGCTTTCTGCCAACTGCTGCGCAGGGCCACGGACAGGCTGCCGATCTCCTGTCCCAGGGCCACCCGTTGCACGTCCTGGACGCTTAGGGCCAGGGTCAGGGTGCGCAGGTGCTCGGCCCCGTCGCCGACCTCGGCCCCGGAAACGACCCCCGAGGCCAGTCCGCCCTCGGCGGCCTGCCGGGGGGTGGTCCGGGAACCGCCGCCGACCGTGGACTGCTGGTTCACCGCCAGGACGAGCACGTTTTGCAGAAGCACCCGGGACAGGGTGTTGTCGGCCACGGGACGTCCCTGCTGCACCGAGCCGGTCTGGGCCGTGACCACCACGTCCACGAAGTCGCCGGGCTTGACCAGCCCGGCCACGGCGCTGACGTCGTTGACCGCGATGCTGTAGGCCCGCTTGTCGGCCGGGATCTTGCGGGCCACGCCCTGGTCCCCGGCGGGACGGAACAGCGAGTCCAGGATCTGGGCGCCCTTGAGCAGGGGCACGGCGGTCTCCCGGTCCAGCACCTCGGCCACCTCGCTTAAGGCCCCGGGCTGCACGAAATTTTTTGGGATCTCCACGATCTCCACGAAGGATTCGTCCAGGGCCGTGCCCTCGGGGACGTCCTTGGCCGCTACCACCACCTTGACCGGGGTGGCCAGGGAGAGCAGTTCCTTTTCCTTCTTGTAGATGTAGGAATAGACGAGCAACAGCGCGAAAAGCGCCACGCCCAGGGATATGAGGATCAGCTTGGTTTTGCTCATGGGCTACTCTTTGATTTCGCGTACTCGGTAACGCAACAGATATTCGCTGTAATACCTTCCCTGGTAGCTGCCGCCGTACCCCACGGCCCGCATGGGCACACGCACGGGGTTCTGTCCGAGCTTTTCCCCGATGCTGCCGGGCACGTCCACCACGGCCTCGGCCTTTTTTTCAATCTTCCGGAAAAACCCGTCTGCCTTGCTGTCAAGCTCCTTGCGCAGGTCGTAGCGAAGCGTCTCCTGGGTCCGGGCCATTTCCTCGTAGAGGGTCCGGCCCCACAGCAAAAACATCAGGAAAAACGAGAGCAAAAAAAGCATGAAGGCGGCCTCGATCATGGCCTGGCCTTCCTGCCCGGAGAACAGATGTGTCGATTTTGCCCCAGTTTTTTCCATATGCCCTTAGTGCAGCACTTTGTCCAGGCTGCCCGTCGGTTTGGGGTCGAGCTTGTCAAGCCGGACCAATACGGGCTTGTACTTGGGTTTCCCGCTTTTCACGTTGCCGCCCGTGGGCATGGCCGCCGCATAGGCGGTCATTTTGTCCATACGCCCGAAGACCGATCCGGCGATGACGAAGTCCTTGGCCTCCTGGGTCAGCTTGAAGGCCGAATAGGTCATGGGCTTGCTTTTCTTGGAGATCTTGTAGTCGAATTCAGCGAACCCGGGCATGACCACCAGGACGCAGGTGGGCGGGGTCATCCACCCCAAGTAGAGGCCGAAGTATTTCTTGTCCCCGGCGGCGGCGTCGTTCCAGGTCATGTTGCTCTGAAAGATGCAATACGGGTACTGGCCCGTGCTGACCACCGTGCTGTAGGGGACGGTGGTCTTGTGTTTCCGGTATTCGATGAGATTTTTCGGGTTGTCGAAGTCCGCCCGGGGGTTCATGGATTCGATGCGCACCCCGGTGACGCCCCGGTCGTCCAGGTTGGCCCTTTTGGTCGCCTTGGCGATGGACAGGGCCTTTTTGGCGTAGTCCTTGTTGGCCTTGTCCTGATAGTCGCGGATGGCCGAAAACACGCCCTTGTAGAAGTTCACGGCGCTGTCGGCCGTCATCTGGTTCTGCCAGGGCGCGAGTATGATGGTCAGGCCCATGACGCCTCGGACCAGATTGATGACGTAGGTCGAACTCCAGAAATTGAGTTCGGCGATCTCGTTTAAGCCTGCGGCCTGCACGGCGGCGGCGGACAGGGCGCAGGCGTCGGCCGTGTTTTGCAGGCGGATCTTTTCGAACACCAACTGCCCGATGTTCAACACAAGGAAGATCATCAGGGCCAGGGTGGGGAGCAAAAGGGCCACGAACACGGTCACGGAGCCGCGCTGTCCGTCCTCGCGCCGGTCTTTCGCCCTGGTGTCCATCAGTTGGCCTTGTTGTCCCCGGACTGGGACGGCTCGGAAAAGGTTTTCACCGCATGGCCGATCTCGAAGGATTCGCCGGTGCCGAAAAGCGTGCCCACGGCCTTGGGCAGCTTCACGGTCTTTTTCAGGCTGACCTCGGAGTCCGAGGTCGTGAGGGTGAAGTCCTTGTCGATGCGGTCCGCCGCGTCACGGGCCGAGCCGTGCACGGCATGGACCCGGGAGGCCACAAAGGCGGCGTAGCGCAACCGGGAGTGGGCCAGGAAGATTTCCGTGATTTTGACGTAGGCCGTGAAGATCAGGAAGATGAACATGAGGGCGAAGGCGAATTCGATCATCACCGCCCCGGCCTCGCCGCGCGAACGCGCACCAGGCCGGGGGCCCGGGCCGCCGGACGCACCCAGCCCCTGCCGCCCGACGCCTGCCCGCCTGCGGATCCGAAGCCCCTCTCCCGGGCGGCCCATCCTTTCCCCAAAGGACATGGCGCCCTCCCCCTCCTCTCCAACGAGCTATTTCAATCCAGCGGTTTCCTTCACCTTCTTGACCACGTCCTTGAAGAATTCCTTGAGCGGGTCGAACATGTAGGTGGCCGCGGCGATGATGCCGATGACGATGACCGCGATGAGCAGGGCGTATTCCACGGTGGTGGCGCCGCGCTCGTCGCGCAGGCGACGTTTGACGAACTGTTTGACCCGGTGGACGGCGTTTTCGGTTCGTACGCAGAGCCCCAAGGCCAGTTCGGAAAGGCGATTCATGGCGCGCTCCCCCTTGATCGGTTACGGGTCCGGTTTGACGATGAATTCCATGAAATCATTAAGGATATCCTTGGCCATGGGCTGGAATATCTCTTTCTCGACGCCCACCAGCATGGCCGCCGCGATGAGCATGACCAGGGCGTATTCCACGGTCACCGCGCCGCGGCTGTCGATTGGGGCCGGGCGGAAGACGCCGGGGCCGGGCCAAAGAGACAGACGCCCTCCCAGGCTGCGGGCCGCGTTGAGACAAACCCGGATCATCGCAGGGACCGGAAAAAAAGGGTGGTGCCGCCAAGCGTCACGGTGTCGCCGTCGCCGAGCGGGGCCCGGTCCACGCGCGCGCCCGAGACCATGGTCCCTCCCGGGGTGTCCAGGTCGCGTATGAAAAGCCCGTCGGCGTCGAGGGTCAGGCAGGCGTGGAAGGACGCAACGCCCGGATCGTGCAGGGTGAAGATGCCCCTGCCCTCGGCCGCGCCCAGGATGGCCCGGAAGGGGGGGGCGCTGATGCGGAAATCCCGTCCGGCGTCAGGGCCGTGGGTGACCACCAGCCAGCCGTGGACCCCGGCGGCATGGGCGGCGTCGGGACCGGGCCGAAGGCCTTGCCGGGGCGCGGCATGGGCAAAGGCCCCAGAGGCGGCTGATGCCAAGGCGGCTGACGCGGAGGCGTCGGGCGTGGGGAAGGCGGGAGGGACTGAGGAGGTCGCGCCGCGCCGCCCCAGGGGCTCGAACACGGTGGCGTCGTCGGCCCGGGCCGCCGCCCGGGGGGAATTCCCGGCCCCAACCGGCCCGAAGGCGGCCCGGGGGGTCTGGGGAACGCCGCAATGCCCGCAGGCCGAGGCGTTGTCCGGCAACAGCGCGCCGCATTGGGGACAGAGCATGGCCTAGTCCTTTTTTTGCAGGACCACGTCCTGGCTCTCCACGAAGGAAAGCACCCGGGCGGCCTTGCGTTTTCTGGCCTCGGCGTCGCTGAGGTATTCCACGGTATAGACGTAGGTTCCCGGCTCGGCCCCGGCGGGCACGGTGAGGTAGGCCTCCACGGCCACGCGGCCGGGGGTGACCGGGAAGTCCCTGGTCACGTCGGAAAAGGTGGTCTTGCCCTTGAAGGAAAAGGACCTAGTCAGGGTGCCGGTTTCGGGCTTGTCGCCGGGCTTGGGGCAGAAGGCGTAGACCAGGGAGAGGCGCAGCTCGTCGCCGGGTTTGGCCGGATTGGGGGACAGGGTGTTTTTTTCCACCACCAGCATGGGCAGGGGCTTGTGGGCGCAGTCCAGGGCGGCGAAGACCTCGTCGGCCGGGCTTATGAGCGTGCTGCCCGGTGCGGGTTTGACCGGGGCCTGGACCTGGGGCGGCGGGGTTTTTTTCGCGCAGGCCGCGACCAAAAAAACCGCCAGGACAATCAGCAGCGTGTTCCGTAGCGCCATCCGTCACTCCCTCCCTTCCGGCATGGCCGTTGTCGGGCCTATTTGACGATTTTCCACCCCTGGTCCGTCGCAGCGGGTTTTTTGGGCCGCCGGGAGGCCGGTTTCGTCGCCTTGGCCGGGCTTTTTTCCAGGTCCGGAGGCGACGAGGCGGTTAGACGGGAATGCACGTAGCCGGTTTGGCCGCCGGGTTCGGTGACTTTTATCCAGTCTCCCGTATTTTCCCATACGGTAAGACGGGTTCCAGGGTCAAGGGTGAGCAGGATATCGCTTTCGGTATCGGGATTTGCCCGCAATCGGACGGTGTTTTCCCCGATGTAGACGATCTGTTGCGGCGCTGGTTCCTGGGAGGGCTGGGTTGTGGCCGGACCCTCCCCGGTGACGGCGGTCGGTCCGGACTGGCCGTCAGGCGCGGCGGCGTCCGGCGTTCGAG
>JAVHLG010000034.1 GCA_031082225.1 Desulfovibrionaceae bacterium | reverse complement strand
GGGGCCCGCTACCGGGTGACCACCATCTTCGGCGCGCCGGACACCCTGCGCGACTACGTGACCGCCGGCGACGTGGCCCGCTACGTGGCCCGCCGCATGGGGGAGGCCGGGGGGTCGCCTGGGGCGGTGATCCTGGCCTCCTGCCGCCCCGTGTCCCTGTCCGGGGTGCTGGCCGTGGTGGAGCGGGTTTTGGCCCGCAAGGCGTTTCTCACCTATCGCCCGGACCCCTCGGACAACACGGCCCACATCACCTTTTCCCCGGAAACCCGGCCCCCGGGCTGGCGTCCGGAGGGCCTGGAAACGGCGGTGCGCCAGGTCTGGAACGCGCTGTTGTCCGGCCTGCCGGAAGGGTTCGCCGGTCCGCACGATCCGGCCGTGGCCGCCTCCCCTGCGCTCCGGGTCTGCCCGGGCTTGTGAAGGGCCCGGGGCGGCGGGGGCTTGCAATGTTTTGCCCGGCGCGGCAGGGATGCGCCCCCAGGCAGGGCGCATGGACCGCCCCCGGCGCGGCGGCCGTGTCGTCCGCCCTGGCCGGGACGGGCTTTTTTTCAAAAACAGAGCCGGGGCTGAAAGCGCCCTGGCATGTCGGAACCGGCTGTGCCCGGCGCACCGGCCAAGGGAAGCGGACCATGACGGATCAGGGGCAGGGCGGGCAGGCAGGCGGGGCGGCGGGACGCGCCCCGGCCGTGGCCGTCTTTATTCCGGTGAAAAACGGCTCGGACTTCATCGAACAGACCATCCGTTCGGTGCTGTCCCAGACCTTTCAGGACTGGCGGCTGGTCATCAAGGACAACCGCTCCACGGACGACACCCCGGCCATCGTGGCCAGATATCTCCATGACCCGCGCATCGTCTGGATGCAGCATCCCCAGGATCTGGGTTCTGTGGGCAACTACAACAGCTGCCTCACGGACATCCCCACCAAATATTATCTCATCCTGTCCCATGACGACTACCTGCGCGACCCCACGGCCCTGGAAAAGGCCCATGCCGTCATGGAGGCCCACCCGGACGTGGTCAAGGTGCACTGCGACATGCTTTTTGTGGACGGATCGGACCGGCCCATCATGCCCCGCCGCTTCCGGCGCTCGGGCCGCATGGCCAACGACGCCGTGGCCCGGGCCTCCATCCTGACCACGCGCAACCTCTTCGGCATCCCGCTTTTGATCCGCTCCGAGGCCGTGGGACAGACGCGCTACGACCCCGAGCTGTATCATACCGCGGACGTGGATTTCTCCATCGCCCTGGGCCGGGGCCGGGACATGTACCACATCCCGGAGCAGCTCATCGCCCTGCGCCTGCATAGCCGCAACAACACCCACCGCCGCTACGACACCATCTCCCGGGAGCTGGCCGCGTCCGCGAAAAAAAACGCCATCCCCCTGTCCGGGCTGGACCGGCTGGTCATGTGGGTCAGCGACCGCTGGCAGCGCCTGCAGAAATACGTGTTCTTCAAGGTGCTGTGCCGCTGAGGCGGCGCAGGGCGTCGCGGTCCGGCCTGTGGATAGGCCGGGAGACCCGCAAATATGAAAAAATGAAGAAATATCGTTTTTATGATATTCAGGGTTCCGGCCGAACGTCCCCGGTCCGGGACCGCAGCAGGGGCAGCCGCGCCTTGACCGCGCCTTGCCCACACCTTAACCACACCTTAACCACACCTTGCCCGCGCCCTGACCGGGGGCAAGGCATGGAAACGGGCGGCGCGGGCCGACGAAACGGCAAGGAAGGCAAGCGACATGCAGGCGATCATCCTGTGCGGCGGACTGGGCACCAGGCTTCGGGAAGAGACGGAATTTCGGCCCAAGCCCATGGTCAACGTGGGGCCGCGGCCCATCCTGTGGCACATCATGAAGATCTACGCGGCCTACGGGCACACGGAGTTCATCCTGCCCCTGGGCTACAAGGGCGAGGTCATCAAGGATTATTTCTGTCATTACGAGCTGATGAATAACGACATCACCATTGAGCTGGGCAGGCCGGATTCCCTGTGCCTGCACAACTGCCACGACGAACGCGGCTGGACCATCACCCTGGCCAACACCGGCGAGCGCACCCTCAAGGGCGGCCGCCTCAAGCGGGTGGAGCGCTACGTCACGGGCGAGTCCTTCCTGCTCACCTACGGCGACGGGGTGGCGGACATCGACCTGGACGCCCTGGTGGCCTTCCACCGTTCCCACGGCAAGATCTGCACCGTGACCGGCATCAATCCCACCTCCCAGTTCGGCGGGCTGCACGTTTCCGGGGACCGGGTGGTGCATTTCCGGGAAAAGCCCCGGGAGACCACGGAAAACCTGGTCAGCGGCGGCTTTTTCGTGTTTGACCGGCGCATCTTCGACTACCTGACCCCGGACGAGAACTGCGACCTGGAATACGGCCCCCTGGAACGCCTGGCCGCCGAAGGGCAGCTCATGGTCTACCGCCACGCCGGGTTCTGGTACTGCATGGACACCCAGCGCGACATGGACAAGCTCAACCAGATGTGGGAGGCGGGCAACCCGCCGTGGAAGATATGGTGAGCGGCCCAACCCCTGACTTCTGGCGCGGCCGCCGGGTGCTGCTCACCGGGCATACCGGATTTAAAGGCGCCTGGCTGTCCCTGTGGCTTGGCCGCCTGGGCGCGGCGGTCACGGGTCTGGCCCTGCCCCCGGCCACGGACCCCGCCCTTTTTTCCCTGGCCCGGGTGGAGGGTGTCGCGGCGCACCACGCGGCGGACATACGGGACCGGGAGGCCGTGGCCCGCATCGTCCGGGCGGCCGATCCCCAGGTGGTCTTTCACCTGGCGGCCCAGCCCCTGGTGCGGCCCGGCTACGCCGACCCCGTGGGCACCTTTTCCACCAACGTCATGGGCACGGTCCACGTGCTCGAGGCCCTGCGCCAATGCCCGGACCTGCGGGCGGTGGTGGCCGTGACCACGGACAAGGTCTACCGCAACCGGGAATGGCCCTTCCCCTACCGGGAGGACGACCACCTGGGCGGCCACGACCCCTACAGCGCCAGCAAGGCCGGATCCGAGATCGCGGCCGCCTGCTACCGGGACGCCTTTTTCCGGGAGCGCGGCGTGGCCCTGGCCACGGCCCGGGCCGGAAACGTCATCGGCGGCGGCGACTGGTCCGTGGACCGGCTGATTCCCGACGCCGTGCGGGCCTTTTCCAGCGGCCGGACCCTGCACATCCGCCGTCCCGACGCCGTGCGGCCCTGGCAGCACGTGCTGGAGCCCCTGGCGGGATACCTTGTTCTGGCCCAGCGCCTTTTGACGGAACCCGGCCTGGCCGGGGCCTACAACTTCGGCCCCCACACCTTCGAGGCCGCCACCGTGCGCCGGGTGGTGGATCTGGCCCGGGCCGCCTTCGGCAGCGGCGAGGTGGAATGCGGCCCCGGGGACGAAGGCCCGCATGAGGCCGGATGGCTGGCCCTGGAGACGGCCAGGGCCCGCACGACGCTGGACGTGCGGCCCCTGTGGACCCTGGAGGAGGCCGTGGCCCGGACCATGGCCTGGTACGCCCGGCAGTTGCGCGGCGAGGACGCCCGGGAACTGTGCCTGGCGGAGATTGCGGCCTATGAAGCCTGCTTGCGGGATGCGGCATGAGCGGACGTTTCGAGATACGGGAGACGGCCCTGGCCGGGCTGGTGGTGGTGCGGCGTCTGCCCATGGGCGACCCGCGCGGCTTTTTCGAGCGGTTTTTCTGCGCCCAGGAACTGGCCCCGGCGGGCTGGACCGGCCCCGTGGCCCAGATCAACCGCACCCTGACCGCACGCTCCGGAACCCTGCGCGGCCTGCATTTCCAGCACCCGCCCCACGCCGAAAAAAAGCTGGTGAGCTGCCTGCGCGGCCAGGTCTTTGACGTGGCCGTGGACATCCGGGCCGGGTCGCCCACCTTTTTGCACTGGCACGCCGAGACGCTTTCCGGGGACAACCACGTCTCGCTTCTGATCCCCGAGGGCTTTGCCCACGGCTTCCAGACCCGCACCCCGGACGTGGAGATGCTCTACCTGCACTCCACGCCCTACGCCCCCGGGGCCGAGGGGGGCCTGCGTCCCGACGACCCCCGGCTGGCCATCCCCTGGCCCGACCCCGTGGCCCTTGTGTCCCAACGCGACGCCGGTCACGCCCTGATCGACGCAACCTTCCAAGGGGTGAAGCTGTGAACTGTCGCCACTGCGGGGCCGTCCTGGACCTGCCCTTCCTGGACCTGGGCAGCGCCCCGCCCTCCAACGCCTATCTGACCCGGGACGCCCTGCGCGCCCCGGAAACCTGGTTTCCCCTGCGGCTTCTGGCCTGTACCCGCTGCTGGCTGGTGCAGACCGAGGACCATGCCGGGCGGGAGATGCTTTTCACCGACGATTACGCCTATTTCAGCTCCTTTTCCTCCTCCTGGCTGGCCCACGCCCGGGCCTACGTGGCGGCCATGCGTGAGCGCTTCGGCCTGGGGCCGCAGAGCCTGGCCGTGGAGGTGGCGGCCAACGACGGCTACCTGTTGCAGTACGTGCGGGCGGCGGGCATCCCCTGCTACGGCATCGAGCCCACCCGCAGCACGGCCACGGCCGCCCGGGAGCGGGGCATCGAGATCGTGGAGGAGTTTTTCGGCGCGGACCTGGCCCGGCGGCTGGCCCGGGAGGGGCGGCAGGCGGATCTGATGACGGCCAACAACGTCCTGGCCCACGTGCCCGACATCGGCGACTTCGTGTCCGGGTTCGCCCTGCTGCTTGGGCCGGACGGGGTGGCCACCTTCGAATTTCCGCACCTTCTGCGCATGGTGGCCGAAAACCAGTTCGACACCGCCTACCACGAACACTATTCGTACCTGTCCCTGACGGCGGTGACGGCCATTTTTTCCGCCCACGGCCTGTCCGTGTTCGACGTGCACAAGCTTCCCACCCACGGCGGCAGCCTGCGGGTCTTCGCCCAGCGCACGGACACGGGCCGCCGCGAGGTCACGCCCGCCGTGGCCGCCATGCTGGCTGCGGAGCGCGACGCGGGCATGCTGACCACGGCCTTTTACGCCGGTTTCCAGGCCAGGGCCGTGGCCGTGAAAAACGCCCTGCTGGACTTTCTCCTGGACGCGGCCCGGCAGGGCCTGGCCGTGGGCGGCTACGGCGCGGCGGCCAAGGGCAACACCCTGCTCAATTTCGCCGGGGTGCGGCCGGACCTTGTGCCCTACGTGGCGGACAAAAACCCGGCCAAGCAGGGCAAATGCCTGCCCGGCAGCCGCATCCCCATCGTGGACGAGGCGCATCTTCGGGCCGCCCGGCCGGACGTGGTGCTCATCCTGCCCTGGAACCTGGAGGCCGAGGTGACGGATCAACTGTCCTACATCCGGCAGTGGGGCGGCCGGTTCGTGCTGGCCGTGCCCCGGCTGCGGGTGGTGTAGCGACGGACGTTTTTTTTCAGTGACGGGGGACGGCGAAACGGAAGGGGGACGGGCCATGCAGCGGATTTTGGTCACCGGGGCCGGGGGGTTTGTGGGCCGTCACGTGCTGGCCGCCCTGGCGGGCCGGGGGGTGCGCATCATGGCTGCGGTGCGCGACACGGCGGCCTTTGCGGCGGCCCATCCCGGGGTTTGCGCCCCGGACGACGTCTTTTGCCTGGACCTGTCCCGGGAGCTTCCCGAGCCGCAGGCCCTTTTCACCTCCCTGGGCCGTCCCGACCTGCTCGTGCATCTGGCCTGGGGGGGCCTGCCCGACTATCGGAACCTGGCCCATTTCGAGACCGAGGCCCCGCGCCACTACGCCTTTGTGAAGGCCATGGTCCAAGGCGGCCTGCCCCGGGTGGCGGCCGTGGGCACCTGCCTGGAATACGGCCTGCAAAGCGGCCCCCTGGCCGAGACCCTGCCCGCCCGGCCCGTGACCCCCTACGGCCTGGGCAAGGACATCCTGCGCCGCCAGCTCGAGGCCTTGTCTCGGACGGTTCCCTTTTCGCTTCTGTGGTGCCGCCTGTTTTACATGTACGGCCCGGGCCAGGCCAGGGGATCGCTTTTTCCCCTTCTGGCCGCGGCCGCGGCCCGGGGGGACGCGGTCTTCCCCATGTCCGGCGGGGAGCAGCTGCGCGACTATCTGCCCGTGGCCGACGTGGCCGACCTCCTGGTCCGGGCCGCGCTTGCCCCCGGGGCGGAGGGGATCGTCAACGTGTCCAGCGGCCGCCCCGTGTCCGTGCGCGCCCTGGTGGAACGCTGGATGGCGGAAAACGGCTGGACCATGCGCCTGGAGCTTGGCCGCTATCCCTATCCCGATTACGAGCCCCTGGCCTTCTGGGGCGACGCCTCCCGCCGCATGACCCTGTTGTCCTGATTTTCCGCCGACCAAGTCCTTGTAAACGCCGTGCACATGTTGCACACTGTTGTGCACGGCGCGTCGCATGCGTTTCACATCCATGCCTGCCCCGCCATGTCCGCGCCGTCCCCCTGTCGCGACCACCCCCCCCATTCCTGCGGGACGGGCGATGAAACAGCCTTGCACCTCGTGCACGGCCTGGTGCAAAGGAGCATGTTCCATGCAAGGCAATCCGGCATTACGTAGCGAGGCCCGGCCGGGCCGCCCCCTGCCCGTTTTGGCCCAGACCCCGGCCAGACCGCAGGCGCGGTCCCTCTACCGGCTGCCCGGGCTGCCGGTCCTGCAAAACCGGGTCTACGACACCCCGGACCAAGCCCTGGCCTGCCCGCGCGGGGTCATGGACCTGGTCCAGGACATGGACACGGGCCTGATCCGCAACGCCGCCTTTGACCCCTCCCTTCTGGTCTACGACGAGAACTACCAAAACGAGCAGGCCGTTTCCCAGGTCTTCCGGGACCACCTGGACGCGGTGGCCGGGATCGTCAGGGACTGCTTCGGGGACGTGAGCCTGGTGGAGATCGGATGCGGCAAGGGGCGGTTTCTGGAGCTTCTGCGTTCCCGGGGGATGCGGGTGACGGGCATTGATCCGGCCTACGAGGGCACGGCCCCGGACGTGATCCGGGCCCCGTTCTCGCCGGGGCTCGGCATCCGGGCCCAGGGCGTGATCCTGCGCCACGTGCTGGAGCACATCCCGGACCCCGTGGGCTTTTTGCAGGGCGTGGCGGCGGCCAACGGCGGGGGGGGGCTGGTATACATCGAGGTGCCGTGCCTGGACTGGATCGCCCGCCACCGGGCCTTTTTCGACATCTACTACGAGCACGTCAACTATTTCCGGCTGGAGGATCTCACGGCCCTGTTCGGCGCGGTGCGCGCCTCGGGGCGGCTTTTCGGCGGCCAGTATCTCTATGTGGCGGCGGACCTGGCCAGCCTGCGCCGTCCCAGGCGGCGGCCCGGGGACGAGTTTTCCCTGCCCGGCGACTTCCTGGCGGCCGTGAACCGCTCGGCCCGGCTTTTGGACGGACGCGGGGGGCGCAGGGCGGCGGTGTGGGGCGGCTCCTCCAAGGGGGTGGTCTTCTCCCTGCTCATGCAGCAGCGGGGCCTTGACATCGATCACGTCATCGACATCAACCCCGCCAAACAGGGCCGCCATCTGGCGGCCACCGGGCTCAAAGTTGACGCCCCGGAGTCCGTATTGCTATCCTTGCGTGAGGGCGACCTGATCTTCGTCATGAATTCAAACTATTATGACGAAATACGGGAATTCTCCGGCCCCGGCTTCCAGTACGTAAGGATAGACAATGACTGATTTCGCGCGTGAGGTTCAGGAACGCATCGCCCAAAACGGCCACGACATCCCCCTGCGGCAGACCGCCCACGACTTCCTCATGCAGTCCCTGCGGGCCGGATATTCCTACAACTTCTCCTGGCTCTCCCGGCCCATCATCCAGTACCCCCAGGACATGGCGGCCATGCAGGAGATCATCTGGGCCGTGCGTCCGGACCTGATCCTGGAGACGGGCATCGCCCACGGCGGATCGCTCATCTTCAGCGCCTCCATGCTGGCCCTTTTGGACCTGTGCGAGGCCATCGAGGCCGGGCGGACCATGGATCCCCGCCAGTCCTCGCGCCGGGTGATCGGGCTGGACATCGACATCCGGGCCCACAACCGGGCGGCCATCGAGGCCCACCCCATGGCCTCGCGCATCACCATGATCGAAGGGTCTTCCGTGGCCCCGGAGGTGGTGGCAAAGGTGCGCGCGGCGGCGGCGGGCCATTCCCGGGTCATGGTCTGCCTGGACTCCATGCACACCCAGGCCCATGTCCTGGCGGAGCTTGAGGCCTACGCGCCCCTGGTCACCCCGGGAAGCTACTGCGTGGTCTTTGACACCGTGGTGGAGGACATGCCCCCGGGCTCCTTCCCGGATCGTCCCTGGGACAAGGGGGACAACCCCAAGACCGCGGTCTGGGAATTTCTGAAGGCGCATCCCGAATTCGCCGTGGACCGCGCCATCCAGGACAAGCTGTTGCTCACCGTGGCCCCGGACGGATTCCTCAGGCGCATGGGGTGAAGGGGCTGACCCTGCCCATGGCCGAACCACGCCCGACCCTCTCCCCGCGCCCGGCGTCCCCGTGCCGGTGGGCCCCTGTGGCGGCCTGGGGGGCGTTTGCGGGCCTTGCGGCCTTCTATGTCCTGTACGTCACCCCGCGCCGGGGGGTGCTGTTCAGCGATGAGGCGTGGTATCTGTACAACGCCGTGCGCGCCCTGCACCACGGCGAGATCGCCAGCTATCTGCCCCAGGCCCCGGCCCACCTCGTCAACGCCTTTTTCATGTTCTTTCTCGGGGACGGCTACCTGCCCCAGCGCTACGCCTTCATCCTGTGCAACCTGGCGGCCGGGGCCGCCCTGCTGGTCGGGACAGGGGGGGCGTCCGGCGCGCCGAGCCAGGCGGCCGCGTCCGGCGCGTCCGGCTCGGCCGGCGCGGCCCTCCCCCTGGGCCTGGGCTGCGTCCTGGCGGCCGGACTGTCCTCGGTGGTCAATTACCACAACGGCCCGGGGCTTTTTCTGGCCCTGGGACTTGGCCTGTATTTCCTGGGGGACCGGCCGGACCGGTCGGACTGGCCGGGCCAGGCCTTTGCGCTCGGCGCGGCGGCGGGCTTTTTCCTGGCCGTCTCGGCCATGACCAACCTGACCGTGGCCCCGGGGCTGGTCCTGATCTGTCTGGGGCTTTTATGGCGGGCCTGGCGGCGGCGGCGTCCGGTCCTGGCCGCCTGCCCCCTGGCCTGCGGCCTGTCCCTGGTCCTGCTGCTCGGGGCTTACGCCCTGGCCATCGGCCTTGACCGGCTGTTTCACGTCCCCAAGGGGCACGGGTTTTTGTATGGCCGCCTGGGGGAGATCGTGCTTCTGGCCGTGGCCTGGCCCGCCCTGTGGGCGGTCGTGGCCGGGGTGGCCGGGCTTTTTTCCAGGCCCGGCCGCCGGGCCGACCCCCTGGGCCGGTGGCTGTGGCTGCTGACGGCCGCGGCCGCGCTTTTTCTGGCCAAGTCCATCCTGGTGGCCGGCGGGGGCCGGGCGGAATTTCCCCTGGACCTGCTGCCCACCCTGAACCCGGTCATCCTGCTGCCGCACTTCGCCTACGGCCTGCTCTGCCTGGGCCTGGTCCGGGGGGCGCTGGCGGGCGGGACGGCGGACCCGGCATGGCGTCGGGGGGCCTTTGCGGCCCTGGCCCTGGTGCTGTACTGGGCGCAGCAGACCTTCTACAGCGAGATCTACGTGGTCTTTTCCATGGTCGCGGTCTCGGGCCTGATGATGGCCCTGGGGCTGTGGCTGCTGTCCCGGCCCGTTTTTAGGGGCGGCGCGGCCCCGGCCCCCCCGGCCCGGGGGATGGTCTGGGGCCTGTTCCTGGCCGCCCTGGTCTTCGTGGCCGGGAGCCTTTTGCACCTGGAGACCGGCGGCTGGACCGGGGAGACCCGCCTGTCCGGCCCAAAGACCGTCCTTTCCAACCCCAGGCTGCGCGGCATCCTGGAGTCCCCGGAGCGGGCCGCCATGCTGGAGGCCGTGGAGCGGGCCTATGTCGAGGCGGGATGCCGGGACAGGATTCTTTTAAGCTTCAACAACGCCTCCCTGCTCTACTACCTCCTGGACCATCCGGCCCCGCCGGGGCTGAGCTACATCCCCCAGCCCATCTATTTCGAGTCGGAGATACGCGGGATCCTGGAGGGCGAAAGGCCCTGGTGCGTGCTGTATTCGGCCAGCTACCGCCGTCCCGGCACGGCGGAGCGGGAAGAGGCCTTCATGGGGCATCTGGCGTCCCGGGCCGCACAGCGGCGCGTCCTGGGCGACCCGGCGTCCCCCGTGCCCTATGCCGACTTCGTGCTGTTTGTGGGCCCGGCCGGGCCGGACCGGGCGGGCGTCCCGGCCTTGCCGTAGGCGGCGGGCCTGGGATATGGCGTCACAACGACAGGCTTTTGCGCCATGGGGCGCAACCGGACCGGAAGACCGGCCGTGAGGCGGCGTACCGGTCTATTGACCAGCCGCCCGGGCGTTTGGGGCGGCAAGGGCGGGGCATGAGACATTTTTTCCGATGCGCCATGGTGCTGGCGGCCTGCCTGCTGACCCAGCCCGCCCTGGCGCAGGAACCCGTCACGGTGACGGGCAAGGCCTTCTGTCTGCTTAAAGACGCCATCACCGTGCCCAAGGTGGCGGGCGTCGAGCCGCGTCTGAAGATCACCTCGGTGCTGGCCAGGGTGGGCCAGCGCGTGGAAAAGGACGACCGCCTGGCGGGATACGAACCCACCCTGGAAACGCTCATCGCCGAAAAGTCGCAACTCTCCCGGCACACCCTGTCCGGGCTTGAGGCCCAGCTGCAGGCCGCCACCCTGGCCTTTGAGCGGGAAAAGATCCGGCGCGACGAAATGCGGGAGATGACCAGCAAGGGCGTGGTGGCCGAGTCCGACCTGCACCTGTTCGAGCGTTCCCTCGACGTGTTCCAAAAACGCCTGGATTTTTTGCGCGAGATCATCGCGGCGGAAAAGGCCCGCATGAACACCCGGGAAGAGACCGCGGCCCGCAAGCGCGGCGTGGAAGCCCAGGGCGACGCGCTTGCCAGGGAATTCTACATCACCGCGCCCTTTGCCGGGCATGTGCTGTACGTCAACCCCCGGGCCATGCCCGGGGCGGTCTTCACCGCAGACGAAAAGGAGCCGCTTTTCGAGGTCGGCGTGCTGGAGACCATCATGGTCCGCTGCGCCGTGCACGAGATCCAGGCCGTGAAGCTGCGCGCGGGGGACGAGGCGCGTCTGGTCTTCCACGCCTTTCCGGACAAGACCTATGCCAGCCGCATCAGCCGGTTGTCCCAGGTGACCATGACCAGGTACCTGCAGCAACCCACGTTCTACGAGATCGAAATCCTTCTGGACAATCAGGATCTGGCCATCAAGGACGGCATGCGCTGCGACGTGACCCTGATTCCGGGATCATGACCAGACCGCCGCAGGGCATGGGACACGAAATACAGATCGCGGGACGCGGCCTTGCTATTTGTATCGACGAAGAATAATGCTCAGCGCGCCTATGGGAAACGAGGCAGGAAAACGACCTATGGGCCCGAAGAAATGGATGAAAAAAGTGCAGGGAGAGACGCGCATGGCTGAATTTTTTAAGAAATTCAAGGAACTTGACATCTTTGGCGTCAAACACAACACCAATAAATCCAGTCGGTGGCGCAAGCCCGACGGCGCCATGGAAGACAAGATGACGCTGCTGGACCGGTATGAATTTTTCCTGCGCGAAAAGAGAACAAAGGTTCCCTTCACGCTGCTTGAACTCGGCGCGGGTCCGGACCACAACATTGGCGCGTCCATGCGCTGCTGGAAGGAATACTTCAAGGATACATCCAACCTTCACGTCGCAGACATCAATACAAACGTTGCAAAGCTGCAGGCCGAGGGTTTCAAGACCCATGTCGGCGACCTGGGCGACGTGGGATTTTTGCAACAGTTGGCGGCCATGCCCTGGGACTTTGTCCTGGACGACGCCTCCCACCTCTGGCATCATCAAATCATCGGATTCCGCAGGTTGTTTCCGGCCGTCAAGCCGGGAGGCATCTATATCCTTGAGGATCTGTGCACCTCGTTCGGCCATTTTCGTCCCGTGTACAACATGAGTCTCGACCAGAAGGACACGGTGTTTTATCTCCTGGCCATGACGCGGGTCGTCGCGTCGACCAACCTCACGGACAACGAGAACATCCGGTCCGTCTACAACCTGACCGATACGGATATCGCCCTGGGGCGGACCATCGACATGATGGCCTGGATAGGCAACGCCTGCATCATCGTCAAAAAATAGATCATGGTCTTTTGCGACGCCGCCGTTGGGGGGCGTCGTCTGGCTGCACGTTGCGTCTGCGGCATACGGGCGGCCCATTTTGAATCCAGGGGTAGAGAAATATGATATGTCCGCGTAATAGTGAATTGTATGATTTTGGCGCGTACTTCATCGGTCCGTTTTTATGCAAATACATGCAGTTTGTCCTTGAAGACAAGGACGACTATCTTCCCGTCTGCCTGTCACGTGAAGGGTGGCTGTTCCACCGCACGCTTCAGGCCCTGTCGGACAAGGGCCTGGCCAGGACGCCCCAGCCGCCGGTCTATCTGCGCACCTCCAGGGCCATGCTGTTTCGGGCCTACCTGTGCGACCAGGAGATCTTCAAGAAGTCGCTGAATTATAAGTTCATGGGCACGGTGGGAACCCTGCTGCTGGATCGCTATGCCTTGACGGCGCAGGACATGTCCTCGTGTTTCTCCAGCCTGTATCTCAAAAAGGACATCGTTCTTCCGGATGACAAGGACGAGCTGTTCGTGGCGCTTCGGGAGAAATATCCCGACCTGGTGCGGATCACCCAGGGAACGCATGCGGCCTATTCAAACTACCTGCACGAACTCGGCCTGGATGATCCGGCGAAAAAAATCGTATTCCTCGACCTTGGCTATTCCGGAAGCATTCAGACCATGCTGACCAAGGCCCTTGCCCGGGACACCTATGGCAAATATTTCGTCACCACGACGCAGCAGCAGGTTCCCGTCGGGGAGCATACCGCCTATCTGCATGGCGCGTTTCGCGAGAACGTCAAATGGGACACGGGGTATGCGCTTCTTGACCGTTCGTCGTTTCTTGAATCGGTCATGACCGCGCCCCATGGCCAGCTTATTGATGTCATTCAAACACAAAACGGCCAGAGGCACTTTGTCTATGGCCGGTTGATCGTGGCCCAACGGTATTGGGGGCTTGTCGACCAGATACATTCCGGCGCCGTGGATTATGTCGTCAATTGTTTTGAAAAAGGCATATTTTTTGATCTTCCGGAGCTTGAAGAATTGTATGACGCATACACGCATAACAAGGATTTTTTCCCGGGCCATGTGAAGGAATTTTTAACGATTGATGATTTCATCATTGGCTTTTCCACGCCAAATCTCATCAGCCTGTTCCTTCATAAAAAAGCGCCTGCATAGCCTGGTCCGGTTACGGTGTCGGCACAAGAGTCCATGTCGCGGTTCGTAGACGTTTTTTACTGAGAAATACAAGCTGTTGCGACCCGGAAAACCGGATGCAAAGGGATATCTCCATGCTGAAATCATTAAAAAAATTTGTAGCGGCCGATCAAGGCAAAGAGCCGGAAGCCGTCTTGAAGCCGGCGATGCTCGAGTTGTACAACCTGGCCATGGAAAAGGGCCTGTTCGACAGGCCATGGTATGAAAAAAAGATCGGCGCCGTCTTTGAAACGGACCACGAGGCCTTCAAGGACTATCTGTATCGATCCAAATTCACGACCATCTCCCCTTCGCCCCGCCTTGACAACGAGGCCTATTATCGGTCCAGCCCCGACGTCTTCGTGAGCGGCATGTCGCCGCTGCAGCATTATTTGCTGCATGGCGTCACGGAGGGCCGTTCGATCACACCAGAGCAGGAGCGCTGGACGCCGAAAAATATCGTCGATATCCCCCGGACGCTGTCGCCGAAGGTCCAGGATTTCAAGATCGCCATTGTGTTGCATATTTTCTATGCGGATTTCGTGAAGAAGTTTTGCAAAATGATTGAAAAACTGCCGGTCACGGTGGATGTTTTGTGCACCGCCGTTGGAAAAAAGATTCAGAAGAAGGCCCTCGCCGCCTTTTCAAAGCTGGAAAACGTCAGCGAGGTGCAATGCGCCTGCGTCAAGAACCATGGCCGGAACTTCGGTCCCCTGCTGGTGGAGTTTTCCCAGAAAATACTGGAGTATGACCTGTTTTGCCATATGCATTCCAAAAAATCGCTCTATTCCGGACGTGAAAACGCCCAGTGGGCGGATTACCTTGCGGAATACCTGCTGCTGAATCCCGGCGTGGTGACCGGTGTGCTCAACGCCTTTGCCGAGGACGAGGAATATGGATTGTATTATCCCGTGTCGTATCCGTATCTGCCGGGTTTCGCCAACCATGTCCTGCGCAACAAGGAGGGCATGAAGGAGCTCGCCGAACGGTATTCCTTCGACATCCCCACGGATTTCCTGCCCTATCCCGTCGGCGGCATGTTCTGGGCCCGTCCGGCGGCCCTGGAACGCCTTTTGTCCACGGAATTCACCTATGACGATTTCCCTGCCGAGCCGATACCCAACGACGGCACGATTTTACATGGGATCGAACGCTGCCTGGGGCTTCTGGTGGAAAGCAAGGGCTACAGACAGTTGTATTATGTGCCCGACGGCGGCGTTTTCACGGAAGATCCCAGTTTCATCATGATCGAATATCAGCACCTGTCCCTTGCCCACGTGCGAAATGTCCTGCTGGAGTCAAAATCCATCAGTTTTGATCTTTTTGATACCCTCATCTCCCGGGAATATTATTTTGCCGATTACGCCAAGCTGCTGCTCGGCAAGATCCTTGCTCAACGGGGATTGGTGCGTGATGCGAAGAAGTTCGTCCTGATCCGCAACGAAGAGGAGCTTGCGCTTCGCAAGGAGCAACAGTTTCGCGGCGACGTGACGATTTATGAAATCTATGAACGAGTCGCCAAGCGCCTGTCCCTGGATCCGCAGGAGGGGCCCGCCCTGGCCGACCAGGAATTCGAACTGGATCTGAACATGATCGGCGGCAAGTCGGAGATGATAGAACTCTTTAACGAGTTGGTCGACAATAGAAAACAACTGTCCATCGTGACCGACACCTATTACACGGCCGAGCAGGTCACCACGATGCTTCGAAAGGCCGGCGGCATGTGCAGTTGCCGCTTTTACGTTTCAAGCCAGGAACGGATGCGCAAGGATACGGGCGACATCTGGAAGGTCATTCGCAAGGAGTTGACGGAAAACGGGCTTTTCGATTCCCATATCCACGTCGGGGACAACGTGGTTTCCGATCGCCAGATTCCCGAAGAACAGGGCTTCAAGACGTTCCACATTCTGTCGCCCATGGATAAATGCCTCATGCTGGGCATGGGGTCCATCCTGAACAATCTGCCGGAGCTTGATGAAAAAAGCATCCTGAAATGGGGATTTTTGCTGAACAAGATCGGGCGCAATCCGTTGGTGAATTAGCGGCCCGGACGTAGCTTTTGCGCAACAGCAACCCCTGGTGCATGAAGGGCGCTTCGGCCCGTTCGGGACGTGCATGATTCCGGCTTCATCATGTCCCTGCAAAAGTCAAACTTCGGCAAAGAGCAATGGTGCGTGATCCATCATTTCATGAAATTGCGTTTTCACAGGCTGTGATTTTGGCTTTTTGCAGTGAGCCCCGTCATGCCTGAAATCAACACGTGCCGACCTGACCCCCGGTCTCGCCCCAGGCGTGCCTCAGGCGCAAAGCAGGCGTCTTCATGCTGAAACGCCTCTTCAAGAGCGAGAACGGGCGTGCAACGCGGCTTCGGGGATCGGACATGAGAAAGCTGTATCTGCATATCGGCTGCGGCAAAACGGGGTCATCAGCCCTCCAGGTCTGGCTTGCCAACAACCGCCAACACCTGCTGTCGCAACACATCGTCTATCCGTTTCCCACCCCGGAAAAGCTCGGCGATTACGCCATCACCTCCGGCAACGGGCTTGAGCTTGTCCAACGCATCACGAACGGGACCGTCGAACCCATCCTGGCCGACATCATGCAGCGGTATCCCCAGGATATTCTGTATTCCTCGGAGATCTTCCAGACCCTGGACGACGACCGCCTGGCCCACCTCCAGACCCTGGCCGAACGCCTCAAGCTCGAGGTCCACATCATCGCCTTTGTGCGCGACGTCTACGACATGGCCTATTCGACCTACCTCCAGCACCTCAAGCGGCACGGCTATGACCAAACCTTCCGGGTCTTCGGGCTGACGCAGACCACGTTGATGCAGTTTCAGGTTGTGGAGCGCTTCGCGAAGTATTTCAAGAATATCCGCCTGCTCCATTATGACACGGAAAAGGTGACGGGGCTGGAGAAGGCCCTGTGTCGCTGTCTTGGGGTCGATCCCGCCGTGTTGCCCCCCATGTCCGAAAAGAAGGTGAACAGATCGCTGACCTATTTCGAATCGCAGCTCCTCCTTCTGTGCAACACGTGCTACAAGCAACAACTCGGACCGGCATACGCCGAAACCTTTTGCACGATCATCTCCGACATGATCATAGGGCAGAGTCCCGAACGGCCGACGGAGATATTTTACGACGCCGCGGTGCATGAGCACTTTCAGCGGCACATGGGGGAGTTCGTCGCCACCTTCAACCGGGTCTATTTTCACGATGCCGGGCTAAGCATCTTCAATCCGGCGGGAAAGACCGTCATCCGTGATCCGTCGCCGCTTTCGGAGGAGCTTTCGACCCTGATCAAGGCCCTGTTCCGGGGGTTCGCCTACCGGCTGGACAAGACGCCCCCGGCCGTCGCGTTTCGGGAGAAGATGATCGAGACCCTGCGCGACACGGCCCTTTCCCTGGAGGACACGGCCGTGAACCAGGCCTACTTCCTCATGCGGGCCGCCCAGCATTTCCGGAGAAACGGGCCGCTCATTAACCAGAAGGTGCGGGAGTACGGCGCGCGTCTCAACGCCGCCAAGGCCGCGCCCCCGCCGGTCCCCGGCAAGTCCTGATCCGCCCCTGCCGCGTCCCGCCGGAAAGCCAGGACGCCGTACGCCTTACATGTAGCCCAGGGCCCGGAGCTGGGCCATGGCCGCCTCCTTGCCCTGGTGCCGTCCGGCGCGCTCCGGCGTCCCCTCCATATCCTGCTCCCAGGCCGGGATGTCGGCGTTTTTCACGGTCCCGGACCGGCAGCCCAGGGACCGGTAGCCCGCCCGGTAGAGTTCGCAAAAGGGCAGCCCCAGGCCGAACGTGGCCTCCCACACCTCGCGCTCCCGAAACGACAGCAGGGGATGGACCCGGACGTGTCGGGGCGTCTCCCGGGGGCTGAAGACCGTCTCGGCCTGCCGGGCCGGGTGTTCGTCGCGCCGGATGGCCGTGGCCAGGGCCGCCATCCCGGTCCCTTCCAGATGCCTGCGTAGCGGCACGGTCTTGAGCAGATGGCTGGCCGGAAAGGCCTCGGGATCCAGGTGAAATTCCGGGGCGCTCCACCCCGCCCGCTCCAGCTCGCAGCGGTTCTCCCGGGAGAGCCGCGCCGTGGAGACCGGGCCGCCCGCGACGCCTGCCGCAAGCAGATCGTCATTGCGGATCACGGCCAGGTCGATCCCCCATTCCCGGACCAGGCGGTCCATGAAGGCCGTGATCTCGGGAAACGGGTCTCCCTCGTCGATGAAAAGAACCTGGGGCATGGGGCAGCCCGCATCCCTGGCCGCCTGCCGGGCCAGATGCACAAGCAGGGTGCTGTCCTTGCCGCCGGTCCAGGCGATGGCCAGGCCGTGGGGCGTAAAGCGGGAGAGGGCCTGGGAAAGGATGTCGCGGGCGGCCGCGGCCTTGGCCTCCCAGCCCGGCGGGGCGGTCCCTGCGGGGGCTGGGGTCACGGATGGTCCGCGTCCTTTTTGGCCGACGGTTCGGCCGCGGGGGCGTCCTTGCGGGGCGTGACCGGGGATTGTCTGGGCGGAACCTCGATCTCCTCGGGCTCGGACCCGGCCCCCCGGAAGTTGCGGATGGCCTTGCCGAAGGAGGAGCCGAGTTCCGGCAGCCGTTTGCCGCCGTAGATGACCAGGACGATGACCAGGATGATGATGAGTTCCGTGGCGCCGATGCCGAACATGGGGGGTCTCCTTTGCCGGTGCGCCCCCGGCGGTCAGATCCTGGGGGTGCAGACCGGGGCGATAAGCTGCCTTTTGACCAGGAAGTCCAAAACGAGCTCGGCGGCCTCCTGGGGGGTGCTGGCCGAGGTGTCGATGCGCAGTTCCGGATTTTCCGGCGGCACATACGGATCGTCAACGCCGGTGACCCCGTGGATGACCCCGGCCCGGGCCTTGGCGTAGAGGCCTTTCCGGTCGCGCTGTTCGCACACGGACAGCGGGGTGGACATGTGGATCTCGATGAACGCCCCCCAGGGGGAAATCATGTCCCGCACCTGCTGGCGCGATTCGGGATACGGCGCGATGGGGGCGCACAGGGCGATGCCCCGGTTCTTGGTGATCTCGCTGGCCACGAAGCCGATGCGCTGCACGTTGAGGTTGCGGTGCTCCCGGCTGAAGGTCAGTTCGCTCGACAGATGCCGCCGCACGATGTCGCCATCCAAAAGGCTCACGGGCCGATCCTGGCACTCCTGGAGCTTGATGTACAGCACCTTGGCCAGGGTGGATTTCCCCGCGCCGGACAGCCCCGTGAGAAACAGGGTGAAGCCCAGGGCGCTCGGCGGCGGATGCAGGCGGCCCAGCTCCCGGAGCACCTCGGGAAAGGTATACCACGACGGTATCTCCTCGCCCCGGGCCAGCCGCCGTTCCAGATCGGCCTGGCTGACCTCGTGGCTTTCCACGCCGTCCGTGATCTCGTCCGGGGCCATGTAGAGGGAAAATTCCGGGGCATACCGCCGGGGTCTGACCCGAAGCGGCGCAATCTCCAGTTCCTCGGCATGGGCGGCGATGGCCTCATGGGCCGACCATTCGGGATAAAACCCTTCATCGCCCGGAAACGGGTCGTCGTGCCTGGCATGGATGAGAAAATGCGTGCATCCGTAGTTGCGGTTGACGATGGCCTGGAGCATGGCCCCGCGCGGTCCGGCCTGGCGGTTGTACATGGGGGTCAGGCCGAGCATGGCGGACTCCCGGGGCAGGCGGCGGTGAAAATGCTCGTAGCAGCGCACCACCGGGAAAGAACTCAATTCCGTGACCGGCGACGGGGTGATGAGCGGAGACAAAAAGAGCCTGGCGCCCTGCTCGGCCGCAGCCGCCAACAGCATCTCCCGGTGCATGCGGTGCAGCAGGGAGGCGTCCTGAAAGCCGATGACCTTGCGCCAGCCCCGTTCCGACAAAAGCCGGGTCATCTGGGCCGGGGTGCGGCGCAGATGCATGAAATCGTAGCGCTGGGGCAGGGACAACCCCTCCACGCCCCCGGAGAGGTAGTAGACGCCCTGCCGGGCAAGCAGCCGCTTCACGGCCGGATGCCTCTCGGGATCCTCCGTGCCGTACACGGCCAGGGCCTCGTGTCGCAGGTCCGGCTGCCACAGCTCCTGCACACGGAGCACCGCAAGCATGTATCCTTCCCGGTCGCGCAGGGCCACATGGTCGCCCGGGGCCATGGCCTGGGCGGTCTCGGCCGGGACGGCCAGGGTAATGGGCACGGGCCAGACCGTGCCGTCAGGCAGGCGCATGGACTCCAGGATGCTGTGGTAGTGCTCCTGGGAGGCATAGCCGCACAGGGGGAAGTATCCGCGATTAAGGAGCAACTCCAGGTCGCACAGGGCGGTCTCGTCGAGAAAGACGGACGGGATGTCCACCGCCTGGCGTCGCAGGGCCTCGATGCGTCGGCCGTGCACGATCAGGCTTTCGGCGTTGGCCATGTTTTCAGAAAAGGATATGGTCATACGTATTCTGCAGGGTATGCATGGATGCAGTCATTGCATCTTTTGTTTTGGGCACAAGCGCAATAACGCGCAATAGAAAATAATTCTCTTATTCCGAGCACTTCATATTTAGCGGTTTGGCTGTACTGACGAACCGACGCCAATTCAGGCCGCAATTTTCCAGCGAACCGGCGTTACAGAGTTCATGCCTTGGGGGATAGATGCACAAGCAACTCCTCCGAAATAAACAATATACACGTATTCAATCAACGAATTCATGAAATTATATATTGAATGAATTTTATTTATTGTCTTGAAATGGTTCGAGAAGGCTTGCGATGTATTTGCCTTGCGTTAAATTCTTCAGCATAAAATAATCCGCATAGTCGTGCATGGGAGGCTTTGCAGGCTGGGGTTTCGCAGGTTGCTTCCCGGGGGCCGCTGTCGGCATGAAGCGCGTTCTCCCTTCCGACCGGCCAAATTCCAGGAAATGCAGGAAGGGATCGATGTCGGCCTGTTGAATGTCCGGGTAGGCGGTCAGATACGTTTTCACGGAAAACCAGAGGCAAGGGTCTCGCCCCTCTCTCCAGCCATGTTGTTTGTAATGCTGGAGGGCGTTCATATTGGCGACGAGGGGATCAAAGCCTCTTTGTATGTAAAATTTTTCATCGAAAAACAGTGCAACCCGGTCGATGGGGGCAGGCGGCGGCGGCGGGCTTTCCCCGCCACCCGTCAGGGCTGATGCCTCAGGCGACGGTGAAGCCTCCTCGCCGCCTTCTGGCTGGACAGATGCCGACGGGCTGCCGTCAGCAGGTTCCGGGCTGGTCGCGTCGCAGCCTTCGCCTGTGCCTTCTGGCGCAGGCGATGCGGCCGCCGCAGCAGCCTCGGGAACGCCCTCAGGGGCGCTATCCGGGGCACTGGCCGCCTCTGGCGACGGTGAAGCCTCTTCGCCGCCCTCCGGCTGGACAGACGCCGACGGACTGCCGTCAGCCGGTTCCGGGCTGGCCGCGTCGCGGTCTTGGCCCGGGCCTTCTGGCGCAGGCGATGCGGCCGCCGCCGCCGTCTCGGGAACGCCCTCAGGGGCGCTATCCGGGGCACTGGCCGCATCAGGCGGCTGCGCGACCTCTTCCCCGCCATCCGTCAGCACGGATGCCTCAGCCGGTTGTGAAGCCTCCTCGCCGCCATCCATCCGGGCTGATGCCTCTGGCGACGGTGAAGCCTCATCGCCGCCCTCCGGCTGGACAGACGCCGGCGGACTGCCGTCAGCCGGTTCCGGGCTGGCCGCGTCGCGGTCTTGGCCCGGGGCTTCCGACTCAGGCGTTGCGGCCGCCGCCGCCGTCTCGGGAACGCCCTCAGGGGCGAATGGATCGGATGCACCTTCCGACGTTGGTTCGTCCACAGGGGCGCAGGGCCTGTTTTCCGCCATTCCGAAAAAAATGTAGTGCTCGAAGGGATTGATTTTTGAGTCACGCACATCGGCATTCTGGGCGAGATAAAACGACGTGGAAAACCACGGGGCCGGGTCGCGGCCTTCAAGCCAGCCAAACATCATATAATGAAGTAAGGGATCAAAATTTTCAGAAATGATGTCCGGATATGTCGCAAGATAAAAATCAGCGTCAAAAAAATCGCGAATGCGCGTGTTGATTTCCTCAGACATTATGGCTCCACCTGTTAAAATGCTAGGAAATGGCGTTCAACAACGATTGAAATTTCTCATATTCCGGTTCAAGGCCGACCCGTTTTGCAAAAGAATGAGCGCTCAGGCGGAGCAAATAGCCCTGCTCCTTCCAATTATCAATCAAGTCGACAAGTTGTTCAACATAACTGTCGACATCCTGATATTTTGTCTCAAGGCAGTTGATACCGAAAACCGTATAAAAACGACTTCCGATGGCATCCGGCATGACGACCGCGCACCCGGCGGCCATGGCCTCCAGGGAGGGAAGATACAGGCCTTCCTCGCGCAGGGGGGTACCGAGAAAAATGGTATTTCCTTGATAGGCTGCGCGCAGATCATCCCAGGAAATTCCGCTATTAATTTTAACCACGTTTAATTTATGCTTTGTTTTTTTCAAAGCATCGACAATCTTGCCGCCAAAATCACCTTTGAACGTGTTGTAGACTAACGAAGGAGCTTCATTCCGCATTGGTTTTTTGTCAAAAAAATGAAAGTCAAATCCATGCGGGATTAAATGCAGATTTTCCTTATCCTCGACCCAGGGAAATACTTCGTCATACACCTGTTGCGTTATGCAAATACGAGTCATCGGTTTTGTCAGCAAACGAAAAGAATAGTTGTTGTCAAAATATATATTAGTGTGGCGAACATTTTGAACAAGATGCACAAGTTGATTTGTTGAAATGTTGTTATTACAATATTTTGCAATTATTCTTTTATGGTTTGACGGCAAAGAAAAAAGTAAAATATCTGACTCCAGAGGTTCAATTTCATCGAAGGGAACAATATTGACCAAAGAATTATGTTCAACGAAATAGGGCTTGCTGAACAATCCTTCATCGCCAGAGACCTTGCCGAGAGGGGCAAAATAACTCTGATATCCAGCTCGTCCGGCGTGAACGGCATAATCCAAAACCTTTGCAATGCCGCCAACCGAACTTGTGCTGGGAACCACTGATATGACACGTCTTTTCTTTTCAGAAAATTCGGAATCCTGCGGGATGCTCATTATATTGTCCTGTGATGGTGGAGAATGGGCTAACAAAAAATATCCGTGTTCAAAATCTCATCCTTTATGATCCGCGCCTGTTCCAACGCACCTGAATAGTTCTTTTTCTTGGCGTTTTGCACAAACTCATGAACATGATCGGCATGGAAGGCATCCGCATCAACAAGAAGACCGGGAAATTCCGGCCAAAAACTGTCCAGTCCCGTGTTGGTTTGATGCAAGGCCGGAACTCCAGCATAAATAGACTGTAAAACACGTGTTGATGTGGAATATTCTCTCTCAAGCGTGTGGTCGCTGAGATCCAGAAAACCGAAAGACATCCCGAGAATATCAAGATAATTATGTAACGTGACATTTGTTATGAAATGCACGTTATGAAGCAGGGAAAGCTGCGAGATCTCACGATTCGCCGGTGTCTGCAAGTTTACCGGATTTGTAAGGAAAAAGGCTTTTTGGTCCGGTTCCTTCTTCAAATATGCATACATTGTCCTTAAAAAATGTGTATTGTTGATCCAGTTATGCGTAGTTCCGCCAAAGAAAATGAATTCCCTGTTTTTCCTGGTTTGCATGGAAAAGGGCTGTGTTGGAGTAAACTTGTTGAGTTTGCCGATGTCCGTATTTTGAGAATCGCTGCGAATCCAGTCCAACGTTTTTTCGCCGTTGACAAAAACTTCCTTTGCCAGGTGCAACATGTGGTCGTGATAAACTTCATATTTTTTGATTTGCGCAGGATTGAAGCCGCCAACCGTCAATTCCAGAAGCTTCGGCGCAAGAATGTCGTAGTACACATCGTTCTTCTCTTTTGCCAAATAGGCTTCGGCGACAAAATCCGCCTGTGTAAACACAAAACTTGAATCTTCGATTCTTTCAACAAATGTTTCAAAGTTATCGCGGGCAAGAATGATGACATTACTATTGGCTTTGTACTGCTGATAAATGCCCATCTTGTTGTTATATAAATTATATCGTTCTACAAAAAGAACGTATTTCGTCTTTGCAAAATGTGTTTTAGACTGACAAAAGTACTGGAACGCACGAAATCCAGGGGCTTTTATCATGCCGCCAAATTCAACGGGGTGGGTATTGGCTATAATGTACAATGTCCGCGATTTTGTCATAATACGAACTCCCCAACAACACACCCGAAGCTATACGCTTCAGAGTTTTTATAGAGATATACATTTTTGAGCAAAAAAGGATATGGCTGTGACTGTTTCAGCGAGGCAAGGATGCCTTCAACGGAAAACGTCGGAGGCGCAAAAAATGGCGTCACGACCAGGGTGGATTGCTCCAATTCCAAAGAACTGAGCAATTCAACATCATCATGTAAGAAAAACAGAATGTTAGGCCTTCCAGAAGTACCTTCATTCAAATAAAAAGTGTTTGAACGTTTAATAAACGTTGAGCAAATTTTTTTACTCATCACGTTTCCGAAAATATACAAAAAACGCGTAACCTCTCCCAGTCGTATATCTAAATTTTTGTTAAAAGCATTGAAATAATCTTGCTTGGAAAACTCTTTATAAAACCGTCCGTAAAAAAAATCATCGGGATAATTGACTAGGCTATGAACCCAGCTTGCCACGGAATCAACACGGTGATCTTCGAGCCAGGAATATTTTTGAAACATGTAGGCAAGGCTATCCGGAACATACACAGCATCATACGGCGAAAAAAAGAAATCCCCTGCGGCGACGTTCAGGTGCAAATGGTGAAAATCGCATGCGGTATTTAAAATAATCAACGTAGGTTTCGTTGCGAACAATACCGAAGCAAGATCGGTTAAAGAACGATAATCCTGAATAATATATGCCTGGGCATTACAGTGCTTGAACAACTCTTTCTCAGAATTCGTGAGAAATGCATTTTCATTGTCAAAAACGGGTTGTTCTTTATGGTAGGCAATAAGGTTCATTATTCTACCTCTTCGATAAAATCGCAAAAACTCGTCAGGTCGTTCCATATTGAATCTGCATATTTTTCAACAGCAGCATCAAGTTCAATCGGAAGTTTTATGGTTTTTTTGAAATACTTGGGATTAAAAGACGTGCGCATGGGGAGAGGAGTCAATTCTAATCCAAATCTTTTGTTCAAGGTTGCGGCTATAGAATTCTTTTCATCAAGTTCCGGCACCTGAACGGTGACGCAGGCCTGAGGATTGTGCCTGAGAAGCCGAAGCACGGGAAGCATATAGGTGCACCAGGACATGCAAATGATATTCGGATCCGCCACGACCTTGCCATAAATGAGCGCTTTTGCCCGGACAGGTTCCGTCGGTATGAGCGAAAATTCTCGTCGCAATATGGAATCAATGCACGACCGATAATGCCGCAAACAGATCACGTACCGGGGTTCTGACAGAAAAATATCCCAGAAATCCAGAAGCAGGCAGGTCCGGGGATCCTTGAACCCCCAATGCGCGTATTGCGCATCCCTGTTGAACGTAATTCGCTGTCCGGCATTGAGATGATCCTTGGTAAATATGTATGTCGTCGGACAGGCCGACAACCATGTGTCCTGATTTTGATGCAATATTTTTTGTTGCAAATCAAAAATCTCGGAATCTTCGAAATGCCCGAACGGGTTCGACGGCTTAGGCCCCAACAAATCCGTACCAATGTTCAGGCCAGATAAAGAGAGATGTTGGGAGATCGCCGATGTACCGCTGCGATGAAATCCAAGTATGGGAATTTGCATTTGCTACCCGCGATTAATGATTGTTGTCATCATAAACGATAACAGAACCCGCCTGATCGATTTTTACTTTTTGAATATAATAGCCCGACAAGGCAGATTGAAAATTTGCATGATCCTTTTCGGGTACATATACCAGCAGAAAACCCGCCCCACCGGCGCCGAGCAGCTTTCCCCCGGTAGCCCCGGCATTTCTTGCGGTTTCATAAATGCTGTCGATCATTTCATTTGAAATGCTCGCTGAGAGCTCTTTTTTTCGCAACCACCCATTGTGCAAATATTCGCCGAGAACATCAACATTTTCAGTAATTGCAAAGCGCAATTCACGCGCCTGATTCGCCATGTACTTCAAGTTGTCAACAAGTCTTTCCGATTTATTGATATTGGCTGTTTGCTGAATGAGCATTTCACTTGCAGACCGACTTCCACCCATATATATCAAAAACAGATTATTTTCAAGCTTTAATCGCTCTGATGGTTTCAAAAATATCTGTGTCACAACAACAGATTCATCGGGAAAAAACTCTATCATTTTCAAACCACCAAAGGCGCAGCCATATTGATCCTGCTTGCCGATGGGTTCGCCAAGTTTTTCTATTTCAACCTGGCAGGCTTCTTCAGCGATTCGGGCCGGAGAAAAATATTTTCCGGTGAAGGCGCTGCATAACGACACCAGTCCGCAGGTAAACGCCGAGGAAGACCCCAGGCCAGTCCCTGATGGTATATCCGCAGCGCTTGAAAAATCAACGTTGCGAATGCTCCAGTCGGTAAACACCTGGCGAATAATCGGATGCTGTATTTCCTGAATGTCAGTGACTTTTTCAACCTTTGAATATTTAATGAGACAACCTGATCCCTTGAAAGACTTGTGCATCGACAAATAAAAATATTTGTTGATGGCCATGGATATGACGGCGCCGCCATACAGACTGTAGAAGTTGGAAAGGTCCGTTCCGCCTCCTACAAAGCTAATCCTCATCGGCGTTCTGCTTACAATCATACGTAAACCTGCTCATTTTCTTGTTGCAGGATAAAGGCAACCGCCTCATGAAGTGAAGAAATTTCGGCGTCAATGACATCTTTCGCGAAAATATCTTTGTTGTGTTCGTTTCTGATCAGGATTGTAAAACATCCTACGGATTTTCCGGCCTCCAAATCTGACAACCTGTCACCGACCATGAAAGACCGTTTGAGATCAATATGGTGATTTTTCGCTGCCCGTAAAAACAATTCATTCCCGGGCTTGCGGCAGGCGCAAGGTATCTTGAATTCGGCCACCTCGCCCTCCCATCCGGCCTCCGGATGATGCGGGCAGAAATACAAATCATCGAGATATGCCCGCGACTGCGCCAGCAGCATATCCATCCGGGCATGAACCGTGTCCAATTCATCAAAAGAAACAAAACCCTTGGCGACACCGGGCTGGTTTGTGATGCAGATGGCGAGAAAGGTCGAGGCGTTGAGTTTGGCCACGGCCTCGCCGACACCGGGAAGAAGAACAAGATCATCCGGATGGTAAACGCCATCGATCTCTTCGTTGATTACGCCATCCCTGTCCAGAAAGACCGCCCGCTGGGCATTTTTATATGACTTGAGGGCAGGAATGTTCTGTTTCCAGTGAAAAATCGTCCTGGCCAGCCGGTCTTTCGTTCCTATATCCTTGACGTATTCCGAACTGTTATAGGCATAAAGACGCGCCCCGCGCTGTACTGCGGCCGGAAAAACGTCATGGCCGAAATCCTGAACCCCATCCCTGGTCTCGATATATTGCAATATCTCTTTTTTAAGATAATATATGGCCGCATTGACCTTGTTGCGGACCAGCAGGCCGGGTTCATGCGGTTTCGGATAGAACCGGTCTATCCGATTGTCTTGGTCGATGTGCACCAGATCCGAGTCATGGGGATGGTCATTGGGATGAACAAACAGGGTTCCGCATCCCCCGTTGCCTCGCGACGTCTCCACGAATCGCTTCACGTCCATCTGAAAAAAAACATCGCCGTAGATGACGATGCATTCCTCCTGCACATGGTCTTTGGCATGCAGCACGGATCCGGCCGTGCCGAGGGGGGAGGCCTCCTCCACATAGTCGATCCTGGCATGATGCCGCGACCCGTCGCCAAACCAGTTTTTGACATATTCCGACATGTATTGGGTCAAAAAGAGAAACTGCGTCACCCCCTGGGAGGCAAGTTCCTCGACCATGCGTTCAAGCAGGGGCTTGCCGCAAAAATCGACCATGGGCTTGGGCCGGTCCGTCAGTCCCAACCGGGTTCCGCGACCGCCCACCACAAAGACCGCCTGAATCATGCGTCCTGTTTCCCGCTGCCCGTTGTGATCATCAGTTGCCTGCCTCCATCTTGCCACGTTCATGAATGATGGCCTGGGAGAGCACATGCAGCAGGATCTGGTGCGAATCCTCGACAACGCCATAATTGGAAAACGGAACGTGCAGGGAAATATCCACGATGTCGCGAAGCCTTCCCCCTGAAAAACCGGTAAACCCGATGCTCACCAGGTTCCTCTTTTTTGCAAATTCTGCGGCGTCGCACACGTTGGGGCTGTTCCCGGAGGAGGAAATGGCGATGAACACGTCCCCTTCCTCGGCATAATATTCCAGTTGCTTCATGAACACATTCTCATAGCCGAAATCATTGGCGATGGCCGTGCTCAAAGAGGTGTTGCACGACAAGGCCATGGCCCGGATGGGAGGCTGGCCATTGAAATACGTCCCCTTGGTCAGGTCGGCGCAACAATGTTCCGCAATAACCGCCGAACCGCCATTTCCGGCCATATAAATGCTTTTCTTGTTTTGGGCGGCGACCGTCAAGGCCAGACATGCTTTTTGCAGGAGCTCCCCGCCCACGCCGTCAACGGCGTTCGTGAGCCACAGCATGTATTCGCTCTTCATGCAGTTTATGTCTATTCCGTCTGAAAATTTGCAATTTCTTATCCGTGGATCGAGCAGCATCGCCATCTCCTTTCCGTCCTGCACAGTTTCCCCTCAACCGCCGGACCGCGTCCTGCGGCCACCCTGAAAAGCACGCCTCGCCCCTGCGGCCTGGGCATTCGCCATGCATCATGCGAATTTGCGGGGTGCGCGCCGAAAGGGTTGCGCCTTTGCCCGGCCTTTTTCTGCGTCGGGGATGCCGACAGGCCTTTCGCTCCAATCTTTCCGGTTCTTGTGTCGTCGCGGGTTTCCGGGCACGCCTTTGAACGACGGATACGTGGCATCCTGCGTGACCCATACAGGCTACTGACCCATGTTGCAAGTTTCGCCATCCTTTTGTGCGTCCGCCCCCTGCGCCTGCTGCGGCGCTTCGCGTCGTGGTCCGGGCAGGGGCCTTCCCCGATTCGTCGCTTCAGGGGAAACACCCCGTGACGTGCGCGTCTGGCGGGCCTGACGCACCCTTTTCCAGGAAACACCGTGCGACGCGGGAATATCGCCAGGGATGCGGCGTTCCCTGCTGCCGCGGCCATGGCGGAACAAGCCATGACACCTGATCACAGGGCGTGCCACGGGCCACCTGTGGCCCTTCCGCTTCCGGAAAATCCCTACGCTGCAGCCCGTCCCGGGCAGGGCCCAAAACCATGCCGGACAGGGATTTCCAGCCTCCCGGCAGGGTATGGACGACCGCGCGCCGGGCCAGGCCGAAGACCGCCCCGGGATCGGGGCCTTTTTCCGGACACGAAAAAAGGCCGGGCGCTTTTTGCCAAAAGCGCCCGGCCTTCCTAAAAATCAACGAGCTCGTTTACATGTACGTTTTGAAGCGTCTTGGATCGTCATCCAAGCACTAGTTCAGGACCTGCAATCCGGCGATCGTCGTCCACTGCGCCGTCGAAGGCAGGGACACATACAGGTTTTTCCCGGCGGCCAGGGCGGTCAGGATCATGGCCAGCATCTGGTTGCGGGTGGCCACCGTGGTGGGCAGGGAATACGACTGGTTGGTGAAGGCCGGGGTCGCCGCGGTGTCGGTCAGATACACCGCAGCCGCACCCGTGGAATTCACGGAGCAGGTATACCACGCGGCCTGCACGACCTGGGCGCCCATCATAACCACAAACAACGCCATCGCGAGTACGAACTTTTTCATCTCCAACCCTCCTTGTTTAAATACCGGTCCCTTTTTCATTGAGCCGAACCGGCGATCAACCTGTTCCCTCTGTTCAAACTCCAACACCCGTTTCCCGCAGGGTTCCATCGAAAGCCCTTCACACCATCTGTTTTTACTTTAGGCAGACATACCAAAAAGAAGCCGTTCCATCAACCGTTTTTTCAAAAACCTCTTCCCTGCCGCCTCTTTTTTTGGTGCGAATAACTTTCTGAAATACTTGATGTATTACGGAGTGTTGGAAACACGCACAAAATTTCCCGATGATCCAGGCGGCGCGGCCGCACTTTTTTCCGTATTCCGGGCAGTTCGCTGCAGCACTCCCTCATGCATCATCTGTGCGCACTGCGTCGCAAACGCCCGTTTTCTCCATATCGGCACGACGCGCCAACGGACTTCAAAAACTTGACGAACACCTCTCCCGTGTGACTGAAAAAAACCAGCTTGCGGCCCCGTTCCCCGCCGACATGGGAAGCGGTCACCCGCAATTTATGCCTGGCCAGGGCCTCATAGGCGGCCAGCACGTTTTTTTGTCCAACCCCGACCTCGCCCTGAAACAAGGCCGAGGCCCCGCCGAACACCTTGCACTCCGTCTCGGACAAATCCACGCCGCGCCGCTCCAAAGAGGCCGCCACCGCTGCCACAGCCGCATCTACATAGCGATATCGATTCCCTGTCGTCAACACCTTTTCATAGTCGGCGCTGTGCGGCAACAGGGCGTGGAAAATGCCCCCCATTCCGGCCTGTCGCGAAAAAAAAGCCACGGAAACGCACGACCCCAGGACCGTCTGCACCAGTGTCGGCCGCTCGTACACGCCGCCCTGGGCCACCAGCAGATAGACGGATTCCAGATCAGGATATAAATTTACAAGTTCTCGCATGGCGTATCATCAAGGGGGTTGTCTACAAGTTCCATGGCCCGCAGGGCCTCCTGCATGTCCTCGGGGTGAAAGGGCTTGGTCAGATAGACCCCCGCCCCCTCCTCGAACTGGGCCTTGATCATGTTGTGCGGATCATCCAGGCTGGACAGCATGATCACCTTTACGGGCCGGGAAACGCCCGCCTGCTGCTCCATGCGCCGGATCCAGGACAGGGCCCGGTGGCCGTCCATGACGGGCATGAGGATGTCCATGACCACCAGGTCGTAGGACTCCCCCCGGTGCAGGGCCTCCTGGAAAAGACGCACGGCCATGGCCCCGTTGTCGGCCTGTTCGCAGGGTCCCACGTCGTGCAGGGCCTTCTCCACCAGATTGCGCTGATACCGGCTGTCGTCCACGATGAGTATGCGCGGCATGACGTCCTCCGCTGCGCCGTCACGGGTCATGACGGCGTTTGTCCCCCCCGGGGGGAAGCCAGGGCGGTCTGGGCCAGTCCGGGAACGTCCAGCACCAGGGCCATACACCCCTCTTCGGTCACGGTGCCGCCCAAAATGCCCGCCACATGCCCCAGGGCCGGGCCGAGATGCTTGAGCACGGCCTGCTTCTGGCCAAGCACCTCGTCCACCAGGATGCAGAACCGCTCGCCGCCGGTCCGCACCACCACGGCGTGGGCCGGGACGTCCCGGTCGCAGGCGTCCGGGGCAAGCCCGAAAAATTCCGTCAGGCACAGGATGGGCAGGGGCTTGCCGCGCAGATCGAGCACCCGGCGGTTGGAATCCGCCAAAAGGTTCCGGGCGATCTCCAGACACTCCTCGACATAGTCCAGATGGAAGAAAAAGGCCTGCCCTCCGGAGCTCACCTCCAGACAATCGATGATGGCCAGGGACACGGGCATGCGGATGGTGAAGCGCGTGCCCTGCCCGGGCCGGCTTTCGACCCCGATGCTGCCGCGCAGGCTCTCGATGCCCTCCCGGGCCGCATCCATGCCCACGCCGCGTCCGGACAGGGCCCCCACCCCCTGGGCCGTGGACAGCCCCGGCACGAAGATCAGGGACAACAGTTCCTCCCGGGCCGGGGTCCGGGCCGGATCCACGAGCCCGCGCCGCACGGCGTGCTCCAAAAGGGCCGTGGCATTGATGCCCGCGCCGTCGTCGGCCACCTCGATGACCACCTCGTTGCCTTCCTGCCGGGCGCACAGGCTGATGCGGCCGCAGGGCGGCTTGCCCGCCAGGCGGCGGGCCGCCGGGGTCTCGACGCCGTGATCCACGGCGTTTCGCAACAGATGCAGGATCGGGGTGTTCAGGCGTTCGATCAGGGTCTTGTCCAGCTCCGTGTTCTCCCCCTCCAGGACCAGCTCCGCCTCCTTGCCCAGGGTGGCGCAGGCGTCGCGCACCAGGCGGCGGTATTTCAGGAAGCTGACCTGCAGGGGCAGCATGCGCATGCCCAGGGCCTGATCCCGCAGCAGGCCGCACAGTCGGCCCGTCTCCTCGGCCACGGCCAGAAACTCCCGGTCGCCCAGGCGTCTGGCCAGACTCTCCAGCCGGGCCTGCACGATCCCCAGCTCCCCCACCCGGTCCACCAGGACATCCAGCTCCCCGGCCGGAATGGCGATGCTCTCGATGCGCTCCAGGGTTTCGTCCCGGGCGGACCGGGACGGGAGTGCGGCCCCTGGCGGCGTCTGCGGCGCGACCTGGGGCGGCGGGCAGGCCGCCTGTCCGCCTTCCGGGACGAAACCCTGGTCATCGGGGGGCGGACCGGCCGCCAGGGCCGCAAGCCGGGCGATCTCCTGGGCCACCATCCCGGCGGCGCGCCCGGGATCGGCCAGCACCTGGCGGATGCGGCGCACCAGGGTGCGCACCAGATCAAAGGCCTGCAGCAACTCCCCGCCCAGGGCCACGTCAAACGGCCGCTTGCCGTCGCGCACCTGGGACAGCACGCCCTCCACGGCATGGCACAGTTCGGCCAGGGCTACGGCGCCCATGGCCGCGGCGTCGCCCTTGATGGTGTGGGCGGCCCGGAACACGGCCTCGATGGTGGCCCGGGCCCCGGTCGGCGGGGCCCTCTCGAGATCCAGGACGGCGCTTTCAATGCCGGAAAGCTGTTCCAGGCAGCTTTCCATGAACATGTCGAAAATTTTGTCGTCCACCGCTTTGTCGCCCCCGGAATCCCGCGTTCCGCGCCAGGCCAGGCCGCCGGATGACGCATCCTACGGACTCGACGCGGCCTTTGTCAAAAAACCTGTCCGCCACACCCCCGGCGGGGCAGGTCGCGGCATTTCGGCAAAGCCCGGAAATATGGCCAGAGTCATGGAACGTAGCCCGGGCATGAAGCGCCAACACACTGGAAAAAATAATGATTATTTATGGAATGCTTCCTGCTATATCGCCAGCATCCGGCGATGAGCGTTGCATCGCCAGGCTCCCGGCGGGTGCAATGCCCGCCAGGCGACGGATCCGCTCGACGAGGGCATGGGCGGATCCGTCGCCTTGGTTTGGGCCCGTGTCCCGGGGCGCCCGGGCGGACGGCCGTCGCATGCGCCGGGCATCGACGTCCGGACGTGATGCCGTCTTTGCCCGACGATCCGGGGGTCACGGCCCGACGCCGGACGGCCTGCGGCAGGGGCGACTATGCGCCGCCTTTTTTGGACCGGGCCGAGTACCCCTTGCGGCTGGCAAACAGGCGGCAGATCTCGGCCACCGTGGTCTTGCGCCCCAGAGAGAGCCGAACGGTCATCCGCCGCCGGGGCAGGTTCAGGCATTTGAGCCGCCCCCCTTGTGGGATTTAGGCTCCCCGTGCTGCTCGCGCACGTAGGCGTACAGGGTGGGCTTGGTGATCGCAAACAGGCGGCAGATCTCGGCCACCGGGGTCTTGCGCTCCAGATACAGCCCCACGGCCATCCGCCGCCGGGCCGCATCCAGACGCTTGGGCCGCCCCCCCATCCTCCCCCTGGCCCGGGCCGCGGCCAGCCCGGCCCTTGTCCGCTCCCGGATCAGGCCGCGCTCGAACTCGGCCAGGGCCGCAAACAGGTGAAACACCAGCCGCCCGCCCGGGGACTCCGTATCCAGGGATTCCGTCAGGCTGACCAGGGCCGCGCCCCGGCGCTCGAGATCCCCGGCCAGGGCGATGAGGTGCGACAGAGAACGTCCCAGGCGGTCCAGCCGCCAGACCACCACGGCGTCGCCCGGGCGCAGCATGTCCATAAGCCGCGTCAGCCCGGGCCGGTCCGCTGCGGCCCCGCCTGCCTGATCCTCAAAAATGCGCTCGCACCCGGCCCGGGCCAAGGCGTTTTTCTGCACCTCCAAACTCTGCTCCAGGGTGGAGACCCGGGCATAGCCCATGCGCATGGCGTCCTCCGGGAAAAAAATCCCCTGCGGCCCGGGGTTTTCCTTCCGTTGATTTCTTTTTGGCTTTTTTTCCCTTGTCTTGCCCTTTTGCAAGGCGTTTTCCAAGGGCCCGGCCCGGGGCAGGAAAAGGACCGTTTCTTTTCCTTCCCGATCCGACACGATCCTTTGCCGGGGTCGGGGGACATGTTCCGGCTGGTCCGTGTCCTTTTTGCGGATTATAACGGACCCGGGGACTGTGTGCGGCGGCCGGGGCGGGAAAGGCCCACCGGATTCGAAACGCACGCAGGGATATCGGGCGGACAGGAAAAATCGAATTTCTTGTATTCTCGAACTCTTTTTTCCCCTTTTTTGGGGTTCACGGCTTTTCCTTGTTTGACAATTTTCTCCAGGCATGAAAATCTTTCAAAAACTTAAACAAGGCGTCTCTCACATGGTCAAGCCCCTGATCATCACCATCGGCAACAACAAGGGCGGCGTGGGGAAATCCACGACCTGCGTCAATTTATCCGCAGGGATAGCTTCGGCCGGGTATCAGGTTCTGGTCATTGACGGCGACCCCCAGTCCAACACGACATCCACGCTTTTGCCGGATTTTGGGTTGCGGGAAAATTACAGCCTGGTCAAGGCCCTGGAGGATCCCGAGGGGGCCTTCAGTCCCAATGCCTGCCCCACGCGTACGGAACACCTGGAGATCGTTCCCAATTCCATCCGGTGCATGGAATGGGAGGTGCGTTCCTATTCGAGCATCGACAGCGTGCTGGGGTTTTCACGGCTGTTGCAAAACGACAAGGACATCTCCAAATACGATTTCGTGATCATCGACACCCCGCCCAACATCGGGCCCATGCTGCGCAACGCCCTTTTGATCTCGCATTCCGTGCTGGTGCCCTGTCCGGTGGGGGATCAATACGCCCTGGACGGGTTTTCCACCTTCATCCAGGTTCTTTTCCAGGCCAAGCAGCAAAACAAGGCCTTAAACCTGCTCGGGGTGGTCCTGACCAAGATGGACGGCCGGGCGGTGACGCATAAAAAAAACAAAAGCCGCATCCGGGCCTTTTTCGACGCCAAGGGCATCCCGGTCTTTGACACGGAGATCCGGGTGAACATCGACATCGACCGGGCCCATTCCCACCGCAAGACCATTTTCGAATTCGACGCCACGAAATCCGGCGCGCAGGACTACCTGGCCTTGGCCAAAGAGGTCATCGAGCGTGTCCAGCAAAAAGACTAGTCCGTCCCCGGACGACCTTTTTCGCAGCATTCCCCCGGCGGAACAGTTCCACGCCTTTCCGGCCCTGGACGCCTTTCCGGCCGAGGCCATCGCCTTTTTGACCGGCCGCCGGGAGACCCCGGCGACGCCTGCTCCCACGCCGCCCCAGACAAGGCCAGTCTCCAGGCCACACTCCAGACCACAAGGGAGGCCACACAGCCAGCCACTCGACCAGTCTCCAGACCACACAGCCAGCCAGACGACCAGCCACAAGGCCAAACGGTCAGCCAGCCACACAGCCAGCCAGACACAAGACCACACAAAATACCTTACACAGGGCCGCACTCCAGACCACACTCAAGACCTCTCACAAGACCACTCTATAGACCGGTCTTCCGACTGGTCCGCGGCCCGGCCGTCCCTTTCGGTCCCTTCCCAAACCCCGCCTACGGAACCGGCCGCCCCCTCCCGCGTCCCGGTTTCTCCGGAGGCAGGGCCTTTGGCGGCCACATCCGGCAAACCGGCGAAGCCGCCCAAACCGGCGACCACCGGGACCAAGGGTGACGCCCGGCCCATGCCCGCTGCGGCCGGTTTGGGCCTTTTGTCCGATCCCGGCCCGGCGGCACGGCTCAACGCCAACCAGCGTCGGGTCTTGCTTTTTTTATTGCAGGCCCGGCCCTACATCATCACCTTCGCCCGGATTGCGGCGTCCACGGGCCTGGGCGAGGCCAGCGCCCGGACCATCCTGCGGCGTCTGGCGGCCCTGGATTTTCTGACCTTCAAAAAGGCCCGGGACGGCAACCTGCAAGGGGTGCGCATGGCCTTCAACCAGGAGCTGTGCCAGGCCTTCCGCCAGTCCCTGGAGGACCACCAGAAAGACCACACTCAAGGCCAGACTTTTAACCAGTCTCAAGGCCAGACTATAAACCACACACAAGGCCAGCCACACAGCCAGCCAGTCTTTCAGCCAGCCACACAGCCAGCCACTCTGACCCCCCTCTTAAAGAAGGAAGGAAAAGAATCTATCCTTCCTGGAGAGCGTCAGGAGCAGGAAGGGGATCCCCTGGCCGAATGGACCGACGACCTTCTGGCCCTTTTCTGGCCAAAAACCTTTGCCGCCGGATTTCGCATGGAGCATCTGCACCGGGTGGCTGACATGCGCCGCACCCTGGGGCGGCCGCTTGAGCGCGACATGGTGCGCACAAGCCTGGACCGCGGCGAGTGGGAGCTTGAAAAATTCGGCCATCTCAACGACTTAAGCACCAACGAAAAGGTGCGAAACGTCCAGGCCTACCTGTTCACGGCCCTGGCCCGGTGGGGCATCCTGCGGCCCCACCCCGACTACGTCTCCCGGGAGGAGGAACTGCTCAACCAGGCCGCAAAGGAACACGAACAGCGGCGGCAGGCGGCCCGGCAACTGGAGGACTCCCGGTTTCAGGCCTGGCGCGACGGCCTTTCCCCGGCCCAGTTGGACGAGGCCATGCGCGGCTGTCCGGGCGGTCCCAAGGACATCTGGCTGAAAACCTACTGGAAAAAAAACCTGCCCACGGGCTAGCCGGGGAGGGCGCGAAAAATGGTGTTTCTGAGAGAAAAAAAAGCATAACTTCAGGGTGTTGTTTCTTTTTTTGGCATTGCCGGAAAAAACCAGACGCCACGCCCGACCCGGCCGTCTGAAGCCGGGGCGGCAGGATGGCGGGCCACGAGGCGCGTGGCGCGTGAAACCGGGGACGGCCCCGCAAACGAGGAACGGCAAATGACGCGATGGATGGCGGGTGTGTGCACGGTGGCGGTGGTGGGCCTGTGTCTGGGGTGCGCCCCCAAGGGCGGCCTGTCCAAGGGGGCGGCGGCCCTGGATGCGGACAAGGACGGCCAGATCAGCCGGGCGGAGTTTTTGGCCCGGCAGCAGAACAGGGAAAAGGCCATGACCCTGTTTCAGCGTCTGGACGCCAGCGGGGACGGCTTCCTGGATAAAAACGAGACCGGAACCTATCCCGACGACTATTGGGCCAAGACCGAGACCAACGCCGAACCGTAGGCCCGTGGCCAGATGGACGACTGTGTGGAACCCCTGGGCCGCACACGACCGGGCCGCAGGGGGCAAAAAGCCGTGTGTAGGGCCGGGAAAAAGACGCATCCGGCGGAAAAGCCCGGAAACGAGCAAAAAGGGGGGGGGATGGACGGATTGCGCGTGGCCCTGTGCCAGGTCAATCCCACGGTGGGGGACGTCACGGGCAACGCCCGGCGCATGGCCGCGTTTCTGGACGCGGCCCGGGAGGCCGGGGCGCGGCTGGTGGTGTTTCCCGAGATGTGTCTGACGGGCTATCCCCCGGAAGATCTGCTGCTGTCGCCCCGGTTCATGGCCGCGGCCCGGGAGGCGGCCGACTGGCTGTCCGGGAAGACCCGGGGCCTGACCGCGGTCTTTGGCGCGCCGCTTCTGGACGGCCAGGCCCGCAATGCGGCCGTGGTGGCCCATGACGGCAGCAACGCGGCCGCCTATTACAAGCGGCTTCTGCCCAATTACGGGGTCTTTGACGAGATGCGCTATTTCACCCCGGGACAGCGCGATATGATCGTGTCCCTGCCGCTTTTTCAAACCGGGGTGAGCATCTGCGAGGACATCTGGTATCCGGACGGCCCGGCGGCCCGGGAGGCGGCGGCCGGGGCCACGCTTGTGGTCAACATCTCGGCCTCGCCGTATCACCACGGCAAGGGCGCGGCCCGGGAGCGCATGCTGTCCGTGCGGGCCGCCGACTGCCGGTCCTATGTGGCCTATTGCAACCTGTGCGGCGGCCAGGACGAACTGGTCTTTGACGGGCAAAGTCTGGTGTTTGCCCCGGACGGCGAACTGGTGGCCCGGGGCGCGGCCTTTGCCGAAGACCTGATCGTGGCCGACCTTTCTTTTTCCCTTGTGACCCGGGTGCGTCTTTTCGACCGGCGCGACCGGACCGCGTTTCAGGCCATGGCCCCAGGCGGGTCCATGGGGACGGGCGGGCCAACAGGGCCTATCGGGCCGGAGGTGGTCGTCCTTTGCGACCCGGGTTCCGGCCCAGACGCGCCTGCCGCCCCAGAGACCACGGGAGACGCCGACGCCGCCGGGGAACCGGCCCCGGGCGACGGCTGCCCGGGCCTGCCAAAACCGCGCCGGACGCCGTGTGCGCCGCTGTCGCCCCTTTGCGAGGTCTATGCCGCCCTGGTCACCGGGCTTGGCGACTACGTGCGTAAAAGCGGGTTTTGCGGGGTGCTCGTCGGCCTGTCCGGGGGCATCGACTCCAGCCTCACGGCGGCCCTGGCCGTGGACGCCCTGTCCCCGGAACAGGTCATGGGCGTGGCCATGCCCACGCGCTACTCCTCGGACCACAGCCTGGCCGACGCCAGGGCCCTGGCCGAAAATCTGGGTCTGGCCTTTCGGATCATCCCCGTGGACGGCATTTTTCAATCCTTTCTGGACGCCCTGGCCGAACCCTTTGCCGGGCGCGCCCCGGACGTCACGGAAGAGAATCTGCAGTCCCGGGCCCGGGGCACGGTGCTCATGGCCCTGTCCAACAAGTTCGGGCGGCTGGTGGTGACCACGGGCAACAAAAGCGAGACCGCCGTGGGCTACAGCACCCTGTACGGCGACACGGCAGGCGGTTTTGCGGTCTTAAAAGACGTGCCCAAGACCCTGGTCTACGCCCTGTCGCATTGGCGAAACGCCCTGGCCGAAGACGGCCCCGAGGGCAAAAAGGCCCTGGGGTTCCTGGGTCCGGCCGGGGTTTCGGTCATCCCAAAGGGGACGCTTTGCAAGCCGCCCTCGGCGGAATTGGCCCCGGGACAGGTGGACGCCGACTCCCTGCCGCCCTATGAGGTGCTCGACGCAATTGTGGCCGATTATGTGGAACGGGGCGCAAGCCTGCCGGAAATGATCGCCGCCGGGGGGCGGCCCGACGTCTGCGCCCGGGTGGTGGGGCTGGTGGAAAAAAGCGAATACAAACGCCGCCAGAGCCCGCCCGGGGTGAAGATCACCCCCCGGGCCTTCGGCAAGGACTGGCGTCTGCCCCTGGCCGGACGTTTTTCCGGCGGCTTAAAGGGCTGACGCCGCCGCAGGCGAATCCCTGCGGCGGGCGCGCCCGCCGTCCGGATCCGGACCACGGACAGCCGCGATCATGAAAACGAGAAAAGGGCGGATATGACGATCACGCTTTCCACGGTCACCCCGGTCTATTCCGGGGCGGCCTATCTTCCCGGGCTGGTGGAGCGGCTTGAGGCCGTGCGCCTGGCCTTTGAGCGCGACGGGGCCCCGGTGCGTCTTGCGGAATCCGTCTTCGTGGACGACGGGGCCGTGGACGATTCCGCGGCCGTGCTGGATGCCCTGGCCGCGCGCCATCCCTTTGTCCGGGTCATCCATCTGGCCCGCAACTTCGGGCAGCATCCGGCCACGGCGGCGGGCATTCTGCACACCTGCGGGGACTGGGTGGTCACCCTGGACGAGGATCTGCAGCATCCGCCGGAGATGATCGAATCGCTTTTGCGCAAGGCGGCCTTTGAGGGGGCGGACATCGTCTACGTACACCCCTCCCAGGCCGTGCACAAAAACCTGGTCCGCGACCTGGGATCGCGCTCCATCAAAAAAATCCTGGCCCTGGTCACCGGCAACGAGGGCATCCGCCACATCAGCAGCTTCCGCCTGCTGCGCGGGTCCGTGGCCCGGGCCGCCAGCAGCGTGTGCAGCCACGACACCTATTTCGACATCGCCCTGACCTGGTTCACGGACAAGGTGCGGGCCATAAGCGCCCCCCTGCGCGACGACCGGCACATCCAAAGCGGGAAAAGCGGCTACACCCTGCGCAAGCTTCTGTCCCACGCCCGGCGCATGGTCCTGTCCACCCACACCAAGATCCTGCGGGCCGGGGGCCTTTTAGGCCTGGCCATGTTCCTTTTGAGCCTTTTGTTTACCGCCTATCTGGTGTTCAACGCCTTTTTTCCGATCCAGGTCATCGAGGTCAAGGGCTGGACGTCGACCATGATCGCCATCATGTTCATCGGCGGCATCACCCTGTTTCTTTTGGGCATCGTCCTGGAATACGTGTCCATTGTGCTGCTCCACACCCAGGGCAAGCCGGTGTTCTTCGTGGTGGACCGCTCCCGGGACGCCCTTTTGCGGACCTATTTCACGCAGCGCGGCCATGCTGGTCCTGCACCGTCCTGAGCCAGGCGGCGGGGCCACGGCGGCCCTGTTCGGCCTGGGGCTTCTTGGCGGGCGCATCGCGGGGTCTTTACGCGCCGCCGGATACGCGGTGGCGGCCGGGCCGCCTTTCTCCTGGGGATCGCCGCCTGGGCGAAAGGGCGAACTGGCGGCCATCCGGGCCGTGCTGGCGGCCCTTCCCGGCCGACTGGATGTGCTGTGGAGCGCGGGAAAAGGCGGCTTCGGCATGGACCGGGCCCAGGCCGACCGGGAATATGCCGATTTTTGCGACGTCCTCGATCTGGCCCGGTCCCTGGCCGCGGATCGCCCCGGCGGCGGGGCGCGCTTTCACCTTGTCAGTTCGGCGGGCGGGCTTTTCGAGGGCCAGCGCCACGTCACGCCCCGTTCCCTTCCCGCCCCCAGGCGTCCCTACGGAGAACTCAAGCTGCGCCAGGAGCGGGCCCTGGCTGCGGCTGGTGCGCTTTGCGGCCTGGTCTACCGGCCAAGCTCGGTCTTCGGCCTGCCCCGGTCCGGGGGGCGCATGGGGCTTATTCCCACGCTTTTGGCCAACGGGGCCCGCTACCGGGTGACCACCATCTTCGGCGCGCCGGACACCCTGCGCGACT
>JAVHLG010000033.1 GCA_031082225.1 Desulfovibrionaceae bacterium | reverse complement strand
CGGGGCGGCGGGTTTGCTGTCGTCGTTTGAGCAGGACACGGCCGCAAGGCTCAGACAAATGGCCAACATGAGAATTGCTGCTTTCATATGCGTCTCCTTTTTCACCCCCGGGATGAGGTTTGGTGCATGGTTTTCAAAAAAGGCCGACTTGTCAACCCCGGCGCGTCGCACGAGACCACACAGCATGAGTTGCCGCATTCTATTCATTTCTTGCAGGCATTTTCGTGTCGCTGCATCCGACGATACGCAACACGACATCGTTTAGGCGAAGCGACACTGGCTGGAGACATTGAGAGACAGCATCCGGAACCCGGCCGTGAAGCGTGCCTATCCCCCGATAGCCGTGACCCGCTCCGGGGGCAGCCCGGACAACAGGATGGGCGCCCGGGCAAACGAGCTCGGGGCGTAGTGCACGATGTGGCGGCAGCGCGCCAGGAGGTACATGTCCACCAGGGCCTCGAAGCCCTTTCGGGCGTTGTCCCGCCCCTCATAGTAGGCGTGCAGGGGCTCGCCCGGTTCGGGAAAAAACTTCTCGGTATGCACGGCCCCCGGGAACAGGCGGCAAAACGTGGTCTGCACCTGGCGGTTGTCCGTGGTCATAAAAAGCCCGTGGCCGGTCTTCTCCATGGTCTCCCGGATGACCCGGACAAAGGCGTCCAGGGGGGACTTCAGATCCGTGTGCCGGATGTGGGCCCCGATCATCCCCGAGGGCAAAAAACGGGCTGCGGCAAAATCCTCCACGGCCCGGGCCAGTTCCGGCACGGGGCGCAGGTAGCCGCGCAATAGATCCCGGCAGGCCTGCATGGGCTGTCGCCCGGAAAATCCCGGCACGTCCCGGGCCAGAAGCGGGGCCAGGGACAGGGCCGGCTCCAGGTCCGGGGCCCAGCCCACCAGGATGTCCTGGCCGTACTCCGTCCTGGTGAAATCGAGGCAGGTCTTTTCCCGCACGGCGCGGCTCAAATGATCGTTGTCGAAGAGGTATTCCACGGCCACGGGGTCGGCCAGCCGGTTGCGCCAGAACTCCGGAAAAATCGTGGTCTGGGGCGAAACCGGCGGTGGGACGTCCACGGTTAGCAGGCCCGGAACCGTGAAATACAGGGGGAAGACGTTCTCAAAGGCGTTGGAATACAGCCCGTCGCGCCAGTCCACGCACAGGGTGCGGCCCGTGAGCAGACAATAGCCGATCCCGGCCAGGGCGGCCTGGATGCGGTTGCTTAAGCCCCCCGAGCCCTTGACGATCAGGTATTTTTCCAAAGCGAAAACACCATGGCGCTTCTTTTCTTGTTGTACAACGATCTGAAATCCCTCTTCTTGGCACATGCTGGAGATCAAACGCCCACCTCCAACCCGACAAGAGCATTCCGCACCTCCAAGCACTATCACCGTCTTCGCCCAATTTCCATCCCTGGCCTTGGAATCTCTTTTTCCCATTTTATCTTAAGAAGATAGGCCAAGTCACCCGGCTCGAAGATTTCCTCATGGGGGTCACTTCGTCCACCTGCCGCCGCTTCCAGCTTCACCGGGCAGAAATGATCCATGCGGCCACGGACAGCCAGGGCGGTTCTCTGCCTGGCGGCCTCGCCAAGCTAGTTCGCGTCCACGAAAAGCGCATATGGCGTTCCGTAGATAACAAACTAAAATTATTTATTTTTCTTAAAAAATACTATCGTATTTTTTAAGGGACGTGATACTAGGCCAGCGCCATCCGGCGCATCCTTGCGATCCAGCCCCATGATATGGACTTTGGGCCGCTTTCCGTGCATCTCTTTGGGAATTCGACAGTGGCGGGCGGCGTCACCCCTCTGCGTTCCTGTGTTTGGGAGCGAGAAGCCGACCCGGAAAATCAACCGGGGAATCAGCGAGGATATTTATGAAGCTTGCCGGACATCTGCTCACGACGTTCCCCATCTCTTCCATCAGCGACAAGAAGCGTATTCTTCTCTATCCGGCAGCCAGCGGTTCGGCTTATCTGCTCTCCTTTCTGAAAGATGCATTTCCTGACATATTACGCAACATCATCGGGTTGGGCGACAAGGATCCGAACAAGACCTCCCTGCGTCTGGACGGACTGAAAATCTACGACGCAGAGACCCTCTCCGCACTGCAGCCCGATCTCGTGCTCGTCACCTCCAACTCCCTCTTTCCCGCCATGCGGGAGGATCTGTGCAGGCAACTCGGGCCGGATGTTCCCATCCTGTCCGCGGACACGCTCGAGGAATATCTGGCCCATGAGGCAAAGCAGTCCCTGCTGGCCCAAAAGATGCTCGGCGCGCCATTTGACGGTGACCGGGACGCCCCGGCCGACACCGCCTGGTTTCACAGCATGCCGCTTGGCGGCGGCCGCTATACGAAATCGTACAAGGGCGTGCTGACATACCGCATGCTGGATCAGATCCGATTGCCAAGGGATCTCACGGGCAAGACCGTCCTGGATCTCGCGGCATCGGATGGCTTGTACAGCTTTGAGTGCGAGGCCCGCAACGCCCTGAGCGTGACGGCCGTGGAAGGGCCTGGCTGGGAGAACGAGGCAGGGCTCAAACGGTTTCTTCACGCCAGATCCCTTTACGAATCCCATGTCACATACCACAATGCGCGCATCGAGGCATTTATCGACGCTCCACGCCACTCCTACGACATCGTTCTGTCTCTCGGCATCTATTACCATTTGCAGGATCCGTTGTCTTATTTCGTCAAGCTGCACGCCCTGACCAACGACATGCTCATCGTGACGGGAAGAACCATCGCCGCCACGATCCATGACCCCATCCACATGCCCTATGACCAGATCCATGGGGCCAATCCGTCCATGCGCACAGGTCGGGCGGCGTCCATCCTGCTGCTTTCCGACAGAAAGTTGGGAAAATGGACCGCCAATACAGCCTGTCTCCTGGACATGCTGCACATCGCCGGTTTCGCGGAAGTGGACGTGGCGTTCGATTACTGCCCCCCGGGGAGCTTTGTCGCTTCGACGGCCATCGTTGCGCGCAAGTGAGCCTCGGAGGCTGCGGGGGGCGCGGAAAAATTGACAATCGGTCAAGCTCTCTGCCCGTAGGAACATGCCATGGAACGGACATTCTCCACGGACGCACGGGAGGTGGCCAATGGGTCGTGGTCGTCAGGGAGACAGGCGCAATTCGCTATGGACCAACGGCGTGAGGCGGTCCCGGTTTTCTTGGACAGCAAACCGGGCGATGACCAAGATCGTCCAGGGAACGGTCCATGTGCCCGCGACAGGCAGCAACTGCCATGTTGACTTCCCGGTTTCCGGGGTATAGGCAGGGCCTTTTTTGATTGACGGACATGGAGCGGTTTGCCCATGCAAAAAATCCATACCCCCAGCCGACGCCACGCCCATACGGACGTCCCGCCGGTCCACGCGCAAAACGCCCGACGGACCCGCCCATGCCCCTCTATCTGACCGCCCTTTTCGTCCTTTTGGCCACGGCCCTGGCGGCGCTGGCAAGCGGTCGCGGCCGGGCCGCCAACCTGGTGGGACCGCTGGGCTGCCTTGCGGGCTGCGGGTTGGGGCTTTTTGCCGCCGTATCGGCCCTTACCGCCCCCGTCCCCCCGGTCCTGCGCCTGCCCTGGAGCGTGCCCTACGGGGCCATCTCCCTGACCATCGACCCCCTCTCGGCCCTGTTTTTGCTCCCGGTGTTCATCCTGGGCGCGGCCGCCGCCCTCTATGGCAAGGGCTATCTGTCCGGGCTGGCCGGGAAACGCCATCTTGGCGCGCACTGGTTTTTTTTCTGCCTGATGGTCCTTGGCATGGCCCTGACCGTGTGCGCGGCCAACGCCGTCTTTTTCCTGGTGTCCTGGGAAATCATGTCCCTGGCCCCGTTTTTCCTCATCTGCCTGCACCACGAGGAGGACCGGGTGCGGACAGCGGCGCGCACCTACCTCTTCGCCGCCCACCTGGGCACGGCCTTTCTCATGGCCTTTTTCCTGATCCTGGGACATCTGGCCGGGTCCATGGAATTTTCGGCCATGGCCAGGGTCGCGCCGGACGTACTTGGTCCCTACGCCCCGGCCCTTTTTTTCCTGGCCCTGGCCGGATTCGGGGTCAAGGCGGGCATCGTCCCCCTGCATGTCTGGCTGCCCGAGGCCCATCCCGCCGCGCCCAGCCACGTCTCGGCGTTCATGTCCGGGGCGCTGATCAAGGCCGGGGTCTACGGCGTGCTGCGCTCCCTGACGCTCCTTGGCCCCCTTGCCCCCTGGATGGGCCAGACCCTTCTGGCCATCGGCATCCTGACCGGCGTCCTGGGCCTTCTGGCCGGGCTTGGCCAGGGAGAGCTCAAGCGGTTTCTGGCCTTCTCCAGCATCGAGAACATGGGCATCATCTTTCTGGGCCTGGGGCTCGGGGTGCTGGCCGCGGCCACGGGCCATCCCGGCCCGGCCCTTTTCGCCTTGAGCGGGCTGCTTTTTCACGTCATCAACCACGCCCTGCTCAAGGGGCTGCTCTTTTTCGGAGCCGGAAGCGTGCTGCACGCCGTGGGCCACGGTTTCATGGAACGGCTGGGCGGCCTGTCCAAACGCATGCCGTTTACGGCTGGGGCCTGCGTCCTGGCCGGGGCGGCCATTTCCGGACTGCCGCCGGGCAACGCCTTTTTCGGGGAGCTTCTCATCTACGTGGGCGGCGGGCTGGCGGCCATGGACATGCCCCTGACCGACGCGGTCTGGGCCTGGACCGGGGTGGCGGGACTGGCCTTTATCGGCGGCCTGTCGGTCATCGGCTTCACCCGGGCCTGCGGCATGGTCTTTTCCGGCGAACCGCGCACCGCTGACGCCGTCAACGCCCACGATCCAGACCCGCTCATGCGCGCCGCCATGTGGTCCTTGGGGCTTTTGGCCCTGGGCGCGGCCCTGGCCGCCCCTTTCCTTTTTACGGCCATGCTTCCGGCCGCGCGCCTGCTTCTGGCCGGGCAGTCCACGGTCCTGCCGGTCCTGCCCTCGGAGGTGGTCAATCCCGAGACGCTTTTGACCGCCGCCGCGTCTCTCACCTTCGGAGCCGCCGCCCTGGCCCTGATCCTGGCCTTTGCCCGCAGCAGGCTGCTCGCCGGGCGCAGCGTGCGCTCCCACGGCACCTGGGACTGCGGCTACATCAGGCCCGCGCCGCGCATGCAGTACACGGCCTCCTCCTATGCCGAGCCCATGACCGTGCTGTTTCGCCGCCTGCTCGGCGAGAAACGCCGCTTTACGCCCCCCGAAGGCCTTTTCCCGGCCACCGGCACATCCCGCTTCGCCACCGAGACGCCCGACAGGGTGAAAGACGACTTTTTCGCGCCCCTGTTTTCCGCCGTGCTCACGGCCTGCGACGCGCTCAAGCGCTTCCAGCACGGCAACCTGAACCTGTACATCCTCTACCTGCTGGCCACCCTGGTCATCCTCCTGGCCATCGCCCTGGGGTTCGCCGCATGACCGCCCGCGCCCTGTCTGTTGTCCTGCCGCTTCTTATGGCCCCCCTGGCCTTCGCGGTCATCCACCGGGTCAAGGCCCGCTTCGCCGGGCGGCAGGGCAAGCCCCTGATGCAGATCTACCGCGACATCCGTAAATGCCTGGGCAAGGGCGCGACCCTAAGCCGCACCACCACCTGGCTGTTTCGGGCCGGACCCACGATCAACCTGGCGGCCACGCTTGCGGCCCTTTCGTTCGTGCCCCTGGGCGGACTTCCGGCCGCCGTGTCCTTCCCAGGCGACATCTTCGTCTTCGCCTATCTGTTGGCCATGGGCCGTTTTTTCACCATCATGGCCGCCCTGGACACCGGATCGAGCTTCGAGGGCATGGGGGCCTCCCGGGAGGCGGTCTATTCCTGTCTGGCCGAGCCCATGCTGTTTTTGGCGCTTTTGGCCCTGGCCCGGCACTCCGGCGACCTGTCGCTTTCGGGCATGCTCGCGGCCGTGTCCGCAGGCTCCTGGCTCACGGGCGCGCCGGTCTTGGCCCTGGTCACCGTGGCCCTGTTCCTGATCCTTCTGGCCGAAAACTGCCGGGTGCCCTTCGACGACCCCACGACCCACCTGGAGCTGACCATGATCCACGAGGTCATGGTCCTGGACCACGGCGGCCCGGATTTCGCCTTCATCGAATACGCCCAGACGCTCAAGCTGTGGATCTTCGCGGCCGTGGCCACCAGCCTGCTTCTGCCCGCCGCCTCGGGTTCCCTGGTCTGGGACGCCCTGTGGGGCCTGGCCGGGGTCTTTGCGGCCGCCGCAGCCGTGGGGGTCACGGAATCGGTCATGGCCCGGCTGCGCCTGACCCGGGTGCCGCCGCTTCTGGCCGCCGCCGGGGCCTTCGCCGCCCTGGCGCTCATATTGGTGGGGGGCTGACGGTGATGGGCGCGGGGCGTGGGCTGTGGGGATGCCTCCGGCGGCCAAAGGGCTTTGCCCTTTGGAAACCCGCAACGGGGGGAGCGGAAGGCCCGATCATGGATGACGTTTCGATGGGCGCGGACGGGAGTGTGGAGTAGACATGGACATGATTTCCCTGGCCCACGCAGCGGTTGTGCCGGTCATCCTGGCCAACCTGGCCCTTCTGGCCTCCAGCCGTCTGGTGACCTGCATCCGGCTGGTGGCCCTGCAGGGCGCGGTCATCAGCGTCACGCCCCTTATTTTCGAGTCCGGGCCCCTGACCGTCCACACCGCCGTCTTGTGCGCCGTGGCCCTGGGGCTCAAGGGCGTGGTCTTTCCCCAGCTTTTGCACCGCACCCTGCGCCGGGTGGTGGTGCGCCACGAGATCGAGCCCTACCTGGGCTATCCCCTGTCCATCCTGCTTGGCATCCTGGGGCTTCTGGCCTCCCTGTGGCTGGCCGGACGCCTGGGGGTGCCTGCGGCGTCCTACCGGTCCTTTGCGGCGGCCTTCGCCACCATCCTCACGGGCCTTTTGCTCATCGTCACCCGCAAAAAGGCCTTCACCCAGGTCATGGGCTACCTTGCGGCGGAAAACGGCATCTTCCTTTTGACCGCCGTCCTGGCCCCGGGCGGGCCGCTTTTCATCGAACTGGCCATCCTGCTCGACGTGTTCGTGGCCGTCTTCGTCATGGGCATCGCCATCCACCACATCAACCGGCAATTCGACTGCATCGACACCGACCGGTTCTGTTCGCTCAAGGACTAGCCATGCTGCTTGCCATCCTGGTCATCCTCCCCTTCGTGCTCGGCGGCGCGGCCTTTTTGTGCCGGACCGGCCCGTCCGGGCGGGGCCTGCTCGTGGCCGGGGCCGGGGCGCACCTGATCCTGTCCGTGGCCGCCGTGTTCGGCCGCCCGGACGCGCTTTTCGGCGGCATCCTGCTGCTGGACGCCCTGGGGGGGCTGTTTCTGCTTTTGACCAGCATCCTGTTCGCCGCCGCCGCCGTCTACGCCGTGGGGTATCTGGCCAAGGAGCACGCCGACGAGCGGCGCGACTTCCAGGAGGGGGCCTTTTTCTCCAACGCCCCCCAGACCGTGTTCATCGCCTGCCTGTTTTTTTTCCTGGGCTCCATGACCCTGGTCACCGCCACCCACCACCTGGGCCTTCTATGGGCGGCCATCGAGGCCACCACCCTGGCCTCGGCCCCGCTGATCTATTTCCACCGCCACCACCGCTCCCTGGAGGCGGCCTGGAAATACCTGGTCATCTGCTCCGTGGGCATCGCCCTGGCCCTGGTGGGCAACATCCTTTTGGCCGCCGCAGGCGGCTCCGGAGCGCCGGATACGGAATCCTCCCTATACCTGGGCGACCTGCTGGCCGGGGCCAAAACCATGAACCCCATGTGGTTCAAGGCCGGTTTCGTGTTTCTCATGGTCGGCTACGGCGCCAAGATGGGTCTGGCCCCCATGCACACCTGGCTGCCCGACGCCCACAGCGAGTCGCCCTCCCTGGTCTCGGCCCTGCTCTCGGGGGCGCTGCTCAACTGCGCCTTCCTGGGGATACTTCGGGCGCATCAGATCGGCGTGGCCGCCGGACTGGCCGACTTCTGCTCCCCGATCTTCATCGGCCTGGGGCTTTTCTCCATGGTCACGGCCGCCGCGTTCATCATCGGCCAGGGGGATTTCAAGCGCATCCTGGCCTATTCCAGCGTGGAGCACATGGGCATCCTGTCCCTGGCCATGGGCCTGGGCGGCGCGGCGGTCTTCGGCGGCATGCTGCACGCCGCGGCCCACTCCGTGACCAAGGCCATGCTGTTTTTATTGGCGGGCAACATCCTCGCCGCCTTCCACACCAAGTCCTCCCACGACGCCCGGGGGGTCATCCGCGCCATGCCGGTCACCGGCATCCTGTGGGTGGCCGGATTTCTGGCCATCACCGGCTCGCCGCCCTTCGGCATTTTCCTAAGCGAACTGACCATCTTAAAGGCCGCCCTGGACTCCGGCCGCTTTGTGCTGGCCGCCGCCTATCTGGGACTTTTGGGGCTGATCTTTTGCGGCATGGCCGTGCCGGTGTTGCGCATGGCCCAGGGCCCGCCCACCCCGCACATCGCCCCGGGGCCGCGCGGCGAGGACGCCCTGTCCGTGGGGCCGCCGCTGGTCCTTGGCGGGCTGACGCTTGTATTGGGGCTGTATGTGCCGTCCTTTTTCAGCGACCTGCTCACCCGGGCCGCCGCCCTGGCCGCAGGGATGTAGGGGGAACGCCATGCAACCCGATCTGACCATGCGCAACGGGGAATCCATCCCGGCGCACCTGATTCCGGTTTTGGACTTCGAGTCCCTGCGGACCTTCCTGGTAGGCGAGATGCGCGGCGGCGGACGCCTGGCGGCCCTTTTCGGACTGCCCCCATCGCCCGGAACCGGCGGCGCGGTGCGCCTTCTGGCCGTGGTGGCCCGGGACGGCGCAGGCATCCTGCGTCCGGTGGTGTCCGAGGCCTGCGACCGCTATCCGGCGCTCACCCCGGACCTCCCCCAGGCCCATCTTTTCGAGCGCGAGCTTTCCGAGCAGTTCGGGGTCACCCCCGTGGGGCATCCGCGCCTGAAACCCGTGCGCTACCACGCCCCGGGGACGCTTAACCCGGCCGCCCCGGCCGCCCCCCGGCCCCTGCCTGCGGACACGGATTTTTTCCGGGTCGAGGGCGACGAGGTGCACGAGGTGGCTGTGGGACCCATCCACGCCGGGGTCATCGAGCCCGGGCATTTTCGGTTCCAGTGCCACGGGGAGACGGTCTTCCACCTGGAGATCGCCCTGGGCTTCCAGCACCGGGGCATCGAGGCCTCCCTGGAGGGCGGACTTCTCGGCCCGTTGGCCGCAGGCGGCCAGGGCTTCGGCCGCATCCCCCACTTCATGGCCACGGCCGCCGGGGACACCACCATCGGCCATACCCTGGCCTGGTGCCGGATCATGGAGTCCCTGTCCGGGACGACTGTCCCGGAGCGGGCCGGGCTTTTCAGGCTTATCGCCCTGGAACTGGAGCGCCTGGCCAACCACACCGGCGACCTGGGGGCCCTGGCCGGGGACGTGGCCTATCTGCCCACCATGTCCTTTTGCGGCAGGCTGCGCGGCGATTTTTTGAACATGACCGCGCTTTTGTGCGGCAACCGCTTCGGCCGGGGCCTGGTGGTCCCGGGCGGGGTGGCCTTCGACGCCGACCCGGCCCGGCTGGCGGAGTTGCGCGGCCGTTTCGAATCCACCTTTCGCGATGTGGAAGGCGCGGCGGACCTTTTATTCGAGACGCCCTCGGTGCGGGCCCGCTTCGAGCACACCGGCGAGATCACCCGGGAGACGGCCACGGCCCTGGGGCTGGTGGGACCGGCGGCCCGGGCCTGCGGCATCGCCCGGGACGTGCGCGTGGACCATCCCTTCGGGGCCTACCGCCGCCTCGCGGCCCGGGCCGCCTCCTGGCCATCGGGCGACGTCTATGCCCGGGCCTTTGTGCGCCGCCAGGAAATCCGCGAGTCCGCCCGGCTTATCCGGGCCGCCCTGGACCTGCTGTCCGGCCTGCCGGGCGGCGACATCCGCCACGGCGACGCCGCTTCCTGGCCCAGGCCCCTTGCGCCGGAGAGCCTTGCCGTGTCCCTTGTCGAGGGCTGGCGCGGCGAGATCTGCCATGTGGCCCTGACCGACGAGGACGGGCGGGTTATGCGCTACAAGATGGTGGATCCGTCGTTCCACAACTGGGAGGGGCTGGCCATGGCCCTGCGCGGCCGGGCCATCTCGGATTTTCCCCTGTGCAACAAAAGCTTCAACCTGTCCTATTGCGGACATGACCTGTAAAACCGCCATGACCGGCGTCCTGTCGTCACGCCGCGCCGCCAACCGTCCCGGCCCCTGCCGGGCCGCCCAAGGGAGCCTCCCCTCGTGCTTCGCGCCGCCCTGGAACGCCTGAGACAAAAACGCCGCACCGTGGCCTTTCCGGACGGCGCCCCGAACCTGCCCGACCGCCTGCGCGGCCTGCCGGTCATCGACGCCGGGAAATGCCCTCCCGACTGTCTGGCCGCCCCGGCCTGCGCCGCCGCCTGTCCCGTGGGGGCCATGCGCCCGGGCCTGGGCCTGGGCGGCACGCCGCTTGTCGACCTGGGCAAGTGCCTGTTTTGCACGGACTGCATGGCCGCCTGCCCCGCAGGGGCCATCACCTTCGGCCGCGACTACCGGCTGGCCGTGAGGAAACGGGAGCATCTGCATTTTCGGGGCGAGGCCCTGCGCCTGGCCGAGGCCCTGGAGAAGCGGACCCGGAAGCTCTTCGGCCGGTCGCTGAAGCTGCGGCAGGTCAGCGCCGGGGGCTGCAACGCCTGCGAGGCGGATTTGAACGTGCTGACCACCATCGTCTTCGACCTGGGGCGCTTCGGCATCGATTTCGTGGCCTCGCCGCGCCACGCCGACGGGTTGATGATCACCGGGCCGGTGCCCGAGAACATGCGCGAGGCGCTTATCAAGTGCTACGAGGCCACGCCCGACCCCAAAATCGTCATCGCCTCCGGGGCCTGCGCCATCTCCGGGGGGCCGTTCGCCGGACTGCCCGAATCCCATGACGGGGCCGACGCCGTCGTGCCGGTCGATCTGTACATCCCGGGATGTCCGCCGCATCCGATAACGGCTTTGGATGGAATGTTGCGGCTTCTGGGAAGGATAAAAAAAGACTGATCGTCTTTTCCTGGGGGTTCTGGACGGGATGCCCTGCCTTTTAGGTGAGGATAGAATAAGACTGATCGTCTTTTTCTGGGAGTTCTGGACGGAATGTTGCGGCTTCTGGGGAGGATAAAAAAAGACGACACGTCTTTTCATGGGAGCAGCGTTGGACGGGTTGCTGCGACGTGCGGAAAGGATATCAAACGGCGAAACGGCGTCTTCTGGGACGCTCTTGGCCGGGAGGACGCGGCAGGGACAGGGCGGCAACGCCCGCGGCGTCTTTGGGTGCACGGCCGTCGCCGGTATGGCCGGGATTCAGGGGCGCCCCTTTTTCACGCCAGCATGGAATCTTCCTACAACGCATAGAACTACGCAAACACAGGCGACGTGTGGGATGCCTCCTGTGGATTGCGAAGAACCTCGAGACCCTTCGGATTTGAATCAAGCAATTTCAGCGCGCTCACAATAGCCCGGCTGGGGAGCAACTCGCCGCTTTCATACTTTTGAAAGGCGCGCGGTCCTCCACCAATGATCGTTCCGGCCTCTTTTTGCGTGAGACGCAATTTTTTTTTGTTCTTCGTATTCCTGCGGGCTCAAAAGTCCGTCGCTTTGCATTTTCAATTCATTCAAGGCCTTGTCTGTGATCTTCAGATCTTTTCCGCTATGAATACCCTCGCCACATTCACGACAATACCATCCTGGAACATCAACGGACTTCGACAATCCTTTATACGTAATGGTCACATTCCGGACATCGTGTTCCATGAGGCAACCATCATGTGGGCAATTCACTCTTTGTGCATTCATAAAAGGTACCTCGTTCAGAAAATGGTGTTTTGTCAAGAACCGTACCGGGAACCGCCCCAGCCAGACAATGCGCCACGCCAAAAAACTGCCGGGAACGGACGGCCTGCGGCGTCCGTTCCCGGCGATCCGGCGTTTCACGACCCGCCCGGGCTATTCCGACAAGAGCAAAAGCAGGTTCTGGCCGGAGGTATCCACCGGCGGAGATGGCGGCGCAATGCCCGAGGCCGAGGTCTGGCCGGGGTTGTTCTTGTGCATGGGCCAGGCCCCGTTGTGGGGGCCGGAGTCAAAGGCGAACACCCCTGCCCAGTCCGCAGCGAAGTAGACCCTGCCGCCGCCCACCGCCGCCTGTCCCCACACGATCCCTGAGGTTCCCCCGGTCGTCCACAGCACGTTTCCGGTGGCCGCGTTCAGGCACAGCGCCCGGTTGACGCCGCCCGTCATATCCTGAACGTAGACCTTGTCGTCCAGGGCCACGGGCCGGGCTCCGGCAAGACCCACGTCGCGAATCTCGCGGTCCCAGAGGCTGGCGCCCGTGGTCAGGGAAAAGGCCCGCACATAGCCGTCGCTGGCGGCGAAAAAGACCCGGGCGCCGTCGATGACCGGGGGAATCCCGTCGGCATAGGCGTTTTGGCCCAGATCCACATGCCAGATCAGATTGGGAGCGGCCTGGCCATCGCCCACGTACCAGCAGGCCAGACCGGTCTTGCCGGTATAATTCGAATAGACCACGGCCACGAGATAGCCGCCGTGCAGCGCCCCCTCCTGGATGCGGTTGAACCCGGTGGGCGGGGACGCCGACCAGCGTTGCCCCCCGGTGGCCGGGTTGAGGGCCTGCAGGATGCTCGAAAGAACATAGATGTTCGTGCCGTCGGTCAGGGCCGTTCCGGCCTCGAACAGGGGCTGGGTCCAGATGTCCGCCAGGGTGGCGGCGGACACCGCCTCAATGGAATATGCGAGATCCTTGCTTTTGACGTAGTAGAGGTTGGCCCCCAGGGCGGTCAGGGCGTTCGAGACCACCCACCCGTCCAGGGTGCGGAAATCCAGGATCTCCCCGGTGGCCGGGTTCATGCGGTACAAAAACGATCCGGCGCCGAGATACAGCGTGCCGTCCACGAGGATGGGCGACGTGAGGGAACTGGCGACCCCGGACGTGTACCAGGCCAGGGCGCCGGTGGCGGCGCTCAAGGCCGAGATGCCGCCGTCCTGCTCCTTGATGATGACCAAGTCGCCGGACAACAGCGGCGTGGACCAGGTGGCGTGGTTCCCGCCCGTCTGCCCGGTCCACAGCAGGTCGCCCGCAGCGGCGTGCAGGATGGCCGGGAAAAGCCACACGACGACGCAAAGAGCTAATGATCGCAGAAGATTGTTCATGATCGACTCCGTTTTTTTGTGCCCGGGCGAATGCCCCGGGCTGGAGGAACCAACGCCGTGGGCCTCGCCGCACAACGCCTGGCACGGCATGCATGTCCAGACCCGCCCCGCGTTGATCGGGTACGGGCTCTCCCTTTCAGCATAGAGGAGAATGCCTGACGACAGCCGCCCTGGCAAGCCCCGGGATAAGGCCTTTCAATTCGTTCCCTGCCGAAATCGCTCATCTTCATTCGTCTTGCGAAGGCCCCGGGCCAAGGCCGCCATGCCGCTGCGCCCGTTCTCACCCGGCCGCGCAACTTCTCGCGCTTTGCGTTGAAATGCCCGCCGGATTGTCGTATCGTCATTTTCGTCAATCACGGTCTGGCCGCCGGACACCGGTTCCCACGCGGCCTTTTTTCCATTCCGGGTCCGGGCCGCCGCGCCCCTTCCCGCCGCAACCGATGTAACGGCCATACCTATGCACAACCCAGACAGCGGACAGGGCGGCGTCATTTTCAAGGTCTTTGACGACGTCAGCGTGGAACGCCGCCGCCAGCCGCGCCCCCCCCGGCCCAAAACCGCCCGGGCGGCGTCCGTCCTGGTCCGGTTTTTCTCGCTTTTTGCCGTCTGGCTGGTCCTTTCCGGCATGTTTGACGCCTTTCACATGACCCTGGGGGCCGTCTCCTGTCTGGGCGTGACCCTTTTCTCCCTGCGCCTCCTGCCGCCCCGGGCCGACGCCCCGTTCCCCTTCCGTCTGGTTTTCCGGCTGCCCCTGTACGGACTGTGGCTGACGTGGGAGATCGTCAAGGCCAATTTCTGGGTGCTCTACCTGGTCTTTCATCCCCGGATGATGGAAAAGATCAACCCCCGGCTCATCACCTTCAAAAGCCGCCTCACCTCCCGGGGCGCGCTTACCGTGTTCGCCAACTCCATCACCCTGACCCCGGGCACCATCACCGTCAGCGTCAACGAACGCGGCCATTTCCTGGTCCACGCCATCGACGGCAAATCCGCCGAGGGGCTTCCCGGCGAGATGGAACAAAAAATCGCCGACACCTTCGGGGAATAAGCCATGGATCACGTCTTTTTATACAGCGCCGTGTTCATCTCCCTGCTCATGCTGGTCTCCCTGTACCGCACGGCGGCCGGGCCAACCACCCTGGACCGGCTCATGGGGGCCAACGCCATGGGCACCAAGACCACGGTGCTCATCCTCTTTCTGGGCACGGCCTTCGGCCGTCTGGAGATGTTCGTGGACATCGCCCTGGCCTACGCCATGCTCAACTTCATCTCCGTCCTGGCTGCCTCGCGGTATGTCCTTAAACGTGGTCTGGCGGACAGGCCGTAAAGGTTCTCTTTTGTATGGCAACATGCTTGAATACTTATATATGAAAAAAATACTGCCGTATTTTTCATGGGTCGCGGCGCGGCCTGGCGGACAGGCCGTAAAGGTTCTCTTTTCCATGGCAACGTACTTGAATAGTTCTTCATTAAAAAATACTGCCGTATTTTTCTCAGGTCGCGGCGCGGCCTGGCGGACAGGCTAGAGGAGGGCGGCATGGACATCGTCATGTACGTCCTTCTGGGCCTGGGCCTGTTGTTTTTCACCGGCGGCACCCTGGGCCTCATCCGCCTGCCCGACGTCTATTCCCGCCTGCACATGGCCGGGAAGATCGACACCATGGGCTCCATAAGCCTCATCGCCGCCCTGTTCCTCCACGAAATCGAGACCTTCGACATGGCCCACCTGCTGGTCGGCCTGAAGATCCTTTTGGTGCTCTTTTTCCAGTTTTTGGCCTCGCCCACGGCCTGCCACGCCATGGTGAACGCCTGCCTGCGGGCCGGGCTGGCCCCGTGGGTCAAGGACGGCCAAAGGAGCGACCCGTGATCCTTGAAATCAAGATCGCCATGCTGGTCCTGGTCATCGTGTGCGCCGTGGCCTCCATCACCATCAAGGATCTTCTGGGCGCGGCAGTGGTGTTCGGCACCTACAGCTTCATGATGTGCCTGTTGTGGGTCTCCATGGCCGCCGTGGACGTGGCCTTCACCGAGGCCACCATCGGCGCGGGCATAAGCACCGTGCTCATGATCGCCGCGGTCTTTCGCACCACCAGGAGGACCAAGGATTGAAACGCCTGGCCCTTTTCACCGTCATCCTGGCCGGGGTGCTTTTCGCGGCCACGGCCTCGGAGTTTCCCCGACTGGGCGACCCGGATTCCGCGCCGTCGCGTCATCTCTCCCCGGCCTATATCCAGGGTTCCCTGCCCCAGACCCACACGCCCAATTTCGTCACTGCAGTCCTGGGCGACTATCGTGGTTTCGACACCATGTTCGAGACGGCGGTGGTCTTTCTGGCGGGCATGTCCTGTTTTTTCATCCTGCGCGCCCTGCGCAGGCGGGGCCTCACCGAGGTCTACTACTACCGCCACAAACCCACCGGGGTGGTCCTGGCCATGCTCGCGCCGCGCCGCATCTCCCCGCGCACGAGCTGCTTCGAACGCATCGACGCCGACTGGACCCCCCAGGACATGGTGGTGGAGACCATGTGCCTGTTCATGGTCCCCTTCATCCAGGTGTTTGCCCTCTACGTCATCGCCCACGGCCACTACAGTCCGGGCGGCGGATTCCAGGGGGGCGTGCTTTTGGCCGCCAGCTTCATCCTGGTCGGGCTTTCCCGCGACCTGCGCACGGTGGAGAGCCTTCTGACCGAAAAAACCGCCATCCTGACCGCCGCCGCCGGGGTCTGCCTCTATGCCGGGACCGGGCTCCTGGCCCTTTTTTTCGGCGGCAACTTCCTGGACTACGGGGCCTATGCCTCCTTTTTCGGCGCGGCCGTCCCGGCCGCCCGGTCCATGGGCATCCTCATCGTGGAGATCGGCGTGGCGCTGACGGTCATGGCCACCTTGGTGACCATCTACAAGCTTGTGTCCTCCCGGGGGACTGTGGAAGAGGGGCTTTGAGCCATGCATGAACTTCTGGCTGAATTCGGAAACAAATTCCATTATTACGGCTATTTCGCGATCATGATGATCGGGCTCTACGCCATGATCGCCAAGACCAACCTGCTCAAAAAATGCATCGGCCTGGGCATCTTCCAGACGGCCATCATGCTCTTTTACGTGTCCATCGGGGCCAAGGAGGGCGCGGGCATCCCCATCCTGGATCCGGCCGTGGGTACGGCCGACCCGGCCGCCTACGCCAACCCCCTGCCCCATGTGCTCATGCTCACGGCCATCGTGGTCTCCGTGGCCACCCTGGGGGTGGCCCTGGCCCTGGTCCAGAACATCCACCGCGACCACGGAACCCTTGAGGAGGACGAGATCCTTCAGAGGCTGCGCGGCAAATGACCGGTCAACTGCCCATCCTGACCATTGCCCCGCTTTTATTCGGGGCCTTTGCCGTAACCGCCGGGCGCTTCCTTTTCCGCCGCGCCAACTACGCCGTGGCCTCACTGGCCCTGGCCGCGTCGTTCGCCGCCTCGGTCCTTTTGGCCATCCAGATCCTCACCCATGGCCCGGCCATCTACTTCGTGGGCGGCTGGCCGCCGCCCGTGGGCATCTCCTATGTGGCCGACCCCCTGTCCGCGCTCATGCTGGCCTTTGTCTCCGGGGCGGCGCTTTGCACCTTTCTGGCCTCCAAATCCGAGATCGAGACCAGCTATCCGCTGAAAAATTCGGCCTTCTACGCCCTGTTTCTCCTGGCCGTGGCCGGGCACATGGGCATCGTCGTCACCGGCGACGCCTTCAACCTCTATGTGCTCATCGAGGTGGCGGCCTTAAGCGGCTACGCCATCCTGGCCCAGGGCCGGGAACGGGCCATGCTTTCCAGCCTCAACTACCTCTTCGTGGGGTCGCTTGGGGCCTCGCTGTATCTCCTGGGCGTCGGCTACCTGTACATCATGACCGGCTCCCTCAACATGGCCGACCTCTCGGCCATCATCGGCCGCCTGACCCCGGACGGCCTGTCCGGTTCAACGGCCCTGGCCGCAGCCTGGGGCGTCATCCTGGCCGGGCTTTTCGTCAAGATGGGCCTTTTCCCGTTCCATTCCTGGCTCCCGGCGGCCTATTCCTTTTCCGCCGCCCCGGCTGCAGCCCTGGTCGCCCCCCTGACCACCAAGGTCATGGCCTATGTCCTGGTGCGCATGATCCTTTCCGTCTTCACCCCGGACGCCGCCTGGGGGGTCCCGGCCATAAACACCCTGATCCTCGTCCTGGCCACGGCGGCCATCCTCTACGGCTCCTTCTGCGCCCTGGCCCAGCGGTCGCTGCGCAAGATGCTGTGCTTTATCCTCTTGTCCGAGGTCGGCTACATGGTGGGCGGGGCATTTCTCGGCAACCGGGCGGGGCTGACCGGGACCATCTACCACATCTTCGCCGACCTCCTCATGACCCTGTGCCTGTTTCTGGTGGCGGCCAACATCGAACGCGGCACAGGGGGACGGTTCTCGGACATGGGGGGGCTTTTCCGGCGCATGCCCGTGACCGCGGCGGCCCTGGTCCTGGGCGCGGCGTCCATGATCGGCGTGCCGCCCTTTTGCGGCTTTTTCAGCAAGTGGTACCTGCTCTCCGGGGCCATCGCGGCCGAAAGCTACGCCTTTGCCGGGGCGTTGGTGATTTCCAGCCTGGTCAACGCCGTGCTCTTTTTCCGCATCTTCGAGATCGGCTTTTTCGGCGCCCCCCCCGACCACACCGGTCAGGCCGACCAGGCCGAACCGGCCGGGGAATCCGGCCACGGCCATCCCGGGCCCATCCCGTTTTTTCGCGACGAGATGCCGCCCGCCCGCCTGGCCCCCCTGTGCCTCGTCGCCGCAAGCCTTGTGGTCATGGGACTTTTGACCGGACAGATCGTGCGCCTGGTGGTGGACCCCATTTTGCCGCCGGGATTGGGATAAAGGACGCTTCACGACCATGGACGCCACCGTCATCGCCTCCGCCGTCGCCACCCTGCCCAGCTTCGGCTCCGTCGCGCCCTTTCTGGCCGTGATGGCCCCCCTGTGCGCCATTCCGGGCATGGTCCTGGCCGGCGCGGCCGACTCCCCCAACCGGCGCGAGGCCTGGACCTTTCTGGCCGCCGTGACCAGTTTCCTGCTGGTTGTGACCATGCTGCCCGCCGTCCTGGCCGGGAACCGGGTGGAATACGTGGTGGCCCATGTCCTGCCCGGGGCCCCCCTGGCCTTCGCCGTGGACGGGCCGGGGCTCCTCTTCGCCCTGGTGGCCTCGTTTCTGTGGATCGTCACCTCCATCTATTCCGTGGGCTACATGCGCGGGCTTTCCGAACACGCCCAGACCCGCTATTTCGCCTTTTTCGCCGTGTCCGTGAGCGCCGCCCTGGGGGTGGCCCTGGCCGCCAACCTGTTCACCCTCTATCTTTTCTACGAGATCCTTTCCCTGGCCACCTATCCCCTGGTCACCCACCACCAGGACGCCGAGGGCCGGTCCTCGGGGCGGCGCTATCTGGCCTACATCCTGGGCGGCTCCATCGCCCTGGCCCTGCCGGCCATGATCGCCGTGTACGACCTCTCGGGCACCCTGGCCTTCACCCCGGGCGGGGTGCTGCCCCCGGGCCTGGGCTCCCTGGCCGTGGGCTGCCTGCTGTTCGCCTTTGTCTTCGGGTTCGCCAAGGCCGCGGTCATGCCCATGCACGCCTGGCTCCCGGCGGCCATGGTGGCCCCCACCCCGGTGTCGGCGCTCCTTCACGCCGTGGCCGTGGTCAAGGTGGGCGTGTTCTCCGTGTACCGGGCCGTCACCGGCATCCTGGGCACGGGCTATCTGTCCTCCCTGAACCTGGGGGACATCCTGGTGTGGGTGTGCGTGTTCACCATGATCGCGGCCTCGGTGGTGGCCCTGACCCAGGACGGCCTGAAACGGCGGCTGGCCTATTCCACCATCGGCCAACTGGCCTATGTGGTCCTGGGCGTGGCCCTGCTCGTCCCCCGGGGGGACACGGGGGGGCTTCTACACATCGCCATGCACGCCTGCGGCAAGATCACGCTGTTTTTTTGCGCCGGGGCCATCTTCGTGGCCACGGGCGAGAAATACGTCAGCCGCATGGGCGGCCTGGGACGGCGCATGCCGTTCACGTTTGCGGCCTTTGCCGTGGGGGCCTTGTCCATCATCGGCGTGCCGCTCACGGCAGGCTTCGTGAGCAAGTGGCAGATCCTGCTGGCTGCGGCCGAAACCTCCCGCTACGGGGTGGTGGCGGCCCTGTGCGTCAGCTCGCTTTTGAGCGCCGCGTATTTTTTGCCTGTGGTCATCCGGGCCTTTTTCGGACAGGCCCCGGACGACCCGGCCCTGGTCGGCCACAAGACGCGCCGGGACAAGAAAATCCCGGCCGCCGGGATGCGCGAGGCCCCGCTGTGGTGCGTGGTTCCGCCTGTGGTCACGGCCCTGCTCGTGCTGGCCCTTTTCTGGTGGCCGGACGTGCTCCTGCGTCTGGCCGGAGCCCAGCCATGACCGCGTCCACTGTTCCAACCCGATTTCCCGCCCATGGGAGGCCCGCATGAAAAAACGCCCTTCCTCCCCGGCCAGCCCTCCCCCGGCCGACCGCCATCCGGCCGCGCCCCCTGTCGCCGCCGGGCGGCGTCTGGCCCTGCGCCTGACCGCGGGCCTGTGCCTGGCCAGCCTCGGAGCAGGCCTTGTGGCCCACGGCCCGGCCCATTTCGGTTTTGACGGTTTTTTCGGGTTCCACGCCCTGTTGGGATTTCTGGCCTGTGCGGCCCTGGTCCTGGCGAGCGGGCTGGCCGGGGTGCTCCTCGGACGAGGCGAAGACGTCTATGATCGCTAGCCTGCATCCCGCCCTGCCCCTTTTTACCGGGGCCGCGCTCACCGCCTTTTTCGGCAGGAAAACCGGGGGGGCGGTGTCCCTGGCCGCCGCCCTGGCCTCGGTCTGGGCCGTGTCGATTCTGCCCGGCGACGGCGGCGCGGCCCTGGCCCTGCACCCGGCCGGGCTGACCCTGGAATTTCTGCGCGCCGACAGGCTGGCTGTGCTCTTCGCCTGGATCTTCACCATAAGCGCCTGCCTCTCCTGCCTGTTCGCCTTCGGCAGGCAGGGCGGCCCCGAGCGGGCGGCCACCCTGGCCTATGCCGGGTCGGCCCTTGGCGCGGTGTTCGCCGGGGACATGGTTACGCTCTACGTCTTCTGGGAGGCCATGGCCCTGGCGGCGGTCTTCGTGATCCTGGCCGGGGGCACGGAACAATCCCGGGCGGCGGCCTTTCGCTACGCCCTGGTGCATCTTTTTGGCGGCGTCTGCCTGCTGGCCGGACTGGTGCTCCTGGCGGCCAAAACCGGCTCCACGGCCTTTACCGCCGCGCTTTTGGCCGACGGCGGCCCGGGGTCGCTTCTGGTCCTGGCCGGATTTCTGATCAACGCCTCGGCCTTTCCCTTCTCGGCCTGGCTGCCCGACAGCTATCCCGAATCCTCGCCCACGGGCGGGGTATTCCTGTCGGCCTTCACCACCAAGACGGCGGTGTACGTGCTCATCCGGGGCTTCCCGGGCTTTGACATCCTCATCGTGGCCGGATGCCTGATGATCCTCTACGGCCTGATCTACGCCCTGCGCGAAAACGACCTGCGCCGCCTTCTGTCCTACAGCATCACCAACCAGGTGGGGTTCATGCTGGTGGGGGTGGGAATCGGCACGCCCGAGGCCTTAAACGGGGCCTGCGCCCTGGCCTTTTGCCACATCCTGTACAAGTCCCTGATGTTCATGTCCGCCGGGTCGGTGATCGCGGCCACAGGCAAACGCACACTCACCGAGCTTGGCGGGCTTTTTTCGGCCATGCCCCTGACCTTCGCAGCCACCGTGGTCGGGGCCATGTCCCTGTCCGCCCTGCCCGGCACCTGCGGCTTCGTGTCCAAGCCCATGGTGCTGGCCGCCACGGCCGAGGCCCACATGGCCCTGGTGTGGCTGTTCCTGGAGGCGGCCTCGGCCGGAACGCTCATGTACGCCGGGCTGGCCGTGCCCTACTTCGTCTTTTTCGGGCAGTCCCCGGGTGCATCGGAGGCATCGAAAACAGCCTCCCCGCGTCGCGAGGCCCCGGTCGCAGCCCTTGCGGGCATGGGGCTGGCGGCCCTGGCCTGCCTGGGCATCGGGGTCTACCCCTGGCCGCTGTACGCCCTTTTGCCCTTTGCGGCCCCGGAGTTCGTCCCGTTTTCGCCCGGCAAGATCACGGCGGTGTTCGAACTTCTGGCCTTCGCCGGGCTCTTTTTCGCCCTCTACGTCCCGGTTCTGCGCCGCAAACCCGGCATCACCCTGGACACGGACTTCTTCTACCGCATGGGGGGCCGCCTGCTGTACCGCCTGGCAGACGCCTTTACCGGGAGCGTCAACACCGCCGCCGCCGACATGGCCGCCCGGGCTGCAGCCGCCCTCAATCGCCTGACCGCCCAGGGCCCGCAACGACTCGCCGCCCTGGTCGTCACGCTTTTTTTCCCGCTGTTGGGCAAAAACGCCCACCGCCTGCGCGACGAGGCGGCCCTGGCCGCCCAGACCTGGACGCCCCCCGTGGGCGTCACCCTGGCGGCGGCCCTGCTCGGCCTGTGCCTGTTCCTGATCCTTCTTTTGTAACGCATCCCCCGGAGGCCCCATGCCCACGCCCCCCGAACTCGTCAATTTCCAGATACTGGCAGGCATTCCCGAACCGCTCCTGGAACGCTTCCTGGCCCTGGCCGTGCCGCGCGACTTCGACCGGGGCCAGACCATCCACGAAATGGGCAAGCCCGCCGAGCACTTCTCCCTGCTCCTGGACGGCAGGGCCCTTTTGCAGGTACGCCTGCCCCCGGACATCATCGTGTCCCTTGGCTCGCTCAACCCCGGCTACTGCTTCGGGTTTTCCGCCCTGACCCCGGGAGAGACCCACGACCATACCGTGGTCGCGGCCCGGGCCTGCCGCACCCTGGCCGTGCCCGGCCCGGCCCTGGTCGGACTCATCACCGAGGCCCCGGCTTTCGGCGTGCCCTTTCTGCTGGCCATGTACCGGCTGGTGAACGACCGGCTGACGCTGCGCACCTCCCAGTTCCTGACCCTCCTGACGCGCCACCCGGACCTGGCCCCGGCCTGATCCGGCCGCCTGGACCAGGGCCGGGGACGGCGTGGAAATGTTTGATTTTCAGCGCCATCCGCTCTAGTCTTGCAGCATGGACGCGGGCGCGACGCACGCCCCGGCCGGGCCGCGATGACGGCCCGGCCGTGTCCGGCTCATACGGCAGGTTTCGCCGCGTTTGAGCCAACCCCCGGGGGGCGGACGGACATGATGCAGCAGGACGACTACCAGCGCCTTCGTCTCAAAATCATCGCCACCACACTGGCCTTTTCCTTCGTGCCGCTTCTGGCGCTCGGCGTCACCATCTACCTCAAGACCGAGTCGGTCTATGTGGGCAAGGTCTACGGCAACCTGCGCACCCTGGTGGAGAACAAGAAAACCACCATCGACCTTTTTTTGAACGAACGCATCTCCCAGCTCACCACCCTGGCCTTCACCGAAACCTTCGTACAGCTCTCGGACGAAAAATACCTGGAAAAGGTCTTTTCCATCCTCCAGATCCACTCCAAGTCCTTTATCGACCTCCAGGTCATTGACCAGGAAGGGAACACCGTGTCCTATTGCGGCCCCTACCGCTTAAAAGACGTCAACTACAGCCAGGAACCCTGGTTCAACATGGCCATGGCCCGGGGGCTGTACGTCAGCGACGTGTTTCTGGGTTTCCGCAAATATCCCCACTTCATCATCGCCGTGACCCGGCGCGAGGGCGACCAGTCCTGGATCCTGCGGGCGGCCATCGATTCCGACATCTTCGACACCCTGGTGCGCAGCGTCCACCTGGGCAAATCCGGGGACGCCTTCCTTCTGACCTCGGAAAACGTGCTCCAGACCAAGCCCCGTTTCGACGACACCATCCTGGAAAAGATCGAATTCCCCCGTTTTTCCAAGTTCTCCGGTACCCGGGTGGAGGAATTCGCGGTCAAGGGCAAGACCAGCCTCTACGCCATGGCCTGGCTGGACAACAAGGACTGGCTTTTGGTCATCAAAGACGACCCCCGCGAAGAACTCCTGCCCCTGTACCAGGCCCGCTGGCTTTTGGTCTTCATCCTGTTCGGGGGCACGCTGATCATCATCGGCGGCGCGGTGTTCATCGCCAACTCCATGGTCCGGCAACTGGTGCGCTCGGAGCGGGAGAAGGCCTCCCTGGACGCCTCCCTGACCCAGTCGAGCAAGATGGCGGCCCTGGGCAAGCTGGCCGCCGGGGTGGCCCACGAGGTCAACAACCCCCTGGCCATCATCATGGAAAAGGCCGGGTGGATGCGCGACCTCCTGAGTGAAGAGGACATCAAGGCCAGTCCCAACTTCCAGGAATACGCCGACGCCGTCCAGAAAATCGAATTCCACGTGCGCCGGGCCAAGGACGTGACCCACCGCCTCCTGGGCTTCGCCCGGCGCATGGATCCGCTGCGCGACGACATCAACGTCAACATCCTTTTGGACCAGACCAAGTCCTTTCTGGAAAACGAGGCCTCGTTCCGCAACATCGAGATCCTGGCCGACTACGACCGGGGCCTGCCCAGCATCACCTCCGACGCCTCCCAGTTGCAGCAGGTCTTTCTGAACATCATAGACAACGCCATCGACGCCATCGACAAGGACGGGGTGATCACCGTGACCACCCGCCACGACAAGGACGCCGGGGCCGTGGTCATCGCCATCACGGATACGGGCAAGGGCATGCCCAAAGAGGTCGCGGACAAGATCTTCGACCCGTTTTTCACCACCAAGAAAGTCGGCGAGGGCACGGGACTGGGCCTGACCATAAGCTACAGCATCATCGAAAAGCTCGGGGGCAAGATCGTCCTGCAAAGCGCCGAGGGCAAGGGCACCACCTTCACCATCACCCTGCCCGCTCACTAGTGTGGCGTTCACAACAAAACAGTTCTGTTTTTTGTGAATATAAATCATAACTTCAAGATGTTGCTGCTTGTTGTTCCATAACGGAAAGGACCGAATACACCACGAGGCGGGTTGCAGGCCCCCACCGGACAACGAGGTCGCACATGAGCATCAGGATCCTCGTCGTGGACGACGAGCCGGATTTCATCGAAACCATGGTCAAGCGGTTCACCTTCCGCAAGATGCCGGTCACGGCCGCGCCAAGCGGCATCGCCGCCTTGAAGCTCTTGGAGGCCGAGCCCTTCGACGTGGTCATCATGGACGTGCGCATGCCCGGCAAGGACGGCATCGAGACCTTAAAAGAGATCAAAAAGCGCTACCCCCTGACCGAGGTCATCATGCTCACCGGGCACGCCTCGGTGGAGTCGGGGATGCGCGGCATGTCCCTTGGGGCGTACGACTACGTCTTAAAACCCGTGGACTTTGACGAGCTTTTGGAAAAGGTGCGCAAGGCCCACGAAAGAAAGCTGCTCAATGAAGGCCGAAACGCCCCGCGCTGACCCGGCGTCGGCGGCCGGAGAACCCGCTTCCCCTCCTGCGGGGAAAAACCGCCCCCTGTGGCTCCACCTGGTCGGCCTGCCGGGGGTGACGGCCGTTGCGGTGCTGTCGGCCATGGTGCTGCCCATCCCCCTGGCCGTGATCCTGGCCCTTTTCACCGCCAGCCTGGCGGCCTGGTCGGCGGCGGCCCTGGCCTCGCGCATCCGGACCTCGGAACAGGAACGTTGCTCCCTGGACGCCCAGCTCGTCCAGTCCCAGAAGCTGGCGGCCATCGGAGAGATGTCGGCGGGCATCGCCCACGAGATCAACAACCCCATGGCCATCATCGCCCAGGAATCGGACTGGATGACCCACCTCATGTCCCAGCCCCAGGTCACGCCCGAAAATCTGGCGGAACTGCGGGACTCCCTGGCCGAGATCGTGCGCCAGGTGGACCGCTGCAAGGCCATCACCCACAATCTGCTCAATTTCTCGCGCAAGATGGATCCCATCCTGCAGCAGGAGCACCTGGAAAGGATCATGGAGGACATGGTGCTTTTGGTGGAAAAGGAGGCCAAACTCCAGGGCGTGTCCATCGTGCGCGACTATGACCCCGAGCTTGCGGCCATCCAGACCGACGTGCCGCTTTTGCGGCAGGTGGTCCTGAACCTTCTATTAAACGCCTTTCAGGCCATCCCGGGCCAGGGCACGATCACCGTGTCCACGCGTCCGGCCGGGGCGGACCGGGTGGCCATCGCCGTGGCCGATACGGGGGCGGGGATTTTGCCGGAAAACATGTCCAAGATCTTCAACCCGTTTTTCACCACCAAGCCGCCCGGGGTGGGCACGGGCCTGGGGCTGTCCATGTGCCACGGCATCGTGGACCGACTGGGCGGCGCGATCACGGTGGAAAGCGAACCGGGCAGGGGGGCGAAGTTCACCGTGACCCTGCCCCGCTAAGGCTTCGGCCCGAACACCCGCCGGGATTGTTCACGCAATGCGACATGGTCAGGGCGTTCACGTGATTTTTTCAGACGTGTCGCGAACACGACGCAAACGACAAGGAGCCAGACATGCCGGACCCCATTCGCGTCCTGGTCGTCGATGACGAAGACCGCTTCCGGACCACGCTGGTGAAGCTTCTGGGGGCCCAGGGGCTTTTCGCCGAGGCGGCCTCGGGAGGGGAGCAGGCCCTTGCCCTGCTGGCCGAAAAACCCTTCGACGTGGTGCTTTTGGACGTCAAGATGCCGGGCGAAAGCGGCCAGGAGGTGCTGCCGCGCATCAAGGCCGTGGCCCCGGGCGTGGAGGTGCTGATCCTGACCGGCCACGCCTCGGTGGACATCGCGGCCGAGATGATCGCCGGAGGCGCGGCGGATTATCTGCTCAAGCCCTGTCCCCTGGACGAACTGGTGGGGTGCGTGCGGGCGGTGTACGACAGGAGAAAGGCCGTGGGGGCGGGTTAGAGGGGAGGACGCACGGTACACGCCGGGCGTGGTCCGCATGCACGGCGAAGACCGGTGCATGAAAAAACTGTCGGAGCTGTTCGTACTTTCTGCCGCCTGCCTTTACTTTCGTTCGAAATACCCCGCCTGCACAAAAACCAGGGCCCCTGCCGGAGCAGAGGCCCTGGAATCGGTCGTCCGGCCGGGCCTGGAGCGCCCGGCCAGGGAACGGGGATCAATCGAAAAGCAGGGTGTACGGCACGGTGGCCACGCCCCCGTCCTGGGGGTTATGCCCGGCGATCCGGGTGAAGACCAGGTTCGAGGCCACGGGCTGGTCGTAGTTGCGCAGGTTGCCGGTGATGACGTTGCCGCTGCGCAGGCCCTCGAAGATATAGACCTTGGTGGTGGTGTTGCGGATCATGAACACGGTTCCATCGGCCTCCATGAATCCGGTGAAGGAATACGGGGACATCCCGGTCCCGTAGGGGACGGTCAGGTATCCGTTGAAATAGGCCACGGTCTGGCCGCCTGAGGTGTACGTGGCGGAACGGATGTCGGCGGACACCTGCGCGCCCAGGGCGACGCCCGCCCACTGGCCGCTTATGTCGAAGTCCTGCATGGTGCTCGGCTTGGCGGTCCTGGCCGCCGCCACGGTGGCGATGGTGGTCTGGGCGGAATCCTTGAGGGTCCCGCTGACGCCCTGGCCGGTGGACAGGCCCAGGTAGGTGTGCGAACCGGTATCGCCATAGTGCGAGAGCATGACGTTGAAATCCGGCAGGCCGGTCATCGCCACGCCGGTGGCATGGTAGGAATAGGACGGACTCCCGGCCACGGTCACCTCGCTGGAGAGCATTTCTGACACCGCTTTCTGCGACTGTCCGTTCAGGAAGACTTCGCTGGCCCGGGGGACATTGACGAGCCTGGTGCTGACTGCGGCGCCGCCAACGCTCGCGGTCCAGGTTCCGCTCATGATCGTCTGGCTGGCCTCCGCCGGGAACGGGGCCATCTCCCGGACGCAACGGACGCGGTGGGCATTGGATTTTGGCGCGGCGTTGGTCTGTTTGTCGGAGAGCACCACCCAGGCGCTGGCCGGGGTGTCGTTGAGCGTGGTTGCGGTCCAATAGGCCCCGGCGTGGGCGGTGAAGGACGACGGCCACAGGGTGGACGAGGACGGGGTAATGATGGACTGCAACTGGTTTTTGGTGGGCAGCCGCCAGTCCGTGTAGCCTCCGGTCTGTTTCTGGGCGCAGGAGACCAGGGCGGCGTCCCAGGACATGCCCGTGGCGGAATCCGCCTTTTCCCACACCAGGGAGGTCTTGCTGTCGGCGACGGCCCCGTCGCCGAAATCCACGAGACCGCCGGAATAGCGCATCATGGAGGACATGCACATGGTGCCCGCCAGACTGGTTTTGGCCAGGGGCTGGGTGGCCCCGGCGGCGAAATTCACGGCCCAGGCATTGACCTCTCCCTGGGCGTCGGCGGTCCAGTAGTTGCCGGACTGCAACGCCGGGAAGGCGGTCTGGTTCACGGCGGGCGTGGTGCGCGAGGCGTCCACGAGTTGGGAAAGCTCCAGGAGGGTCGGCAGGCGCAGGGGCGAGCCCAGCACGGTCTGGGAGGCGCAATAGGCCTGGGCGTCGCTCCAGGTCCGGTTCATGCCAGGCGCGGCCCAGTACCGGCCAAGGGAATCATAGACATAACTCCCCCCGGAGATGGTCATTTTCGTGAAGGCCATGGGAGCGGCGTCATAGGTGGCGTCCTGGCCGAAAAAGGCGCTTGCGGCGTTCGGGCAGAGCATGAGCGACGACATGTTGTAGCACAGGCTCTGGTTCGTGCCTGGGACGGAATAGCTTGCGGTGCTCGGCAGGGCGGAGCGCGTCGCGTCCGAATCCGGCAACAGGCCGAGATTTTTCAAAACGACCGGGACAGGAACGGAGACGGCGTCGGCCGGGGAAGCCTCTTGCGCCCAGGCGCAGACCGCACACGTCAAAAACGCCGCCACAACCATGATGACCATGCCCGATACGCGTTTCATGTATCGCCCTCGCTCCACGTGAAGGTTTGTACTGACTCGGCTCAATACCAAACCGCCAGAACCGGTCGCAACCGGCCGTCCCCTAGGGGCAGGCCAGAGACGGCGCGACTGCCGCCGGATCGTCCGTCCGGCGCGTTTCATCTAAAAGCCGCGTTCCCAGGACCGTGACCTCGGCCGGGATCAACGCCCGCAGTTCGGAAGCGGTCAGACGCCTCCTGGCCGCCAGGGCCTCGGCCACGTCCCGCACCCGGTCCCAGACCGCCGCCCGGGAGAAGAGATCGCGCAGCACGGCCCCAAGCTGGCCCCGAAGCCGGGACGAGGCCCCGGCGCCGCGCAGCCCCATGGCCTCGAACTCCCGCATGACGTGCAGCATGTCGAAGGCCAGCCGCTCGTTGGCCGTATCAGCATAAAGCCCGAAGGCCTCGCCGAGATGGAGCATCTCGGCCTGATGCCCGGCCAGGGCGATGAGAAACCGCCGCCGGATGGTCAGCTTGCGGCCGCCGCCGGGCAAGGCGTAGCCGGGATCGTCATCCGGGCCGTCGATGCCGGCGCTTGCGGCCGGGCAGTCCACGGCGAAGGACATGACCACATGCCCGGCCACATGGTGGGCCAGGGCCGTCAGGGGATCGCGCCCGGTTTCCCGCATCGGCGTGCACTCCCTTCCCCGGGGCATCCCGGGGTCACGACAGGATTTTGGATATCTCGTCCTGCAGCGCCTCGACCGTGAAGGGCTTTTTGAGAAACCCCGTGACCCCGGCCCGAAGCGCCAGTTCCACCTGCTCCCCCGTGGATTCCGTGGTGGCCATGAGCAGGGGGGTGGCGGCATGGGCCATGTCCCCGCGCACCAGCCGGGTCAGTTCGATGCCGTCCATGACCGGCATGTTCATGTCCGCCACGATGACGTCGAAGGGCTCCGAGGTCTCCAGGATGTCCCAGGCGGTCTGGCCGTTTTCCGCCGTGACCGCGGCAAACCCCATGGTCGGCAGGGCGGAACGGTAAAAGGCCAGCATGGCCTTGGAGTCGTCCACGGCCAGGACGCGCCGCTGTCCCGCATCGACCCCGGGCGTTTCGCTGCAGGCGGCGCGCAGCCGTCCGGCCAGGGCCAGGGCCCCGGGCGTCCCCGCCCCCTCCAGCACCTGGACGAATCCGGCCACGGTCTCCGGGTCGCACCCCGTCTCCACCTCGGCCACCACCAGTGCGGCCAGGTCCGGTTCGGACAGCAGGGAGGAAAAAAGGCGCACCGCGCCGGAATCGGCCATGGCCCGGGCTATGTACCCGGCCTTGGCCGGATCGGCCTGCATGGCCTCCACGAGCTTTCTGGCCACCCCGGGGTTGGCGTTGGCCTCCAGGGCCGTGACCACGGCCAAAAGCAGCATGGGATCGTTCTCGGCCAGCCCGTCGAGGAGAAACACCAGCCCCTTGAGGGAGGCCGCCCGGCCCAGGGCCTCATACACGGCGAAGCGCAGGTTGGGATGGTTGAAGTCCTCCAGATCCTGGGCCGTGACCAGGGCCTCGGCCCCGGATTTGTGTCCGATGAACCCCAGGACGTTGGCCGACAGGATCTTCTCGTCCAGGTCGCCCTCGGTCATAAGCCGGGCCACGAAGGGCACGGCCGCAGGCCCCGCGTCGATGAGGGCCGCATGGATGGCCCGCCGGGCCGTAGGATTTTTGTGGTGGACCTTGCCGGCCAGAAAGGACAGGGCCGCGTCGCCGCCGATATCCGCCACGGCCCCCACGGCCTTGAACACCGTGACCGGGCAGTCGTCGCCGGAGATGATCTCCGCCGCATCCACCAGGGCGGCCAGACGCGGCAGGGAATCGGCGTCGGACAGGGCCCCCAGGGTCTCGGCGCACAGGGCGCTGATCAGGGGGTCGGGATGGTCCAGGTGCCTGCGGAACAGGGGCAGGCTGTCGGCATGGCGCAGGCGGGACAGGGCGCTCAAAATCTCCTGAAGATCCTCGGAGGACGTCGCGCGCCGGGCCATGTCCGTGAGCACGGACAGGGCCGCCGTAAACTCGTATTTGCCCACCGAACGCAGGCACAGGCGGCGAACGGCCGGGGACGGCGAGGCCAGCCCGTCCACGGCCCGGGCCTCGTCGTGGGCCAAAAGGGCCTGCAGGACGTTTATCACCGCCAGATCCACGGACTGGTCGCCAAGGGGCGCAGCGACAAGCTCGCACAGCCCCGGGATGGCCGTGACGTCCGCCCTGGCCTCAATGTCGCGCAAAAGGGTGATCTGTTCAAGAAAGTCCGAGCCACGAAAGTCCGTCAGGGCATCCATGCGTGCGTCCTTTGTCTGCAAGGTGGCGGTGCGCCCGGATCGTCTGCGACGCCGGACAGCATGCGTTTTTTTGCGCACCCCCTGCCTAGCGTATTTTCCCCTCCTTTCCTAGGGGCTGGCCGAACCTGACGCGGCCCGCACAGCGGCGGTTTGTGGACAAAAGCCAGGGAAAATGCTTTGTTTCCCCGGTTCGCGGGCCATGCGACACGGCCATACGCCGCGCGCACCTTTTTCCAACAGTGACCACCAAGGGTATCGGAAGCATGTACCAGGGGCGCACGATCCGGGGCAACGCACATCGCAGGGCGCAGACGTCCAACACGCGCCCGGCGCGCCGGGCCAGGCCCCGCCGGGGCGGTCCGTCCGGTTCCGGGAGAACGGGCCTGCGTTTCATGCGGCTTGCGGCCCTGGCCGGGATCCTGGCGGCCGGGCTCTTTCTGGGATGCACTTTTTTTGCGGCCAAGGCGCCGCCCACGCCGCCGCCCCCGGCGGTGATGCCCATGACCGCCCCGGCCGTGTCCGATTGCCTGACCCGGGTGCAGGCGGCCAAGACCGCCCAGCCCCGGCCCGGGACGCTGGAGGAATACGTCCGCTATGTGGCGGCGGTTTACGTGGAGCCTGTCCGCTCCCGCTACGCCGTGGCCGAGACCATGGAGACGGCCGTGCGCCTGGCCGCCGCAGGCGACGCCCAGGCCCAGCGCCTTCTGGCCGGGACCGTACGCGACGTGCAGCTCCAGGCGGCCATGGGCGGACGCACCTTCACCGTGGACCAATGGCGGGAGCTCTACCTCCGTTCCGGCCTGCTCAACCAGGACACCTTCGTGGCCATCGGCGGGGAACTGCCCCGGCCGGACCAGGATCTGACCCTCGCCCCCGAGGAGTCGGCCAGCCATGCGGCGTCCGACGGGCCCGAGCCCCCCGAGGGAGAAGGCGAATGAGCGCGCCCCTGGCCGAGGCCGCGAAAAAGGCCCTGACCGACGCCGTGCGCATCAGCCTGGACCTGTACAAGGTCATGATCCCGGTAATCATCGGGGTCAAGATCCTCAAGGAACTGGACCTCATCGCCTATCTGGCCGTGCCGCTTGGGCCGCTGATGGAACTGGCCGGGCTGCCCCCGGACATGGGGCTGGTGTGGGCCACGGCCATTTTGACCAACATCTACGGCGGCATCCTGGTCTACGTGGCCCTGCCGCCGGGCGCCGACCCCTTGAGCGTGGCCCAGGTCACGGTGCTCTCCACCATGATCCTCATCGCCCACAACATCCCGGTGGAGGGCCGCATCACCCAGAAATGCGGGGTGGGGTTCTGGGGTCAGGCGGTGCTGCGCATGGCCGGGGCCCTTGTGTGCGGCATGCTCATGCACCGGTTCTTCGCCGCCGCCGGGATGCTCGCGGAACCGGCCCGGGCGATCTTCACCGCCGCCCCGGCCCAGGCCTCCCTGCCCGGGTGGGCCCTGGGCGAGGCCAAAAACCTGGCCATGATCTTCGGGGTCATCCTGGCCCTCATCATCCTGATGCGCATCCTGGCCCGGTTCCGGGTCACGGACCTCTTCGAGCGGCTTTTGGCACCGGTCCTGGGGCTTTTGGGCATCGGGGCCAAGGCCGCCAACATCACGGTCATCGGGCTGGTCATGGGCCTGGCCTACGGCGGCGGGCTGATCATGATGGAGGTCAAGGCCGGACGGCTGTCGCGGCGCGACGTGTTCTCCTCCCTGTCGCTTATGAGCCTGTCCCACGCCCTCATCGAGGACACCCTGCTCATGGCCCTGATCGGGGCCAGCATGCAGGGCACGTTTTTCGGACGGCTGCTGTTCTCCATGCTGGTGGTGGCCGTCCTGTCGCGGCTGGTGGGCCCGCGCCTGTCGGTTCCCGGGTCGGCGGCGGGGAGGCCCTTGTGACGCCCAAACCGGGGCAGCGCCGCCCGGAGGCGATTCTGGCCATGGCTGTCCTGACGCTTTGCCTCCTTGCGGCCACAACGGCGTCCGCCCAGACGGCCCCTGTCGTTCCAGTCGCAACTGCCGCCCCAGTCGTCCCTGTCGCATCTGCCGCCCCGGCCGCCCCGGTCAGCTTCGAGCCGCTCATCCGGCGGCTGACGGACTCCGGCCGTCCCGAGGCCACGGTGCGGGCCCTCTTCGCCCGGCCGGAGATGGTCTTTGATCCCGAGCCCATGACCACCAAGCTCACCGAACTGTACATGGCCAGGCACGGCCTCAGGCTGGTGACCGACATCCAGACCCGCTTAAAGGAACTGGGCTATCACCCCTGGCCCGTGGACGGTCGCCTCAAACGGCTCACCAAATGGTCCATCCGGGCCTGGCAGCGTGAGACCGGCCTGCCGGAGCGGGCCGTGGCCACGCCCGAACTCCTGGCCGCCCTGCGGGCCGCCACAGCCAAGGCCCCGCCGGACCTCACGTTTCCGCCCATCGAGGCCCCAAGCGTCTATGACAGCGCCTTGACCCCGGAGCGGCTGGCCGAGGCCCGGGAGTTTTACGCCGCCAACCGGGCGATCCTGGCCCGGGTGCTGGCCCGCTACGGCCTGCCCGGGGAGGTGGCCGTGGGGGTGAGCGCCGTGGAGACCCGGTGCGGCCGCTTCCTGGGTGACAAACCGGCCGTCGTGTCCCTGGCGGGCATGGCCCTGGCAAGGGACTATGCCCTGGTGGCCCAGACCTTCGCCTACGAAAACCCTTCTCCGGAGCGTGCGGCCTGGCTGGCCCAGACGGCGCGCGAGCGGGGGGACTGGGCCTTCCGGGAGCTGACGGCCCTTTTGGACTACGCCGCGCGCCTTGGCCGCGACCCCCTGGCCATGCCCGGCTCGGTCTACGGGGCCATCGGGGTCAGCCAGTTCATGCCCACAAACGCCCTGACCCTGGCCCGGGACGGCGACGGCGACGGCGTGGCGGATCTTTTCAACGTGGACGACGCCCTGGAGAGCATGGGCAATTTCCTGCAAAAGGCCGGAGTGGGAGGGCAGACCTCCGAGGCGAACCTTCGCGAGGCCCTTTTCCGCTACAATCGCAGCCGGACCTACGTGAACACCGTCATGGCCGTGGCCGCGCACGTGCGCGAAAACCCTGGACCAGACGCGCCCGGGCAGTAGCCTGCGGGCCACAGACCCGGCCCCTGCCCCCGCGACCCGCCGATACGCCGACCGTGCGTCCCCTGGCCCCGCCCCAGGACGCCAAACCGCAACGGGACCCCCATGCCCCCCTTCCTGCGCCTTTTTTTCCTGTGCCTGGCCCTCATCGTGGCCGAGACCGCCCAGGCCGCCTCGGCCACGGTCATCGGCTACCACCGCTTCGACGGCCATCGCTCCAGCATGTCCATGCCCATGGATGTGTTCGAGGCCCATCTCAAGTATCTCAAGGAACACGCCAATGTGGTGTCCATGGACGAATTCGCGGGCTACATCAAACGCCGGGAAAGCTTTCCGCCCCGCACCGTGGTCATCACCATCGACGACGGCTGGTCCTCGGTCATGCAGGCCTTCGAGCTTTTAAAAAAATACGACCTCCCGTTCACCCTGTTTCTGCCCATGGCCTATATGGCCAATCCCAATTCCAGGATCACCTTGAGCGCCGCCCAGATCGAGCAGCTCAAGACCTGGCCCAAGGTCACCTTCGCGGACCACTCCTTCAGCCACTCCCCCCGGCTCCAGGTGGACAAGCACGCCTCGCGCGAGGCCTACCTGGCCTTTCTGCGCACCGACCTGGCCGCCTCGCGCAAACGCTTCCACGAGATCTTCGGCTATTATCCCAAGTATTACGCCTATCCCTACGGCCTGGGCAACGACGTCTTCGGGTCGCTTCTGGCCGAGAACGGCTATGATCTCATGTTCGTCACCGGCTACCGGCCCTTCGACGGCAGCGTCAATCCCCATGCCATCCCGCGCCTGGGCGGCCATGCGGTGTCCGTGCAAAAGCTCAAGGAGATCGTGGAGACGTATTGACCGAACGTCTCGCCACTCCCCACCGGGGTCGGCCCCTGGCCTGCCCCGGACAGTCACCGGCCCTATTCGCCCAGCAGAAGGGGCAGAAGCGGGCCCACCTGCCCGAAACCCACCTCCTTGAAGGCCGGATTGGTGGTCATGACCGAACCGTTGTCTCCCACGGCAAAGACCGCGTTCTGGGCCGCGCTTGCGGCCAATCCGTTGACCGGACTGGAGAACCCTCCCTCCACGAGCTGGCCCGCGCCGTTTTGGATGCGGTACAGGGAGGCCTTGCCGCCGTCGGTGTACCGGGTTGAGGTGTTGAGGGCGGCCCAGAACACGCCGTCCCCGGCATGGACGATGGACGAGAACCACTGCAGGGGATAGCCCGGCTCCGGCGGCGCGACCCGGCTGATGCCCGCCACCGGGGACCAGGTCGTGCCGTTGGTGCTGTAAAAGGCCGCGCCGTTTTCGCCCACGGCCACGACCATGTTCGTGGCGGCGGCCACGGCCCTGAGATCGTCCCCGTTGGCCCCGACCACGGACGTGCTCCAGGCCCCGCCGCGCCACAGGGCCACCCGGCCGCCCAGCCCCACGGCATGCACGTCCCCGTTGGGAGAGGCGGCCATGCCCAGGTACTGGTAGGAGTCGCCCCCTGCGTCGAGGCAGGTCATGAATTCGCTGCCCACCATGCAGGGGTTCCCCTGCCCATTGGCGTCTTGAAGGACGGCGTAGCCGCCCGAGGCGGTCTTGACCACGTCGAGCAGGGGCGGATGCTGGCCGGAACTGCCCGGCGGGGTCCAGGCGGTCCAGGTGAAGCCGTTGCCGCGCAGGGTGATGCCGTTCCAGGTGGAGGCGTCGAGCACCGACAGCCACATGTCCGAGGGAGAGAAGGCCTTGAAGGTTTTGGTGAAGCTGTTCTCCGCCAGGGCCGGGATGGTGCGCGGGGTCATCCGGCCGCCGTTCCAGGCGTAGATGCCGATGGACGGGGTGGTCCATTGCGGGGCGATCCACAGGCGGTCGGCGAACCCCGCAAACTGCAGGGGGGCGCTCACCCCGGCCGGGGTGTTCAGGGTCTGGCGCGCCCCGGTGGTCCCATTGAGCCTCTCCATCAGGCCGTAGTAGCCGCCGAGCAGGTAGCTGCCGGATGCCCCGGGCACGATGGCGGTGCGGGCCTTCCTGGCCGGGTCGTCGCGGTTGACCAGGGCGTTGTTGGTCCCCACCCACTGCCGGATGACCCCGGAGCGTCCCACGAACCAGATGTCGGCCGGGCCCGAACCGCGCATGGCCGACAGATCGTAGCCGTCCAGGATGCCGCCGCCGGTGTTGACCATCTCCCAGACGGCGGACACGGATCGCCGCAGCCGGTAGATCTGCCCTGAATTGCCGCAGGCGAACACGTTGTCGGCGTTGGGCCCCCACACGTCCTGCAGCAGGTTGTAGCTGGTGGAGCCCGGGGCCGCTTCAAGCTGGGCGATGATCTTCCATCCCGTGGCGTCCCGGTGCAGCACCGTGCCGTAGGTGCCCACGGCAAAGATGTCCGTGTCCGAGAAGCCGAAGATGGCGTTCAGATGATAGCCCCAGTTGATCTCCCCGCCCGTGGCGTTGGTCACGGCGGCAAACTCCCATTTCTGCGCCGCGGCGTTCCACCAGACCGGGGCCCCGCTTAAGTCGGTCACGGCATGGGCCGCGCCCGTGGGGGACACCCAGACGTCGGCCATGGTGTACAGGCCGTCCCAGCCGGAGACCGTGGGCGGCGTGGTGGGGGTCCAGGCCGAGCCGTTGAAGTGCAAAAGCACCGAGCGGGTGGGGTCGGACACGATGGCTGCCGCGCCGTTGCCGCCCACGGCCCAGATGTCGGTGGCCGAGCGGCCGTGGATGGCCTTTAAGGGGGCGGTTGTGCCGGATTCCATGAAACTGACGGTCGTTGCGTCCCGCCGCAGGATGACGCCGCCGTCCCCGACGAAATAGGTGGTTGTCCCTCCGTCCGGGCTGTAGGCGTCGTTTAGGGTATTGCCCGTGGGAGACGGGGCCAGGGAGGTCCAGACAGCCGCCAGGGCAGATTCCGGCAGGCTGCACAACGTGGCCAGGATCACGGCCAGGCAGGATATGGGCAGGGCGCTGGGACGCATCGTCACCTCCGTGCGGTTTGTGGTGTCTCCGGGAGACGCGGCGCGAGGCGAAAACCGTTTTGCCGCTGCGGCGGCACGGTCGGCGCAGCCCTGCTCGGCGCGTTCCCGGGGGCGGCAAAAGCCGGAGGACGGGCGTGAGAAAATGGCCTGTCTGTATCATCCTTCTACACCGGTTGCGGCGTTTTGCGCAAGGTGTTCCCGCCACGCCACGTGGCCTGGGGCCTGTCGCGACCGCCCACCCACGTCCGGGCCTCACGAAACGGCAGCTAACCCACTGATATTTTACATGCTCTTTTCGAAAGTTTCCAGGCGGCGGCCCGTCTGCGCACACGCTTTGCAATTTTCTTGACACCAGATTGCGACAGGTCTAAATATATACTCTTTTTCTTCAGCACTTCTATCAACTCGAGCCACCTCATGTCGTCCAACGCCACACACCAGGGCGCGCGCCGGGACGCATACCGGCGGGTTCTGGCCATCGGCCTGCCCCTGGTGGTCAGCATGGGCTCCACCACGCTCATGCTTTTCACCGACCGGATGTTTCTGGGCAACTATTCCCTCGACGCCATCGCTGCGGCCATGCCCGCAGGCATCGCGGCCTTCGCCATCCAGTCGTTTTTCATCGGCACGGCCGGGTATACCGGGGTGTTCATCGCCCAGTATACCGGGGCCCAGCGCCCGCAGCGCGTGGGCGCGGCCCTGTGGCAGGGGGTGTGGTTCTGTCTTCTGGCCGGGCTTGTCACGGCGGCGGCCTCGCTTGTGGCCGGGCCGCTTTTCGCCCTGGCCGGACATCCGGACGACGTGCGCGTCCTGGAGGAGCCGTATTTCCGGATCCTGATGCTGGGCGGGGTGTTCGGCATCCTTGATGCGACGTTTTCAGGTTTCTTCACCGGCCGGGGCCTGACCCGGGTGGTCATGGCGGTCAATCTGGTCGGGGCGGCCCTGAACATCCCCCTGGACTACGCCCTGATCTACGGGGCCTTCGGCCTTCCGGAGATGGGCATCCGGGGCGCGGCCCTGGCCACCGTGACCGGTGGGGCCGTGAGCGCGGTTCTCTTTGCGGCGCTGATCTTCACCCGGAAAAACGAGGTCCTTTTCCGGGTGAGAAGCGCCTTCGCCCTGGATCGCGACCTGTTTTCCCGGCTCATGAAATACGGCCTGCCCGGCGGGGTCCAGTTCTTCCTGGACATCTTCGCCATCACCTTCTTCGTCTTCCTGGTGGGGCGCATCGGCAAGGAGGCCCTGGCGGCCACCAATATCGTCTTTTCCATCAACACCCTGACCTTTCTGCCCATGGTCGGGTTCTCGGTGGCGGCCAGCACCCTGGTGGGCCAGGCCCTGGGGGCCGACGATCCCGACGCGGCCCACCGCGACACCATGGCCACCCTGCGCCTGACCCTGGGCTACATGACCGTCGTGGCCCTTTTGTTCGTGGCTTTCCCCGAGGCCTTTTTGTCCCTTTTCCGGCCCCGGGACATGGACGCCGCCGGATATGCGGCCATCACCGCCACCGGGGTGTGGCTGATGCGGTTCGTGGCCGTGTATTCGATCTTCGACGCCGTGGCCATGATCCTCTTCGGGGCCCTCAAGGGGGCGGGCGACAGCCGCTATCTCATGCTGTCCATAGGCGGCGCGGCGGTCTTCGTCATGATCCTGCCCACCTATGCCGCGGTTTCGGCCTTCGGGGCCGGGATCTATGTCGCCTGGACGTTTCTGACGGCCTACGTCCTGGCCCTGGCCGGACTCATGTGGCTGCGCTACCGGGGCGGCGCATGGCGGCGCATGCGGGTCATCGAGGCCGCGACACGGGCCGGACGCGCCCTTGATGACCGAGGGTCCGAACCTTGACATCAACACGTTAACATGCCTATTTTTTTGTAAATTTCGCAGAGTTGCCCTGGCTCACGACGCGAACTCGTCGATGTCCGAAAGCGGCGGGCGGCGCGCCCGTCATGCCGGACGCCAGCCTGCGCTGGGAGCGGAATTCCCGGGCTGCGTCGGCATCAGCCAAAACAGGCAACGTGGAAACTGCATATAGTGCTTGCCAAAAAGGATGGATTCTGGTTTCACAAACGCAATCCTCCTACACAAGGCTTACGGATATAAGCTTTTCGGGACGCATGCCCCCGCGGGAGGGAGTCGCCGCATGAGACGCATCCGCGCTGCACGGTCGAAGTCGGCGCACGCTGCAGGCTTTGACCGTCTTGCATACGACGAACCATCTTACGCGGAGGTTTGCATCATGGCCGGATTTTTCAGCGCCCTCAAACGGCTTTTCGGAGGGGCAGTCAACGAGTCCAAGGCCGCCTTGCACCAGAGGTATTGCCTTTCGTGCCGAAAAATCGCCTCAGGCACCCTGACGCCCAAAGACGACAGCCCGCGGCAGGCCATGGATTTCACCTGTTCGTCCTGCGGCGGACACAGCCAGGTACTCCAATAACACGTCGCAGCGATCCGACTCGCCTGCCGCTTTGCGGCAGGCGATTTTTCGTTTTTCCGTCTCCTTCAAGGCCTGGCCTTCTTTGCATCTGCCGGACACGCCTTTTTCGTTCGGGTCGCCTCAGGGATTCATGGTCGGAAGCGGGGCAGGCCTGGGCCGGTCCCGCCCCGTCCGACCCGTTCGGGCCGAACCGGGGCCCCGGGACCATTCCAACCGGAGGCGTCGCGCCACGCGCGCGGCGTCCCCGAGCCCAAAGGGAAACGACATGATCAGCACCACGCTTTTTCCGGGCCGCTACGTGCAGGGCGCCGGGGCCCTGCACCGTCTGGGCATGGAACTGGCCCGACTGGGGGACCGCCATTTCCTGATCTGCTCCCCGCATCCCCTCACGCGCCTGCTGCCCCCCCTGCTGCCGGAGGTCGAACAGACCGGAAGCCTCCGGGTGGAACGCTTCGGCAGGGAATGCACGGACCAGGAGATCGACCGGCTGACGGCCATGGCCAGCGACTTCGGGGCCCGGACCGTGGCCGCCCTCGGCGGGGGCAAGACCCTGGACGCCGCAAAGGCCGTGGCTGCACGGTCAGACGTCCCCTTCGTCGCCGTGCCCACCATCGCCTCCACGGATGCGCCATGCAGTTGCGTGTGCGTGGTCTATTCCCCGGAGGGCGTCTTCCAAAGGGCGGACATCCTGCCCCGCAACCCCGACGTGGTGCTGGTCGACACCGCCGTCATCGCCAAGGCCCCGCCCCGTTTTCTGGCCTCGGGCATGGGGGACGCCCTGGCCACATGGTTCGAGGCCGAATCCTGCCGCGTCAGCCGGGGCCGGAACATCCCGGGCGCGGTGGGGTCCATGACCGCCCACGCCCTGGCCCGGCTGTGTTACGAAACGGTCCGGGACTGGGGCCCATCCGCCCTGACGGCCTGCGCCGCCGGAGTGGTCACCCCCGCCCTGGAGCGGGCGGTCGAGGCCAACACCCTCTTAAGCGGCCTGGGCTTTGAAAGCGGCGGCCTGGGCGCGGCCCATTCCATACACAACGGCCTGACCGCCCTCCCGGCGACCAGAAACCTCTGGCACGGCGAAAAGGTGGCCTTCGGCGTGCTGGCCTCCCTGTTCCTCACGGACAAGCCCCTGGCCCTCATGGACGAGGTCTTCGACCTGTGCATGACGCTTGGCCTGCCCACCACCTTCGCCGATCTGGGCCTTGGGGGCGTGGCGGACCACGACCTGCTGCTCGTTGCGGATAAGGCGTGCCTGCCGGAGGAAAGCATCCACAACGAGCCTGTGGAGATATCCCCGGCCCTCGTCCTGGACGCCCTCAAGGCCGCCGACGCCGAGGGCCGCCGCAGGCGATAGCGGCGCGACGGTCGCTCCTTGCCGACTCGCTGCTGTCCCGGACTCGATCCCGAAGCGCCTTGACACCAGGGGATTGCCAGACCACAAGGCGGACATGGGACGCATGAAGCAGACTGTGCTGGCGGCCGTGCTGGCGGCCATGGCCATGATGCCGGGCGGGGTCGCGGCCTTTGCGGCCAGCCTGGAGGACGAGCTTTTTTTCGCTGCCGACGCCTATTATCGCGGACTGGACGACCGGGCTGCGGGGGCCTTTGAGGATGTGCTGCGCAAAGACCCGGACAACGATTACGCCCTGGCCCGGCTGGGCGTGCTTTCTGCGGAAAAGGGCGACCTGGACGCCGCTGCGCGATATCTCGAGGCGGCCCTGGCCGTGGCCCCGGACAACCTGTTCGCCCTCAAGTGGCTGGGCATCGCGGCCCTGCGCCGGGGAAACCGGGAGGAGGCGGACCGCCGCTTCCAGGCCATGCTCGACGCCGACCCGGGAAACCCCCAGGCCACGGCCTGGCAGGGCGTCGCCCTGATGCTTACGGACCAGCGCGTGGCCGCCGTGGAGCGCTTTGCGACCGCCTCGGCCGCCGACGGGGAGGATCCCGGCCTGCATTATCTGCTGTCTTTGGCCTACCAGGCCCTGGGAATGCCGGAAAACGCCCGCCTGGAACTGGAGGCCACCCTGGAGTTGCGTCCCACGGACGTGCTGGCCCTGACCAGACTCGGAACGCTCTTCTACCGGCAGGGGCAGCGCGATCTGGCCGAGGCGGCCTGGAGGCAGGCCATGGCCGTGGACCCGGGATATGCCGAGGCCCGATTCTGCCTGTCCCGAAGTCTGGCCGACGAGGCCCTGACGGCCCAGGCCGCAGGCAACCAGGCCAAGGCCGGTCGGCTGTGGATGCTGGCCCTGGAGGCGGATCCCGCCAACGGCGAGGCCCTGGCGGCCCAGACCGCCGCCTCCCGGGAAGGCCGGGCGGGTGCAGGGTCGCAACCGGCAACGGGCCAGACCGCGAGGGCGGCCAAGGATCCGTCCCGGAAGGCACGGTCGGATGCCGCTGCATCCCCGTCCCCGGGCAAGGCCGCAACCGGCGGGAATTGATTCAGGGAAACCAAGCTGTTGCACAGGTGTTGACGGATGCCGCCGTTTGCTACAATGTGCGCGCCAGGCGGACGGAGCACGTCAATTCCCGCCTTGCCAAGGACGGTTTTTCCATGAAGCATCCCTTTTTCAGCACATCCGTACTTCTCGGCCTGACCCTGGGCGCAGGCATGGCCCTGGCTGCGGATTCCGGTTGTCCCATCTGCGATTGCAACACCCAGTCCACCCGCTGCATCCTGAGCTGCCAGAACACCTCCGACTTCGTGCGACGCCAGCAGTGCCAGATCTCCTGCGACAAGAACTTTTCGATCTGCCTCGACGCGGCCTACAAGGCCATCAGCGCCGCCGAGGAGCAAAACAACCTGCAGACCACCTCCGTCACCACCACCTCCGTCACCCGCTGATCCTCCGGCCCCAGGGCCGATGCCTCCCTGGCCGGGTACCGGCCGTCAACCCGCTGTGATGCCGGGACGCAAGCCTGCGCCCCCCGGGCCGGGGGTTCCCTGGTCGGGCCATGGCCGCCAGCCCGCCATGGTCCCGGGGCGCACCAAAGCGAAACGGCTTCCGGGAGCCACCCGGAAGCCGTTTCGCTTTGAAATTTCTTTCAGAGGAAGGATGCATTTCATATAGCACGAAGCGTGCCAACCCCCATAAAAACCTGCTGGATATTATTTTCTCCTGTTAATATAGCATGTTGATACATACTGCCCCCTGCCTTTCTCCGGTCCAAGGCCCTGGGACGCCCTGCCGGGGTAAAAAAAACTGTATTGCGGCCTTTCCCGCCCTCCCCAAGGCGGCCGACGCCCGGGGCCATCCCGGCCGGATCCGGACATGAGGGGCAAGGCCGGGCGGCCTGCGGCTGACGGCTGGCGCACGGGGCCATATCCGGCCAGGCCGGGCACCGGGGTCAACGACCGGGGCGGCTGGCCAGGAACCTCCCCGAGGGCCGTGGCCGGGTGGGATGGCCAGGAGCCTCAACTGTGGCCGGGCATATGGGCCGTGGCCGGGCGGCTGGCGGTTTTCGGAACCACCGCCAGGAAAAGGCGGAATGGTGAACGGACAGGGGGCGGCGTCCCGGGCGGGGCAGGGCTTTTTTGCTGCCCGGGGAAGGGACTGGATGGCCCCATCCCGGCCTTTGGCCGACGCGAAAACCCGCCTGGCCACGGCCCGCAAAGCGAAACGGCTCCTGGGAGCCACCCGGGAGCCGTTTCGTGCTGAAATTTCTTTCAGAGGAAGGATGAAGGGGATATAGCAGGGATCGTGCCAAAGCCATCCAATCCCCGTCATCAGATAAAAAATACCGCTATTTCATCATGTTAAAGATTCTTCCAAAAAGCCTTCCAGCCTTCCCCGCCTGCCACGGGCCCGGGGCGGTAAAAAAATTTGGCCCAAACCCCGGGCCTTCCGGCCCCCGTACAGTTTCTTGTACGCCTGTCCGCCCAGGCCTCAATTTCGATGATCCTCCTGCATCCAACGCAGCAGTTCTTCCTGCTTGGCCTGGCGATTGGGGTCAAAACGATCATAGGGACCGCTGCCGGTGCAGCCCAGGGCCAGGGCGGCCACGGCCAGGACCAGCAGCATGGTCGTGGCCCGAAAAAAGGCTTTCGCTTTCATAGACACTCCGCCTTTGCGTTTTTTGCGGGATCATATCCCAGATCGCCGGGCAAGGCCACAGGGGTTCCTGGTCATGCGGCCCTCCCGCTGCATGGCCGACGACGACTCCTGCTGCGTCCGATGACGAAATTTTCCCATGGCCAGTCGACATTTTGGTGATATATCCGCAGACGAGGCCTCTCCATCATACAAAAAATACGCTTTTCCGGCATGTTGCGTGACTGGCGAAAAATTTGCTAGTGTCCAGGCGGCCATGCGCGCAGCCCCAGGCCGGCAGGGAACCCGCCTTCCGGTGCGGTCGGGGCACGCACCCGCCAGGAAAGGAGAACACCATGAAATCATTTGCCTTGATGCTTGTCTGTCTGGGACTGTTCACGGCCGCCGCCCTTGTCGCGAACGAGGCCCAGGCCCGCAGGCCCTGCCCGCCGGGATATTTCTGGGACGGACCCTACGGCTGCATGCCTTACGGGCCGCCACCCCCGCCCCCGCCGGTCTACTACGACCCCTACTATCCCCGCGGATGCCCGCCGGGAACCTTCTGGAGCTATGGCGCCTGCCGCCCCTGGGCCCCGGTCCCGCCGCCGCCCCCTCCGCGGTATGGCATCACCATCGACGTGCCGCCCATCATCATCCGCTAGCGTCCGCGACATTGGCCCAGGCGGATGCTGAACACACCGACGTGAATACCTGATTGGCTCAAGATGCTGCTGGCGCGTTTTTCACATGACGCGCCACAGACGTCGAAACGCCCGCCCCGGAGCATCCTCCAGGGCGGGCGTTTCAACATCGGGGGAATCGCGGCCGGGGCTATTTCCGGCAGCACTTCTTGTATTTCTTGCCGCTGCCGCAGGGGCAGGGATCGTTGGGGCCGATCTTGGGGGCATCGCGACGCTTGGGCTGCTTTTTGCGGTCCGCCGTATCGGACCCGCCGCTATACTGGACCTCGCCCGCCGGTTCCGTCTTGTGCTGGAACTCCTCCTCGCGCACCTCGGTCCGGATGCGCACCCGGCACATGGCCCGCACAGCGGCATCCTTGATGGTGAAAATCAGGCTCTGGAACAGGGCGAAGCCCTCGCGCTTGTATTCCTGCTTGGGATCCTTCTGGCCGTAGCCGCGAAGGCCGATGCCGTCGCGCAGGTGGTCCATGCTCAAGAGGTGCTCTTTCCAGTTGCGGTCCAGGCTTTCCAGCAGGAAATACCGCGCGATCTCCTTGTAGTGCTCCCCGGCCCCGGCCCGAAACACCTCCAACTGGGCGGTCACGGCCTGACGCACGGCCTCCTTCTCCGAGGCGTCTCCGGTGGCGACCGGGACGCGCACGGTGAAGATCTCCTCGATGCGCGCCGTGGCCGCCTCCAGCTCCTCGGGGTCGTGGTCCCCCTTGGACGAGGCCAGGGGCTCGAACACCTCGTCTAAAAGCTCGTCGATCCAGCCCTCGATGAGGGCCTCCGGGGTCTCGGTGACCATGACCTCGCGGCGCAGGGAATAGATCACCTCGCGCTGCTGGTTCATGACGTTGTCGTATTCCAGAAGCTGCTTGCGGATCTCGAAGTTGTGGGCCTCGACCCGCTTCTGGGCGTTTTCGATGGCCTTGGTGACCATCCGGTTCTCGATGGCCTCGCCCTCCTCCATGCCCAGCTTGTCCATGATCCCGGCGATGCGATCCGAGCCGAAAAGGCGCATCAGGTCGTCGTCCAGGGCCAGGTAGAAGCGCGAGGAGCCGGGATCGCCCTGACGCCCGGCACGGCCCCGGAGCTGGTTGTCGATGCGCCGGGATTCGTGGCGTTCCGTGCCCAGGATGTGCAGGCCGCCCAGGTCCACCACGCCCTCGCCCAGCACGATGTCCGTGCCGCGCCCGGCCATGTTGGTGGCGATGGTCACCCGACCCCTGTGACCGGCCAGGGCCACGATCTCGGCCTCTTTTTCGTGCTGCTTGGCGTTTAAGACGTCGTGGGGCACGCCCTCTTTCTTCAGAAGCCCCGAGAGCAGTTCGGACTTCTCGATGGATACGGTGCCCACCAGCACGGGCTGGCCCTTTTTATGGAGTTCCTTGACGTCGGCGGCGATGGCCTTGAACTTGTCGGTCTGGCTTTTGTAGATGAGGTCGGGGAAGTCCTTGCGCACCATGATCCGGTGGGTTGGGATGGAGATGACCTCCAGGTCGTAGATCTGCTTGAACTCCACGGCCTCGGTGTCCGCGGTGCCGGTCATGCCCGCCAGCTTCTCGTACATGCGGAAGTAGTTCTGGAAGGTGATGGAGGCCAGGGTCTGGTTTTCGGCCTCGACCTTGACCCCCTCCTTGGCCTCCAGGGCCTGGTGCAGGCCGTCGCTGTAGCGGCGGCCGGGCATGAGCCGCCCCGTGAACTCGTCCACGATGACCACCTGGCCCTCTTTGACGATATAGTCCACGTCGCGCTGGTAGAGATGGTGGGCCCGAAGCCCCTGGAGCACATGGTGCTGCAGGCTCACGTTGGCCGGATCGTAGAGGTTCTCCACGCCGAGGATCTGCTCGCAGCGGGCCACGCCCTCCTCGCTGATGAGCACGCTCTTGCCCTTCTCGTCCAGGGTGAAATGCGTGTCCAGCTTCATGGAGGGAATGATGGCGTCGATCTTGGAATACAGCGCCGTGGACTCCTCGGCCGGGCCGGAGATGATCAGCGGGGTTCTGGCCTCGTCGATGAGGATGGAGTCCACCTCGTCCACGATGGCGTAGTTGAGCGGCCGCTGCACGAGCTGCTCTTTGTAGAACTTCATGTTGTCGCGCAGGTAGTCGAAGCCGAACTCGTTGTTGGTGCCGTAGGTGATGTCGGCGCCGTAGGCCTGCTGGCGCTCCTGATCCGAGAGGCCGTGCACGATGACCCCCACGGTCAGCCCCAGATATTCGTAGAGCCTGCCCATCCAGGCCGCGTCGCGCCGGGCCAGGTAGTCGTTGACCGTGATCAGGTGCACGCCCTTGCCGGACAGGGCGTTTAAGACCACGGGCAGGGTGGCCACCAGGGTTTTTCCCTCGCCGGTCTTCATCTCCGCGATCTTGCCCTGGTGCAGGGTGATGCCGCCCACGAGCTGCACGTCGAAGTGGCGCATGGACAGGGCGCGTACCGACGCCTCCCGGACCAGGGCGAAGACCTCGGGCAGAAACTCGTCCAGGGGACGGCCGTTTTGCACCTCCTGGCGCATATCCGCCATGCGGGCCTGCATGGCCGCCTGGTCAAGGGCCTGCACGGACGGCTCCAGGCTGCCGATGCGGGCGACCAGGGGGGCAAGGCTTTTTATGTAGCGGTCGTTGCGCGACCCCAGGATTTTTTTGGCGATGGCCTTGAACATGGAACTCTCCTTGTGGCCTCATAACAGGGCCGCGCCAGGCGGCGTGGTGCAAAAAGGCGGCTTCGGCGCCGCAGGAAGGCCGGGTTTTTGGATGCTGGCCGCGTCTTGGCCGGACAAATGGCGAATCGGCGGGCGAATGATGCTAGCCGGGTTGGGACGACGGGTCAACCGCAGGCTTGTGCATGGAAAAATCGACCTTTATCTTGAAAAGCTTTTCGGCCGGGAGATTCAGGATCGCGATGCCCGTGGCGGCGCTGATGGAGGCCAGGGTGTCCCGCATGCTGTCCGTGTCCGGGCCGATCAGGGTGAACCAGACATTATAGTGATGCGCCCGCAGGTAGTTGTGGGTCACCCCGGGGTGGCGGTTGACCTCGGCCACAAAGGCCTCGATGCGGTCCTCGGGAACCTGGGCCGCGCACAGGGTGCTCAAAAACCCCAGTTTGCGGGACTGGAAGCTGGCCCCGATGCGGCGGATGACGCCTTTTTGCTTCAGCGCCCGGACCCGGGCCAGGGTCTCGGCCTCGGTCAGGCCCACTTTTTCGCCGATGGCGGCGTAGGGGCGCGCGCACAGGGGAAAGCCGGACTGGATCTCGGAGAGGATGTCGCGGTCGATGGAATCCATGGGCGCTACATAGGGTCGCCCGGGGCGGCTGTCAATTGATCCCGCCTGGGGCGGCAGGATCGTCCGCCTCTTTCTCCACCCGGTTGCGGCCGCCCTCCTTGGCCCGGTACAGCGCCGCGTCGGCCCGCTTGACCAGCGGCTCCGGCGGTTCGCCCGGGCGGTACTGGGCCGCGCCGAAGCTCGCCGTCACCCCGGGCACGCCCGGAAACTCCGTGGCCGCCACGGCCGCGCGCAGCCGCTCGGCCAGTTCCGCCGCCCCCTCAAGGCCCACGCCCGGGGCCACCACCAAAAACTCCTCGCCCCCCCACCGGGCCAGGCGGTCGTTTTCCCGCAAAAGCCCCATGACCAGCCGGGCCATCTCCACAAGCACCGCATCCCCGGCGTCGTGGCCGTAGGTGTCGTTGACCCTCTTGAAATGGTCGATGTCAAAAAGGATGACCGACAGGGGCGTGCCGTAGCGCCTGGCCCGGGAAATCTCGTCGGCCAGGATCTCCGAGAGCTTGCGCCGGTTGAAGGCCCGGGTCAGGGGGTCCACCGTGGCCAGGTCGATCAGGTCGCGCTTTTCGTATTCCAGTTCCGTGATGTCGGTCAGGGTGAGCATGATCCGGTCCGTACCCGGCAGGCGGGCGGCCGCGGCCTGGAACACGTGGGCCGGACGGCCGGGGTGGCGGGGATGCACAAGGCTTACGATGTGCTCCCGGTCCAGGGGATCGTCCAGGATGTCCCGGGCAAACCGGGCCGGGTCGGCCAGGGGCGCGTCCTCCACCCGGAAAAAGTCGCTTAAGCCAAGCCCCATGGCCTGGAATTCATGGAAGGAGGTAAGGCCCATGCAGCGCAAAAGGCCCCGGTTGACGTATTCCATCCGCCCCCGGGAAAAGATGGCCTGGGGATGGGGCGAGGCGTCCAAAAAAAACCGCACCAGCCGTTCGGACTCCCCGGCCGACCGGCGCAGGGCCGCCACCCGGACGGCGTCCTCCACCAGGGGCATGAGCCGCTCGGGGTCCACGGGGGTGGGCACCAGCCGCACCGTGGGCAAAAAAACCGAGGACACCAGTTGCGTGACCTGCCTGGATGTCCCCAGAAGGAAAAACGGCACATGCGGGTCCGTCCCGGCCGCCGTAAGAGCCAGGCTGGCGCCGTCCAGGCCCGGCATCTGGATCTTGGCCATCACCAGATCCGGTTTGTGGCGGCCGAACAGGGCCAGGGCCTCGGCCCCGTTTTCGGCCTCAAGCACCAGGGGAAACCGGGCGCGCAGGAGCCGTCCCCACACGGCCCGGCCAACGGCGTCGGGATCGGCCAGAAGCGCGCAGTGATGCCTGCCCGGGGCGTTGTGATCCACCGGATCGGTGATGTCCATGGGTCCCCCCCCCGGCCATCCGGCCGGTTCGCCCTCTTCCCGGCGCGGTCCCGACCGTGTTGCGGCCTCGCGACGCCCCCCGGCGCATCCTGCGTCGCATGGGCGGGAAGCGGACGGGAATCCTTCGGCATGTCCACCTCTTAGGCGGGCCCGGGAGGTTTGTAAACCGCCCCTCGCCTGACGGTTTCCCCTGCCCCGGTTGTGTTTTCCCCGACAATGGATATATGTAGTACCTCAATAAACGCCTGTGCATGGCACTGGGCGCTTTGGACAGGCCCCACACATGGAGGTCGCCATGAGACGACTCGTGGTTTTACGCGTTGCGGCATGCGTGGCCGTCCTGGTCGGCGCGGGATTCTTGTCTGCGTTTCCCGTGGATCTGCCCGGTCCCGTGGGCATCGGCCAGGCCCAGGCCCAACCATGGGGGCCGCCTCCCCCGCCGCCGCCGCCCTATGTCTACCGGCCTGGATGGGGACCGCCCCCGCCCCCCTATTACGGTCCCGGACCCTGGCGGCCCGGTCCGCCGCCGCCCCCCTATTACGGCCCCAGCCCCTGGCGGCCCGGTCCACCGCCG
>JAVHLG010000032.1 GCA_031082225.1 Desulfovibrionaceae bacterium | reverse complement strand
ATGGGACTTGAACCCGCAACCTGCTGATTACAAATCAGCTGCTCTGCCAATTGAGCTACGCCAGCGGCCCAAGAGAAAGCCTGTTAGCGCATGGTCGGGCTTTTGTCAATATTTTGTTCGCCTTTCCGTGGCCGCCCTGCTCCCACAGGCGGCAAGAGGGGATACCTAGACGAAATCCCCCTGGATGGGAAGCATTTTTTTCGACTTCCGGACATTTTCTCCTTTGCCCCGGTCCCGGCCGACCGCCGGGCATTGCCCGAAACCGCCGTCCACTCCATACGGTCCTTGCCATTTCTGATTTCGGTTGTATCATAACTGCTTGGCCCATCTTGCCCGGTGCCGCGCCGCCGCCAACCCCAATCCCTTGAGCAGCCTGTGAAACACATGGAAAAACACCACAAATTCTCCATCTGGTACGTCATCATCGCCATATGGGGCGTTTTTTTGCTCAATAGCCTCATCGTCTCCTCCTACGGTCCCAAAAACCTCCCCTACAGCGACTTCCTCACGGCCTTGCGCAATGGAGAGATCGTGGACGTGGCCATCACCGGGGACGTCATCTCCGGCGCCATGCGCACCATGGATCAAGGCGACGCCCATGAGATCCGGTTCGTCACCCGCCGGGTGGACCCGGCCCTGTCCGACGAACTGGCCAAGCACAACGTGACCTTCCGGGCCCAGCCCGAGAGCACGTTTCTGCGCGACCTCATGTCCTGGGTGCTGCCCATCCTGCTCTTTTTCGGCATCTGGTATTTCATGATGCAGCGCATGAACCCCGGCGGCGGGGTCATGGCCTTCGGCCGCAACAAGGCCAAGGTCTTTGCCGAAAAAGACATCGACACCCGCTTTACCGACGTGGCCGGATGCGACGAGGCCAAGGAAGAACTGCAAGAGATCATCGACTACCTGAAGCAGCCCGAGCGATTCCAAAACCTGGGCGGCCGCATGCCCAAGGGCGTGCTCCTGATAGGCCCTCCGGGCACGGGCAAGACCTTGCTCGCCCGGGCCGTGGCCGGAGAGGCCGAGGTTCCGTTTTTCTCCATCTCCGGGTCGGAGTTCGTGGAGATGTTCGTGGGCGTGGGCGCGGCCAGGGTGCGCGAACTTTTCACCCAGGCCAAGGAGAAGGCTCCGTGCATCATCTTTATCGATGAACTCGACGCCATCGGCAAGGCCCGGGGCATGGCCGTAATGGGCGGCCACGACGAGCGCGAGCAGACCTTGAACCAACTCCTGGTGGAGATGGACGGCTTCGATCCCCGGGTGGGCGTGATCATCATGGCCGCCACCAACCGGCCCGAGACCCTGGACCCGGCCCTTTTGCGGGCTGGGCGCTTCGACCGCCAGGTGCTGGTGGACAAGCCCGACGTGGCCGGACGTCTGGCCGTCCTCCAGGTCCACGCCAAAAACGTCAGGCTCGGCCCGGACGCGGATCTGGGCGTCATCGCCAAAAAGACCCCGGGGTTTTCCGGCGCGGACCTGGCCAACGCCATCAACGAGGCCGCCCTTCTGGCCGCCCGTCGCGGCAAGCAGGCCGTGGAGATGGCCGACCTGGACGAGGCCGTGGACCGCATCGTGGCTGGCCTGGAGAAGAAAAACCGGGTCATCAACCCCAAGGAAAAAGAGATCGTGGCCTTTCACGAGACCGGCCACGCCCTGGTGGCCCGCTTCACCCCGGGGGCGGACAAGGTGCACAAGATCTCCATCGTGCCCCGGGGCATCGGGGCCCTGGGCTACACCCAGCAACTGCCCACCGAGGACCGCTACCTCATGACCCGCTCCGAGCTATTGGGCCGCATCGACGTGCTCCTGGGCGGCCGGGCGGCCGAGGCCCTGGTCTTCGGGGACGTGTCCACCGGGGCCCACAACGACCTGCAGCGGGCCACGGACATCGCCCGGGCCATGGTCAGCGAATACGGCATGGGCACGACCCTGGGCCCGGCCACCTTCCCGCGCCAGAACCGGCCCATGTTCCTGTCCCCGGAGCAGGCCCCCCTGGCCGGGCGGGAGTACAGCGAGGTCACGGCCGCCCGCCTGGACGAAGAGGTCAAGGGCATCCTCATGGACCGCATGGACCATGTTTCGGAGCTTTTGGCCGCCCGACGCCCGGCCCTGGAGCGCGTGGCCCGCAGGCTCCTGGACCAGGAGGTTCTCGATGACGTCCAGTTCGAGGCCCTGCTGGATACGGCCCCAGACCCCGGATCTGCCGCGTGAGCTTCACCTCGCGCCTTGTGTCCTGGTACGAGGCCAACCGCCGCCCCCTGCCCTGGAGGGAGAACCCCACCCCCTACCGGGTGCTGGTCTCCGAGGTCATGCTGCAACAGACCCAGGCCCCCCGGGCCGCCGTCTATTTCCAGCGCTTCGTGGACCGGTTTCCGGATTTCCCGTCCCTGGCCGAAGCCCACCCGGACGAGGTGCTCAAGCTCTGGGAGGGTCTGGGGTATTATTCCCGGGCCAGAAACCTGCACGCGACGGCCAAAATCGTGGCCGCCCGGGAGGACGGCGCTTTCCCTTGCACCTATGAGGCCATCGCCGCCCTGCCAGGGGTGGGGCCCTACACCGCCGGGGCCGTGGCCGCCCTGGCCCTGGGGCTGGACCATCCGGCCGTGGACGCCAACGTGGAGCGGGTGCTGTCGCGCACCCACGACATCGACGTGCCCATCAAGGAGCGCCAGGGACGGGAACGGGTCCGGGAACTGGCCGCCGCCCTGCTCCCGCCCGGTCGGGCCGGAGACTTCTTCCAGGGCCTCATGGAGCTTGGCGAGGTGGTCTGCCGCCCCAAAAACCCGGACTGCGGCCTATGTCCCGTGGCCGACCTGTGCCAGGCCAGGCATCTGGACATCGTGGCCGAACGCCCGGTGCGGACCAAGGGCAAGACCATCACCCCCATCACCGTGGCCACGGCGGTCTTTCGCCATCAGGGCCTCTTTTTCATCCAGCGCAGGCGACCCGGCGGGGCCTGGGGCAACCTGTGGGAATTCCCCGGCGGCCGGGTGGAGCCGGGCGAGGCCCCAGAAGACGCAGCCGTGCGGGAGCTTTTCGAGGAAACGGGCTTTACGGCCCGCATCGAAGCCCCCCTGGGGGTGATCCGGCACGGCTACACCACCTACCGGGTGACGCTTTACTGCTACCTGCTCACCCCGACCGATCCCGGCCTGCCCGGACGGCCCGAACCGTCCCTGACCGCCGCCGTGGAATCGCGCTGGACCAGCCTGGCCGACCTGGACGGCCTGGCCTTTCCCGCCGGGCACCGCAAGCTGATCGATTCCATGCGCACGGATTTGCGCTTTTTCTGATTCCATGATGTGAAGCCCCACATCAAGGGCGTGTTCCCGGTTTCTTTCCGCCCCCCTGCGAGGGCTTAAGGCCATGAACCCCTTCCGCCATTCCCTAGGCGTCAAGATCGCCACGAGCGTCTTCGTGTCCGCCATCCTGGTTTATGCCGGAATCGTGGCCGTGGACGTCAACTGGTTTCGCGACAACCTGCTCGTGGAACTGAAAAGCGCCTCGGATTTCAGCGCGGAGCTTTTGCAGATGGCCGTGGAGGAACCCATGCGCAAGGGGGACGACGCAGCCACCCGGCGGCAGTTCGAGTCCCTGGCCCCTTACGGCCATGTCTCCCTGTATATGACCGACCACAAAGGGGAAATCACCTATTCCAACCGGAAGGAGGCCCTGCGCCGACACATCGCCGAGGTGATCCCCGACGGGGCCTTCGCCGACATGCTCCGGCAGAGCCTGGCCAGCCCCCAGGGCCGCAGCGACCTCCTGCACATCGGCGGGGAACCCTATTTCGCCGAGATCAAAACCGTCGCCAACGCCCCCTCCTGCCACCACTGCCACGGATCGTCCCGCCCCATCCTTGGGGCCGTGGTCATGCTGCAAAACGTCAGCGAACAGCATACGCGGCTCAAACAGTTCCATCTTGAGAGAACGATCTTCCTGCTCCTGGGCCTCACGGCCCTTTTGGCCGCCGTTTTGGCCTACATCCACCGGGCCTTCATCACCCGGGTGGCGACCATTACCCGCAAGACCGGGGAGGTCACGGCCGGAAATCTGGAGATTCGCTTCGACGTGGGCGGCAGCGACGAACTGTCCCGGCTGTGCCACCACTTAAACGCCTTGGTGGCCGGGCGGAAGCGGGCCGAAGGCAGGCTGGCCGACCTCAATCGCGGCCTTGAGGCGCAAGTGGAGCAGCGCACCCGGGATCTGGCCCGACAGGCCGCCGAACTGGAAGAGGCCAACCGCAGGCTGCGCGAACGCGAGCGCCTGAAGACCGTGTTTTTGTCCACCGTGTCCCACGAATTCAAGACCCCCCTGACCTCGGTCCTGGGTTTCGCCAGGCTCATCGCCCGGCGCTTCCGCCGCGACGTCCTGCCCCAGGCCTCGGGCCGCTCTGACGACTTCGCCCGCTCGGCGGCCCAGATCGCCGCCAACCTGCCGGTCATGGTCCAGGAGGCCGAACGGCTGTCTGGTCTCGTGGACAAGGTCATCGACCTGTCCGACCTGGAATCGGGCAGCGCCTCCTTCGACATGGCCCCCATGGATATGGAACAGGCGGCACATCAGGCCGTGGAGGCCGTGCGCCCGGCCGCCGCAGCCAAGGGGCTGTCCTTGACCCTTGAGGCCATGGACGGATCCTGTCCCGTGACCGGCGACGCCCGGCGTCTGGCGTCGGCCCTGAAACATCTCCTGGACAACGCCGTGGCCTTCACCAGCCAGGGAGGCGTGACCTGCCGGGTGCGACGCACGGAAACCGGAGCGGCCGTGGACGTGACCGACACCGGGCGGGGCATCGCCCCGGACGATCAGAAGGCCATCTTCGAAACCTTTCGCCAACTCGGCGACCACCTGACCGACAAGCCCGGCGGCACGGGCCTGGGGCTGGCCATCGCCCGGGCCGTGGCCCGGGCCCACGGCGGCCAGGTCACGGTGCAAAGCACGCCCGGCCAGGGCAGCACCTTCACCCTTTCGGTCGCCGCATCAGGTTCCCAGCCTGGACACAACGTGGCCGCATCATAAGGGAGATGGCGATTTTCAGCACACGGCCCCATCCGGCCCGGGCCCGGATTTCCGAACCGCCACCCGGTCCCGACGCCCCTTGACCCGGCAGCCCAAGACGTTTAAGACGTTTGTCTTACATTGGCATGACACCCTGAGAGCGTCCCATGACATCGGATTTGAGCAAACTGCGCATCGACAAAGGCGGCAGCGCCACGGCGGTCGGCAAAAAACGACGGATCGGCCGCCTGGTCGCCGTCGGGCTGGTGGTCGTGGCGCTCGTCGGCGGATATCTCTTCTTCCCCTCGTCGCACACGGTGGAGGCGGGTAAGACGGCCATGACCTTCCCCTCCCGGGCGCTCACGGTGCTTTCGGCCAGCGGCTACGTGGTGGCCGACCGCAAGGCCTCCCTGGCCACCAAGGCCACGGCCCGGCTGGTGTGGATCGGGGTGGAGGAAGGAAGTCGGGCCAAACAGGGCGACATCGTGGCCAGACTGGAAAACGAAGACGTAGCCGCCGCCCTGGAACGGGCCGAGGCCCAGCTCGAAACCGCCCGGCACCGCATCAGCGAGGCCAAGGCCGAACTGACCGACGCCGGACTGCATCACGGCCGCATGTCCCGGCTGGTGAAAAACGATCACGTCGCCCGTTCCGAACACGACTCGGCCACGGCCCGCAGGGACAAGGCCCAAGCCGCCCTGGCCCAGGCCCAGGCCGCGTTGGCGGCCCAGGAGGCGGCCGTGGCCGAGGCCCGGGCCAACCTGGAATACACCCTCATCCGGGTTCCCTTCGACGCGGTGATCCTGACCAAAAACGCCGACGTGGGCGACATCATCTCCCCGCTCGGGGCCTCGGCCAACGCCAAGGCCGCCGTGGTCGCCATCGCCGATCTGTCCTCGCTCCAGGTAGAGGTGGACGTGTCAGAATCCAACCTGTCCAGGGTCAAGCAGGGCGGCCCCTGCGAAATCATCCTGGACGCCTTCCCCGACGAACGCTTTCCCGGCTACGTGCACATGATCGTGCCCACGGCGGACCGCACCAAGGCCACGGTCATGGTCAAGATCCGCTTTGCGACCCTGGACCCGCGGGTCATGCCCGAGATGAGCGCCAAGGCGGCCTTTTTGTCGCGCCCCCTGGCCCCGGGCGAGGAGACGCCCCGGCTGGCCGTCCCGGCCCGGGCCATCGTCAGACGCGGCGGTCGCGACGTGGTCTTTCGCATCGAAAACGGCCGCGCCGCAGAGATATCCGTGACCCCAGGCGAGCCCCTGGGCGACATGGTGGAGATCACGGGCGGGATATCCCCCGGCGACCGGGTGGTGCTGTCGCCCCCGGCGGCGCTCAATACCGGCGACGCCGTCACCATCCAGGAAGGATAGGCGCGGCATGGACACCCCGCTCATCCGCATCCGCGACCTCTGCAAAGCCTACACCCGGGGCGACCAGTCCATCCCGGTGCTGGCGGGCATCACCTTCGACATCGCGGCCGGGGAGTTCCTGGCGCTCATCGGCCCCTCGGGCTCGGGCAAGTCCACGCTTTTAAACCTCATCGCAGGTATCGACACCGCCGACTCGGGCCAGATCCTGGTGGGCGACACGGACATCGTCACCCTGTCCGAGGGAGAACTGGCCGACTGGCGAAGCGGGCACGTGGGATTCATCTTCCAGTTCTACAACCTCATCCCCGTGCTCACGGCCCTGGAAAACGTGGAGCTGCCCCTGCTTTTGACCAGCCTCACCCGGCACGAACGCCGGGAGCACGCCGCCCACGCCCTGGACGCCGTGGGACTCTCGGACCGCCTGGACCATCGCCCAAACCAGCTCTCGGGCGGCCAGCAGCAGCGCGTGGCCATCGCCCGGGCCATCGTGGCCGACCCGGACATCATCGTGGCCGACGAACCCACGGGCGACCTGGACCGGGTCTCCGCACAAGACATCCTGCACCTCATGGATCGCCTGAACACCGAACTGGGCAAGACCATCATCATGGTCACCCACGACCAGCGGGCCGCCGACGCCGCCCACCGCGTGCGCAGCCTGGACAAGGGCGTGCTCCATGTTTCTGATTAGGCTCATCGTCAAAAACGCCTTTCGCCACACCCTGCGCTCCTTTCTGACGATCCTCGGCATCACCGTGGCCCTTTTGGCCTTCGGGCTTTTGCGCACGGTCATGGATGCCTGGCATATGGGCGTGGAGGCCTCCTCGGCCACCCGGCTGGTGACCCGCAACGCCGTCTCCCTCGTCGTGCCCCTGCCTCTGTCCTACCGGGAACGCATCCGGGGCGTGCCCGGCATCACCCACGTCTCCTACGGCAACTGGTTCGGCGGCATCTACATCGACGAAAAAAACTTCTTCGCCAACTTCGTGGTGGAACCCGAATCCTACCTGGCCCTGTATCCGGAATTCCTCATCGACCCGACCCAGAAAAACGACTTCCTGCGCGACCGCAAGGGGGCCATCGTGGGCCGCAAGCTGGCCGAGCGCTTCAACTGGAAGGTGGGCGACACCGTCACCCTCAAGGGCACCATCTATCCCGGGCAGTGGGAAATGGTCATCCGGGGCGTGTACGACGGGGCGCGGCCGGACACGGACCTCACCACCCTGCTCTTCCACTTCGACTACGTGGACGAGACCATGAAAAAAACCAGCCCGTCCCGCTCCGGACAGGTGGGCTTCTTCATGCTCGGCATCACCGACCCGGACCTGGCGGGCGAGGTCTCGCGGGCCGTGGACGACACCTTCAAGAACTCCCAGGCCGAGACCCTCACCGAGACCGAAAAGGCCTTCCAGCTCGGGTTCGTGGCCATGAGCGAGGCCATCCTCATGGCCATCAACCTCGTGTCCTACGTGGTCATCCTGATCATCCTGGCCGTGGCCGCCAACACCATGGCCATGTCCGTGCGCGAACGCACCGCCGAATTCGCCGTCATGAAGACCCTGGGATTCAAGGGCCCGGCCATCGCCAGCCTCGTCCTTGGCGAATCCATGATCCTAAGCCTCACCGGGACCGCCGCGGCCCTGGCCCTCACCGACCCCCTGGCCCAGGCCTTCGGCAGCACCCTGTCGCAATACTTTCCCGTGTTCGCCGTGTCCCGGGAGACCATCCTCATCGGGCTTGGCGCCGGAGTCTTCGTCGGCCTCGCCGCCGCTGCGCTGCCGGCCTGGAGGGTATGGAACACGCCCATCGCCGAAAGTTTTCGGCGCATCGGCTAACCTTTCGATCCCGAAAACACATTCGTGTTTTCGGGATCGAAAAAAACACATACATCAACGTCGTATTCTATGTCTCAGAGAAGAAATCCATCCTGGAGCGAAGGTTAGGGCGCGATGCCGGTTCCCTTGTCGTACAGTTACCGCAACCTGCTGACGCGGCGCATGACCACGGTCCTCACGGCCGGCGGCATGTCGCTGGTGGTCTTTGTTTTTGCGGCCACCTTGATGCTAGCCGAGGGCCTGCGGCAGACGCTGGTCTCCACGGGCCTGCCCACGAACGCGGTGATTTTGCGCAAGGGGTCGGAATCCGAGGTGCAAAGCGGCATCGAGCGCTCCCAGGCCTCGGTGATGACCACCCGGCCGGAGATTGCCGTGGCCCCGGACGGCACGGCCATGGCCGCCCGGGAGGTGGTGGTTTTGATCGGGTTGCCGCGCGCGTCCACAGGCAAGATCTCCAACGCCGTGATCCGGGGGACGGACTTGAAATCCCTGGCGCTTCGGCCCCAGGTGCGGATGGCCAGGGGGCGGGAGCCCCGGCGGGGCAGCACCGAGGTCATGGTGGGAAAAAACGTGGCCAAGGGCTTCACGGGAACGCAGATTGGCGACCGGCTGCGCTTCGGAAAACGGGAGTGGGAGGTGGTGGGCGTCTTTGACGCCGGGAACACCGGTTTTTCCTCGGAGATCTGGGCGGACGGGGACCAGGTGATGCGCTCCTTCGGCCGCGACGCCTATTCCATCGTGGTGGCGGGGCTGCGGGATTATGGGGCGTACGAGGCGTTTCGGGCCGGGATCGAGGGCGACCCGAGACTGACGGCGGAGACGTTCCGGGAAACGCGCTATTATGAGAAGCAGTCGGAGATGATGGCCAAGTTTTTGCGGGTGCTCGGGGTGTCTTTGACCATCATTTTCTCGCTGGGGGCCATGATCGGGGCCATGATCACCATGTATTCGGCCGTGGCCAACCGGGTGCCGGAGATCGGAACCATGCGCGCCCTGGGGTTCGGACGGAGCAGCATCCTGGCCGCGTTTCTGGCCGAGTCGGTGTTCCTGTCGCTTCTGGGCGGGGCCATGGGGCTTGGCGCGGCGGCGGTCCTCAACTTCTTCACCTTCTCCACCACCAACTTCCAGACCTTTTCGGAACTGGCCTTCAAGTTCGCCCTGACCGGGGACATCATCCTGCTGTCTTTGGGATTTTCGGTCTTCATGGGGGTTTTGGGCGGCCTGCCCCCGGCCCTTCGGGCCTCGCGCCTGAAAATCGTGGAGGCCTTGCGGGAGGCGTAGCCCCGCTACACCTTAAGCGTCCCCCGAAACTCCTCCCACGACGACACCCCGAGCCGTTCCAGAAGCGGCGGCAGTTCCTCCACAAGCCGGAAGGCGAAATCCGGACGCAGGAAATTGGCCGTGCCCACCTGCACCGCATGCGCCCCGACCAGGATGAACTCCAGGGCGTCCTCGGCCGAGGCGATGCCCCCCATGCCGATGACGGGAATGTCCACCGCCCGGCACACCTGCCACACGCAGCGAAGCGCCACGGGTTTGATCGCCGGTCCCGACAGCCCGCCAATGACGTTGGCCAGCCTCGGACGGCGGGAGGACACGTCCACGCTCATGCCCGAAAGCGTGTTGACCAAAGACAGGATGTCCGCCCCGGCCGCCTCCACGGCCCGGGCCACGGCCGCGATGTCCGTGACGTTGGGTGACAGCTTGACCATGACCGGCTTTATTCCGGCCCGCTTTTTCACCGCCTCGGTGACCCGGGCGGCCATGGCCGGATCCTGGCCGAAGAGGATGCCCCCGGCCCTGACGTTGGGGCAGGAGATGTTGACCTCAAGGGCCGCAATGCCCTCCTCGGCGGCCAGCACCCCGGCCAGTTCCGCGAATTCCTCGGCATCGCAGGCATAGAGGTTGGCGATGACGGCCGTGTCGCGCCAGGGCAGAAACGGCAGCTTGTCGCGCACAAAGGTCTCAACGCCGCAGTTTTGCAGGCCGATGGCGTTGAGCATGCCGCAGGGCGTCTCGGCCACCCGGGGCATGGGGTTGCCCTGGCGCGGCGCAAGGGACAGCCCCTTGACGCAGATGCCGCCCAGGGCTTTCAGGTCGCCGTAGCGGGAGAATTCCAGACCGTAGCCGAAGGTTCCCGAGGCCGTGATGACCGGATTTTTGAGGTGCAGTCCGGCAAGGGTCACACTTAGTTCCCGCATGCGCATCCCTCCCTGGAGCCGGGCGTTTCGAGGCCGCCGTCGAAGGCCGCAAGCTCCCTGGCCCAAAAGACCGGCCCGCGCACGCAGGTTTGCACCAGCTCCCCCTTCGCGTCCTTTTCCACGCAGCCCAGGCACGCCCCCACCCCGCAGGCCATGCGGTTTTCCAGGGACACCTGGACCCGGGCCCCGGCCGCCCGCCCCATGTCGGCCACGGCGGCCAGAAAGGGCCGGGGGCCGCAGGCCAGGACCAGACCATTCGCATAGTCCGCCAGACGCTCCCGCAAAAGGGCCGTGAACCGGTCCAGGTCGCCGGGCTTTTCTTCATGGAAGGATTCGGCCTGGATCGTGGCGGCCATCTTTGCAAAGGGATAGGCGGCAAGCGGCGGCCGGTGTCCGAAGACCAGCCGCAGGTTGTCCGGTCGGGGATGGGCCGCGATGTACGGGGCAAAAGGGGCAAGGCCCACGCCCCCGGCCAGAAGAAGCGTGGGCGTGTCCGGCTCCACGGCGAACCCCCGGCCGAGCGGCCCCCACATGACCAGCCGGTCCCCGGGGTTCATGGCCGCCAGATGGGCCGTGCCCCGCCCGGCGACCTGGATGAAAAACTCCACGCGCTCGGGCGTGACTCCGAAAAGCGACAGGGGCCGGGCCCAGGTCAGTTCCCGGCCGAAGCGCAGGGGCCGCAGCATGGCGAACTGTCCGGCCACGGCCTTTGTCCAGCCGGGGTTTTCCACCGCAAGCCGCCAAAGGCCGTGCCGCTCCCCCTCGGGGCTCTCCGCCCCCCGGGAAAGGACCGCCACCTCGCGGCATCCGCCTGCGTCCGCCATACGCCCTCCCTGTGCCGTGCATGATTCGTGGCGCGACTTCTAACCCGGCCCGGGGCGCTTGTAAAACGCCCCCCATCCCCTGCCCCAGGCACGTGCGAAGACGCACGCGGACGCCGCAGGCGGACGGCGCAGCCCCGCCGGGGCGTATCCCCGGAACCGCCGCTGCAAAACCGGACCAAAATCCCCGGGAAATACGCCCAACACGGCGGCATGCCTTGTATTCGCCACGGATTGCCGCTACATCTCAAGGTCGAGTCCGGCGACGCGCGACGTCAGCCGGGCAGGCCCCCACAATCCGCCCCCGCGAAACGACTGGAAAGGGGAGACGCATGCGGCACGACTCGGATCTTTTGGCCGAAGAAAACGGCGCCAAGACCAAGACCTTCCATAAAGGCGCCCTGATCTACAAGGAGGGCCAGGACAGCAAGGCGGCCTATCTCATCAAGCAGGGCCGCGTGGCCGTGCATCGCATCATCGGCAACAAGCGCGTGAACCTCGGGGAACGCGGCCCCGGCCAGGTATTCGGGGAAATGGGCATCATCAGCGGCGAAAAGCGCACGGCCAACGCCGAGGCCCTGGATTTTACCGAGGTCATCATCCTGGACCGGCCGCTTCTGCGCACCATGCTGGTCAAAAGCCCCCGTCCGGTGCAGATCATCACCGGCTTTCTGGTGGACCGGGTGAAGACCCTAAGCGCCCGGATCACCGACCGCCCCTCGGGCAACATGTTTTATTCCGTGTGCCGCGTCCTGGCCCTGCACTACAAGGCGGCCGCCGCGTCCGCTCCCAGGCCCGGACAGTTCGAAATCAGCTACGCCGAGGTCTGCCGGAGCATCAAGGACATCCTGCTCATATCCCAGGTCGAGATCGACGAGATCGTGGAAAAGCTGGCCAAGATGGCGGTCATCGAACTGACCGAGATCAAATCGGCCTTCTACCGCGCCGACCCCCTGCTGGACACCAGGAAAAAGGGCGCGGAATTCGTCATGGACCGCAGCCTGCGCATCCCGGACCAGGAGAAATTCCTGCAGGTGGCCAAGAACCTGTCCAAGGAATTGCGCACCCCGTCGGACTTCTCCTGCGACCTGGAATTCATGGACCTGTCCGATTTCGCCCGGGAGGCCGAGGCCGCACCGGAGATGATCTATCGCAAGATGGCCTACAGGGAGATTCCCGCCGCCCTTTTTTTCTTTCACAAACCCTCGGCCCTGGCCTATATCGAGCGTATGGGCAAGGAGTTCTTCCAGCGCGCCAAACGTCCGCGCCTGAAGGTCGAGGATCTGGAGACCGTGGACGACATCACGGCGGTGGACAACGCCACCCTGCAGGAGGTCTTCCCGTCCCTGGGCTTCCACAAGCTGGCGGTGCTGGCGGCCATGGCCGGCGACGAGGCCCGGGCCAAAATCATGAAAAACCTCTCCAAAAAGATCGCTGCGGTGGTCCACGACGAGGCCCAGAACATGGGCGGCCTGGACGATGACGAGGCCGCCGCCGTGGAGCAGGAGCTCATGGACCGGATCAAATCCCTCAAAGGACTCGGCTCGTGAACATCGCCACGGTCATCGGCATCGTCTTCGGCATCGGCATCCTGTTCTACGCCACTTTTTTGTCCACGGATGACATCGGGGTCTTCATCAACTTCCCCGGCCTGGCCATCGTCATCGGCGGCACCCTGGCCTCCACCTTCATCTGCTTCCCCATGAAGGAGGTCATGCGCGTCTTCAGCACCTTCCTCATGGCGCTGAAGCGCGAGGAACTGCCGATTGGCAACTACATCGAGGAGATCGTGCGCATCGCCCGGGAGGCCTCGGCCCGGGGCAAGATCCACCTGGAAACGACCCTGCCGGGCATCGAAAACGAGTTTTTGAAAAGCGCCATCCAGATGCTCGTGGACGGCTACAGCCGCGAGGAAATAAAGGAAATTCTGGACACCCGCATCGAGCAGACCTACCAGCAGGAGATCTCCTCGGCGGGCATCTACCGGACCATGGCCAAGCTGTCCCCGGCCTACGGCATCATCGGCACATTGATCGGGCTTATCGGCATGATGCAGTCCATGGCCGGGGGCCTGTCCCAGATCGGCTTCCAGATGGCCGTGGCCCTGACCACCACGCTCTACGGCATCCTTTTGGCCAACGTTCTTTTTCTGCCCATCGCCATCAAGGTGGAGAAACGCATCGAGGAACGGGTGATCCTTATGTGCGTCATCCGCGACGGCACGCTTTTCATCAAGGACAAGACCCCGGCGGCCATCGTCCTGGACAAGCTGCGGGCCTATCTGCCGCCCAGGCGCTGGGCCTCCATCGGCAGACGCGAGGCCCCGGCCAAAACAGGGGCCTAGCGTGGCGTTCGGCATTTCCGTGATGCGCGAGCAGGCAGCACCACCTTGAATGTATGAATTTTTTATTCGCAAAGAAACATGCATGTTTTTTTGCGAACGCCACACGCGGCGGCCGCGCCGCCTGGGACGCCAAACGCGCCCGTGTTTTTCCAGGCGGCGAAAACCGCTGCACCTTTTCTCTCACGCCGTTGAAGTCGAAACATGGGGACGCAACCCGCAGCCTCAGACGGACAGGAACCGGACGGACACGCCATGCTGAAACTCTCCGACCTGAGAAAACGCCGTGACGACGGGGACGAGCACTGGCAGCTCTCCCTGGCGGACATGATGACCCTGCTTTTGTGCTTTTTCGTGCTCATGGTCTCCGTGTCCCGCCTGGACATGACCCGCTTTGAAAAGGTGGCCGGGTCCATGGAAAAGGCCATGACCCGGGAGCGGGGCAAACCGGCGGAGAAACCCGCCGTCCCGGAACCCCTGGCCAAGGAGCGCCCCCCCGTGGAGGAGCCGCCCACGGCCCCGACGACGCCCGAGGTGCGGGCCGCCGCCGCCCCGCCCGGACAGCGGGACATCGACCTGCTGCGCCGGGAGATCGAGGCCAAGCTGGCCGGAAAGACCGGGCAGGCCGAGATCATCCAGCGCGGCGAGACCCTGGCCGTGAGCCTGGACGGCGCGGCGTTTTTCGACCTGGCCAGCGCCGAGATCCGCCCCGCGTCCCTGCCCCTTTTGACGGACATCGCCGACTCCCTCAAGGGGCTTCCGGTCCGGATCACCGTGGAGGGGCACACGGACAACAAGCCCATGGAGTCCTGGCTCTATCCCTCAAACTGGGAACTGTCCTCGGCCCGGGCCAGCCGTGTGGCCCGGTTCATGACGGACCACGGCGTTCCCAAGCAGCGCCTGGCGGTGATGGGCCTGGCCGACACCCGCCCCCTGGCCCCCAACGACGGTCCGGACGGAAAACCCATCCCCGCCAACCAGGCCAAAAACCGCCGCGTGGTCATTTTAGTCAGCCCGTAGTCCCGTCCGCGACAAGGCGCGGCGCACCATGCCCAAAGACACGGCCACACGCCCCCCGGTCATCGACGACGGCACGCAACTCCAGAAGATCAAGGGCCTCTTTTCTTCCCCGGCCCCGCCCCCGGCCACCGGGCCGGACGGCCCTTTGGCCGACGCCGGGCCTGGAGAACCCTCCGAGGACGGCGTGGACCCGGGAAAGATCTACTGGTTCGCCTCGGAATGCGGCCCGGACACGGTGATTCTCAAACGCCTGGACGCGCACTTTCTGCCCACCGGGCAACAGGCCCTGGTCAACCGGGAGACCTTTTTCGCGGACTATTCCCTGGAGCCGGACCTGGGATACCGCTACGTCACCCAGCGCATCGTGCGCGGCGACTGGTACCGCAAGCAGGACATGAACGTGGAGGCCAAGATCGAATACCAGATGGTGCTGCGCATCGACGAGGAGAACATCCGGGCCAACTTCGGCCTGGGCCTAGCCTACCTTTCCCTCAACCAGCTCGACAAGGGCCGCTACGTCTTTTCCCGGCTGGTGGACATGGACGAGAGCTTCGAGGAGGCCCACAAGCACCTGTTCAATGAATTCGGCATCGCGCTGCGCAAAAAACGCCTCTTCGACGAGGCCATGCGCTATTACGGCCGGGCCGCCGAACTCTCGCCGCGCGACGAGAACATCTACCTGAACATGGCCCGGGCCCTGTTCGAGAAGGGCGATGTGGAAGAGGCCTTCGCGCACCTCAAAAAGACCTTCGAGATCAATCGGGAGGTGGAGGAGGCCAGGGCCTTCCTCAATTTTTTGCGGAAAAAAGGATTCCAGGCCGCAGACCCCGCCCTGCGCCATTTCTTCTTCAAGCTCGGCGCGCACGCCTGACGCCCCGTGCGTCGCAGCCCGGGCAATGAAAAATGAGCGCCGCTCGTGTGCTGTTCCACAAAGAAGCATGCGCTTCATCTGGCCGAAAGCAGTTTTTTTAAGCCATTCTCCGGGCGCCACGACCGCAATCCCATGCCTGGCTCTTTGCGGACCGCGACACGGGGTCAGTCGTCGCGGATGGAGGCGTGGTAGACGCTGACGGGACGCGTTGCGGCCGCCGGGTCGGCGTCGGATCTGGGGTAGTCCTTTTCGAACAGCTTGCGGTAGAGCTTGCGCCCCTCGGCGAAGGCCGGGTTGCGCTGCATGGCCTCGTCCACGCTCACCTTGGCCTCGACGATGTTGCCCATGAAATAATGGGCCTTGGACATGTTGAAATAGATGTTCTCGTCATCAGGGGTCAGTTCGATGGCCTGCCTGTAGGCGTGCAGGGCCCCGGCCAGATCCCCGCTCTTGCGCAGGCGCACCCCCAGGGTGTTGAAGGGATTGGGGGCCGTGGCGTCGTATTTGAGCACCTCGATAAAAAGCTCCTTGGTCTCCTCCATGCGGTCGAACTGGGCATAGACCTCGGCCGCCTTCTGCACGTAGATTTTGTACTGCTCCATGTCGTTTCTGCCCTTGTAGGCGTCGGCCAGCCCCTTGTAGGCCTCGGCGAACAGGTCGTTGATCTTGACGGCCTTCTTGAAGGCGATGATGGCCTGGCCGTACTTCTGCTTGACCAGGTACTTGCACCCCATGTCGTAGTATTTGCGGGCCAGGTTCTGCTCGGAGACGATCTCCTCGAAGGCCTCGATGGCGTCGTCGAAGTTGCCCATGTCCACCATCTCGCGGGCGTCTTTGACCTGCTGCTGCTCGATCTCGGTCATGCGCTCCACCTGGGAGGCGCGCAACACATGGTTTTTGAAGGTATCCGGGGAGTAGGGACGAATGATGTACCCGGCGCACCCGGCGGCGATGGCGTCGAGCACCCGGTTGCGGGTGCTGTCGGCGGTGACCATGACCACGGGGGTGTCCTTGAGCTGCATGTTGTGGCGCACGAGCTTCAAAAAGCGCACCCCGTCCATGTCGTCCAGGTTGGAGTCCAGGAGCACCATGTCCGCCCGGTTGACGCTCAGATAGTCGATGGCCTCGGAACCGCTGGAGAAATGCACCACGCTGCGCGGCCGGAAGGCCTGCATGGCGTAGCGGTCCCTTTTGGCGTGCTCCTCGCTGTTGGTCAGGATGACCACGGTGTCGAAAACGGTGGAGATGCGTTCCATGGAAGAGATGCGCCCGCGCCGTCAGGCGTCGTGTTTGCCGCCGGACGCGTTGCGAAAGACATGGTCCCTGGCGGTTTCAATCTCGCGAGTGCGGGGAAGTCCCGCAAAAAGCCGTCCGATGAGGCCGCGGGCAAAGGCCTCGTCCCGGGTGGCCGCAAAGCGCACCCCGTACACCCAGGAAATCAGGAGCAGCCGCATGTCGTTTTGGCAGGTCATGTCCGTATAGCGGGCCACCCGGCCACCGAAAAGCGGCGCGACAAGGGCCGGGGAATAGTCGTGCGGCCTGTCGGGCAGGGCCATGGTCACCACCTCGTCTCCTCCGCCCCCGGCCTCGAAATGCTCGACCATGACCCGCAGGATGTCCAGCTTGTCCGCGTCGCGCACCACATGCGCGGCCAGGGTCAGGGGACTTTCCGGCCTGGCGGCCACGGCGGCGGGCAGGGCAAATCGGTTATGCATGACAATGGCCCCGCAAATCAAGGCGCGTGATGCGCGCGGCAGGTCCGCCAGCAGATTTTCCCGGTGCAGGGTGGCCACGCCCAGGCGGCCGTGGTCCACGCTTTGGGCGTCGCGAAAGGTCTTGAAGGCGGCATACTGGGGAAACCGCCCGGTATCGTGAAAAAGCGCCGCCAGGTGGATGAGTCCGGCCAGTCCGGGATCGACGTCCAGGGTGCGCGTCAGCATCCTGGCCTCGCCAAGCACCTTGAGGCTGTGTTCGCGCTTGAGGTTCACGCGGGCGTCGTCCGTGGCGTCGCCCGTGAGGAAGCGATCCACGAAGCCCTGAAAACGGTGGACGCAGCGGTCAAGCATGGGGATCGTCCGGGGTGCGGCAGGATGCCCCCGGCCCGGGACCGGAGGGGGCGTGCGGGGCGTCGGCGCTTGCCCGGGAGGCCGGATCGCCCGGCGGGGGCGCGTCGAATTCCTTGTCGCGCAGCCAGCCCCCGGGTCCGAACAGGTAGCGTAAAAACAGGGCGATGGCCGCAAAAAAGACCGCGATGAGGCCGAATTTGAGGATGGTCGAGACGAACCCTTCGGAATACCCCGGGCCGAAAGGCCAGGTCTCCCGCCAGTTAGGCCCGCCGGAAGCGGCCGCCGCCGCACACAACTGATCCCACACGCCGAAAATGTCCAAGGCTTCCTCCATGCGCCCATCCGGTCCGAGCCCGGCCATGGCGCTGCCGACGCCTGAGGGCATACCCGCCCCGGGGCGCTCCTGGCAAGTCGCCAGGCCGTCCGGCGTGGCAAGACCTGGCGATGGCCGGGAGACGGCAGCCCGCCGCCCAGGGACCGCCCGGGGGCCCTCCCGGCGCGCCAGACATTGGCGAGGGCCGATATCCGGCGCTGGATCCGGCCGATGCCGGGAGTTGTGTCCATGGCCGGGGTCGTGCCGCCCTTCCCGGGACGTTCCCTGTGCGTCCCGGCCCCCGGCGGCCTGCATCCAGGGCTTTGCGCCGTCCGACCCTTTGGCCCGGGCGCAAACATCAGCAGTTTTGCCCGTCGGTTTCCTTTCCCCCCGGACTGGGCTATGGCTGCCGAAAAAAGGGGAAACGCCCATGAAGACCACGGCCGCCGCCGTCGCCAAAACCCTCCGGGACAGAAGCGGACAGGCCAGGGAACTGGCCCTGCGCGAACTGAAATTGCTGCAAAAGGACCTGTCCACCCTGGAGAAAATCCTGACAGGGAACCGCAAGGCCGGGGATTTCGCCCTGTTCGACGTGGTCCACGGGGCTTTTGAAATCTTCCGCAACGCCTCGGTGGCCCTGGAGCACGAGTCGCTTCTGGCCGGGATCGAAAAGGAAACGGTCGTCTCCCAGGCCCTGGAATTTCTGGAGAAGCATGGGGCCACGCTTCTGACCAAGCCAGCCGGATGGCACTGGATATCCCCCAAGGGCGAGATGCGCCTTCTGGCTGCGGCCACGGAGATCGAGAAGGCCGCCGACACCCTGCGGACGTTTCTGCCCGGCGGCAGACGCAGCAAGACCAAGGCCGCCCAGACCGCCGGAACCCCGGCGGACATCCCGGCAGACGGGGCGGGCGGCGCAGACAGGGCGGACGGGGGCGATTAGATTCCGCCGCGCGATCCGGCCGGGCCGGACAAAACCGGTTGCACAGCCCCGAACCCCCTGCACAACAGGGTGCACATCCATGCACAAGCCTGTGCAAAACCCCGCCTTTCCATTGCCTATCCTTCAAACATGACAGCGAGTTAGCAAAAGGAACGGTTCTTGCCATGGCCCAGGCATGTTCCGTCGGCTTCTTCCGTCCGTGACGCCACGCCAGTCGTCCGGCGCACCGCATGTTTTATCCGGACGCCTCCCCGGGCCATCCCCCTCGCCCCGCTAACCAGGATACGGCACGTTCATGTATCGAATCGCTTTGCAGATGCTTTTTGGCGACCGGGGCAAATACCTGGGCATCATCGTCGGCATCGCCATGTCCTCCATCATCATCATCCAGCAGCCCAGCATCCTTTTGACCATGCTGTCGCACACCTACAGCCTGATCACGGACATAAGCCTGCCCGACATCTGGGTCATGGACAAAAAGGTCCGCACCAGCGAGGACTCGAGAGCCCTTTTGGACACCCAGCTCTACCGGGTACGCGGCATTGCGGGCGTGGAATGGGCCGTGCCCCTGTACAAGGGCAGCCTCACCGTGCGCCTGGAAAACGGCGAACTGGAGCGGGCCATCATGCTCGGGCTCGACGACGCCACCCTGATCGGCGGCCCCGGGATCATGGTGGAGGGCAGCCTGGCCGACCTGCGCATGCCCGACGCGGTCATCGTGGACGAGGCCGGGGCCAGGGGACGGCTGGCCCGGCAGACGGGACGCCCCGGTGAGCCCGGCATCCCGCTGCGGGTGGGGGATACCCTGGAAATCAACGAAAAGCGGGCCACGGTGGTGGGCATCGCCAAGGCCACGCCCACCTTCCAGTCCCAGCCCATCCTGTACACCACCTACAGCCGGGCCAAAAACTACGCCTCAAGCGAGCGCAAGCTTTTGTCCTTCATCCTGGCCAGGGCCAAACCGGGGCTCGACCCCGAGGCCGTGGCCCGGCGCATCGCACAGGACACGGATCTGGCGGCCTACACCGCCGACGAATTCAAGCGCCGGTCCCTGGACTACATGCTGCACAATTCGGCCATGCTCATGAATTTCGGCTTCGTGGTCCTGGTGGGGTTCGTGGTGGGCACAGCGGTCACCGGACAGATATTTTACAACTTCACCCTGGACAACCTGCGCTACTTCGGGGTGTTCAAGGCCATGGGGGCCACGGATCGCATGCTGCTTGGCATGATCCTGCTCCAGGCCCTTCTGGCCGGGCTCATGGGCTTCGGCATCGGGTCCGGGGTCACCGCCGCCTTTGCCGCCTCCACCTGGAAGGGCAACGAGATGAAGCTTGAGGTCGGACTGCCGCTTTTATGCGCCAGCGGTCTGGCCGTCCTTTTGATCGTTTTGGCGGCGGCCTTTTTCAGCGCCCGCAAGGTGCTTCGGCTGGAACCGGCCGAGGTGTTCAAAAGCTGATGGAAACCTCCGCCACCTCTCCCGTGGTCGTCTGCCGGGGCCTGACCAAGACCTACGGCGTCGGCGACACCGCCACCAGGGCCCTGCGCGGCGTGGATCTGGACGTGCAGCCCGGGGAACTGCTCATGCTGGTCGGGCCCTCGGGGTGCGGCAAGACCACGCTCATCTCGGTCATCGCCGGGATCCTCAACCAGGACCGGGGCTCCTGCACCCTGTTCGGACAGGATCTCGCCCTGCTGTCGCCGCGCGAACGGGTCCTTTTTCGCGGCCGACACATCGGCTTCGTGTTCCAGGCCTTCAATCTGGTGCCGTGCCTGACCTGCCTGGAAAACATCGCCGTGCCCCTGCTCATAAACGGCGTGAAGCGCAACGAGGCCCTGCGCCGGGCGGCGCGCCACCTGGATCAGGTGGGCCTCGGCGACCGCCTGGGCACAACCCCGGGCCAGCTCTCCGGCGGCCAGCAGCAGCGGGTGGCCATCGCCCGGGCCCTGGCCCACGACCCAGGGCTTGTGGTCTGCGACGAACCCACCAGCGCCCTGGACCACGCCACCGGCGCCCGGGTCTTGGACACCCTCAAGTCCCTGGCCGTGAGGGACAACCGGGCCATGGTCATCGTGACCCACGACTCCCGCATCTTCCCCTATGCCGACCGCATCGCCCACATGGACGACGGCATCATCCTGGAAACCAGCCTCAAACCCGAAACGGACGCCCGCTCATGCGCTTGACCAACAAACTGATCATGGCCGTCTCCCTGGCCGGTCTGGCCCTGGCCGTGGTCGTGGGGGTCTACTCCAATCCCACCCCTCCCACCCCCGAGCCCGTGGCCCTGCCCGCCAAGGCCCCCTTCGAAACCTATATCGGCGGCGGCGGCATCGTCGAGCCGCGCTCGGAAATCATCGGGATCGGGTCGTCCCTGGCCGGGGTGGTCCATACGGTGTTCGTCTCCGTAGGCGACCAGGTGCGGGCGGGCGATCCCCTTTTCCTGGTGGACGACCGCGCGGCCAGGGCGGAGATGGCCGTCAAAACCGCGGATCTGGCCGTGGCCATGGCCGCCGTTGATGAGGCCCGGGCCTCCCTGCGCGACGCCACGGCGCAGTACGCCCTGGTGCGCAACGTGGCCGACCACCGGGCGGTGAGTAAAGACGACGTGGAGCAGCGCAAAAATGCCGAGCTTCTGGCCAAGGCCAAACTCGAGAGCGCCCTGGCCGCCGTGGAGTCGGCCAGGGCCGGACGGGACGCCGCCGCCACGGACCTTAGCCGCCTGACCGTGCGCGCCCCTGCGGACGGCACGGTGCTCCAGGTCAACATCCATCCCGGCGAATATGCCGTGGCCGGGGCCGTGGACACCCCGCTCCTGCGCCTGGGCGACGTGTCGCGGCTGCACGTGCGCACGGACATCGATGAAAACGACGCCTGGCGTTTCACCCCGGGAAGCCGCGCCGTGGCCTACATCCGCGGCAACCGGGACTTGCGCGCCGACATGCGCTTCGAGCGCGTGGAGCCGTATGTGGTGTCCAAGACCCAGTTGGCCGGGACCAGCACCGAACGCGTGGACACCCGGGTGCTTCAGGTGCTTTTCGACCTGGACCCCGCAGCCCTGCCGGTCTACGTGGGCCAGCAGATGGATGTGTTCATCGAGACAACACCCGAGTCCGTCCCCGCCCCCTCCGGTCCCGCCCCCGCCGGTCCCGCCGCAACGCCCCCGGCCCGGGACATCTCCGAATCCGACGACGCGCCGCCTGTGGCCGGGCTTGGCCAAGGGCTTTTCGCCCTCGCCCGGGTCCAGGCGGCAGACGCCCCGGCCCAGGACGCCGGGAGATGACCATGCGTCCCGTCCTCGCCCTTGTCCTGGCCCTGTGTCCGGCCGTGATCCTCGGGGGATGCCTGGCTGTGGGCCCCGACTACCATCCGCCCTCGTTTGACGCCCCGTCGCAGTTCGCCCAGGCACAGGGGCAGGCGGCGGACCAGGAGGACGCGGCCCGGGGGCTTGCGGCAGCGGCCTGGTGGCGGTCCTTCGACGACCCCATTCTGGACGAACTCGTCGCCCGGGCCCTGGCCGCCAACCTGGATCTGGCCCAGGCCCGGGCCCGGGTGGGCCAGGCCCGGGCCGACATGCGCATCGCCAGGGCCGCCCTCTTTCCTGCGGTGGACGTCACCGGAAGTTCCACCACCTCGGCCAACGGCCTGCTCGACGCAGGCACGGGAACCTCCCTTGCAGGAAGCGGCACGGGCGGCTCCGGCGGCAGCGGATCGGCCGGGACAGGGTCCACGGCGGTCGGCACGGACAACGCCTCGACCACGACGACCACCACCACGCTTTTTACGGCCGGATTCGACGCCGCCTGGGAGATCGACATCTTCGGCGGCAGACGCCGGGAACGGGAGGCGGCAAGGGCCACGCTCGAGGCCGACATCTGGGATCTGGAGGCCACGCGCCTGACGCTTCTGGCCGAGGTGGCCGGGAACTACATGGAACTGCGCGCCGCCCAGGAACAACTGGACATCGCCCGGCGCAATCTGAAAAGCCAGGAAGAGACCGTGGCGGTCACCCGGGAACGGTTCCGGCTGGGACTGACCAGCCAGCTTGACGTGGCCCAGGCCGAGGGCCAGGCCGCGTCCACGGCGGCGGACCCGCCGCGCCTTGCGGCCACGGTGTCCCAGTCCATCCACCGGCTCGGCGTCCTGACCGGCCAGCCCCCGGAGAACCTCCTCGCCCTGCTGGGCCCCTCCCGGCCCCAGCCTTCCCTGGCCGGAGTCGTGGCCGACGCAGGGCTGCCCGCCGACCTCCTGGCCCGGCGTCCCGACCTGCGCCGGGCGGAACGCCAGTTGGCGGCGGCCTCGGCCGAGATCGGGGCGGCCGTGGCGGAACTGTATCCCACATTCGACCTTACGGCCGGTCTTGGCCTGCAGGGCGTCAGCCCCTCAAGCGTGGCCGGGTTCTCCACCTGGTACTGGTCGGTGATCCCGGGGGTGTCCTGGCCGCTTTTCGACATGGGCACGGCCCGGGCCGGGGTGGACAAGAAAAAAGCCCTGTTCGACGAGACCCTGGCCGCCTACCGCCAGGCCTTCCATACGGCCCTGGAGGACGTGGAGAACGCCCTGGCCTCCTATTACGCCGAATCCGAGCGGCGCAGGCGTCTGGCCGCGTCCGTGGCCGCCTATGAGCAGGCCCGACGACTGGCGGAGATCCGCTACGGCAAGGGCCTGACCACCTTTCTCGACGTCCTGGTCATCGACGCCGCGCTCTATGCAGCCCAGACGGAACTCAGCCAGTCCGAGGCGGCCCTGCGGGTCAGCCTCGTTTCCCTCTACAAGGCCCTGGGCGGCGGCTGGAAGGCGGCCTCCGGAGGCGGGCCGGAAACGGTCCCTGGCCCGGAGGCGCAACGGCGACACGGGAACCCTCCCCCTGTCGCTAACGGACCGGCCGCCTGAGCGCAACGCCAGCAAGAGCGACCTCGGGATCTCGCATGGCGTCTTTGGCATTAAGGTATCCGAATCCTGCAAAAACATGTGTACAGCTTGTTTTTTCTTCACAATACCGGCGTCTTTCGTGCGGGACGCGACACGAGGACAAGGCCCTCCCAATTTTTTATTCCGGGCAAAAGGGGGGTTCCGTGCCGAGTCCATACCGTGTAGGTTCCCCGGGCCGTTGGCGGGCTCTCGTGACCGGGGAGATGTCCTGGGACTTCCTCTTTCTCCGGGCACGTACGGTATGGGATGCCCGGAAAAAAGCGCCGAATGGAGTTCAGCATGCCCGTGGGGAAGAACATAAAGACAACGCTTGGTCTGTTTCTGGTCGTTGTCTTTTGCCTGGCCCTGCTCGAAGTCCTGTGTCACGTTCTCCCGAAATCCTTCTATGAATTCGATTACCGCTATCTGTATTTCTCTCGAAACGCCCTGCGAAACATAGACGACGCCTACTGGACATATACGCCGAACACGCATGTCAGATCGGTCACCATGTACAGCTACCCGGCTTCCCCGCCAATTCTGGAGGGCGACGTCACCCTGGAAACAAACAATCTTGGGCTGGTGCAGCGAACCGACCTGGAGAAGGACCAGAAAACCATCGCCTTGCTCGGCGACTCCTTCACCGAAGGCCAGCCCTGTGATCCGTGGTTCTACTCCCTAGAGGACGATTTTCAAAAAAAGACCCGGGATTGCCAGTTGGTGAACATGGGCCTGATGGGGACCGGACCCCAGCACTGGGAACGGTTGTTCACGGACATCAACAAGGAGTACCCCATCGGGAAAGTCCTCATTCTTTTCATCCAAAACGACTTTGAACGCAGTATATTCACTTGGAATGAGCATCAGATGCATTGCATCGACAAAGGAATGTGTACGGACGACTACTGGTATGGTATCGATCTTTCTGCCAGCCAGGAGGAAATCCTTTCCATGACGAAGTCACGGGAGCGACAGCGGCATGGAAATTCAACCATGACCTTGCTGGATGGATTCCTGAGAAGATGGCTCTATTCGTATCGCTACATCCGAGCGACCATGAAATCCATCACCGATGCAAAAGGATATATGACCCAGTCGGCATACAAAGAGGCCGTTGAAAAAAACATGGCGGCCATCCGACGGATCGTGTCCGAGGTTGGCAAGGAGAATGCGGTTTTTTTGTCCATAAGCTCCAGACCCGAGGCCGAACGGCACGCCTTCGAAGAAAAAACGCAACGCCTCGTGGAGGAACTCGCCTCCCTGACCTCAGCCGCGCAAATCCGTTCCCTGCTCCTCGAACCGCGTGATTTTTCCGATTACGACGGCCATCCCAACACCCGGGGCTACGAAAAGATCAAAAACACGGCGGCCGCCATCCTAGCCGAGATGGCCGACGCCTGCCGCGTCCCGGAATAGGCCCAGGCGGGAGACCCGGGCCGCAGCCCCCCGAGGCTCCGGCATGCCGGTCTTGCCTGCCCTGGCGTCGCAATCCGGGCATCCGGATGGTGAAGCGGCTCGTTTGATACAATTCCGCTTCCGAATGACCATGCCCGGGCGCGTGTCCGGGAAGACGCCAGACGCGCACCCCAGGGCCATGGCCTGAAAAAGAACACGCCAGGAGCCGACCGAAAACGGGCCGCCTCCTGGCGCTCGACGTCCACGGCGGCGCAAGGCCGCCGGATGCGCACAGGCGCAGGGATCAGATGAAGGGCACCAGCTCCACCAGGCAGGTCATGGCGTTAAACGCCATAAACGCCTCCACCACGTCGTCGCCCACATAGCTCACCGTCAGATCGTCCAGACGCTTGGTCCGGGGAATCATGCCCGCCCGGTCCGCGCCCGAGGCCGTGGTGCAGCGCACCCTCAGTTCGACCGGCCCGGACAGCACCAGGGGTGCGACCTGCGGGGGATTGGCCGCAGCCTCCCTGGCGGCGGCATGGATGGCCTGGCGGCAGCGGGCCGGATGCGGGCCCACGGCGGCGTAGGAACCGATGCCTTCCTTCACGGCCACGGTGCGCAGCCCGGGAATGAGCGCCTGGGCCTCGCGGCAGGCCGCGCCGTCCCCGGCCAGAAAGGTCAGCGGCACCCCGAACGACCCGGCCAGGGCGGCGTTTAGGCCGATCTCCCCGATCTTGACCCCTCCCAGATGCACCTCCTGGATGCGGCCGGTGAAGGTATGCACGATGCTGGCGTCGCGGGTGGCGGCCATGGCGTGGTAGCCCACGCAAAAAAGCGCGTCATAGGTGGCGTCGAGGCCGTGCACCATGGACAGGGGCCGGGGCGAGCCCATGACCAGGGTGGCCCGCTCGTCCAGGTCTTCGGGGATGAGGTTTAGGCCCACGTTATGGGCGTCGGCCACGGTCACGGCCGTGGCCCCGCCGTCGAAGGCCCCGGCGATGGCGGCGTTGACCTCGCCGGTCATGCGGGAGCGGGCCGCGGCGTATTCCCGGCCGTCCACCCGGGAGTGCTCGTGGCGGGCCACGGCCCCCACGCCCTCAATGTCGGCGCTGATGAAGACTTTCATGGCGGTTCTATCCTTTGATGGTGTTGCGGTATGGAATGGGGAAGCACATGCTGTCGTGGGGAAGCCTCCGGCGGCCCCAGTGCCCGATGGTGCACGGCCCCTTTGGAATCCCTTTCTTTTTAAGGCATTAGCCTGAACTGTGCAAATGGCAGACGACGTCATGTCCCGCCGCCAGGGAAACCTTCGGGGGCGCTTCGCAGGCGCACACCGCCATGGCCTCGGGACAGCGGGGGTGGAACCGGCAGCCCGGCGGCAGGTCCACGGGGCTTGGCACGTCTCCGGTCAGCCGGGCCAGATTCCGGCGTTTGCGGGGGTCAGGCAGGGGCACCGAGGCTAGAAGCGCCCGGGTGTAGGGATGGGCCGGATGCGTGAACAGCGCGTCCGTGGGCGCGGTCTCAATGATCGCCCCCAGGTACATGACCGCGATGCGGCGGCTGACGTGGCGCACCACGGTCAGGTCGTGGGAAATGAACAGATAGGCGTGGCCGCGCCTTTGCTGGAGCCCGGCCATGAGGTTCAAAATCTGGGCCTGGACCGACACGTCCAGGGCGCTTGTGGGCTCGTCCATGACCACGAAGGCCGGATCGGCCACCAAGGCCCGGGCCAGGCCGATGCGCTGCCGCTGGCCGCCGGAAAATTCATGGGGATAACGATCCAGGCATTCCGGCCCGAGCCCCACCTCGGAAAGCGCCGCCGCCGCCCTTTCGCGAAGCTCCCGCCCCCTGGCCCGTCCCTGCACCCGAAGCGGCAGGGAGACGATGCCCCCCACGGTCATGCGCGGGTCAAGGGAGCTCTGGGGATCCTGGAAGACCACCTGCATCCGGGCCCGGGCCTTTATCAGGGCCTGGCCGGTAAGTTCCGCAAGCTCCACGCCGTCAAAGGCGATGGAGCCCGAATCAGGGTCGAGCAGGCGCAGGATGCAGTTGCCCACCGTGGACTTGCCGCTGCCCGACTCGCCCACCAGCCCCAACGTCTCGCCGCGCGAAAGCGACAGGTCCACCCCGTCCACGGCCTTGAGGAGGCGTTTGCCGCCGCCGAAAAACCCGCCGCCCAGGGGAAAGGCCTTGCACAGGTTCGCAACCAGCAGCAGCGGTTCGCTCACGGCCGCCCTCCTCCGGGACATTGGTGGCAGGCCACGGCATGGTCCGGGGCCACAAGGACCATCTCGGGCACGGCCCGGCGGCAGTCCGGCCCGGACTGGGTGCAGCGTGAATGGAAGCGGCAGCCCGGCGGCGGGTCGATGGGGCTGGGGACGCTGCCCGGGATGGCGTAGAGATCACCCTCCCCGGCCCGGCCGGGGATGGAGGCGATGAGCCCCCGGGTGTAGGGGTGGGCCGGACGGGCGAACAGGCTCTCCACGTCGGCCACCTCCACCACCTGCCCGGCGTACATCACCGCCACCCGGCTGCATATCTGGGCCACCACGCCCATGTCGTGGGTGACCAAAAGGATGGACAGGCCCTCGCGGGCCGACAGTTCGGCCAAAATGGCCAGGATCTGGCCCTGGACCGTGACGTCCAGCGCCGTTGTGGGCTCGTCTGCCAAAAGCAGGGCCGGACGGCAGGACAGCTCCATGGCGATCATCACCCGCTGCCGCATGCCCCCGGACAGTTCGTGGGGATAGGCCGCCAAAACCGTCCCGGGTTCGGGCAGGCGCACGGCCTCGAGCATCTCCAGACACACGGCCTGGGCCTCGGCCCGGCTCACCTCGCGGTGGGCCCGGATGACCTCGCGCATCTGGTTGCCCACGGTATAAACCGGATTCAGGCTGCTCATGGGCTCCTGAAAGATCATGGAGATGCGGTCCCCCCGCAGGGCGCGCATGGCCTTTTTGGGCAGGGTGAGCAGGTCGCGGCCCTCGAAGACGATCTCCCCGCCGTCGATGCGCCCCGGCGGCGACGGGATGATGCGCAACACGGCCCGGGAGAGCACGGACTTGCCGCACCCGGTCTCGCCCACCAGCCCCATGATCTCCCCCCGGTTCACGGACAGGCTGGCCCGGTCCAGGACCATGGCCCGCCCCTGGTAGGTGGCGAAGCTGACCGAGAGGTCGCGAACGTGGAGAAGCGGCGTGGGCATGGTGGAGGTCGTCCTTACCTGGCGGGGTGCGCCGCCATGCGGCAGGGGGAGATGCCTCCGGCGGCCACAGGGTGAAGCCCTTTGGAATCCCGTAACGGCGTCGCGATACTCTGGATCATCGTCTCTCCTGCCTGTGTCGCACGGACGGACTAGCGCCGGATGCGCGGGTCCAGCACGTCGCGCAGCGCATCGCCGAAAATGTTGAAGCCGATGACCGTCGCCAGGATGAAAAGCCCGGGAAAGGTCGCATACCACCACTGGTCCATGAGAAACTTGCGTCCCGAGGCGATCATGGCCCCCCACTCGGGCGTGGGCGGCTGGGCCCCCAGACCGATGAACGACAGGGACGCGGCGATGAGGATGGCGTCGCCAAGGGTCAGGGTGGCCAGGACGATGGCCGAATTCAGGCAGTTGGGCAGGATGTGGCGGCGGATGATGAAGCCGTGCCCGGCCCCGGCCACCCGGCTGGCGGCCACGAACGGCATCTCGCGCACGGCCAGGGCCTCGCCGCGCACCATGCGGGCGAACTTGGGGATCATGACGAAGGCCGTGGCGAAGATGGCGTTGACGAGGCTTGGGCCCAGGGCGGCGGCCAGGGCCAGGGCCAGGACCAGGGACGGAAAGGACAGGATCACGTCCATGACGCGCATGACCACGCTGTCGATCTTCCCCCCGAAATAGCCCGACGTGGCCCCGATGAGCGCGCCGATGCCCCCGGCCACGCTGATGACCAAAAGCCCGATGGAAAGCGAGATGCGGGCCCCGTAAAGCACCCGGGTGAAGATGTCCCGGCCAAGCTCGTCGGTGCCGAAGAAGTGGCCCCCGCCCGGGGGCAGCAGCCGATCCGGCAGCGACAGCCTCACGGGATCGTACGGGGCCAGAAGCGGCGCAAAAAGCGCCAGAAAGACCATGGCCGCGATGATCGTCCCGCCCATGACCGCTGACGGGTTGCGCGACAGGATGCGCACGGTCAGGGCCAGTTCGCGCAGGGCGGGATGCAGGGTGCGGGGAGGCACGGGCGGCGGCCCCTAATACCGGATGCGGGGATTGAGGAACGCATACAGCACGTCCACCCCCAGGTTGATGGCCACATAGGCCGTGCTGGCCACCAGGGTGAATCCCATGATGGCCGGAAAATCCAGGGCATTGACCGAATCCACCACGTATTTGCCCATGCCCGGCCAGGCGAAGATGGTCTCGGTGAGGATGGCCCCGCCCAATAGCTCCCCCAGGGACAGGCCGACGATGGTCACCGTGGGGATGAGCGAATTCTTGAAGGCGTGCTTGAAGACCACGCGCCCGGCGGACAGGCCGTTGGCCCGGGCCGTGGTGATGTAGTCCTGCCCCAGCACGGCGATCATGGAGGAGCGCACGATGCGGGTGATTATGGCCAGATAGACGTAGGACAGACAGAAGGCCGGAAGGATCAGGTGGCTTACGGCCTCGCGCAAAAGAGGCCAGTTTCCGGCCAAAACCGCGTCCACCACGTACAGGCCGGTCACCCCGGCGGGCGGCGCGCTGGTCACGTCGAGCCGCCCCGAGCCCGGCAGCCAGCTCAAATGGCGATAGAAAAGGAGCAGCAGCATAAGCCCCAGCCAGAAAACCGGGGTGGACACGCCGACCACCGACACCACCCGGGCGGCGTGATCGGCGAATCTGTTGCGCCGCACCGCGGCCAGGATGCCCAGGGGGATGCCCACGCTCAGGCACAACACCAGGCTGGCCAGGGTCAGTTCCAGGGTGGCCGGAAAATAGTCGGCCAGATCCTCGGTCACCGGCCGATGGTTGCGGATGGACCGGCCCAGGTCGCCGGTCAGGAGGCCGCCCAGAAAATGCAGGTATTGCACGGGAAGCGGCCGGTCCAGGCCGTGCTCCTTGCGGATGGCCTCCACGGCCTCCTTGCTGGCCTTGGGCCCCACGATGAGCCTTGCCGGATCGCCGGGGATGGCGTGGGAGATGAGAAAGGCCAGGACGCTCACCCCCAAAAGGACGGGGATGGCGGCCAGCAGGCGTCGGAAGGTATAGGCCAGGATGCGCATGGGGAAAACGTCCCCGGCCGGAAGGCGAACCGTCCGGCCGGGGTTTTGGTATCCGCAGGGTTAGTTCTTCGAGATGGTCTCGAAGTTGTACATGGATTCCAGCATGGGGTTGAAGACGTACCCCTTCACGTCCTTGCGCATGGGCACGATGGTCTGGATCTGATACAGGAAGATGTAGGGGGCATCCTGCATGATGATGTCCTGGGCCTCGCTATACAGCTTCTTGCGCTCGGCCACGTCCGAGAGGCCGGCGGCCTTGCGCACCAGTTCGTCCACCTTGTCGTTTTTGTAGAAGCTGCGGTTGCCGGGCAGGCCCGCGTTTTTGGAGTCGAACCAGAAGTTCATGAACATGTAGGGATCGGCGAAGTCCGGGCTCCAGGCCCCCAGGCACAGCTCGAAGTCGCCCTTGTCGATCTTGTCGCGAAGCGTCGGGTTGGACATGAGCTCAAGCTTGAGTTTCACGCCAATGTCGGCCAGATTGGCCTGCATGACCTGGGCGATCTGCTCCCAGGTGGCCCGGCGCTCGGAATAGATCAGCGTCAGTTCCAGGTTCTCGGCCCCGGCGGCCTTCAGAAGCTCTTTGGCCTTGGCCGCGTCCTGGCTGTACTGGAACACGTCCTCGCGGTGTCCCCACATGCCCTGGGGAATGGGGCCGCGCATCTGCATGCCGTTGCCCTGGAGCACCTGGTCGATGATGCCCTTGTAGTCCACGGCGTAGGACAGGGCCTGACGCACCCGGGGATCGGCCAATTTCTTGTTCTGGCAGTTGACGTAGACGTATTCCGTCATCTGGGCCGGGAAACGGTGCACCACGATGTCGGGGTTTTTCTCCAGGGCCGGAAGCTGGTCGATGAGGATGTTTTCGGCGATGTCCACGTCGCCCTTTTCCAGGGCCATGCGCCGGTCGGCGGACTCGGGCATGAAGCGGATGATGACCTTTTTGATCGTGGGCGCGCCGCCCCAGTAGTTGGGCTTGGCCTCAAGCACGCAACGCTGGCCCCGGGTCCACTCCGTGACCTTGAAGGGGCCGCTGCCGTCCACGTTTTCGGCCAGCCAGGCCTGGGCCTTGTCGTCGCCCACGGCCTTGGCCGCCGTCTTGGGATTGACGATGGAGGCCCCGTCCGTGGCCAGGGTCTGCAAAAACGGGCCGTAGGGGTTTTTCAGGGTGACTTCCAGGGTCTGGGGATCGACGACCTTCATGGAGGCGATGGCCCCGATGTTGTCCGCCGGGCCCTTGCCGATGGCCAGGGTGCGGTCCAGGGAATAGCGCACGGCCTCGGCGTCCAGCGGCGTGCCGTCGTCGAAGGCGATGCCCTTCTTGATCTTGAAGGTCCACACCAGACCGTCGGGGGAGACGGTCCAGGACTCGGCGGCCATGGGTTCGACCTCGGTTGAGCCCTTGCCGTTTTCGACCTTGTATTTCACCAGCCGGTCGTAGCAGGGATAGATCTGACGCCAATCGTAGTTGTCGCTGGACACGCCGGGGTCCAGGGTATGGATGTCCGAGGGCACGGACACCACCAGGGTGTCCTTGTCTGCGGCGTGGGCCACGGACACGGTCAGAACCAGGACGAGGCAACACACAAGTGACCAGATACGCATGCCTTTGGCCTCCATCATTGACGTTTTGAAAAGGTCGCACGGCGGTTCGCGCGCCGGGAAAAAACCAGCCGCCTCCGGGCATGTCCGCCACCGGCCAGGACCGTGGCGATGCCGTGGCGCATGGCGCATGCCCGCCGCTCCCGGACGGGTCGGTCCGGCACAGGACCCGTCCCCGTCCCGCCACGCATGAAGGGACTTGTAAAACGTCCCCGACTGATCGACAACAAAAAACAGCCATCTGGCCGCGATAATTTTCACAAAATCGTCAACAAGCACCACATTTCGCCACACCCCCACGGCCCGCCCGCCACAGCCTGGAGCGGCCGACCCCATGCCCCCCCGCCCCCTGCTACGTGCCGTCCATTGCAAAAAAAGCGGCTTCCCTGTAGCCTTCCGGGCATGGCAGCGCAAAAACGTTCGGGCCTTGACGCCCTCAAGTCGATAAAAATTCAGAAGAAAAAACCGGAACCGATCAAGATCCCGGCAAAGCCGTCCCCGGACCCGGACGTCCCGGCCGAGGACGAGGAAACCCTCTTCGCCCGGGCCATGTCCGGCGTGCAGACCATGGACGGCGTCCTTCGTGGCCGGGCCGTGGTTCCCAAGCCTGCCGAGTCATCCTTGCGCAAGGCGTCCGAGTCCGATCCGGACGGCGCAAACGCCCTGCTGGACCTGGTGGCCGGGCGGGTGGAGTTCGAGTTGTCGTTTACCGACGAATACATGCAGGGATTCGTGCGGGACATGGACCAGAAGGTCTTCCGCCAGTTGCGCGCCGGGCAGTTCTCCCCCGAGGCCCATCTGGACATGCACGGGCAAAACGCCGCCCAGGCCCAACTGGCGCTTCTGCACTTCGTTCGCGAGAACTACCTGGCCGGGAAACGCTGCCTGCTCATCATCCCCGGGCGCGGGGCCAACTCCCCGGGCGGGCTCCCCGTGCTCAAGGAGGAGCTCAAGACCTGGCTCACCCGCGACCCCTTGAAGCGGGTGGTCCTGGCCTTCGCCACGGCCCTGCCCCGGCACGGCGGCGCAGGGGCCCTGTACGTGCTCTTGCGCAAGTTCAAAAAGACCAAGGGCAAGGTGCGCTGGGAAAATTTCTGGGACGACCTGGGATAGGTCCGCGCCGCTTCCCGGCACGGCGCCCGTCCGGCATCCCCCGGACGGGCGTTGCGCGTTTCGACGCCCAGGCCGGACATCCGGGCCATGGCCCCTGGAAGCAATCCGGCATCCCCGGCCAACGGGAACGCCGCCTCACGGCCATGCTCAGCGCCCTGGGCCGCCCGATTCGGCCGCCCCGAACGGTGCGGTCACCGAGGTCTCGATCTTGAGTCCGTACTTTTCGATGCGGGCTAAAAGCGTGGGCCGCGACAGCCCCAGAAGCCTGGCCGCCCGGGTGCGGTTGCCGCCGGTCATGGCCAGGGCCTCGGCGATGACCACCGCCCCGAAGCGGTCCATGAGCGACTCGAAGGCCCCCTCGTCGTCCCGGGCCGCCACCAGTTCCTGGCGCACGAACCGGCGCAGGAACTCCAGGGCGGTCCCATCGCCTCCGGCCCCGGCGGTCCCCGTCGGCCCGGCCATGGCGGCCGACGGCGTTGTTCCGGCGGCCTTTTGCAGATCCTCGGCGGCAATGGGACCGCCCCGGCTGAAAATCAGGGTCTTTTGCAGGACGTTGGCCAGCTCGCGCACGTTTCCCGGCCAGTCGTGCCCGGTGAGAAAGGCCATGGCCTGCGGGGTCAGCCCCGGGTCCGGGGCACCGGCCTCCCGGGAAAAGCGGCACAGAAAATGTCTGGCCAGAAGCGGGATGTCCTCGCGCCGCTCCCGCAGGGGGGGCAGGCTCATGGTCACCACCTTGAGGCGGTAATACAGGTCCTCGCGAAAGGCCCCCTTGGCCACGGCCTGTTCCAGATCCCGGTTGGTGGCGGCGATGATGCGCACGTCCACCGGGATGGGCCCGGCCCCGCCCAGGCGCTCCACGTGTTTTTCCTGCAACAGCCGCAAAAGCTTGGCCTGGATGGAGACCGGCATGTCCCCGATCTCGTCGAGGAACACCGTGCCCCGGTTGGCCTGTTCGATCTTGCCCACCTTGCGGCCCGAGGCCCCGGTGAAGGCCCCGCGCTCGTAGCCGAAGAGTTCCGATTCCAGAAGCGTCTCCGGAATGGCCACGCAGTTGATGACCAGAAAGGGCTTTCCGGCCCGGGCGCTGTATTGGTAGACGGCCCGGGCCACGAGCTCCTTGCCCGTACCGGATTCGCCCCGGATGAGCACCGTGGCGTCCGTGGGCGCGGCGCGGCCGATGGCCTTGTAGATCTCCTGCATGGCCGGGCCGCCGCCCACGATGGCCTCGCCCTCGCCGCCCTCGGCCGGGGCGTCCATCTCCACCTTGGAGCGCATGAACCGCCCGGCGCTCAAGCCCTTTTCGATGAGCTTCAAGATGTCGGGGATGTCGAAGGGCTTGAGCACGTAGTCGAAGGCCCCCATGCGGGTGGCCTCAATGGCGGTCTCCGTGGTGCCGTGGGCGGTCATGATGATCACCGGCAGCCTGGGTTCGATCTCGCGCATGGCCGCATAGGCCTCCAGGCCGCTTATGCCCGGCATGCGCACGTCCATGACCACCAGATCCGGCAGGCTCTCGCGGACCATCTCCACCCCGGCCTCGCCGGTCGAGGCCGTGCGCACGGCATAGCCTTCGGCGGAAAGCAGGCGCTCGAAACTCTGGCGCAACTGGTGGTCGTCGTCCACGATCAGTATCTGTGCCACGTGCGCTCCTCGGCGTGGGGAAAGATCAGGGCGAAGGTGGCCCCCCGGCCCTCGGGGGAATGCAGGTTGATCCAGCCGCCGTGCTCCTCCACGATGCGCTGGGCGATGGGCAGCCCAAGCCCCGAGCCCTCGCCCTTGGTGGTGAAAAAGGGCTGAAACACCCGGTCGCGGATCATTTCGGGAACCCCCGGGCCGGTGTCGCTGATGCGCACCACCACCACCCGTCCGGCCGGCTCCATGACCCCCTCCTCCTCGCGGATGACGATGCGGCCGCCCTCGACCATGGCCTCGCAGGCATTGAGCACCAGGTTGACCAGGGCCTCCTTGAGCTGATCGGGGTCGGCGCTGATGGGGGTCAGGCGCTTGACCCGCAGGACCTCCACCGTCACCCCGTAGGACTCCAGGCGGTGCTTGAGGAGGTTTAAGGTGGTGTCCACCACGTCGGACAGGCTGGTGGCCCGGGCCACCAGCTTGGGCGGCCGGGAAAATTCCAGAAAATTGCGCACGATGGTGTCGATGTGCCGGATCTCTTCCGAAATGACCTCGAAGTCCTCCCTCTGGGCCGGTTCCAGGCGCAGGACGCGCTCCAGGGAAAAAAGCCGCATCTTGACCGATGTCAGGGGGTTGCGGATGGTGTGGGCCACCCCGGCGGCCAGCTTGCCCACCAGGGCCAGCTTTTCCGACTGCATGAGGTGGTCCCGGCTGACCTCCAGGTCGGACTGGGCCCGGTCCACGGCCACAAGAAGGTTGCCGAAGCGCCGGGCCAGGGTCTTGACCTCGTTGCCGTCGCACAACTCTTTTTCCGCCCCGGGTCCGGTGCGGGCCAGATGGCGGATGGGATTGAGGATGCGCCGAAACGCCAGATGCGTCAGGGCCAGCCCCAGAAGGGCGATAAGGGGCAGGGCGATCCAGACCATGACCACCAGGGCGTCGGTGCGCGCCTGATAATCGGCCCGGCGGGCCGCAATGCCCTCCCGAAAGAGATTCTTATAGGCCTCGGCCCGGGAAAACGCCTCGTGGAAACGCCGGGACAAAAGCGTAAGCCCGGCTTCGGGGGACGACGACCGGTCAAAGGCCGTGTCCATGGCCTCCTGGACCTCGAACCACGATGCGTCCAGATGGGACAGGGCCTGCCGGGCCGCCTCGCCGCCTGCCGCGTCGCGGGCCTTGCGCAGCCACTCCTCCACCCGCCGCCGTCCGACCGCAAGCCCCTCGGCGGCGTCCATGGCCCCCCGGCCCCCGGCCGCCTCGGCATACAGGGCCAACAGGGCGTTTTCCAGTTCCTGGGCCGCAGCCAGGCCGACCACGTCGCCCTCAAGGGTGGAGAGATACAGATTGCGGGCCATGTGCCCGTACCACAGGGACAGGACCGCGCCCCCGAGGCTTATGGCCAAAAGCGCCCCCAGGGCCAGGACCAACTGGGACCGCAGGCTCAAAAACCGGGAACGGGGGGAATCGGGCGAGCCTTTATGGATGAACATGGCCTCGTATCGCGTCCTTAGAAAAACATAGCCGTATTTATTAAGGAAACCCTGTCTGTTGCAATTTTCCAGCGGGGTGTGATGCTACGATGTCGGCTTCGCAGACGCCCGAGACGCCGCCTCCTGGATCGTGAGGTCGTCCACGGCCTGGCGCTCCTCCTCCCCCGCCAGGATGGGGGCGAAGTGCAAGGTCACGGCCGTGCCGCGTCCTTCCCGGCTGGACAAGGTCACCCGGCCGCCGAACTCCTCGATCATCTTCTTGATCATGGCCAGCCCCAGGCCGTAGCCCTGGCCCTTGGTGGTGTGGAAGGGGCTGAACACCTTGTCCATCTCGGTCTGGCTCATGCCCCGGCCGCGATCCGCCACCTCGACCACCGGACTGTCTGCATCCATACCGGTGCGCACCCGTATCTCGCCGCCCCTGGGCATGGCCTCCATGGAATTCATCATCAGGTTGACCAGGCATTGCTTGATGGTCTCGGCCTCGGCCCGGCCGCGCGGGATGTTGGGATCGGCATTGAGCACGAAGCGGTAGCCCTTGTCGGCATAGCCGATGCGCATGAGTTCCACGGCCTCCTCGCTGACGCGATTGAGGTCCACCGGCCCGGACACGGTCTGGGTCTGGCGCGAGAAACTTAAGATGCTCGACAACATGCGGTCCAGGCGCTTGGCCTCCTCGGCGATGATGCGCAGTTTTTCCCGTTCCTTCTCCGTCAGGTTCGCCGAATCCAGAAGCGACTTGGTGAAGCCGGAGATGGCGAAAAGCGGATTTCTGATCTCATGGGCCAGGTACATGGACATCTCGCCGATGATGGCCAGTTTTTCGGCCTGCTGCTGGTGGCGCTCCTGGTAGGTGCGCCGCGTGATGTCCCGGCGCATGACCATGATATGGGTCATGTGTCCCATGGGATTGAAGATGGGATAGGAATAGATGCGGAAATACAAGAGCCGACCGTCGGCATCGAGGCGGGTGAACATGGCCTCGGCCTCGCGTCCGGTGGAAAGTGTGGAGAAAAAGGGGCAGTCCTTGTCCGGGCCGCAGCAAAAGGGACGTCCGTCGTCGAGGGTCTGCACCTGCCAGCAGGGCAGCCCCATAAGCTCGGCCTTGGCCTTGCCCAGGCGCTGGTAGACGTTCTTGTTGAGGTCCGCCACGCGGCCCTCCTTGTCCAGAAGGATGATGTCGTCGCGCACCTCGTCGATGATGGCGTTTAAAAGTTCCTTGTGCCGGTCCAGGTTGACCTGGCAATGGGTGCTGACCTGGAGCATGTTGTGCAGGCCGCACAGGAAAAAGGCCGCATTGTGGTCGATCAGCGAAACCGTGTCCGGCAAGGCCGAGCGGATGGCCCGCAGCTTGGCCCGGGAGCCGATCAGCTCCACCACCAGGTCAATGCCGGGGTGTGCCGCCAGCATGTCCTCAAAGGTGTTGTAGATCGGCACCCCGAGCTTCTCCACAAGGGCCCGGCTGGAGGGCTGGGGCCCGGGGTCGGACACGGCCGTCAGTTTCAGGCCGGGCAGGAAATCCTGGTACTGCTCGTTGCCCAGGATATCCAGGATGGAGATGAATCCGGGCCCGGCGCCGATGATGCCCACCTGGAATTCCCGGTCGGAGGTGTCCCACAAACAAAAGTCGGTCTGGCCGTGGCTGTCTGGAATGGTCATGACCTTCATCCGTACGTTGCTGCATTGCCATGTCGTGGATGCGCCGTCAGCGGCACACCCACAGGACCGCCCCGGCCAACTCGTGGAACAGCACATCGCTGGCTGATCCGAAAAAGGCCCGGGACAGACCGCCAAGCGGCGACTTCCCCCGGCCCGCGCCCGTGCGCCCGGCGGCCACCACGGCATACCGTCCGGATTCGGCTTCGGCAAGCACGGCCCTGGCCACATGGTCCGACGCCACCTGCCGGGCGGCCACGCGCTCGGGCGAAACGCCCCTGGCGGCAAGCACCTCCCGGGCCCGGGCGAATACGGCGTCGGCAGCGTCCGGCAAAGCCTGCCCCGAGACATGAAAAAGGGTCAGGGCGTGGCGTTTTTCGCCCGCAAGCATGGCCCCCACATGGTCCACGGCCCGCAGCGCGGCGTTGGAGCCGTCCACGCAGACTAAAACCCCGGATCGCGCATAGTCCGGGAAGCGGCAGACCCACAGGGGAAAGTCGAAGGATTCGCGCATGATCTCGACCCCCACCCCGCGATCCAGGAAGGCGCTTAGGCCCGCAAAACCGCGTTGCCCGAGGACCACGGCGTCATAGTCGCCGTATTCGCCCTCCATGATCAGATGCCCGGCCCGGGGAAAGGCCCCGAAGATGAATTTCTCCTCGATCCTGCGCGGGGTGAAGCCCTTGCCAAGCAGGCTCTCCCGGGCGGCGGCCAGGGCGTTTCGGCCCTTGTCCTCCAGACGCCCGGCGCTGTCCTCCAGGGCCTTTTTGGTCTCGTAGGACAGTTCCTCGGGCCACACCGCCGGGGGCTGGGGGGCGATGTGGAATAGCGTCACCCGCACCCTGTCCTTGGCGTCGAAAAAATGGCTGATGAAACCGACGCCGTAAAAGATTCCCGGATCATCCCCTATGGTCACCAAGAAATGCTTGTCCATGCGCCTTCTCCCGGCGTGGGCCGCGCCTGTGGCGGGCCGGATTCCATATACCCTACACCATCCCCATATAACTTCACACAATAGCTCACAATTCATTTTTCCTGACATCGCCCGGGAGACGCCGCCCCGGCCCGGCCTGCCCGAGGTCTTCCGTCCCACCGGTCCCACCTGATCCTCTTCCCCAGGCCCTGCGGCATCGGTCAGATCATGTGCTGCCGACAGGCTCCCGGCAGGCTCCCGGCAGGCTCCCGGCAGACTCCCAGCAGACTCCCAGCAGACTCCCGACAGGCTCCCGACAGGCGGGTTGACAGACCCACGACCACGGATACACTGAAAAAAAACGAACAAAGGATCTCCCATGCCCCACGCCGCGCCCGGCCCCCGCGTCCGCCTCCGCCCCCTGGCCGTGACCCTGTGTCATCTCCTGGCCCTGCCCGCCATGGCCCAGGCCTCCAGACAGGGCACAGACGGCCTGCCCCCGGAAGAGGCCCCGGGAATGTTCGCCGGCGGGCTCATCAACGCCCTGTTTCTCGGAGAACCCTTCACCGGCCCCCGCCTGGCCGACATCGTGGTCATCGGGCTTGTGGTCTTTATGCTGTTCCGTTTTCTGGCAGGCAGACGCGCGCCGTCCACAGGGCCGGACAAGGCCGCGCGGCCCGCGCCGCCTCCCGCCGAGGGGCGGACGCCCTCCGGTCCTTCGTCCAAAGGCGCTGATCCCGCCTCGTCCAACCCGCAGCCGTCGGCCCCTCCAACGCAGGGCTACGGTCCGGGAACCTCCCAGGGCCCTGCCCCGGGCAGCCGGGAACCGGGCCTGGAGCGCGCCTATCAGGCGGCCGAGGCGGCCTGGGGCGGCCTGCGTTCCACGCCGTCGGCACAAAAACCGGCCCCGGCCGGAGCGCAACCGGCCTTCCACAGCGAGGACGAGGAGTTTGTGGCCGGGGCCAAGGCGGTCTACGCCCGGGTCCGTGAGGCCCTGGAGAAGGGCGACGTGTCCGGGACGGCCCCGTTCGTGGCCCCGGAATTCATGGCTGAGCTGGCCCGGATGGCCACGGCGCGGGCCGCGCAAACGGGCGGGAGGACGTCGCAACTGCTTTTGATCGAGGCCGGGATCGCGGCGCGGGCGAAGGAAGGAAACGCCACCCGGGTCGACACGCTTTTCGAGGTGCTGGCCAGGATGCCGGGCCAGTCCGGGGACGACCGGGAGCGGGAGACCTGGACCTTTGTCCGGGACGACGCCACGCCCGGGGCCATGTGGCTTTTAGCCGGGATTCGGGCCGAATAGCCGCCTCCCCGGAGAGGCGGGCGTTTTGCCTGTCCCCAGGGCCGGGAACGCCGCCTCAGGCCGGATGCCGCTGGCAGGCCGCCTCATCATCGTCTTCCGGTTCCATGACCCCGGTTCCGTCCTGGCACATGTCGTCGATCTCGGCCAGATGGCCGGGTTTGACATCCATGAACACCACCCCGATTCCAGGCAGCATCCCGGGTTCCCCCCAGGGCCGCCACCAGCGCACCAGCCCGAAAATCGGGGTCGGGTCCGTCAACTCCGCAATCCGGACATGCACGAAGCGCGAGGCGGAAAAATCCTCCAGGGTCAGGACGAAGCAGCCGCTGTGGGAAATATTGAGGATGTTCGCCCGGACGGCGGCCAGCATGGCCGGATCGTCCTCGCGGGAGACGAAGGCGTTGAGCTTGACCGGATAGCGCAGGGCGCAGCGCTTGCGTTCGGGGCAGAACGTGCCGCAGTTGTGCAGGAAGCAATCCACGTCATCCAGGAACAGGATATTTTTGCCCGACCGGTCCACCTTGGTGCGCAGGATGGGGTAGGACTCGCTGACCCGGAACAGCCGGTCCCTCTCGGCCCGCGGGGCACGCATGACCTTCTGGATATCCATCACCAATCCCCGGCATACGCCCCCGGACAACCGCTCCAAAAACTCCGACACGCTTCCGGCTATGGTCACCGGCACCTCCAACCGGTTCATCTCCCTGGCGTACAGATCCGTTTTGTCAGCCAACACCAGCAGGCCTACGGCTTTTTTCGCGGACATCGACACACGCTCCTTGTCGGTTCCGTCGCGTTTCGTCCCTGGGCAGGGCGACGGCGCGGGGCGCCGCGAACGTCCGCGCCCCGCACCACATGACCTGTTTTCGTCCCTTGGCGGCCTGCCTTGGCCGCTCTCAGCCGAGCATGCCGCGCTCAAGCAGCAGTTCGGCGATCTGCACGGCGTTTAGGGCCGCGCCTTTGCGGATGTTGTCGGCCACGATCCACAGGTTGAGGCCGTTATCGATGGTGTCGTCCTCGCGGATGCGCCCCACGAACACCTCGTCCTCCCCGGCGGCCATGATGGGCATGGGATAGAGCTTTTCGGACGGGTTGTCGTAGACCCGCACGCCCGGGGCCTGGGCCAGGATGGCCCGGGTCTGGGCCGCCGTCAGCTTTTCTTCCGTCTCGATGTTCACGGATTCGCTGTGTCCGTAAAAAACCGGCACGCGCACCGTGGTGGCCGTGACCTTGATGGACGTATCGCCCATGATCTTGGCCGTCTCCTTGATCATCTTGATCTCCTCGAAGGTGTAGTCGCCCTCGGAGAAGACATCGATCTGGGGCAGGCAGTTGAAGGCGATCTGGTACGGATACACCTTGGCCTCGGGCTCCTGCATGTTGAAAAGCTGGCGCACCTGGGTCTCAAGCTCGGTGATGGCCTTTTGCCCGGTGCCGGACACGGCCTGATACGTGGACACGACAACCCGCTTGATCCTGGCCGCGTCGTGCAGGGGCTTTAAGACCACCACCATCTGGATGGTGGAGCAGTTGGGGTTGGCGATGATGTTTTTATGCCAGGCCACGTCGTCCGGATTGACCTCGGGCACCACCAGCGGCACCTCGGGGTCCATGCGCCAGGCGCTGGAGTTGTCCACCACCACGCATCCGGCCTTGGCCGCGTGGGGGGCGAATTTTTTCGAGGTCGCGCCGCCGGCGGAAAAAAGGGCCAGATGGATGCCGGTAAAAGAGTCCTCGGTCAGTTCCTCGACCACCAGTTCGCCGCCTTTGAAGGGCACGGTGCTCCCTGCCGACCGGGCCGAGGCGAAGGCCCGCACGGTCGTCGCCGGAAAATCGCGTTGCTCAAGCGTCCTGAGCATCTCCCTGCCCACTGCCCCTGTGGCGCCGCACACGGCCACGACCAGATCGCCCCTTCCCATACCATCCTCCATCACGACGGGGTTAACGATGAACACGACGTGCGTGACGCCGTGGTGACAACCGGTTGACCGTTTACAGATCGAGTCCGCCGATGATCGACAGGCAAAGCGGATCATCCCCGCGAGCGCGGGGAACACATGGCCTGCCTGACCGGATCATCCCTGCGAGCGCGGGGAACACCGGTACGTTTCCAGATCGAGTCCGCCGATGATCTTCAGGCAGGCCTCGGCCTTGTTCAAGGTATACAGATGCACCCCTGGCGCGCCGCCCGCCAAAAGTCCCCGGGCCTGGGCCGTGGCGTAGGCGATACCCCGTTCGGCCACGGCCGCGCCGTCCCCCGAGGCGTCGGCCTCTTCCAGGGAGCGCAGGTAGTCCGGGGGCATGGACGCCCCGCAAAAGGTCAGCATGCGCTTGGCCCCGGCCAGACTGACGACCGGCAGGACGCCGGGCAGCATGGGCACGGCGACGCCTGCGGACCGGGCCCTGGCCACGAAGTCGAAATACAGGCGGTTGTCGAAAAAAAGCTGGGTGACGATGAAATCGCCGCCTGCGTCCACCTTGCGCTTCAGGTATTCCAGATCCTTCTCCGGGGACTCGGCCTGGGGATGCACCTCGGGATAGGCGGCCACGCCGATGCACAGCGAGGGATATTCGGCCCGGATAAACGCCACCAGATCCGAGGCGTGCCGGAACTGGTCCGAGTCGGGCACGAAATCGGCCTGCCCCCGGGGCGGGTCGCCGCGAAGCGCCAGCACGTTCTCCACGCCGCTGTCCACCAGGGAGTCCAGGAAGGCCCGGATGGTTTTCTCGCTGGCCCCCACGCAGGTCAGGTGGGCCATGGGCTCCAGGCCGTACTCCTTTTTCATGCGGGAGACGATCTCCAGGGTGTTGGCCTGGGTGCCGCCCCCGGCCCCATAGGTCACGGACACGAACAGCGGCTTGACGGGCGCAAGCCAGTTGACCACATCGAAAAAACCCGGCCAGGCGCTTTTTTCCTTGGGGGGGAAGAATTCGAGGGAGACGAACGGCTTTCCGTTTTGGATCAGATCAATAATCTTCATACTCTTCCTTGTATCATGGGGTCATGGACACCGCTGCGCGCACCTGCACCGGCGTGCCGGTCAGGAACCGGGGAGCGCCGAACCGTCGCGCGGGAGTTGGCGCACGATATCCGTGTCGGCCTCAAGAAAGGGATAGGCCAGGGCCTCGACCGGGGTCAGCCAGGCCATCTCCTGGCCTTCCAGGGGTGCGGGGTCGCCGACGAACTCCCGAACATGGAAAAACACGAGCCTCACAAGCAGGTCCGGATAGGCGTGGGTCGTTTCCTTCCAAAAAACCGGGGACCGGGGGATCACCCCGAGCTCCTCGCGAATCTCCCGCACCAGCGCGTCCGCCGGGGTCTCGCCCGGCTCAAGCTTGCCCCCGGGAAATTCCCACATCCCGGCCATGGGCTTGCCCGGCGGGCGGCGCACGGCCAAAAACCGGTCCCCGCGCCACAGGATGGCCGCCACGACGTCGAGACCGGGGGGGGCATTTTTCACGACACGGCCCTATTGCTCGGCGATGACGGCCCGGCGGGCTTCGAGAGACTCAATTTCTTCCTCCAGTTTCCCCATGCGGGTCAAGAGATTTTCCGCCGTTTCGGAAAGTTCGTGATATTTTTTGGACAGTTCCGAAAACAGTCCGCGATCCTCATAGGTGGCCGGATCGGCCATGGCGGTCTCCACCCGGTGCTGTTCGTCAAGCACCGCCTCAAGCTCGGTCTCCAGGGCCGCGTAGGCCTCTTTTTTTGGTTTGAGCTCCCGGTAGACGGCGTTTCGCTCCTCGGCCAGACGACGCCTGCGTTCCTTGTCGTCCTTGCGGCCGGTCTTGCCCTCCTGGGCCTGGATGGAGGCCGCCTTGGCCGTCTCGCGAAGCATCCGGTCGTATTCCTCGAAGCCGCCCAGGTGCACGGTAATGCCGCCGTGCCCCACGGACCACACCTCGTCCGCCACCTCGGCCAGAAGCCGCCGGTCGTGGGCCACCAGAAGAATGGTCCCGGAATAGTCGATAAGCGCCCGGGTCAGGGCCTCGCGGCTTTCCAGGTCCAGGTGGTTGGTGGGCTCGTCGAGCACCAGGAAGTTGGCCCGGGCCGCAAACAGCCCGGCCAGGAGCAGACGGCTTTTCTCGCCGCCGCTAAGCTGCGCCACGGGCCGCTCGAAATAGCCCTCGCCCAGGAGGAAAAGCCCCAGGATGCCGCAGACCTCCTGGTGCGAGGCCTTGGGCCCGGCCATCCGCTTCATTTCGGAAATGACGGTCTGATCCGGGTTGAGCAGCTCGGTCTGATGCTGGCTGTAATACCCGATCCTGACGCCCGACCCCACCCGCACCCGGCCGGAATGGGGGGACAGGTTTCCGGTGACCAGCTTTAAGAGCGTGGTCTTGCCCGAGCCGTTGGGCCCGGCCAGGGCGATCTTCTGGCCCCTGTAGATGTGGAAGGTGAGCGCCTCCCACAGGGGGGCCCGGCCGGGGAAGCTGAAGGTCACGTCCGCCGCCGAGACCACGGTCTTGTCCCCGCGTTCGGGTTCAGGGAGGGTGAAGGACAGGGTGGGGCCGCCGGACTCGGGCCGGGCGTCGCGCAGCTCTTCCAGCTCCTTTTCCAGGCGGGTCACGCTTTTGAGCTTGCTCTGGGCCTGGCGGGCCTTGGAGGACTTGAAGCGGAAGCGGTCGATGTTGGCCATCTGGCGCTTGATCTTGTCGTCGATGTGCTGGGCCTGCTTGCCCAGCCGGGAGTCCAGTTCCCCACGCCAGGCCAGAAAGTCGGAAAACGATCCGGGCCGCACCACGGGTTTGGCGTCGCCCAGAAAAAGGGTCTTGGTGGCCACCCGGTCCAAAAACACCCGGTCGTGGGCCACGAAGACCAGCACCCCCTCATAGGCCAGGAGGTAGTTCTCCAGCCATTCCACGGCCTCCAGGTCCAGGTGGTTGGTGGGCTCGTCCAAAAGCAGGATGTCCGCCCCGGCGGCCAGAACCCGGGCCAGCTTGGCCCGCTCCCGCCAGCCGCCGCTTAGGGCCGCAAGCTCGCGGCCCCACTGCCGGTCGTCGAACCCCAGGCCCGAGAGGATGGCCTTGGCCCGGTGCTCGGGGTTGTAGCCCAGCTCGTGCTCCAGCCTCGTCTGGCGCGCGGCCAGCTCTTTTATGGCGTTTTCGTCGCCGTTTTTCGCGGCCTGGTCCCAGTCCCGCCAAAACGATCCCCAGGAAGGCAGGGCGGCCATGACGAATGACAGAAGCGGCGTCTGCAGATCCGTCTCGTCCAGTTCCTGGGCCACGTATCCCACCCGGGCCCCGGGGGGATAGGCCACGCGCCCGGCGTCGGGCTCGTCCTGTCCGGCCAGAAGCCGCAACAGGGTGGATTTTCCGGCGCCGTTGCGGCCCACCACGGCCAGGCGCGTTCCGGCGTCGATCTCCAGGCAGAAATCGCGCAGCACGTCGCGGCCGCCATAGGCCTTGGCCAGGGACAAAATGGAAATCTTGGGCATGGACCGATCCGGATACGGGGGTTCGATAGGGCTTGCACAACGGGGCTTCATCAACTACCAATCGCGCCGAACCCATCATGGGAAACGACAACGACCTGTAAGGAGTGTGCGACGCGATGGCAACCCCTACACACCGTGCGGTCCTGTTCCCGGGACAGGGCTCCCAGGAAAAAGGCATGGGCCGGGCCCTGGCCGAGATGTCCTCCGAGGGCATGGAACTGTGGGCCCTGGCCGAGAAGCACAGCGGCCTGCCGCTTCGGGAAATCTACTGGGACGGCGACGACGCCGCCATGGCCGATACGAAAAATCTCCAGCCGGCCATGGTCGCCGTGAACCTGGGGTTGTGGTATCATCTGAAAAAAAGGCTCTCTCCGGCCGCCGCCGCCGGACACAGCCTGGGCGAATACGCGGCCCTGGCCGCCGCAGGCGTGCTTGAGCCCGGCGAGGCCCTGTCCCTGGTCAGCCTGCGCGGACGGCTCATGGCCGAAGAGGGCGGCCCGGACGGCAAAATGGCGGCCATGCTCAAGCTCACCCTGGATCAGGTCGAGGACATTGTGGCCCAGGCCGCCGCCGCAACCGGCGAGATCCTTTTGGTGGCCAACTACAATTCCCCCGGGCAGTTCGTGGTAAGCGGCCACGCCAAGGCCGTGGAGGCCGCCGCCGCCCTGGCCAGGGACATGAAGGGCCGGGCCGTCCCCCTGGCCGTGTCCGGGGCCTTCCACAGCCCCATGATGGACGCCCCGGCAAAAAAACTGGTGCGGGCCATGCAGGGGATGTCCTGGCGGGCCCCGGCCTTTCCGGTCTATATGAACGTCACAGGCGGGGCCGAGACCGACCCGGGAACCATCAAGGGGCTCATGGAGCGCCAGATGACCTCCCAGGTGCGCTGGCTCCAGACCATGGACGCCATGTGGCGGGCGGGGGTGCGCTCCTTCGTGGAGCTTGGGCCCAAGGGCGTTTTGGCCAAGCTGGCCAAGGCCTGCCTGCCCGCCGACGCCGCCGACGCGGAGGCCCAGATCCTGGGCGTGGCCGATCCGGACGCTGCTGCGGCGATTTAGGGCGCCGGGCCGGGGGGATGCCCCCGGCGGCCAAGGGGCTGTCGCCCTTTGGATTCCCGCAACGGGAAGAGGCCCGGCCTGTCGCCAGAAAGCGACGCCGAGGCCATGAGCACCATATTTGTTAAGGATATACGCCATGCGCGCCATAACTCATCTGCGTTCCCTGCTCTCAGAGGCCCTGGCGGGCATGGGCATCCCCTGGCCGGAAAAGACCACCATCGAGCCGCCCCGGGACGCCACCTTCGGCGATCTGGCCACCAACGTGGCCATGATGGCCGCCAAGGCCGCCGGGAAAAAGCCCCGCGATCTGGCCGAGGCCCTGCGCCAGTCCATCATGGCCGCCGATCCGGGCCTGACCGCCGAGGTGGCCGGGCCGGGATTTCTGAACGTGACCTTCCCGCCCGCCTTCTGGCAGGCCACCATCGCCGACGTGCTGGAAAAGGACGCAGGCGGCGGCTACGGCCGCTCGGACCTGGGGGGCGGCAAAAAGATCCAGGTGGAATACGTCTCGGCCAACCCCACCGGCCCCCTGCACATCGGCCACGGCCGGGGCGCGGCCCTGGGCGACACCCTGGCCCGCATCCTGCGCGCCGCCGGATACGACGTGTCCACCGAATACTACATCAACGACGCCGGGCGGCAGATGCGCCTTTTAGGCGACTCCATCTGGCTGCGCTACCGCGAGCTGCACGGCAGGGACGTGGTCTGGCCCGAGGACTGGTACAAGGGCGAATACATCATCGACCTGGCCCGGGAGCTTTCGGACCTCCACGGCGCGGACCTTTTTTCCATGCCCGAGGAGAAGGCCACGGCCATCTGCCAGACCTACGGCGTGGACAGCATCATGGCCGGGATCAAGAAGGACTTGGCGGATTTTCGGGTGTCCCACGAGGTGTGGTTTTCGGAAAAGACCCTGGTGTCCGGCGGCCGGGTGGAGACCACCCTGTCCGACCTGAAGTCCCGGGGGCTGGCCTATGAAAAAGACGGGGCCCTGTGGTTCGCCTCCCAGAACCTGGGCGACGACAAGGACCGGGTGCTGCGCAAATCATCGGGAGAGCTCACCTATTTCGCCTCGGACATCTGCTACCATGCCGACAAGTTCGCCCGGGGCTTCGAGGTGGTGGTGGACATCTGGGGCGCGGACCATCACGGCTACGTGCCGCGCATGGCCGCCGCCGTGCAGGCCCTGGGGAAGTCCCCGGACAGCCTGCGGGTCATCCTGGTGCAGCTGGTGAACCTGTTGCGGGGCGGGGAACAGGTCGCCATGTCCACCCGGGCGGGCAAGTTCGAGACCCTGGCCGACGTGGTGGCCGAGGTGGGCGCGGACGCGGCCCGGTTCATGTTCTTGTCGCGAAAAAGCGACAGCCACCTGGATTTCGACCTGGATCTGGTCAAGCGCCAGACCATGGACAACCCGGTCTATTACGTGCAGTACGCCCACGCCCGGGTGAAATCGCTTTTCGCCAAGGCGACCGAGCGCGGGATTGCGGCCGGGACGCCGGACGCGGCCCTGCTGTCCCGGCTCGTCACCCCGGAAGACCTGGGCCTTCTGCGCCAGATCGAGCAGTTCCCGGATGTGGTGGCCACGGCGGCGGCCACGTTTTCGCCGCATGTGATCAGCTACTATCTGCGCGACCTGGCCGGACGGCTGCATTCCTATTACGCGGCGCATCAGGTGCTTGCGACCGGGGACGAGGAACTGACCCGGGCCAGGATGCATCTGCTGGACGCCGTGGCCCGGGTAGTGCGGGCCGGACTGGCCCTTTTGGGCGTGTCCGCGCCTGAGAAGATGGAGCGCTCGGAGCCATGACCAAGGCCCCGTTCCCCACACCGGGGTTAAACGCCGACGGCCGTGCCGACGGCGACGCAAACGCAAAAAAATCAGGCCGTTGTGGCGCGGCAAGGCCGACGCCTGTCCGTGATGTCCGCAGCCCGTTGACCGTGTCGACGGCCCGAGTCTTGACATTTCGCCAAAAAGCGAAATGATGCCCTGCAATGGAACCGAGGAAATGAAACTTTTGAGCAAATTCAACGTGTCGAACGACGGCGGCCCCCGCAAATTCAGCTTCGAGCTGACCATGTCCGGGCTTGTGTCCCTGGGCATTGTCCTCGTGTTGGGCATAAGCTGGGTGTTTATCCTGGGCATCCTGGTGGGCCGGGGCTACCGGCCCGAGGAGGCCGTTCCGGAACTGGCCCAGATCATGCCCTCCTCCGAGACCCCGGCCACCCTGGAAAGCTCCCCGCCGCCCACGGTGCTTAGGCCCGAGGAACTCCAGTTCATGGAGGATCTCCAGCACAAGACGGGCAGCGCCGAGAGCATCACCGTGGACTCCACCCAGAAATCGCCGCCGC
>JAVHLG010000031.1 GCA_031082225.1 Desulfovibrionaceae bacterium | reverse complement strand
CGCCCGGGGGAAATCATTTCCCCCGGGCGGGGTCCGGGGCGGCAGCCCCGGCGGCAGGGCGGGGCAGCCGCCCCGGTTCTTTGTTTACACGAACGCCAGCCCTCCATCCCGTTCATCCACGGTCACGTCCTGCCCATCCGCCACGTCCCCGGCGATGAGCGCCCGGGCCAGCGGCGTCTCCACATGGGCCTGGAGGTAGCGTCGAAGGGGCCTGGCCCCGTAGACCGGGTCATAGGCCGCCTCCACGATATGCTCCTTGGCCGCGTCGGTCAGGGTCAGGCTGATCTTGCGTTCGGCCAGCCGGGCCCGCAGCCCGGACATGAGCAGCTCGATGATCTTGCCGATCTGGTCCCGCAGAAGCGGCTTAAAGAGCACGATCTCGTCCACCCGGTTCAGGAACTCCGGCCGGAAGTGGCCGCGAAGGATCTCCATGACCCGCTCGGGCACGCCCGGCGCAAAGTCGCCGTCCGGGCGGATGCCGTCCAAAAGGATGTTCGAGCCCAGGTTCGAGGTCATGATGATGATGGTGTTCTTGAAATCCACGGTGCGGCCATGCGAATCCGTCAGGCGGCCGTCGTCGAGGATCTGCAACAGCACGTTGAACACGTCGCCATGCGCCTTTTCGATCTCGTCGAAAAGCACCACGCTATAGGGCTTGCGGCGCACGGCCTCGGTGAGCTGGCCGCCCTCGTCGTAGCCGATATATCCCGGGGGCGCGCCGATAAGCCTCGCCACGGTGTGCCGCTCCATGTATTCGGACATGTCCAGGCGCACCATGTTCTCCTCGGTGTCGAAGAGTGCTGCGGCCAGGGTCTTGCACAGCTCGGTCTTGCCCACGCCCGTGGGGCCAAGGAAGATGAACGAGCCGATGGGCCGCCCCGGGTCTTTAAGCCCCGCCCGGGCGCGCAAAACCGCGTCGGACACGGCCGTGACCGCCTGATCCTGGCCGATGACCCGTTCGTGCAGCTTCTCCGCCAGTTGCAGGAGCTTCTCGCGCTCGGTTTCAAGCAGCCTCGTGACCGGGATGCCCGTCCAGCGGGCGATGACCGCAGCCACGTCGTCCGGGCCCACCTCCTCGCGGATCATGCGCGCCCCGCCCGTCTGGGCGCCGATGCGCTCCTCGCGTTCGGCAAGCTCGCGCTCCAGGGTGGCCAGGGTGGAATATTTCAGCTCGGCGGCCCGGTTCAGGTCATAGTTGCGCTCGGCCCCCTCGACCAGGAGCCGGGTGCGCTCGATCTCGCCCTTGAGGCGTCGGATGTCCTCCACGGCGGCCTTTTCCTTGTCCCACTGGGCAAGCGACGCGGCCTGGCCCTCCTTGAGGTCGGCCAGCTCCTTTTCCAGCTTGGCCAGCCGCTCCTTGGAGGCCTTGTCCGTCTCCTTGCGCAGGGCCTCGCGCTCGATCTCCAGACGCATGATCTCCCGCTTGGCCTGATCCAGTTCGGCGGGCAGGGAGTCGATCTCGGTGCGGATCATGGCCGCGGCCTCGTCGATCAAGTCAATGGCCTTGTCCGGAAGCTGCCGGTCGGGCAGGTAGCGGCTGGAGAGCACGGCGGCCTCGACAATGGACGAGTCGCTGATGCGCACGCCGTGATGCACCTCGAAGCGTTCTTTCAGGCCGCGCAGGATGGAGATGGTGTCCTCCACGCTCGGCTCGTCCACCAAAACGGGCTGGAAGCGCCGCTCCAGGGCCGGGTCTTTTTCGATGTACTTGCGGTATTCGTCGAGGGTGGTGGCCCCGATGCAGTGCAATTCCCCCCGGGCCAGCATGGGTTTTAAGAGGTTCCCGGCGTCCATGGAGCCTTCGGTCTTGCCCGCGCCCACGATGGTGTGCAGCTCGTCGATGAAAAGCAGGATGCGGCCCTCGGACTGCTGCACTTCTTTGAGGACGGCCTTTAAGCGTTCCTCGAATTCGCCCCGGTACTTGGCCCCGGCGATCAGCGCGCCCATGTCCAGGGCGTAGATGGTCTTTTCCTTCAGGCCCTCGGGCACGTCCTGTTTGACGATGCGTCCGGCCAGGCCCTCCACGATGGCGGTCTTGCCAACGCCGGCCTCGCCGATGAGCACGGGGTTGTTCTTGGTGCGCCGGGACAGGATGCGGATGACCCGGCGAATCTCCTCGTCGCGGCCGATGACCGGATCGAGCTTGCCCTTTTTGGCCTCCTCCACCAGGTCGCGGCCGTATTTTTGGAGGGCCTCGTAGGTGGCCTCGGGATCGGCCGAGGTCACGCGCTGGCCGCCGCGCACCGCTGTCAGGGCGGTGAGGATCTTGTTTTTGTCCACGCCGAATGCGGCGTTGAGGCGGCCGATGGGCGTGCTGGGCGGTTCGTCCAAAAGGGCCAGGAAGACGTGCTCCACGCTGACGTATTCGTCCTTGAGGCTCTTGGCCAGGTCCTGGGCCCGGACCAGGACCTCGTTTAAGCGCGGGGTGACGTAGATGGAGCCGGGGCTTGATCCCGGGCCGCTGATCCGGGGCTGGCGGGCCAGCTCCTCTTCGAGCTTTGCGGTGTAGGAACCGGCGTCGTATCCGGCCTTTTCCAGAAGCCGCGGCACCAAGCCCTGGTCCTGCTGCAAAAGGGCCAGGAGCAGATGCTCGGCGTCCACCTGCTGATGCCCCAGGCGCACGGCTGCGGCCTGGGCCTCGGAAAGGGCCTGCTGGGATTTTTGGGTGAAGGCGTTCATATCCATATTCGATTGCTCCTTTCAGAAAGATTCTGTCCGGCATGGCCGGGACGGCTCTCCCTTCCGGTCACAACAGACGGTCCAGCTCGCGCACCTTGTTTTCCAGGTATTCGATGCGCTCCAAGAGATCGACGATGATGCTCGCCCCGAGTAGCGGCAGTTCGAAATCGCGCACGATGCGGTCCAGCTTGCGCAGGCGGTAGATGTCCCCGGGCTTGAAGAGAAAGGATTCGTCCCGGATGACCACCGGCGTGATCCAGCCCAGGTCAATGAGTTCGCCCAGGGTGGAGGGGTGCAGGCCGGTCAGATCGATGACCTCGGTCCAGGTGATGTGCCCCGAGCGCGCAGGCGCCTCGGCGTGTATGACGTGGGTGATGTCCATGGCGTCTCCGGGGGCCTAGAAGGTTCGCGGCGAAAAGGTCGAGACCTTGGCCAGCTTTTCCCACAGCTTGCGCTCCTGATCCGTGGGCGCGGGCGGTGCCTGGATCATGATCCGCACCAGTTGGTCGGCCCGGGTCTTGCCGCCCAGGCCCTTGCCGGGGATGCGCAGCTTTTTGCCGCTGCTAAGGCCCGGCGGGATGTTGAGGTCCACGTGACCGTCCAGGGTGGGCACCCGCACCGTGGCCCCCAGGGCCGCCTCCCACGGGGCCAGGGGCAGATCCAGGACCACGTTGTGCTCTTCGAGCTTGAACAGGGCATGGGGCAGGATGCGCACCTTGAGGTACAGATCCCCGGGCCGACCGCCGCCTGCGCCGGGATTGCCCTGGCCTGACAGGCGGATCTTGGCCCCCTCGCGCACCCCGGCCGGGATGTTCACGTTTAAGGTCTTGGTCTGCATGGCCGGGGAGCCGTCGGGCCGGATGGTCTGCTCCTGGAGGCTTAAGGCCTTGGAGCCGCCCTGGTAGGCCTCCTCCAGGGTCAGCTCCAGGGTGGCGGTGACGTCCTGGCCGCGTGACGGGCCGCGTGCGGCCCCGCGCGAGAACCCGCTGAAGCCGCCCCCGCCTGCGGAAAACCCCGAGGCGTCGCGAAACCGCGCCCCGCCCCCGGCGGCCCCGCCGAACAGGGTCTCGAAGAAGTCGCTAAACGATCCGGCGTCGAACTGCTGGCCTCCGGGGCCGCCGCCTGCGCCGCCGAAATGGAAGTGGGCGTTGCCGTATCCCGGCGGCGGCTGGAAGTTCTGGCCGTCCTTCCAGTTGGGGCCCAGGGAATCGTAGAGCTTGCGCTTTTCGGGGTCTTTCAGGACCTCGTAGGCCTCGTTGATTTCCTTGAAATTTTTCTCCGCGTCGGGGTTGTTGGGGTTGAGGTCGGGGTGGTGCTTGCGGGCAAGCTTTTTGAACGCCTTGGAGAGTTCCTCCTGGCTGGCGGCCTTGGTCACGCCCAGAAGCTTGTAATAGTCCTTGTATTCCACGCTCATGGCGACTTTTTCTCCCCTTTTTTCCGGCCGTGCGTCCCGGCAAGTTTACATAATAAGGCTGGCCGAAATTCCGTCAAGCATATCAAACGATTTCCCGTCCTCGGGGCGGGGATCGGCCCATGATGGCCGGATACTACACCCGGCCGGGGCGCTTCGCCAGATGTTCCCGGGCAGGGGCGGGGGCGCCTGGGTGCGGACGGGAACCCGGGTGGGCGAGCGTGGACAGTAACGCGGCATGAAACCGGGACTCGGGCGGCTGGCGTCACGGGTGTCATCGTCAGACCGGCGGGGGCAGGCATGGCGGCGGCCTAAAACAGGCCCGATGGTCGGACTGGTGCGGACCCGGCGGTGAGGCGGCGGTCCAGACTTGGCGCTGAAGGCCCGGCTCTGGAGGAGCGGCGCGGGCATGTCAATGACAAATGGAAATGACCGATTTAGGTAGCACACAAATTGACCGATCACCTGGGGGCCAAGGGAACCGTGGCGCGGGCATTGCCCCCGGCCCGTTCCCCGGGTAGACTGGCGGCAGACCATTTTCCGGAGGCATCATGAAACGCAGAGGCAGCGGCATCCTGCTGCATGTCACGTCCCTGCCGTCGCGGTTCGGCGTGGGGGACTTCGGCCCGGCCAGCCGCCGGTTCATCGATTTTTGCGCCCGCTCGGCCCAGTCCTACTGGCAGATCCTGCCGCTCACACCCACCTCGACCTTTATCGGCAACTCGCCCTACAGCGGCGACTCGGCCTTTGCCTTAAATCCCGTGCTGATAAGCCCGGAAAAGATGGTGGAGGACGGCTACCTGGAGCCCGGCGAGATCGAGGGATTCGTCCAGGGCGATCCGCTTGTGGCCGACTACGACCGGGCCGAGGCCTTCAAGACAGGGCTTTTGCGTCTGGCCTTCGGGCGATGTCGTCAGAGGCTTGGGGACGATCCGTGGTTTGCGGACTTTGTGGCCGAAAACGCCTTCTGGCTGGAGGAATACGCGCTTTTCCGGGCCATCAAGGACGCGCGCGGCGGCCAGGAATGGACGGGCTGGCCCCGGGAGCTGCGGACCAGGGACGCGGCCGCCCTGGAGGCCGTGCGCCGGGAGCGGGCCGGGGACATGCGCTTCGTGGCCTTCGTGCAGTATCTTTTGGCCAGGCAGTGGCGGGACGTGCGCCGCTATGCAGCGGACAACAACGTCCTGATCATCGGCGACGCCCCCATCTACGTGACCCAGGACAGCGCCGACGTATGGTCCAACCAGGGGCTTTTCAAGCTCGACGCCGAGGGGCAGCCTATTTTCGTGGCCGGGGTGCCGCCGGACTATTTCAGCGCCACGGGCCAGCGCTGGGGAAACCCCGTCTACGACTGGCCCATCCACGAGGCCACCCGGTTCGCCTGGTGGACGAGGCGCATGGGCCATGCCTTTCGGCTCTACGACTTCATCCGGCTGGACCATTTCCGGGGATTTGAGGCCTACTGGGAGATTCCGGCCGAGGAAGAGACGGCGGTCAACGGCCAGTGGGTCAAGGCCCCGGGCATGGCCCTTTTCCGGGAGCTTTTGCACCGCTTCCCGACCCTGCCGATCATCGCCGAGGATCTGGGGGTCATCACCGCCGAGGTGCGCGAACTCAAGGACCGTTTTGAATTTCCGGGCATGAAGATCCTGCAGTTCGCCTTTGGCCCGGACATCGCGGACAACCGCGACGCGCCGCACAACCACGAGGCGTCAAGCGTGGTCTATACGGGCACCCACGACAACACCACCACCCGGGCCTGGTTCGAGTCCGAGGCCGGGGAGGCGGGACGCCGCGTCCTTTTCGACTATCTGGGCCGCGAATTCGGCGCCCTGGAGGCCCCCTGGATCATGATCCGGCTGGCCATGGCCAGCGTGGGCCGCACGGCCATCCTGCCCATGCAGGACATCCTTTCCCTGGGCGGGGAGGCGCGCATGAACACGCCGTCCGTGGCCAAGGGCAACTGGTCCTGGCGGGTGGACGAACAGCGCCTGACCGACGGCCTGGCGGCGTTTCTGGCCTACGTGACGGGGCTCTACGGGCGAAATCACTGACGCGAGCGTCACGTTTTGCAAAGACGAACGCATTCGCGTGAAGCCATGGCGTCCACAAAGTCGTATGGACTCTTGGCTCTCAGTCGAATGAATGCGTCTTGATGGAACGCCACGCGTGAAATACAACATCTTGATACGCCTTTGTTGTCTAGATCAGTCAATGACATCCATTCCACAGTACCCATGCAGCCGATGATACTGTGTTCCATATGTTGCATAACGTAGGCAAAGGAGTTCCTGCATTGGATATCCCACGCATCTTCAGCATCACCGAAAGTGCTCACCGCATCCATAACCCGTTCACACCCCACAAACTCGCCACGCTCGGCGCGGCGTTGCGCCTGGAACCGGGGACTCGTGTGCTCGATCTCGGCAGCGGTTCGGGCGAGATGCTGTGCACCTGGGCACGCGATTACGGCATCACCGGGGTCGGCATCGACATGAGCCAGTTGTTTGGCGAGCACGCGAAACTCCGCGCGCAACAACTCGGCGTCGCCGATCGGGTCGAGTTCATCCACGGCGACGCTGCCGGCTACGTGGCCGAGGAGAAGGTTGGCGTGGCGGCCTGTCTCGGCGCCACATGGATCGGTGGGGGAGTCTCCGGCACCATCGAGCTTTTGGCGAAGAGCCTCGACGCCAACGGAATCATCCTCATCGGCGAGCCCTACTGGCTGCAGTTGCCCCCGACGGAAGACGTCGCCAAGGGATGCCTTGCCGACTCCATTTCCGATTTTCTCATGCTCCCGGAACTTCTCGCCTCTTTCGACGACCTCGACTACGACGTGGTGGAAATGGTCCTGGCGGACCAGGAAGGCTGGGACAGGTACGAGGCGGCCAAGTGGCTCACCATGCGCCGATGGCTTGAAGCGAATCCCGACGACGACTTCGCGAAGGATGTTCGGGCCAGGCTGACCGTGGAACCAAAGCGCTACGCCGCGTACACGCGTGAATACCTTGGCTGGGGCGTGTTCGCGCTGATGGCGCGGTGATGTCAGGCCGCTTTGATATCCGGCGAAGTGCCAAGGCCTGGGGCGGCTAAGCGACACGCGGCGACTGGTTGACGTGTGCGTTTCTATTGAATGACGGAACATTCTTAAAAAAATGCATTCTCCCGCCGGATACGGTTTTGAAGTGATGTCCGGCGACTGAAAGGACGCTGCGGTTTCATGGGGCCATGTCACCTCGAAGCGATAAAATACGGTATTTCGCGAGATATGCTAAACGGCCACCGCCCAAGACTGGTGTCACGTTTTTGCACATACGAACGCATTCCATGGAAGTCATGGCGACCGCGAAGTCCTCTGGACTCTTGGCCCTCCATCGAATGAAACAGTTGCGGCTTTATGAAACACCACACGCACGACCCCTATGCCCGCATGGCCCCGATCTACGATCTGGTCACCGCGCCCTTCCTCGACCCCATGCGCCTGGCCGTGTGCCGTCTGGCCCAGAGCACCGGGGCGCGGCGGGCCGTGGACCTGTGCTGCGGCACCGGCCGCCAGGCCTGGATGCTGGCCGCCGTGGGAGTGGAAACGCTGGGCGTGGACCTGTCGCCGTCCATGCTGGCCCGGGCCGAATCCCCGCCCCGGGGAGTCGCGGTTCCCGGCGGGGCGGGGCCGCGCTTTGCGCGCATGGATGCGACCAGCCTGGAGCTTCCCGAGGCGTCCTTTGATTTGGCGGTGGCGGCCCTGTCCCTGCACGAGATGCCCTGGGACGAGGCGGTGCGCCTGTTTTCCGAGATGTGGCGGGTGGTGCGGCCGGGCGGGCTGGTGACGGTGGCGGACTACGTTCCCCCCGGCACGGGCTTGGCCCGGGCGGCCCGGCTGGGGGTGCTCGCGGCCGAATGGTCGGCCGGGGCGAGGCATTTCGGGAATTATCGGCAATTCATGATCCGGGGCGGCCTGCCGGGCTTTCTGGCCGGGGCCTGCCCCGAATGCCCGGTACGCCTGGCCGGGCGGTTTCTCATCGGCAACGCGGCCCTGGCGATCATGGAGAGGGGAGCGGAGCCTCCGGCGTGACCGCGCCCACGGGATTGGGATGCTCGCGCACGATGCGCCAGAAATACTGCTCCCGGCGAAGCGCCAGCTCCTGGTCCACCAGGATGGCCACGGCCCGCCCCTGGTTCGTGTAGGACAGGCGCAACAGGGCCTTTGCCGTGGCCGTCTCGCCCTTGACCACCACCTGCAGGGGCTTTTGCAGTTCAAGCATGAGCCCGGCCCGGGCCTGCTCCCTGAGGATGTAGGCCAGGTTGGCGGCCAGATCCTTTTTGCGAAGCACCTTGTGGTCGTGGACCAGCCGGGCGACCATGCGGGCGTCGGCGGCGTACAGGCGCAGGATGGCCTTTTCCTCCCGGGCGTTCCAGGCCGCCACGTAGGCCTCGGCCAGGGCCTCGATGCTCTTTTCGTCGGCCGATGCGTAATGCGGCGCAGGCGGCGGCGGGGGGGCGCAGGCCGCAAGAACCAGCAACGCCGCCAGACCGACCAGAAGCGGCTTCATGCCTTTTCCCCGAACAGGGCGTCCATCAATTCCCGGGCGTCGGCGGCGGTGTGGTCGGCCCCGGCCCGGGCCAGCTCCTCCTGGGACATCCGTCCGCTGGCCACCCCGGCCGTACGCGTTCCGGCCAGGCGGCCGGTCTCCACATCCAGGGGATGATCCCCCACCATGAGCGCCTCTCCGGGCGAGGCCTGCAACAGGTCCAGGGCCGCCAGCAGGTGTCCGGGATCGGGCTTGACCCGGGGCACGGCCTCCCGGGCCAGCACCGCCCGGCAATAGTCGGCTGCGTCGGGAAAGACCATGGCCACGGCGGCGGCGCAGTTGCGGGTGATGATGGCCGTGCCCACCCCGCGCCTGGAGAGTTGCGCCAGCATGTCCCGGGTGAAGGGGAAAAGCCCCCCGTGCGCGGCGGCCGCGACCTCCATGGCCTGGACATCGTCATGGGCGGCCTGGAAAAACGCCGCGCCGTTTCCGGGGGAAACGGCCTCCACGTCCCGGCGCAGGGCCGCGATCCATTCCAGGGCGGGCAAGCCGTCGGGTTTGGGGCGCATGGGCAGCCACCTGGCGGCGATATCCGCCACCCGGCGCTTCATGGCCTCGAAATCGAGCACCAGATGGGCCAGGGTGCCGTCGAAATCGAACACCACGGCGTTGATTTTCCTCTGTCTTTGCGGCACGCAGTCATCCATGTGACGTTTGTGTGGCCCGCCCGTCGTCGTTGTGCGGCCGGGGCGGTCGGGGGGAGTCCCCTGCAGACCGGGATTGGTGTAGACGCATGTCCCGGCAACATCAACCCGTCCAGACCTGGCGCATTGCGCGGGATGGTCCACCGCATGACAGACGACAACCGCTACGATGCCGTGATCGCCGGGGCCGGTCCGGCCGGGGCCGCCGCCGCCTGCGTCCTGGCCCGGGCCGGGGCCCGGGTGCTGCTTCTGGACAGGGCCGCCTTCCCCCGGGACAAGCTGTGCGCCGGGCTTTTGACCTGGAAGACGACGGACATCGTGGAGCGTTTGTACGGCAGCGGGGCGGCGACCCTCCTGACCCAGGGGATCCTCGAACACCGGGCGGATCGCTACCGCATCCGGCACAAGGCTATGACCCTGGCCTGCCAGGACCTGTTTTTCCCGTTTTATTTCGCGTCCAGGCGCGTGCTCGATGCCTGGTTCCTGGACCAGGCCAGGCAGGCCGGGGCGACGTTTCGTTGCGGCGAGGCCGTGGCTGCGGCGGACATCGACAGGGGCGAGGTGGTTACCCAGGACGGCGCGCGCTACCAGGGGAGGTTCCTCATCGGCGCGGACGGGGCGGCCAGCGTGGTGCGCCGGGCCTTTCCCGTGCGGCGCGAAACCTTTGCCGCGAACATGGGCCTGGGCCTGGAATGCCATGTCCGCCATGACGACCCGGATATTCTGGCCGCCCATCCCGATCTTCGCGAGGCGTTTCCCACGGTCTATTCCGGATTCGTGCGCACGGGGTATGGCTGGGTTTTCCCCCATGGCGGGCATGTGGTGGTCGGATTGGGGGGAATCTGTCCGCGCCAGGGGGGGGCCATGCGCCGGGAATTCGCCGCGTTCCTCGATTTCCTGGGTCTGCCGGGCAGCCATGTCGAGCGCTCCAAGGCCCACCTGCTGCCCTACGGGAACTTTCTGACCCGCCCCGGGCATGGCAAGGCGCTTCTGGCCGGGGATGCGGCCGGGCTGGTGGAGACCCTTTTCGGCGAAGGCATCTATTATGCCCTGCGCAGCGGGGAGTTGGCCGCCCAGGCCGTCCTGGCCGGGCTGTCCGGCGGCGACGCCTGTGAGAGCTACATGGCCGGACTGCGGCGGGACGTCCTTCCGGAACTGTCAGGCTCCCTGCGCCTGCGCCAGGCCATCTTTTTCAGCCTGCGTTTCGGGCCGTTTCCCTTGTGGGTGCTGCTGCGCCTGGGCGGACAGCGGCTGGTGGAGATGGCCCACGGGGTGCGCTCCTACCGCTGGCTGCGGCGGCGGGCGGACGGTCCCGGGCGCGCCGGGTGATCGCCTGGGGACGCTCCGGGACCACGACAAAACGCCCATCTTCGTCCCGGCCGGGGTGCGAAGATGGGCGTTTTTTGCAAATGTGACGCTGTTGCGGCGGTGCGGACGGCGCAAAACCGTCCGTGTCTCTCGATAAATACGACCGTTCAACTGGCCGTGGCCCGTTGCCACAGGCCCGGGCCGTCCGGATGCGGTGCTACCGCCAGGCCTTGGCCTTGCCGGAATAGCTGAAGATTTCCCGCACGCTTTCCTCCTTCTCCTCGAAGGGGCCCTTGAGGGCGGCGTCCTTGGTCGGGGCCTCGCACCGGTAAGAGATGATGCGGTAGGTGATGTGCCCCACGTAAGGCGTGTGGTCGTAGAACACCCGCTTGACCTCCGAGCCCATGGTGTCCTTGAGCATCACCCGGTAGCTGCACTCCCATTTGTTTCCGATCTGGCGAATCTTCTTGTTGGTGGGGGTGCCTACGGCCAGCTCGTCGGACATGTCCAGCCACTTCTTGGCGTAGATCTGGAATTCCTCGCGGATGGCCTTGGGCACGTCGGTGTCGTTTTCGATGATGCCGGTCTGGCCCACATGGCGGGAGGCTGTGGCGGAGGTCGGCGGCGGCGTGGGCGCGGCAGCGGCCTGCTCTTTTTCCGGTTCCTTGTCCGCATTTTTGTCGGCCTTGGCCTTCGCGTCGGTCTTGGCTTCGGGTTTGGCTGTCGGCTTCCCGTCCGGGGCGAAGGGCTTGACCTCTCCGGCCTTGGGGGCCGGGGCGGCGGCCTGGGCCTGGCCTTCGCCGCCAGCGGGCGCGGTTCCCAGGGGCTTTCCGGGGACGGAGATGGTCAGTTTTTGCCCGGCCTTGAGCTTTTTGGCGTCGGTGATCTTGTTTTCCTTCATCAGGTCGGCCGGGGTCACGGAAAATTTTTTGGCGATGGCGGCCACGGTGTCGCCGCTTTTGACCACATATTCCTGCTTGGGCTGCTCGATGACGATGGCCGGGAAGGGCGCTCCCACGGGCAGGATCCTGACGGAGGACATGGCCGGAGCGGAGGCCAGCAGGAAGATGACGCTCGCAGCAAGGGCAGTTTTGCTTTTCATGCGGGGTAACCTTGGGTGGGAAAGACAAAGCCAGGCGACTCCGTTGGAGTCGCCTGGCTGTTTGGACGATCCGTCCGGCGTGCTAGTTCTTGAACTTGATCACGCAACGGCGGTTCAGGGCGCGGCCCTGGGCGGTCTTGTTGGTGGCGACGGGGTCGGACTCGCCGAAGCTGATGGCTTCGATGCGGCTGGCGTCGATGCCCTTCTTCACGAAGAAGGCCTTCACGGAGTCGGCGCGGCGCTGACCCAGACCCATGTTGTACTGCTCGGAACCGATGCTGTCGGTGTGGCCTTCAAGGATCACCAGGGTCTTCGGCTTGGACTGGACGATGCTCACGCCTTCTTCCAGAACCGGCACGAATTCCTTCTTGATGTTGTACTTGTCGAAGTCGAAGTAGATGCTGCGGAAGATCACGATTTCGTCTTCGATCCACTCGTACAGGGCGCACTCCAGGAACTTGGCGCGGGCGGCTTCGTTGCGAAGCAGCTCTTCGCCGAGCTCGATGCAGTTGCAGCCGCCCAGGGCGGCGATGGCCTTCAGGACTTCCTGGCCATGCTTGTTGTCGGACAGGTCGACGATGAAGAAGCACAGCTTGTCGCCGTACTTGCCCTTCAGGGACTGGGCCACGGCAACGGGATCCACGCCGCGGTTGGAGTCGCCGTCAGAGAAGATGAACACGCCGGTCTTGCCGGACAGGGTGGACAGGGGCAGCTTGTCCAGGTCTTCCAGGCCCCAGCCCATGGGGGTCAGGCGGCCGTAGATCTCGTAGTCGGTCTTGATCTTCTCGATGGCCGGGGCCAGGGTGGCCTTGGCGTAGGGCGCCATCGGGGCGTATTCCTTGTACGGGGCGAAGGTGTACAGACCGGCCTTGTAGCCCAGTTCCGGAATCATGTTGTTGAGTTCACGGGCCAGGGACTTGGCCATCATGATTTTGGACACGCCGCCGAACTGCACATAACGCTGTCCTTTGTAGGAAAACGCCATGGAGCTCGAATGGTCGACGAAGAAGATGAAATTGTCCACCTTCGGGACCTGCTTCTTCGCCGCAGCCGGGCCGACCATCCCCAACACCAGGGCGATCAGCATCACCACAACAACATTGAATTTCTTCATGATTTTCCTCCTTCCTCGGTTGCTTTGCATCCGAACATGCACGCCTTTTCCTTACCACCCTCATGACGTGGACCTTCCGGCGCGTGACCGGCGCTGATCCTGAATGTCCAGGCGCTTGAACCTGCAAGCGCCCCGGCGCGGAGGTGACACGCCGATAATTCATTAACGCGTTTCATCCTGGGAGGCAAGCCATTTAATCCGGCGTCGAGGGCTTTTTTCCGCCAAAACCCTTGGCCCGCCCCGACGGCCGCCATCGAAACAACCCGCCTCACACCTTGATGATTACCCGAACATTAAAAAAAATTCAAGTTTGCGATCACATTTATTTTCGGTTGCGGGTCTTTTTTTTCTGCCCGTCCGCACACGGGGGGGGCGGTTTCCTGGCTATGGTTGCCCGCACGTTTTTCGGATAAGGCTTCAGGCACCGGTCGCACGACCCCGGGGCCGCCATCGACCCGGCCCGCATTTCCCGCTGCCCCACGAGGAGGAACAATGTCCATAACGCCCGGTTTCAGCCGCATCTTCACCCGGACCATCCCGGAATACGACGCCACGGCCGTCCTCTACCGCCACGACGCCACGGGCGCCGAGATCCTGTCCATATCCCGCGACGACGAAAACAAGGTGTTCGGCGTCACCCTGCGCACCCCCCCCGGGGATTCCACCGGACTGCCCCATATCCTGGAGCATTCCGTCCTGTGCGGATCGCGCAGGTATCCCGTCAAGGAACCGTTCGTGGAGCTTTTAAAGGGGTCGCTGCAGACCTTTCTCAATGCCTTCACCTATCCGGACAAGACCTGCTATCCCGTGGCCAGCGCCAATCTCCAGGATTTCTACAACCTGGTGGACGTCTATCTCGACGCCGTGTTCTTTCCGCTTATCCCCGAGCACGTCTTTTTGCAGGAGGGCTGGCATTACGAGGTGGACGATTCCGGCGTGCTGCGCCGGGGCGGTGTGGTCTTAAACGAGATGAAGGGGGCCTATTCCTCCCCGGACAGCGTCCTGGCCGAATATTCCCAGCGCCTGCTTTTCCCCGACACCACCTACGGCGTGGATTCCGGGGGCGACCCCAGGGTCATCCCCACCCTGACCTATGAAGCCTTCCGGGACTTTCACCGCCGGTATTACCACCCAGGCAACGCCCGCATCTTTTTTTACGGCGACGACGACCCGGCCAGGCGTCTGGAACGCATCGCCCCGTATCTCGACGCCTTCGCCCCCCAGGCCCCGGATTCGGCCGTGGCCGACCAGCCGCCCTTTGCCGCGCCGCGTCAGGCCCGGATGCCTTATGCCGCCGGACAGGGCGATGCGGCCAAGGGCTTCGTGACCATGAACTGGCTCTTGCACGGGGCCAAGGATCCGGAAACCGCCCTGGTGCTGGAGATCCTGGAGCACGTCCTCATCGGCATGTCCTCATCGCCCCTGCGCAAGGCCCTCATCGACTCGGGGCTGGGCGAGGACTTGGCCGGGGGGGGGCTTGAGGCCGAACTCAAGCAGATGTCCTTCTCCACGGGCTTAAAGGGCATCGATCCGGAGGACGCCGCCCGGGTGGAGGCTCTGGTCCTGAGCACCCTTGAGGGGCTGGTCCGGGACGGCATTGAGGCCGAGGCCGTGGAGGCGGCGGTCAACTCCCTGGAATTCGCCCTGCGCGAGAACAACACCGGCTCCTTCCCGCGCGGGCTGTCGCTGATGCTGCGCTCCCTGACCACCTGGCTGCACGGCGGCGATCCCCTGGAGCGGGTGGGCTTCGAGGCCCCCCTGACGGCCGTCAAGGCGCGCCTAGCCCGGGGGGAAAGGGTCTTGGAGGAAGCCATCTCCGCATTTTTCCTGGAAAATCCCCACCGCCTGACCCTGGTCCTGACCCCGGACCCGGAACTCGGTCCCCGCACCGAGGCCGAGGAGACCGCCGAACTGGCGAAAAGGGCCGAAGAACTCGGCCCTGAAGGACTGGCCCGGGTGGCCGAGGCCCAGGCCAGGCTGCACGAGGTGCACGACACCCCGGACGCCCCCGAGACTCTGGCCTTGATCCCAAGGCTCGGCGTGTCCGACCTGCCTGGCGAAAACAAGGTCATCCCCACCGAGGCCCTGGAGGCGGACACGGCGACCGTGCTGCTTCACGACCTGCCCACCAGCGGCATCGTCTATCTGGAACTGGGCCTGGACATGGCGGGTGTTCCCGAGGAGCTTTTGCCCCTGACGCCCTTTTTCGGCCGGGCCCTCCTGGAGACCGGCACAGCCCGGGAGGACTTCGTGTCCCTCACCCGGCGCATCGCCCGCAAGACCGGCGGCGTGCATCGCGATGTCTTTTTGACGGCCATCAAGGGTCGGCCCGCCGCGAGCGAGGCCGCGTCCAAGCTCTTTGTGCGGGGCAAGGCCACCATGGACAAGGCCCCGGATCTTCTGGGCATCTTTGCCGACGTGCTGGAGAGCGCCCGCCTGGACAACCGGGAGCGCCTGTCCCAGATGGCCCTGGAGGCCAAGGCCCGGGCCGAGCGGCGTCTGGTCCCGTCAGGGCATGCCGCGGCCTCGTCCCGGCTGCGGGCCCGGTTCGGCCGGGCCGGATGGGCCGCCGAACGCATGCGCGGCATTGAGAATCTCTTTTTCCTGCGGAAGCTGTGCGCCCGCATCCAGGACGACTGGCCCGGCGTGGCCCGGGATCTGGCCCGGCTGCGGGACATCGTGATCACCAAAAACCGGGCCGTGGCCAACGTGACCCTGGATGCGGCGCATTTCGCGGCCTTTCGCCCTGCCCTGGCCGAGCTGCTGGGCCGGTTGCCCGACGGTGGCGCGGCCCCGGAGGAATGGACGGCCCGGGAGCTGCCGCGCCTGGAGGGGGTGGTCATCCCGGCCCAGGTCAACTTCGTGGGCCTTTGCGTGGATCTGGCCAAGGCCGGATACGAGTTCCACGGGTCGTCCATGGTGGCCTCGCGCCATCTGCGCATGGCCTATCTGTGGGACCGGGTGCGGGTGCGCGGCGGGGCCTACGGGGCCTTTTGCGCCCTGGACCGGCTGGCGGGCCCCATGACCTTCGTCTCCTACCGCGACCCGGGCACCCTGCGCACCCTGGAGGTCTTCCGCGAGGCCGGGAACTACCTGCGCAACGTGGACCTGTCGCCGCAGGACATGGAGCAGGCCATTGTCGGGGCCATCGGAGACCTGGACGCCTACATGCTGCCCGACGCCCAGGGCAACGCGGCCATGGGGCGCATCCTGGCCGGGGACGACGAGCCCGGACGGGAGCGCATGCGCCGGGAAATCCTGTCCACGACCCTTGATGATTTCCGCCATTTCGGCGAAATACTCTCAAAGGCCATGGAAGACGCGCATGTGGTGACCCTGGGGTCGCGCGAGGCCCTGGCCGCCATGCAGGCGGAGTTGCCGGGCATGGCCATGACCACGGCGCTGTAACCCTGAGCGTGAAGAGAGGGCCATGACATGTTCAACCTGTTTCACCTGTTCCGAAAAAGCGGGCTTCTGGAAGGCGTCGCCCCGGAAAAAGACATCTTCAAGAAGAAGTACCAGTACTTCCAGAGTCTTTTGGCGGGCAACAACATGGCCCTGGAGCTCATCACCGATATTGAGGGGATCTGCTACGGGGAAAAGCCCTTCACCCTGGAGTACATCCTGGACCGCACCGAGCTTCTGCTCAAGGTGGTCTATGACATTGCCGAGGACTTAAACGCCCTGTCCGACGGACGCTATCCCGAACTCTTCGACGCCGTGGAGCGCATCGGCATCAGTCTGCTGCAGGAGCTGGTGCGCAAAAAGGAGATCGAGCCCACGGCCCCCACCATGTCCATGGAGAGCCTGAGCCTTGAAAACGCCTCGGAAACAGGCGGCAAGGCCGCAAGCCTGGGCGAGGTCAAAAACCGGGTGCACCTGTCCACCCCCCGGGGGTTCGCGGTCACGGCCTACGCCTGCTACCAGTTTTTACGCCAGAACCGCATCTTCGAGCGGGCCGGGAAATTTCTGCGGGGCTTAAACATCGACGACACGGAGAAGTTGCTGGAGCTCTCCGAAAAGGCCCGCAAGCTGGTGCTGGAGGCCCCGCTGCCCCCGGACGTGGAGTCGGCCCTGGTCCTTGAGGCCGACAAGCTGGTGCGGGAATACGGCCCCGGGGTGCGTCTGGCCATGCGCAGTTCGGCCTTAAGCGAGGATTCGGAGTCGAGCTTCGCCGGGCAGCATTCCTCGGTGCTCAACGTCCGGCCCGAGGACATCGTCGCCGCCTACAAGGAGGTGGTGGCCAGCGTGTTCAACCCCCGGGCGGTCTATTACCGCCGCAGCAAGGGCTATCCCTGCGACCACGTGGTCATGAGCTCCCTGTGCCTGACCATGGTGGACGCGGCGGCCAGCGGGGTCATGTACACCCGCGACCCCAACGACACCCGCAAAAACGTCATCCTCATCAATGCCGTGTGGGGCCTGGGGATCGGGGCGGTGGAGGGATCCTCGGCCACGGACTATTACGAGGTGGAGAAAAAGACCCTTCTGTCCACCTCCGTGCGCGTGGCTGACAAGCAGACGCGCGTCGTGCGCGGCGTGGAAAGCGGGCTTATGACCGAGGCCGTGCCCGCCGACATCCGCAACGAACGCTGCCTTACCGAAGAGCAGATCGCCACCCTGGCCGGATACGGCCTGCGCCTGGAACGGCACTACGGCCGTCCCCTGGACATCGAGTGGGCCCTGGACCGCGAGGGGCGGCTGGTCATTCTCCAGGCCAGGCCGCTGAACCTGGATCTGTTGTGCGAAGACGACACCTGCCCCGACGAACACGCCGCGCCCGGCGAAGAGGCGCCCGGGTTCCCGGTGCTGTTGCGCGGCGGCTGCACGGCCGCCCGGGGCAAGGCCGCCGGTCCCGCCTTCGTGGTCACCTCGGACCACACCCTGGTCAACATTCCGGAAGGCTCCATCCTCATCGCCCCCCAGACCTCGCCCCGCTACGTGTCGCTTCTGGGCCGGGTGCGGGCCATCGTCACCGACGTGGGCAGCATCACCGGACACATGGCCTCGGTGGCCCGGGAATTCGGCATCCCCACCCTGGTGGGCACCGGCTCCGGCACCTCCACCATCCCCCATGGGGCCGAGATCACCGTGGACGCCACAAGCAAGTTGGTCTACGGCGGCCGGGTGGAGCAGATCCTGGAGCGCAAAAAGCCCGTCAACCCCATGAAGGGCAGCCCCACCTACAAGACCGCGCGTTCGGCCCTGAAAAAAATCGCCATCTTAAATCTCGTGGACCCGGACCGGGAGGATTTCACCCCCGGGAACTGCCGCACCCTGCACGACGTGATTCGCTTCGCCCACGAATTGTCCATGCGCGAGATGTTTCACATCAACCAGGAAGTCAGCGTGGACAAGTCCTTTGCCCTGCGGGTCAAGGTGCCGCTTCCCATGCGCATCTACGCCGTGGACCTCGGCGGCGGGTTTTCGCCGCACTGCACCCAGGAGTGCACCCTGACCGATATCTCCTCGGTACCGTTTCGGGCCCTGCTCCAGGGCATGACCCATCCCAACGTACGCTGGGTGGGGGCGGTGGGCGTGGATATCAAGGGCTTCATGAACATCGTGGCCGAGTCGGCCATGGCCGGACCGGCCCAGGACGAGCGCATGGGCGGCCCCAACTATGCCGCCGTGTCCAAGGAATACCTGAACTTCAATTCCAGGCTGGGCTACCACTTCGCCACCGTGGACACCTACTGCGGCTTAAACGTCAACGACAACTACATCACCTTTTCGTTCAAGGGCGGCGCGGCGGACATCGGGCGGCGCTCCAGGCGGGCCATGCTGATTGCGGCCATCCTCAAGCGCATCGGCCTGCGCACGCGCTTGAAGGGCGACATGGTCAAGGGCACCATCGCCAAATACGTCAGCCCCGTGATGGAGGAGAAACTGGACCTCATCGGTCGGCTCCTGGGGTCGGTGCGGCTTTTGGACATGGTTTTGGCCGACGACGGCCAGATCGAATGGTACGTGGAGGAGTTTTTCAAAGGCAACTACAGCTTCGAGCGGGGGTGAGGCGTCGTGCCGGAGAAGGTTGAAAATGGCTGTCATCGCTTCGCCCGGCCGGGCTGACATGGTGGCGGACAGGCCACGGATGCCATGACGCCGATGGGGATTGGGCGAGGATGATGGTGAACGCGGGCATGTGCGGAATCCCTTTGTCGGCGTGTCGGAACGCGCCACAACTCCGCCATGTCGCCACATGAGCGATTTCGAAAGAATACGCCGGTTTATGTGTTGAATCCGGAACCGCCGGTCATGGTCCAGGCGCGCCCTGTGCAGCCGACGTGCCGGGCGCGACTGGGGCTGATGGCGCATCCGGCGCCGGAAGCGTCGCTTCCGCCTCTCCCTGGCCGGAAGCCAGGCGCTGTCTGGTATATTCCTCCACGGGCTGATACCGCGAATCCGTGACCATGAGCGCCACCCGGGACCAGGCCGCCAATCGCACGGTCGCGCCTGCCGCCGCCTGGGCCCGGGCCTCGATCTGGCTGATCTCACTGGGCGTGATCAACCGCGCCCCCACGATTTCGGCCCGGGCCAGGAACTCCTGCCCCTGGCGCACCACGTCCAGCGCGGTCACGAAGAGTTCCGGCAGACCGGCCAGGGCGTTTCGCACCACCCCGGCCACGGCCTGGGCCGCCTCGTCCCGGGGGCCGAAGTGGGCCCGGCCGTATAGGATGCGGCCGTCGGAGGCCATGTCCTCCGGGGTCAGGAAGCGGGCCAGCAGCCGGATGTCGGCGTCGCCCAGGCGCTGGCGCAGGAGGGTCTCCACCTCGGCGACCTCCTGGGGGATCATGGTGCGCGGGCTCTGCATGGTGGCCAACACGACCGGCTCGTCGGCCAGGTGCACCAGATCCACATCCATAAGCAGGATCTGGGGACGAGCGGAGAGGTATTCGCGCAGGGCCTGTTCGGCTGTCTGCAGCCTTTTGACGTCCTTGGGGGCCTTGTCCGTGAAAAGCGCCCCGTCCAGGGACGGGGCCGCCACCATGACCGCGCCGCCGGGCGGGAAGATGTCCTTGTTGAGCGTGCAGCGTACGGCCAGACGCACGTCCCTTTTCAGTCCCTCGGCCACGGCCTTCTCCAGTTCCGCCACCCGGCCCGGTTCGAGATACCTGGAGGCGCGCACGCTGGCCAGGATGTCCACGCCGCCGCCTGTGTCCTTGCGTTGCACCGACACCAGGGAGACGTTGGGATCCTCGGCCAGGACGGTCTCCAGGGCGCTTCTGACCCGTTCCTCCTGGCGGTGGTCGGCGATGATGGAGGCCAGGGAACTGGTCAGATAGGCTGAGACGAGCAAAAATCCCAGAATGGCCACGGCCATGTTCCCGGCCACCCGTCTGGCCCCGCCTCCGGCCAGTCCGGCGGCCAGGAAGGTCAGGGCCGACACCAAAAGGATGGCCACGAAGTTGGCGAAAAAAAGCAGGAAAGCGCCGCTGGCCCCCTGGGTGGCCCCGGTCGCCAGACACAGCCCGCAGGTGGCCAGGGGCGGCACGATGGCCGTGGCGATGGCCACGCCCGGCAGGGCCGGGCTGATGCGGTCGTCCACCATGGCCAGGGTGCCGGCGAACCCGGCAAAGACCGCCACCAGGAGGTCGAGCAGGGTGGGCTGGGTGCGGGCCAGCATCTCCGGGGTGGCCTCGACCATCACCGGCAAAAGCCCGAACAGGGCCCCGAAGGCCACGGCCAGGGCCATGCCCGAGATCTCGGCCCGCACGGATTTGCCCAGAAGCGAGGCGTCGCCCCGGATCATGCCCAGGGAGATGCCGAAGATGGGGGACATAAGCGGGGACACCAGCATGGCCCCGATGATCACGGCGGGGCTGTTGGCCACAAGCCCGAGGCTGGCGATCAGGGCGGCTGCGGAGATCAGGGCGTAGAACCCGGCCCCCGGGGTCGATCCCCGGGCGATCTCGGCCACAATGCCTTCGGCCTTGTCATTGGCCACCCGAAACCGCACGAACCATTGTCCAAGCGGACCGTGCATGACGGCGTCCTCCGGAGGTGTTCCCTGTCGCGGCGCGGCCGGGCGCGGACACGCTCGCGAGAGGGGTGTTCGGTCCTGGTGTACGATAATCCCGGGCGCGGGGGAAGCCGTGGACTGGACAATGCTTGCTTGGCTGGACTACTTTTTTCAGGGATCGGACCGGTCGGCTTTTTTTCCGCTTCGCCGCCGCCGTGGCCGACCGCACCAGGAGCATGCCATGCCGCATCCGCCACGCCGCCTCCTGCCGCGACCCGGCAGGGCGACGCCATCCCCCGCGACCGGCCGGATGCCTGGCCGGGAGTCCGGTCCGGCCTTCCGGCGCAACCGGCCCATCCCGCCAGGATCGGGCGGGCGGACGTCGGTGCGGCGGCCGGGGAGCAGGCATGCGACTGCCTGAGGCCCTCGGCGCGGCCTACGTCCCCGCCCCGGACGGCACGTTTTGGATCCGGCCCGGCAACGCCGACGGATTCTGGTACAGCGACGGCGTGGACACGGAGCGGCGGCTCCTGGACATGGTGCGCCAGGCCCGCGACGTGGCCGTGGGGTCCATGGAACTGGCCGCCGCTGCCGCCGACTGGCCCGCCATCTATCATCTGACCCACGAGCGCCAGAACCTGTTGCGCCCCCTGGAGGACACCCTCGCGCCCCGGGGCGGCGTGGTGCTGGAGATCGGGGCGGGGTGCGGGGCCATCACCCGGTATCTCGGCGAACTGGGTCGGGAGAAGGGATTTGAGGTGCTGGCCCTGGAGGGGTCCGCGTCCCGGGCCGCCGTGGCCGCCGCCCGCTGCCGCGACCTGGACAACGTGCATGTGGTGGCCGACGCCATCGAGCGCTTCGCCCTGCCCGGTCCCTTTGCCGCCGTGACCCTCATCGGCGTTCTCGAATACGGCGACGTCATCATGCCGGGCGGCGACGGGGTCGGTTGGCTTTTGGACCGGGCCGCCGCCCTTTTGGCCAAGGACGGACTGCTGGTCACCGCCATCGAGAACCAGATGGGGCTGAAGTATCTGGCCGGGGCCCCCGAGGACCACCTGGGCACGCCGTATTACGGCCTCAACGACGTCTACGGTCCGGGCCAGCCCGTCACCTTCGGCCGTCTGGAACTCGACGGGCGGCTGCGCCGGGCCGGTTTCGCCGCCAACCGCTTTCTCTATCCCTTTCCCGACTACAAGATGCCGACCATGATCGTGACCGAGGCCGGAGCGGCGGCCCGGGACATGGGCCTTCAGGCCCTTTTCCTCACGGCGGGCGCGCCGTCCCAGGGGGCCGCGTACCTGCGCCTGTTCTCGGAGGAGCGCGCCTGGGGGGTGGTCCACCGTAACGGCCTGCTGCCGGATCTGGCCAATTCCTTCCTGGTCGCCTCGTCTACGGGGGGGCGCCTCTCGGACACGTCCGCCCCGGGGGACGCTGAGGTCCTGTGCCACATCTATTCCACGGCCCGGCGGCGGGCCTTCGCCAAAACGACCACCCTCATCAGGGACAGCGGCGGCCTGCGCTTCGAGCGCCGCGCCCTGTATCCCGACGCGCCGCCGGTCCAGGGAGCGATTACGCAACGCATCAAAACCGAGCCCATGATCGCCGGGGAGTTGTTCGCCGCTGGCGGCATCGCCCGCATCAACCGTCCGGGCTGGACCCTGCGCGATCTGGCCGACTGGTACGCCCCCTTCGCCGTCCACCTGTGCCAGCGGGCCCGCGTGACCCCGGCCGAGGCCACGGCCCGGGGCCTTCTGGGCGTGCCCCTGCCGAAAAACCATGTCGACGCCGTGCCCCTCAACGCCATCCGCCAAGAAGACGGTTCGTTTCGCTTCTTCGACCTGGAATGGATCGCGGCCACGCCGCCGCCCCTGGGATTCGTCATGCTGCGGGGGCTGTTCCACCTCATAAGCCGGTTGCACAGCGCGGCATCAAGCCAGGAGGCCCGGAACAGGAGCATCTTCGACCTGTCCGTGGCCATCCTGGCCGAGGCGGGGTTTCCCTTGTCGCGTCGGGAGGTGGAGGACGCCGTGTTCCTGGAGACGCAGTTGCAGCGGGTGGTGATCGGGGAGGCGGCCCGGCGGCTGGTGCTGCGCCGGATGCATCTGGCCCCGCTTTTCCTGCGTCCGGACGCCATGCTCGACTGCTGGCTGGCGGCCCAGGGGCGGCCGCCGCAGGGGCCTGAAGGAAGCGGCCAGCCGGGGTGACCAGATGGAGAAGGCCTGCAACCGGCTGCAAGGCGAATACGGCCCCGGGCCCCAAGGCATCACGGACAGTTCGTTTGCATGCGGCGGCGCAAGGCCCCGGCATTTCGAAGCCGGGGCTTTGTCATCGGTCAGAGGGGGCCTTCACTGTGGCCACGAGGCCGCAGGCGTTGGGCAGTCCCTGGTCAGGTGGTGGCGATGCGCCGTTTCCCGATCATGGCGCGGCGGGCTTGTTTCTGAAGACGCACAGACGCCAGGCGGCAAGGCCAAGCAGCACGAAAAAGCCGTCCCGGAAAAGATACCAGGCCATGTCGCCGCCGCTGTCCTTGGCTGTCGAGAAACAGCCGCATCCGACGTCAATGCCGCGAACGGCGTTCACGATCAGGGCGGTCCAAAACACGAGCATCAGCACATTGACCAAAAACAGGGCGCCTTCCAGCCATTTCCCCGTCACAAGCAGCACCCCCAGGATCAGCTCCAGCCAGGGCAGGATGATGGCCGCCGGATTGACCAGAATGTCCGGCAGGATGCGGTAGTCCTTGATGATGGCTGCGAAATCCGCCGGATGCAGGATCTTGTCGTAGCTGGCGTATAAAAAGATGCCCGCCACCACCACGCGAAGCGCCATGGCGACCGCTTTCACCTGGCGCACTCCACGCACAGATTGTCGCGAAGGTCCAAAAGGCTCTCCAACCGCTGGCCCTTTTCCACCGGAAGACGCTCATTGTTCCAGACGGACCAGCCGTTTTTTAAGACGAACACGTTTTTCACGCCGCGATCCATCAAGAGCCTGGCCAGGTCCGTGCTCAGCGGACAGCGCTCCCCGTCGCAATAGGTGATGACCGCGTCCACCGTCTCGAACCGGTCGGCGAGTTTGGGGAAGACCAGTTCGAAATCGTCCACCGGGACGTTCACCGCCCCCTGGATGTGGCCGTCGGCGAATTCAAAGCCGCTTCTGGCGTCGAGAAAAAGCGCCCGCCTGGAGGCGAAAAGCAGCAGGGCGTCTTTGAGGGCGATCTCCCCCGAATCCGACGGCAGGGTGACGGCGCTCCCCTGGGCCTGGACCATGGGCAGGCCGTCGGGGCGGACAAGATTTGCCCCCAGTCCGCACAGAACCGCCAGCACAAGGATGTATCCCGACTGGACAACCGTGTTTCGTACGCGATTCATTTTACGCCTCACGATTCGAGAAAGGGTCGGATGATGAAATACAGCCCCAAAAGGGCGATCATGCCCCCGGCCAGCTTCCGGAACCGCCCGCTGGCTTCATGGAAGGCGCTTTTGGCCAGCATGCGTTTGACCCAGGCCGTGGAGCTTCCGGCCACCACAATGGGCAGGCAGTGCCCGATGCCGAAAAGCAGGATGAAAAGCAAGCCCGTGGCCAGCTTGTCCTGGATGGTGATGACCGCCAGGATGGGGGCGATGAACCCGAAGGTGCACGAGCCGGACAGGAGGCCGTAGCCCAGGCCCAGGACCAAGGCCCCGGAAAGTCCTTTCAGGCGGATTTTCCCCATCAGGCTGCCGGACATGGAGCAGCGGGCCACGCCGAGCATGTCCAGGGAGACCCAGACCAGGACCATCCCGATGAGAATCGTCCACCAGGAGCCGATATCGCCCAGCATCCGTCCCAAAAGCGCGCAGACCACGCCCACCAGGGCGATGGTCACAAACAGTCCGAAGGTGAAAAGGACCGCATACAGCGCCGCGCTGCGGCCCTTTACCGAGTCGTCCTGCCCGCCGACATAGCCGACGATGAGCGGGATGGAGGCCAGATGGCAGGGGCTAAGCAGCACGCTGACCATGCCCCAGAGGAAACAGCCCAGGGCGGCGATGGCCGTGCCGCCGGTCATCCATTGGTTTACGGTCAGAAAGAATTGGTCCATGATCGTCCTTACGGGACCGGCATCCACCGGCCTGTTTAAGCGGCCCGGGGAGGCGGCTTCCCTGGCCGCAGGTCCATCCCGGCCGACGCGGCCTGGTCGGCCTCTGGCGTTACGCCGGTTTGATCCAGGACAAAATTTCCTTCTTCGAGGGAACCTTGCCCACGGATTTGACCACGCCGTCGATGACCACGGCCGGGGTGGAGAACACCCCGTAGTTCATGATGTCCTTCAAATCCGAAATCTTTTCCACATTGGCCGCCACGCCGGATTCCCGCACCGCGTCCATGGCCAGCTTCTCCACTTCCTTGCATTTGGGGCAGCCGGGCCCCAGAACCTTGATGTCCATGATCGTTCTCCTTGTGGGTTTACTCGCGGCCACTGCCGCGTCATTGTTTCAAAAGGCCTTCCAGAACGGCCACGATGGACTCTTTGTCCATGAATCCCTCGTGCCGCCGGACCTCTTTGCCGTTTTTGTCGTAAAAGATCTGGGTCGGAATGGCCCGTATGCCGAAAAGCGGAGTCTGGTCCGGACGTTTCCAGACATCGATGAACACGATGGCCGCCCGGTCCTTGTATTCCTTCTCCAACTCTTCCAGGATCGGGGTCATCATCTTGCAGGGGATGCAGGACTTGGCCCCCAGGTCCACCATGGTCACCATGCCCGGCACGGGAACCTGGATGTCGTTTTTCTGCGCCGTCTCCGTCGCCCCGGACTTCTGAGACGAAGCGGCCAGTTCCGTCTCGAAGACGGAGCCTTTCGGGGCCTCGGCGCTGTCGCAGGCGGCCAGAAAGAGGGTTCCCGTCAGCATCAGGGCCAGAACAACCGTCGCAGGAAATCGGGCGGCCAGCGTTTTCATGGGGCTACTCCGAAAAAAGCGGGGTGATTTGTTGGGCCATGGCCGCGACCCGCTCGTCATCCACCGGCGTATTGCCCTTTTCGCAGCCCAGATCCGTCAACCGGACATGCACGAAATCGGCGAAACCGGCCTCTTTCAGGGTCTTGGCGGCGCAGTCCAGGGGACAGCCGTCGATGGCCAGGATTTTCGACGCGGCCTCGGTGGACTTGACGATGCCGCTGACCCGGCCGCCGATTCCGGCCAGACAGAACATTTTGCCCACGCCGTCCCGGGTCAGCCGCCGGGCGGCCCGGTCGGCCACGGCCCCCACATCGGCCCCGCCGGAACAGGAAAAGATCAGTTTGGGGGCCGTGGAACAGGCGCAGTCTTTCTCTTGAGCCATGGTCATGTCCTCCATGTCGTTATGGTGTGTGGCGACGGTTACAACGCCCCGAACAACCACCCGCTGATGGTGGCCAAAACGACCACCAGGCAGACGAAGACCACGGTCTTGCGTGTGCCCATGACGCTGCGGATGACCAGCATGTTGGGCAGGCTCAAGGCCGGTCCGGCCAGAAGCAGGGCCAGGGCCGGGCCCTTGCCCATGCCGCTGCCGATCAGGCCCTGCACGATGGGCACCTCGGTCAGCGTGGCGAAGTACATAAACGCCCCGGCGAAGGAGGCCGCGAAGTTGGCCAGAAGGGAGTTCCCCCCCAGCGCCCGGCTGACCCATTCGGACGGGATGAGTCCCTCGTAGCCCGGCCGTCCCAGCAGGACGCCCGCGATGAGCACGCCGAAGAGCAAAAGCGGCAGGATCTGCTTGGCGAAGTCCCAGGAGGACTTGAACCACTGCCCAAGCTCGTCCTCGTCGCGGCTGATGAAAAAGGACAGCCCCACCACGGCGACCGTAAAGGCCATGGACGGCTCCTGCGGAAAGGCGATGCCCAGGGCCACGGCCGGGGCTGCGGCGACGGCCATCTTGCCCGCCGACATCTTGAACCAGACAACCAGGATCAGCCCCAGGGCCACGGCGAAAAAGGAGGTGATGGTCCACTTGGCGGCATAGATCATGTGCCAGAAGCCCTGGGCCTCGTCGGGCCTGCCCCAGTTGGCGAAGACCAGGATGCCGACCATGGTGGCGAAATAGAGGGCGGTCTGCCACAGGGGCCGGGCCGGTTTTTCGTCGGGCAGTTCGGCCATGGCCGCACACTTGGCCTTCTCCTCCTTGCGGAAGATGAAATGCATGGCCAGTCCGATGACCACGCTGAAGGCGATGGCCCCTACGGCCCGGGCGATGCCCAACTCCGGCCCCAGGATGCGCGCCGTGAGGATGATGGCCAGAATGTTGATGGCCGGGCCGGAATAGAGGAAGGCCGAGGCCGGTCCCAGGCCCGCGCCCATGCGGTAGATGCCCGCGAAAAGCGGCAGGATGGTGCAGGAGCAGACGGCCAGGATGGAGCCCGAACAGGAGGCCACCCCGTAGGCCAGAACCTTGTTGGCCTTGGGGCCTAAATATCGCATCACCGAGGCCTGGCTGACGAAGACCCCGATGGCCCCGGCGATGAAAAAGGCCGGGACGAGGCACAACAGCACGTGCTCCTGGGCGTACCACTTCACCAGATAGAAGGCCTCAAGCAGGGCGTTGTCAAACCTCGGGCTGCCCACGGGCAGATAAAAGCAGGCCAGAAAAATCGCCGCAATCCAGGCCAGTTTTTTCCATTCCTCGCGCCATTCGATCATGGGACAATCCTTTCGTTCATTGTTGGCGAAATCGCCAAGTAAAGCTCAAAAAAATTATGGCTTCCCGGCCCGGATCACGGACTCGATGCAGGCGAAAAAATTCAGCACGCACGGCGTCGTCAGCCGGTAAAACACTTGCAGGCCACGTTTTTCGTCGGCCACGATGCCGCTTTGCCTAAGCAGCGACAGATGCTTGGAGACGGTGGAGATGTCGTGGCCCACAAGCTCGGTCAGCTCGCACACGCACCGCTCGCCGCGCGACAACTCGTCCACGATCAAAAGCCGCGAGGGGTGGGCCAGGGCCTTGATGACCCGGGCCCGCTCGGCAAAGGCCTCCCGGGGGGGCCGATTTTTAATCTTTAGTTCCTGCATGGCATCCTCTTGGCCAAATCGCCAAATAGCAGATATGCCCCGGCAACGGGTTTGTCAATGGCCCCCGGGGTGGTGAAATCGATCCGGCTGGCGGCGTCAGGCGCTGCATTGCTGTCGCTCATGACCTGGCGGCCCTGAAATGCTCCAGGCGGGCGCTGTGTCTTCCTGCTGGCCGACAGGGGCATCTCCTCGCCCGCTCCCGGTAGCCGTCGACCGCCAGGCAGCACGTTCCCCATGCCCCCGAGGTCATCAAGAGCTGTGATGTCCTGTTCCGCAATGTGTCCGGGAACGACACGATCAGCGGCCGCCCAGGGACGCAGACCGTTGAGGAGGGCGGCGAAACCCGATGACGGCCATGCGGCATGGCCGCGCCGCACCGCAGTCGTGAGCATTCAGAAGTTGTATCATCAGGCGTCAACCAAGGCATGGCGGCAACCCGATGCATTCAGGGCGGCGTGTTGCGTTCCCTGTCACACGTCCGCCATCTATTCAGGGCGTTCATCAGGAGTCCGCCACATGCACCCAGGCTTCCAGGTGATAGGTCAATCCGTGTGATACGGAAATCGGTCTATTCATGTGGTTGTGGCAATGCGTGGCCGGGGCGCTTGACATGCGCCTGCATCAAGCATACAAAAAGTACACTTGGAGATGAGTGGCGATGTACGGGGATGTCGCGTAATGGGTTGCTATTGCAAAGTATTATGATCATCGTGGTGCGCAACATGCCGTTGGGCGCCAAACTCAGTGGAGACTCGCTATGGACAAGCCGACGATCAGCACCACAGTCAGGTATTTTCCATTGTGCAAACGGTCACCTGCCGGATCCTGGATTGCAGGCGTTCTGGCGCTTTTCTGCATTCTGGCCTTTGCACACGGGGCATGGGCTCTGGGGGTGATATTCGATACCAGCAAGTATAAAGGAGATGTCTGGCTTCAGATTCAAGATCCGTTCAGCAATGACGCGGATAATAGATTTCGGGCGACCTATAACAATGGCCAGTCGGCCATCACCTTCGGGTCGCAACAAATCGGCGGAGTAACAGTCTACAATCTTATGTCGAATCCGGTCAAACTTTCGGACATCGGCGCCGAGGGCCTGAACGTGGCGTTTTCGCTCAGCGGCGTGTTCTTTTTGTTTTATGATGACCCGAGCCTCGGGGCAAACTACCTGACGACCGCGCCATCCGTATTCGACACCCTGCAGAGGTACCAGCAGTTCGAACTCACGGCACGGGGCATGCCGAATACCGGCGATCAGGGCAACCTGACGAACATCGACTGCTTTACGGCGCCGCTGAGCATCCGCAGCTACCAGAATAGTCCGTTGACGAACCCGTCGGAACCCGTATTGCAAAGCACGGGCTATGGCAACACAACGGCCCTCCAGATCGAAAGCCTGATCAAGTCCGCCGGAGGCGGCGCTTCCGCAAAAAAGACTGTCCATGGACAAATCCTCCGCTATATCGGGCCGTCCAAATATGACCCCAATAATACCTGGTTGCCCCCAAACCCATGGCCTTCCTTCCTGTCCTATGCGATATCCTTGAACGGAACCCAAACCCAGTTGATACGAAGCAACGGTTTCGGCTCCCCGGCCTGGTCGTCCACGCGGACATACACGTTCGGCATCGACATGACGGCCACCGCCAACGACAATGGCGTCATCACCGCCAGCGGCAAGGTCACGGCGTCTGTCATCAATCCAGCCTCTGTCGCGGCTGGCAACCCCCCCCTGCCTGACAACGGCGCCTGGACGGACGTCAGCATCACCCTGTCCCCGCTGACCGGCAAACATACGGAGGCGAGCTTCAACAAGGCCATTTATGGCCAGGCCGCAGAACTGATGTATGATGATAAAACGGGCAGATGGACGGTCGGCAACACCGCAATAACTCTTGGTTCTGACTGGGAGAAGTTTCAGACGTTCTGCATCAATACCCTGGCGGACCCGACCAAGCCGCATAATATCAACTCCAACAAGTCGCTTCAGGATCTCCACGCCTACGACACGACCTTGAGCATGGCCATAGGGGAACTCACCACCGGGTTGCTCGGCGGATATTTCGGCAGCACCGTCCAGGGAACCACGCAAGGCGGCGTGACCAAGCCCATCGGTGAGATGGAAAGCCAGCAATGGTGGACGCTCGATCCCAGGGTCGGCTTTTCCCAGATACAAACCGACACAGGTCACTACAACCGGTATGCGGACGTGATCTGGACCTCTTCGGGCAACACCGTGTACGGCGTTCCCTTCAGCGACCGTTTCGGCAACGGGCCGCTGGTGAACACCGTGCAGACTCCAGGGCCCAACGTCAGGAGCGTGGGCTACTGGGTGATCGGCGTCGGGGCCCCTGTCGGTGCCCCTGCAGGCGCTCTGCCTGGAGCCACGGAGTTGCTGCTGCTTGCCGATTAAGGGATGCCGCAGCCTTACGCTATGAGGGATCCGGGGTTCGGAACAGAAACCACGGCATGGCAATCAGGAATCAGGGGCCGTGCGAGGGGAATGGAACCGCTCGCATGGCCCCTTTGCGTTCTGGCGTTTCCGGGAAGGTCATGCCTCATCCCCGCCGACCGGGATGACGGCCGCTGACGTGGTCCCGGTTGGGGCGTGAGGTGGTTCCGGCCGGGGCGGACACGTCCTGCGGCGAAGGCAGTCCGCAATCCGGTTGCTTCACCTTCGATGCGGCCGCTGCGCAGGGGCGCCCTGTTCGTCGGGCCAGCGTTTTGCCGGGAGCACAACGAAAAAGGGGTTGCAGCCGTTACGCTGCAACCCCTGAAAAGATGGTGCCGAAGGGGAGACTCGAACTCCCACGGCCTTGCGACCACTAGACCCTGAACCTAGCGTGTCTACCAATTCCACCACTTCGGCCCGAGCAGTGGTATCTAGCCGAACCCCCCTGCCTTGGCAAGCGGGAATGTGGGGGGAGACGTAAATTTTTTTCGGCCAAAGCGAGGGGCCGTCTTGCCCGGGGAAGGCGGGGCGGGCCTGGACCGCGCGACTTGACCGCGACGCCGGGGTCGTGTTTCTCCATGGTGGGCGGCGCGTTCCCCTGCCGCGTCAGCCGCCCGGCCCCACCGACCTCAACGCGGAGCCGATCCGTGCCCGACACGCGCCTGTATTCCATAGCGGCCATGGCCCGCCTGCTGGATGTCCCGGAATCCACCCTGCATTATTGGAAAAACCGGTTTCACGACCACCTGCCGAGCCTCGGTGAGGGGCGGGGCCGCCGCTTCCGGCCCGAGGCCCTGGAGATTTTCCGGGTCATCGCCGCTGGCCTGGCCCGGGGGCTGTCCGTGGACGAGGTCAAGGCCGACCTGGCCGGTCGCTTTCCGCTCAACGTCCCGGCCGGTTCCGCACCGGCTGCGAAGCGTCCCGCGCCTGCGCCGGGACTGGCCTCCGGGCCGGGCCTGGAGGAGGTGGCGGCGGTGTTCGGGCGGGAGATGGCCCGGGTGCTGTCGGCCTTTTTGCGGGAGCGCCCGACCCCGGAGGCGGCCCTCCCGGGTGGGGACGGGCCGGGGATGGCGGCTGAGATCGAGGCCCTGCGGGAAAAAAACCAGGCCCTGGAGTCCAAGCTTGGCGTGCTCGAATCCGAGCTCATGCGGCTGCGCAAGGACGGCCGGGAGCTTGAAAAATATCTGGTGGACAAAATCAAGGCCGCGCTTTCGGCCAAGCCCTGAGGCCGCGTCCATGATCGCCCGGGACCGCGTGCCCGGTGCGCCGCCTATTTTCCCGTCGCCCCGGCCTCCTCGAAGACGCATCCTCCGGCGATGGCGATTTCGGCCAGCAGGGCCTCGGCTGCGGCCAGGGGGTCCGCCGCCCGGGTGATGGGCCGCCCGACCACCAGATGGTCGGCCCCGGCCCGGATGGCCTCGGCTGCGGTCACGGCCCGGCGCTGGTCGTCCGGGGCGTGGCCGGTGGGGCGGATGCCCGGGACCACGATCAAAAACTCCCCGCCAAGCTCCCGCCGCACAAGCGCCGCCTCGCGTCCCGAGCACACCACCCCGTCCGCGCCGCTTTTCAGGGCGTCGCGGGCCCGCGTCAGCACGAGGTTCGCCACCCAGTCCTCGCCCGGTTCCGGGCTGCCCACGCCGAGAACCTCGCCGCCGGACATCATGCTGCGGGTCTCGCCCGGGTCGTGGCTGGTGAGCACGGTCACGGCCAAAAGCCCGGCCCGGCCCTTGGTCTGGGCCGCCGCGCCGATGACCCCGGGGGCGGCGTGGGCCGTAAAAAGCGCGATGTCGTGGTCCGCCAGCCTGGCCACGGCGCGTTTCACCGTCTCGGGGATGTCGTGGAACTTGAGATCCAGCATGATCTTGCGGCCCATGGCGGCCAGCCGGTCCGGCACTGCGAACCCGGCGGCCAGAAAAAGCTCCAGCCCCACCTTGTAGAAGTCCACCTTCTCGCCGAGCCGTTCGGCCAGACAGATCGCCGTCTGGGCGTCGGGAACGTCCAGGGCGACGATGATGCGCTGGGCCAGGGGAATGGTTTTTTTCATGACGCCTCCATTGCCGTAACTAGCCCGAAAGGGGGAGGTTGTCATCAGCGGGATCAGCGGGATCAGCGGGAACAGCGGGAGCGGCGGCAGCGGCGGGAGCGGCGGGGACCGGGAGGGACCGGGAGGGACGGGGAAGGCCGCCTGCCCGCCGTCCCTCTGCAGGCCGTGCCGCGTGGTCTGCCACTGACCAGTAAGGAATATGACCGATGTGGGGAGCGCACGAACGGACCGATCATCCGGGCCATGGCCAAGGGCGCTGTGCCGCGTGGTCGTGACGGAATATCGGGAAAATGCGAAGATGTCGTGTGCCGGGTGCGGCCCAGGGGACGCGGTCCGGGAGGCTGAAAAAAGAATAAACGATATGAGGTGGTTGCTTCCGATGGAAACGGACGAAAAATTGGCACGTTCCTGGCTAGGCAGGGAGGAAAGGGCCTGCCCGGGTCACTGGAGGGCCATGCGCCGGGGGGAGGGGCATGGGTTGCGCCCCGGCGGCAGCAGGGGGCGGCAGGTGTGGAACGGAGCGCGCATTGACAGGGACCCCCCCTTCATCTATTCAAAAAAATGTGAAAAAGAGTTTCGCGACATGCGGAAAATGTGTGCTCCACCGTGGTATGCTATGGGAAAAGACATGAAAAACGTGGCCTGTTTGCTTGTTGCGTTGGTTCTTTTTGTCGCGGCCGGGCAGGCCTGGGCTTTTTCCTTTTCCGAGGAGTCGCAAAGAGACGCCCGGGAGAGCCAGGCCAAGGCCGCGCAGATGTACGCCAACATGTCCACCCCCTGCCGGGAGAGCCTGCGGGGCAAAAAGATCGCCGTGCTCATCGCCGAGCGCCATTCCGGCAAGCTGCAGACCGGCGGCAGCCACGGCCTGCTGCACCAGGAGTTCAACCGGCAGTTGGCGGCCATGGGACTCAACACCGTGTCCCAGTCCCAGATCAACGCCCAGATCGCGGCGGCGGAGATGCGGGCCATATTGAACAACGACCCCGACGCCGCCATCGCCGCCTCGGGCCGCATGGGGGCCTCGTTTTTCTTAAACGGCATCATCAGCAGCCGCAGCGGCAAGAACCTGATGGTCAACGCCAACGAGGTGGCCGTGACCATTCTGCTCACCCTCACCGACGGCCGGGGCCGGGTGATTTCCAGCCAGACCATCAGCGCCGAGTCCTGGGCCGGGCAGGACGTCCTGGGCGTGGCCCTGGAACTGGTCAAGGACAGCGCCGGACCGGCCGTGGCCCAACTGTACGCCGACTACTGCTCCCGAGGGGGCAGATAACGAGGGGATGACTCCATGAAGCGACTTTGCAAAATGAAGGCCCTGGCGGGGCTTGTCGTGGCCCTTTTTGCCGGATGCGTCTGGCTGTGCGCCCCGGTTTCGGCGGCGGACAAGGCCGCCAAAAAGCCCCTGGAGATCCAGGCCGCCCCGGCCGCCGAGGAAAAAGACGCCTTCATCGTGATCACCGCCGAGGGCCTGGCCGACCCCAATGCCGACGCCTACAAGCGCGACAAGGCGCTCATGATCGAGGATCTGCGCCGCGACGCCAAGTCCCAGATCCTGGAGAAGGCCGTGGGGGCCTACGTGGAGACCTCCACCCTGGTGGAGAACTACACCCTGATCAGCGACCGGGTGCTGTCGCGCTCCCAGGGGCTCATCAAGCGGGTCATCAAGGAATCCGAGCCCTGGATCGGCGAGGACGGGTTCGCGCACATGCTCATGAAGGCCGAGGTGTCGGTGGTGCCCATCACCGAGGCCCTGGCCGAGATGTCCCGGGGGGAGCGGGTGGCGCTGCTCAAGGAATACGGCAACCCGAGGGTCTCCGTGGCCATCTTCATCCGCGACGCCGAGCGCGGCCCGGACGTGGTGACCGAACGTTCCGAAATCGCCGAGAACGTGCTCAAGGAGCGCATCAAAAGCTTCGGCTACCGGGTGTGGTCCGACGAGCACGTGGACCAGCTCAAGGCCAGGTTTGAAAAAAAGACCGACGGCGACGCCGTGGAGGCCACCCTGACGGCCTCGGCCCCCAAGGCGGCGGACTTCTCCATCATGGGCGAGGCCAAGTTCAAGACCGTCAGCGCCAGGCTGCCGGCCTCGGGGCTCACGGTGACCAAGTACGTGCTCACCTCCTGGAGCGTCAAATGCATGGACAACCACACGGGCGAGGAGATCTATTTCAACAACAAGGTGCCCAAGAAGCAGAGCTGGGCCGATGAGGACCAGGCCATCGAGGAGATCGGGCGGATGATCGGCGGCGAGTTCTCCCGGGAGTTTTTCGAGGAGCACCTGCAGGCCCCGTCCAAGATGTTCCAGCTCGAGGTGGCGGGACTGCCCAGCTACGACCTGGGCCAGCTTCTGCGCAAGGAGTTCATCGGGCTTCGGCCGGTGCTCAACATCGATTTCCGGGAGTTCGACAAGACCGGGCTGTCGCTCTACGAGGTGGAATTCACCGGTTCCCGGGGCAACTTCAACGATCTTCTGGTCAGCGCCATCATCGAGCCGTTGAACCAGAAGGTGGGCCAGGGGGCCTTCTCCCTGGAGTCGGCCAAGGGCAACGTGGTGCGCCTGAAGTATTCCGCCGCGCTGGATGCGGCGGCCCTGACCGAAAAGCTCAACACCGTGGCCCCGGCCGCCCTGGGTACGGCCGCCCCGGCCCGCTTGAAGGAGATCATCAAGTCCGAGGAGACCATGCAGAAGGTGGCCGAGGTGTCGCCGGAGATCATCAAGAGGCTTTCCGAGGAGCCGCAGCAGGGGAGCACCACCGGGCTTGACGCCGTGAAGAATTTTTAGGGCGCCCCGGGACGTGCCCTTGCGGGGCGTGATTCGAAAAAGAGGCCGGTCCGGGGCGCGGTCACGACCGGGTCCGGCAGTCGCACAACCAGGAAACAAACCGGAGGAGGTAGAGGGAAATGAGGGGCAGAGTCTTACTGATGATGGTGGTCGCGCTGGCGCTGGTCACGGCATCGGGCTGCCAGACGTCGTCCAAGCGGGCCAATGAGATCGCCGACCAGAGCTTGTATCAACCCGTCGCCTATTCGGACAGGCCGGGGCCGGTGGTGGTGGTCATCCCGGGCGACATCAAGAGCGCCAACGCCACGTACACCCAGAAGATCGGGGCCAACAACATCGCCGACTACGCCGAGCTCGAACTGGGGCAGGCCAGGTTCCAGGTGTTGGAGCGGTCCGACCTGGGCCCCATGCTCCAGGAGGTGGAGATCGCGGCCAACCTGGGCGACGCCACGCAGCTTAAAAAGTTCAAGAAGGGCAAGTTCCAGGCCACCAACTGGCTGGTCCGTTTCGACATCCTCAAGGCCGAGCCCGTGGCCGAGGTCAAGACCAGCTTCAACGGGGCCTGGCTGGGGGCCATCGCCGGCACAGCCGTGGGGTCGGCCACCAACAGTTGGGCGGCCGGCGTGGGCACCGGCGCGGCCGTGGGCTCCATCCACGCCCATGACGCCACGGGCATCTGGATCATCGGCATGCGCTACAAGGTGCTCGACGCCAACACCGGCGAGCAGAAGGCCACGGGATATTTCGAGGACAAGATGGAGATGGGCTCGTCGGGCGGCGGCGCGCTGGGCATTTCGCGCTCCGAGGCCAAGCAGGTGACCCTGGACACCATGACCCAGCGGCTGGTGCAGCGGTGCGTCCAGGACCTGGACAAGATGAAGTAGGGACGACAATCCAGGCGCATCGCGCCGAAAAAAAGGAGAAAGACCATGAAGATCCGCATGGCTTGTGCTTTGGCAGCCCTGGTGTGCATCTCCATGCTGGCCATGGGGTGCAAGAAGCAGGTGGAAGAACCCTATCCCGCCTACACCGCCCAGCAGTACTACGACATGGGCCTGCAGGCCTTCACCGCCGAGGATTTCGTCCAGGCCACGCAGTACTTCGAAACCGCCGCCTCCATGGCCCCGTCCATGGCCGACGCCCACTATTATCTTGGCCTGTGCTACATCAAGCAGAACATGCTGCGCAAGGCCGAGGACTCCCTGGTCACCGCCCTGCGCTACAACCCGGGCCTGTTGGGGGCCAGGGAGGCCCTGGGCGTCCTGTACTACACCAAGGGCGACTATTTCCAGGCCAGGCGCGAACTGGAGCAGTGCCGGGCCATGTATTCCACCAACCCCCAGGTCTATTACTATCTGGGCAACATCTACATGTCCGAGGGCAACTGCCCTGCGGCCCTGGCCATGTTCACCCGGGCCCTGGAGCTCGATCCGGGGTCCATCCCGGCCCGGCAGGGCTATGACCAGGCCAAGCGCGCCTGCGGCAAGGGACCGGGCAAGCCCGCGCCCCAGCCCCGGATTGAAAAGTCCTTCAAGGGCGGCGGCAAGGCCATTGATCCCAGCGAGTTCTAGTGAGGCGTTCACAGAAAACAGGCATGTTTTCTGTGAAAAAAATGAGACCTTCAAGGTGTTGCTGCTCGTTGCGGCATAACGGAAGCTGCCTAGCGCAACACGAGTCGCGATCAGGCGTCCGGACCGGGGGCGCATTCCGAGGGCCCCGCCTTTGGGCGGGGCCTCCCGGACAGGATGGCCGGTCCCTGCGACGCTCGGGCGAAAACGGTTCGGCGGCCCCCGGGAGGCGGAGATGAAGGCGAAAACATGGGCCTGGACCCTGACCCTGGTGTTGGCCACGGTCCTCCCGGCCGGGTCGCAACCCGACGATCCCCCGCCGGTTCCGGTCCTTGAGGCCCCGGGCGGCAATGCCGAACTCCTCGAGGTCTGGGGCAGGCAGCGGCGGCGCATCCGGGACGAGGTGCTCGAGATCCTGCGCGGCAAGGGGATGCTGCCGGAAAGCGGCACGGTGTCCTTCACGGCGAAGGCCGTGCCTGCCCCCGGCCCCCAGGCGGGGCTGCGGGTGAGGATCGAGACCCTTTCCATCACGCCGCATCCGGGTTCGGGGAACGCCGGGACGCCCGGCGGCGACGACGCGGCCAGGGACATGGCCCGGGCCTTCGCCCCGGTGGATATGTCCCACTACGTTGCCCTGGAAAACCTGGATGTGCCCGTGGCCGGGACGGTGCGGGAGACCGTGACGATCAATGAGGGCAGGCCGGTTGTCGCCGACCCCCCTGACGAACAAGGCAAGCGAGGACAGCCATGAAACGTGACACCGCGTTCCCCCTGTTTTTGGCCGTGCTGCTGGCTGCGTGGCTATTGCCCGCCCTGGCCCTGGCCGGCAACAGGCAACTGATGAGCGAGAAGATGGCCGAGCAGGATATGAAGCGGGCCATCATGGAGTCGGTCATCGGCTACAAGGTCAGAAGCGAAAGCCGTCTGGGCCTGACCGAGGATCCCAGCTACAAGGTCGAGACCAAGGCGGCGGCCGTGATCAAGGGCATCAAGGTCGACAAGATGATCTACGACAAGGAAAAGGACATCGCCCTGTGCTTCGGGCACATCGACCTGGGCGACGTGGTCAACGTGGTGGGCGATCTGGTGCGGTTCCAGGGCGTCACGGTGGAGGGCTTCGGCTTCGGGACCATGACCGACGCCGCCCGGCCGCCGCTTATGGCCCTGCGCGCGGCCATGCTCGACGCCTACAACCAGATGGCGGCCCTGCTGGTTGGCGAGAAGATCTTAAGCAAGAGCAAGATGGAGAATTTTTTGCTCACGGACGACATCAACCGGGCCAAGGTCTGCGCCGCCATCTTCGGGGCCTACATCCCCAACCCGGGCCTGGGCAGTCCCAACCGGGGCTGGGGCTGGGACGAATCCGGCAACGCCTTCGTCAAGCTCGAACTCGACCCGCGCAAGGTGCAGGACATCCTGGGCAACCTCATCATCTACAAGGGCGCGGACATCTTGGAGGTCACGGGACGGGGCTCCCAGGTGGACGACCTGACCCCGCTTCAGGAGGGATCGGGCGCGGCCAGCATGATCCGCGACTCGGGCTCCAAGACCAGGTACATGAGCCTGGACGTGCCCACGGCCCCGGCCCCGGGCGCTCCCGAAAACACCCAGACGGGTTCCGGACAGGCCCAGTAGCCGGGCCGGGACGCGAAGGCATGCAGGCCATGAAAAAAATCGTTTCGATCCTTGCCGTGTCGGCCGTGCTGGGCCTGCCGGTTCCGGCCGCCGCCCAGACCGGCGCAGGGGGCGGCCAGCCGACTCCGGCGGCGCAACCGGCCCAACCGCCCCAACCGGCCCAACCGCCCCAACCGGCCCCGGCAGCCCAAACGGGCCAGGCGGGCCAGGCGGGACAGGCGGGACAGGGCGCGGCGGTGGGCGGCAACAAGGCCCTTATGGACGAATGGGCGGCCAGACGCCGCCAGGTCCGGGACAAGGTGCTGGAACGCCTGGTTGAGCAGGGCAAGATTCCCCGGGACGGCGCTGTGGAGTTCGAGGCCCGGTTTCGGCCCGATCCCAAGGATCCGTCCAAGCTTTTCGTGGCCGTGGACGCCGTGCGGGTGACGCCGTTTGCGCCGGGCGCGCCCCCGGGCAGGCCCGAACACGTGCAGGGCGCGGCCGGAACCCAGGCCATCGACCTGGCCCTGGCCCCCATGCCCGTTCCCCGCCGGTCGGAGCTTGTCAGTCTGGACATCCCCATGGCCGCCCCCTTCAAGGAGACGGTGATCATCCGGGAAGGGCGCGTGGAGGAGGCCCCGGCCTTTGCGCCTGCGCCGCCGCCCCCGGCCATGACCGGGGGCGGGGCGGGACCGGACCGGAACGGGGGCGCGTGGGCAGGGGTACAGCGGGTCTGGAAACGAATAGTGGGCTTTTTCGGCCTCTAGGGCCGGGCAGCATAAGGAGCAAGATCATGAAAAGAGCGGGAATTCTGGCCACGGCGGTGATCCTGGTCTTCGCGGCCCAGGCGGCCCTGGCCGGGAACAAGCAGCTTATGAGCGAAAAAATGGCCGAGCAGGACCTGAAGCGCAACATCGTGGAGGCGGTCATCGGCTACAAGGTCAAAAGCGAGAGCCGCCTGGGACTGACCGAAGACCCCAGCTACAAGGCCGAGACCAAGGCGGCGGCGGTCATCAAGGGCATAAAAATCGACAAGATGATCTACGACAAGGAAAAGGACATCGCCCTGTGCTTCGGGCACATCGAACTGGGCGACGTGGTCAACGTGGTGGGCGATCTGGTGCGTTTCAAGGGGGTCACGGTGGAGGGCTTCGGCTTCGGGACCATGACCCAGGCCTCGCGGCCGCCGCTCATGGCCCTGCGCGCGGCCCTGGTCAACGCCCACGACGAACTGGCCAAGCTGCTTGTGGGCGAGAAGATCTTAAGCCAGAGCACCATGGAGAACTTCATCCTGACCAAGGACGTCAACCGCTCCAAGGTCTGCGCCGCCATCTTCGGGGCCTACGTGCCAAACCCGGGCCTAAACAGCCCCAACCGGGGCTGGGGCTGGGACGAGTCCGGCAACGCCTTCGTCAAGCTTGAGGTGGACGCCCGCAAGGTGCGCGACGTCCTGGGCAACCTCATCATCTACAAGGGCCCCAACATCCTCGAGGTCACGGGGCGCGGCTCCCAGACCGACGATCTGTCGGACAACCCCGGCGGCATGGTCCGCGATTCGGGCTCAAAGACGAAATACATGTCCATCGACGCGCCCACGGCCCCGGCCCAATAGGCGCGGCCAGGACCGCAACGGACGGGCCGACCGGACATGCGCCGGGCGGCCCGTCATGTTTTGGTGAACAGCACGGCGTGCTTGAAACGCCTGGCCGGGTCACCGGGCGGGGTGAGCAGGCGGGGGGTGAAGTCCGGCAGCCGGGCGGCCACGTAGTCCAGGAGGAGGAAACGGCCGTCGCGCACGAACGCGTCGCCGTAGCGGGCGGCCAGGGCGCGGGGATCGCCGCCGGTCAGGTCGGACAGGGGATAGATGGGCCGCAGGGTGAAGAGCATGTCCTCCCGGCAGCAGGCGGCGGCGGCGTCCAGCACCGCGTCCAGACGGCCCTTGACGATGGTCCCCCGGCCGATGAAGTCGATGACCAGCACCAGATCGAAGCGTTCCCGGGGCGGCTTGGCCGTGAAGTCGGCCACCTGGAAACGCACGTTGCCGTAGCCCTGCATGGCGGCCAAAAGTGCGGCCCCCTCCACCACCAGGGGGTCCACGTCGAACCCCGTCACCTGGGCGGCCCCGTCCCGGGCGGCCATAAACGAGAAATATCCCAGGTTGCAGCCCAGGTCGCACACGGTCCTGCCCGCAAAGCGCACCCCGGGCAGGTAGTCCGAAAGGCCGTCCTCCCCCAGTCCCGAACCCTCGGCCAGAAGCGCGCCCGAGGCGTCGCGCACGGGACGCCACACCGTGCCCTGGGGAAGCCGTTGCAAAATGTCGCGCAGCCGTGCGGAATCGTCCATGCATGCCTCGTGTTGCCGGATGTGGCGGCCTCAATGAGATCGTCCCCCGTGGTGGGCGGGAAAAAGGCCGCTGCTGGCCGGGCGTGTGGCCCGGACAGGCAGCATAGCCCCTTGGCCGGAAAAACCAAAGCGCGAGTTGCCGCCCGGCTTCCCCGCCGCGGTGCGTCGGCTTCCTGCCCGCCGACGCCTGGGGCCATCCGGCGTCGTCTTGCCGGGGAGGCGCGGGCGCGCGGCCTGCGGCCTTGCGGATGCGTCCGTTTCGCCCTGCGGCCATGCCCTGCCGGGCCGGGGAGGCGTGCGCCATGGCCGGGGGGCGGGAGTTGTCAAAACCGGCCCGCTTGGGTAAGAGCGGTCACCCCGGCATGACGCGCGCGGCGAACCGCACGTCCCCTCCAACCGAAAAAACCGGCTGCACCCGCGACTCCTATGGTATTTAGCTCCGCATCGTTTCTCTTCTATTTCCTGCCCCTGGTCCTGGCCAGCTATTATCTGCTGGTGTCCTTCGGCCGGGCGCGCAACTGGCTGCTGCTGGCGGCCAGCCTGTTCTTCTATGCCTGGGGCGAGGGCGAATACGTGGCCATCATGCTCTTGTCCATCGTGGCCAACTATTATTTCGGCATCTGGGTCTACCGGGAGCACCAGCGTTCCGAATCCAAACTGCCTATTTCCTGCGCCATAGGATTCAACATCGTCCTTTTGGTCATCTTCAAATACACCAATTTCATCGTGGACAACGTCAACGGCTTCACGGCCGAACTGGGCATCGCACCCATCCTCATCGGCAAGGTGCACCTGCCCATCGGCATCTCCTTTTTCACCTTCCACTGCATCTCCTACATCATGGACATCTACCGGCGGCAGACCCCTCCCCAGATGTCCCTGTCCAATACGGCCCTGTACATCTCGCTTTTCCCCCAGCTCGTGGCCGGTCCCATCGTGCGCTACAAGGACATCGCCGGACAACTCATAAGCCGCCACGTGGACATGGCCCGCTTCTCCAGGGGCATCAACCGTTTCGTGGCCGGACTCGGCAAGAAGGTGCTTTTGGCCAACGTGGTGGCCATGCCTGCGGACAAGATTTTCAGCATCCCCCCGGACCAGCTCACGGCGCCCGTGGCCTGGCTGGGCATCCTGTGCTATACTTTGCAGATTTATTTCGATTTTTCCGGCTATTCGGACATGGCCATCGGCCTGGCCAACATGTTCGGGTTCAAGTTCATGGAGAACTTCAATTATCCATACATTTCCAGATCATTACGTGAATTCTGGCGGCGCTGGCACATCTCCCTGTCCACCTGGTTCCGGGACTATCTGTACATCCCGCTGGGCGGTAACCGATGCAGCCCGAACCGGGTGCGCCTGAACCTGGTGATCGTGTTTTTTTTAACCGGCCTGTGGCACGGGGCCAGTTGGAGCTTCATCGTCTGGGGCCTTTTTCACGGGGCCTTCCTGGTGGCCGAGCGGGGGCGCTTGGGGAAGCTTCTGGACGAGGGGCCGGGGCTTATCGCCCATGTCTACACCATCCTGGTGTTCATGGTGGGCTGGGTCTTTTTCCGGGCCGCCGACCTGTCCACGGCCCTGGCCTACCTCCAGGCCATGGCCGGGTTCGGAACCGGGTCGGGCCTGGAATGGCATGTGGGACTTTTTGTCAATCCCAAGGTCATCCTGGCCCTGTGCGTCGGGGTCGTGGGGGCCATGCCCATCATCCCCTGGATCAAGGGCTGGCGGGAGGGGCTTCGTTCCAAGCCCCGCACGGCGGGCCTGGACGACGGCCTGGAGGCCGTGGTGAGCCTGGTGGCGACCCCGGCCATCTTCATCCTGTGCGTCATGTCCCTGGCCAGCGGCACCCACAACCCGTTCATTTATTTCCAATTCTAGCGTCGCGCCCGCGGAGCTTGCGGGCCTGAACTGTACAAGACAACACGCGGAAAGCATGATTTTTTCGAATAATACGGACGTACTCTCTTGGACGTGAAAACGGCCGCAGCCGGAAACATCTTGAAAAATAAAGACGTGATGGAATCCGGGACACCTCGCCAATCCCGCGAGAAAGACCCCCGCGCCATCCGCGAACAGCGCCCATGACCGTACTGCCCGTCTCCCGGCCCGCACGGGCCATCCACCTGCTCGGGGCCGCCCTCTTCGTGTGCCTCATCTGCCTGCCGCTTTTCGACGCCGTGTTCCATGTGGCCCCGGAGGTCAACGTCATGGAGGCCGGGCCCGGACCGTCGCCCTTTGAGGGCCACGGCCCGGCCGGGGTGCTGCGGGCCTTCAACATCCTGCGCGGCGGCTACCTGGAGAAGGCCTTCGGGTTTCGCAAGCTCCTGGTCAAATATGAAAACTATCTGAACTACTGCCTGCTTGGCTCTTCCACGGCGGACCTTTCCGTGGTGGCCGGTCCCGGGGGGTGGCTTTTTCTGGCCCGGGAGAACCCCGAACTGAACACGGTGGAGGATTACCGGGGCACGCGGCTTTTCACCCCGCAGGAGCTTGCGGCCTGGACGGCGGAATTCGCGGCCCGGCGGGATTGGCTGGCGGCGCGCGGCATCCCCTACCTGGTGGTCCTGGCCCCCAACAAACAGACCATCTATCCCGAAAAGCTGCCCGCGCGCTACAACCAGGTGGGCCCGGCGACCCGCACGGACCAGTTGCTGGCGGCCCTGACCGGGGCGGGGGTGGCCGTGCTCGATCTGCGCCCCCTGCTGCTCGACCTCAAAAAGACCGCCCAGGCCTATTACCGCACGGACAGCCATTGGACCCCGGTGGGGGCCCGGGCGGCCGCCGGGGATATCCTGGCGGCGCTGGCCAGGCAGTTGCCCGGCCTGGACACGACGCTTCCGGCGGACCTCGAGACGGTCGCCGCGCCCGGGGTGGGCGGCGATCTGGCGGCCATGCTGGGCCTTGGCGACTGTTTCGACGAGGACAAGTTCATCCTGGTCCCCAAGGGCGGCTTCCAGGCCGTGCGCGGGGACGCCTCAGGGCTTGCCGGGCCACGGGACGTCAATCCCGCCGATGTCTTCGAACGGCCGGGCTCGGGCCTGCCCCGGGCCGTGATCTTCCGGGATTCCTTCGGCCAGGATCTGCTTCCCTTTCTGTCCGAGCACTTCTCCCGGGTGGTCTACCAGTGGCCGTTTCCCTCCACGGCGCAGGCTCCGCGCCGTTTCGACCGGGAACTGATCCTGGCCGAGAAGCCGGACGTGGTGGTGGACGAGATCGTGGAACGCTATTTCACCGTGCCCCTTGCCGCGACGCGCTGAGGCGTCCGCCCCTGGCCCATGCGCGGCACCCCGGGCGCACGCCGGACCGGAGTCGGACATGCCTTTGCCAACGCCCGTGCGGGCCTTCGTGGCCCTGCCCCTGCCAAAGGACATAAAGGCCGCCCTGGCCGAACTTCTGCCCGCCCTGCACCGGGCCGCCCCGGCCAGGCTCGCCGCCATCCGGCCCGAAACCTGGCATCTGACCCTGAAATTTTTAGGCGACGTTCCCCTGGAGGGCCCCATGGGCGTTTCGGCCCTCATCCCGGCCCTGGCTGAGGTGGACTTTGCGCCCTTCGACCTCTCTCCCGGGGGCGGCGTGTTTTTCCCGAATCCGGCCCGGCCCCGGGTGGTGGCCGTGGGGCTGTCCGCCGGGGCGGATGCCTGCCGGGAACTGGCCGGGAACGTGGAGACTGCCCTGGCCGACCTGGGCTTTCCCCGCGAGACCCGGGCCTTCACCCCGCACCTGACCGTGGCCCGGATAAAGGACGCCCCGGCCCAGGGAAAGGATGCCCCGGCCCGGGGCGGCTGGCGCGGCGTGGCCGACCATCTGGCCGGGGCCCTCTGGCCGACGTGCCGCATGGACCGGTTCGTGCTGTACAAAAGCGTGCTCGGCCCGGGCGGGGCGCGTCACGAGGTCATCCGTGAATTTCCGGTCCGCAGGCACGGGCGGACCTAACGAGGGGCGGGGGGGGCGACCCGGGCAGGGCGCTCCCGGCCCGCAGGGACGGGCGCAGGGGAGGGCGGAGCGGATGACGCGGGGCTGTCGGTCCGGGGGGTGGGCAGAGGAACCCTGCCCCCGGACCGGTGTGCGGCGTGGGGACGGGGCTAGATGTAGTCGCCCCGGTTGAACTTGATCTTTTCGGTGACGGCCATCACCTCCAGTTCATTGACCAGGGAGCCCATGCCGGGATTGTCCTGGGCCATGCCGGGCCAGTCCTGCTTGAGCTTTTGCACGCCGCTTTCGATGTGCTCGAGCACGCCGTAGGCCTGGCGCAGTCCGCCTTCCTGGCTGCCGCCCGCCAGTTGGTCGGCATAATTTTCCCATTCGGTCAGCAAGCTATCCACGTTTTCCATGGCCGTGCGCTCTTTTTCTGTGAGATCCTGGGCCGGGCTCGCGCCCTGGGCCTGAAGCAGGGAGGCGATCTCATGCAACCCGCCGCCGATGGGCGGCGCGGAGATCGTGCCCGCGTCCTGTGCCTCGATTCCCTGGACTTCCCGGTTCAGCAGGCTTTCGAAGACTCCGGCCTCCGCTGTCGTCCTGGATTGGTCCTGGCTGTCGGCCTGCCGCAGAGCGCTTATCTGTTCCTGCGTGATCTTCATGGCCTTCACCTCGCTGCGACGTTTTGCTCTTTTCTAGCAAGTATCCTGCCAAACATGTGTGCAGGATTTTGCACTGAAATCATTGGAAGTTTATCTCTGGGGAGGGGAAGAATTTTCCCCGCCCGGGATGGCCGCCCGGATGTCCCCAATATAGGCCCGGTTCGGCGGCTTGTCTATTTCCCCTGGATTGGGCATACAAAATGTGGTCCCGTGCTGCTCTTTTCGACGCGCCTTGAAAAAACTTTATCCGGCGCGTCCGGCCCGGGAAAAAAGGAGGCGAACACATGGCCAAGATCGAAAAAATTCTGTGCGCCGTGGACTTCTCGGAGCAAAGCCCCCATGTGGCGGACTATGCGGCCACCCTGGCCCGGGCCTTCGGGGCCAGGGTGCTGTGCCTGTATGTGGCCCCGTCCCTGAGCGAATACCTGGGGTTTCATGTGCCGCCGAGCTCCATCGAGAATTTCGTGGGCGAGATCGTGGCCGGGGCGGACGCCACCATGGAGGAGTTCGTGGCCAAGCGTTTCGAGGGCGTCTCCTGCACGGGCAAGGTGCTCACCGGCTATGCCGCCGAGGAGATCCTGGCCGCCGTCAAAAGCGAGAAGGCCGATCTTTTGGTCATGGGCACCCACGGCCGCAAGGGCATCGACCGCATCCTGTTCGGGTCCGTGGCCGAGAAGGTGGTCAAGGGCGCCCCCTGCCCGGTGCTGACCATCCGGCCGGAGGCCGTGGAGAAATAGTCGGCAAAGGCCCGGGCGGACATGGCGACGCCCTTTACCATCCGCCGCTTTGGCGATATCTTCCCGCCCTTTGTCCACCATCTTCGCGGGGGCTTCCGTCATGTCCGATCTGCCGTTTGTCCGGGACGAGGTGCGCGGGTTCACGCCCTATGCGCCCGGGCTGTCCATTGATGAAATCCGGGAGAAGTACGGGCTGGCCCGGGTCATAAAACTGGCCAGCAATGAAAACCCCCTGGGCGTCCCGCCCCTGGCCGAGCGCGCCCTGGTGCGCACGGCCCCCCTGGCCTTTCGCTATCCCCGGGGCGGCAACCCGGCCCTGACCGCAGGCATCGCCGGGCATTTCGGCCTGGACCCGGCCGGGGTGGTGGCGGGCAACGGCTCGGACGAGATCATCGACCTGTTGATCCGGGTCGCGGCCCGGCCGGGCCTGGACAATGTGGTGGCCTTTTCCCCCTGTTTTTCCATCTACGTGCACCAGTCGCGGCTGTGCGGCGTGGCCATGCGCCAGGTTCCCCTGGCCGGGGATTTCTCCTTCGACTTCGAGGCCCTTTTGTCCGTGGTGGACGACAGCACGGCCCTGGTCTTCGTCACCAACCCGGACAACCCCTCGGGGCATGCCGTGCCCGCCGACGAACTGGCGGATCTGGCCCGTCGCCTGCCCACCCGGACCATCCTGGTGGTGGACGAGGCCTATGCCGACTTCGCCGACCCGGCAAAGGACTATACCCTGTTGCCGCGCGTCAAGGATTTTCCCAATGTGGCCGTTTTGCGCACCTTTTCCAAGATGTACGGCCTGGCCGGGCTGCGCCTGGGGTTCGGGGCCATGTCCCCGGCCCTGGCCGACTATCTGCGCCGGGTGCGGCTGCCGTTTAGCGTCAACCTGATGGCCGAGGCCGCCGGGCTGGCCGCCATGCAGGACACCCCTTTCATCGCGGCCACCCGGGAGACCGTGCTGCGCGGCCGGGCGCAGGTCGCGGCCGCCCTGGCCGACATGGGCTGCCAGGTCTGTCCCTCCATGGCCAACTTCCTGATGTTCACCCCGCCCCTGGCCGCCTCCCGGGTCTTTACGGAACTGCTCGCCCGGGGCGTCATCGTGCGGTCCCTGACCAGCTACGGCCTGCCGGACAGGCTGCGGGTCAGCCTTGGCTCGGACGAGGAAAACGCGGCCTTCGTGGCGGCCATGGGCGAGATACTGCAACAGGCCGATCCGGCGGACGCCACATGAAAAAGGCGGGAAGGTTTTTTTGAAAACACCATCCTCTCCATCCGCTCCCGGCGGGCGCCATCAGCCCCCGGGACGCGAACCCGGCGCGCCACGCCGGGTGGTGACCATCGACGGTCCGGCCGGGGCGGGCAAGACCACCCTGGCCAGGCGGGTGGCCCAGGCCCTTGGCGTGGCCTACCTGGACACCGGGGCCATGTTCCGCGTCCTGGCCCTGCGCCTTTCGTCCGTGGCCGCCGACACCCCGGCCGGGGAGGTCGCCGCCGCCCTTTCGGGCCTGGACTTCTCCCTGCGCGGGGCGGGCGCGGATACGACGCTTCTGGCGGACGGCGTGCCCGTGGGCGACGAGATCCGCACCGAGGCCGTGGCCTACGCCGCCTCCACCCTGGCCACCCGGCCTGAGGTGCGGGCCTTTTTGCGCGCCGCCCAGCAGCGCATCGGCCGGGATGTTCCGCTTGTGGCCGAGGGCCGGGACATGGGCACGGTGGTTTTTCCAGGCGCGGCGCACAAGTTTTTTCTGGACGCCACGGCCGAGGTGCGCGCCGCCAGACGGGTGGAGCAACTGGCGGCCATGGGCAGGCCCGCCGACTACGCCGCCATCCTGGCCGACATCACCCGGCGCGACGTCCAGGACCGCACCCGGGCCGAGGCCCCCCTGCGGCCCGCCCCGGACGCGGTGGTCATCGACACCTCAAACCTGGACATCGACGGGGTGTTCGCCCGGATCATGGAATCCGCCGCCCCGGCCGCCTGATCCAGCCGTCGCCCTCCGGCCCCTTCCCGCCCCCGGCCTGTCTGCCGGACAGGCCGGGCCGTGCAAAAGTGTCGCTACCCGCGACAAAAACGTCGTCTCCCCGTCACCCCTCCCCGTGAAATCCCGCGTACACCCTGGCCATCCACAGTGGCCCGGGGTTTGCTTAACGACCCCTGCCCCGTTTTCGCGGGCAGGCGGCCGGGCCGGATCATTCACCCTGGCGGGAGGATTTCACCATGCATGCCTTGGAAAAAACGTCACGGACCGGGGACGAGAGGCTGTTCGACTACGGCCGCTCCCTGCTCTACACCATCTATCGCCACGCCTCGGGCCTGTCCGACGCCGAGGCCGCCAGGATGGCCCGGCAGGCCGCCGCGCGCCGCCACGGCGACCCGGCCCTCCCCGAGTCTCCCGTCAGCCCAGGCGCCCTGTCCGAGTCCCTGGGCCAACGCCTGGCCCGCCTGCGGGCCCCCAGCAGCCTGGCCCTCCCGGCCTGATGCCGGGATGCTGGCGCGCCGGCTGGCCGTCCCGCCCGCCGGCGTCAGGGGGGCGACCCCGGCCCCCTGTCCTGCCTATAAAGCGCGACCCGCCCCGGCCACGAAGATCCTCGACATCGTAAACCCTGATGTCGACGGGGGCCCCCGGAGCATGGTCACCGCCGTCCCGTCCGTCTGATCCGTCTTTTCCATATGGCCCGCCCGACCTGCGGCAGTGGGTGACAAACCCGTTTGATCCTTGTATGGTCGAGTACCGCAAAGGTGGGATGGACCCGCTAAAGGACAACCAGGGGCGGGGACGTGCGCGGACAGGCCATGAAATCGACGATGTGCGCCATGTGGACCGTGATGGTCCTTCTTGCGGCGGGGTCGGCCCAGGCCGGGCTCGACTTCACCCTGCACAAGCTTGAATCCGGAAGGCCCGGCAAGACGCTTTTGGTCGTGGGCGGCATCCAGGGCGACGAGCCCGGGGGGTTCACCACCGCCGCCCTGGTCATTTCCCACTACCGGATCACCTCAGGCAGCGTGTGGGTGGTCCCCAATCTCAATTTTCCCAGCATCATCAAGAATTCCCGGGGCATCTACGGGGACATGAACCGCAAGTTCGAGGATCTGGACCCCTCCGATCCCGAATACGAGACGATTTCCAAGATCAAGAAGATCATCACCGACGAGCGCGTGGACGCCATCGTGCATCTGCACGACGGCAGCGGCTTCTACCGGCCCGTCCGGGAAGACGCCATGCGCTGTCCGGAGCGGTGGGGCCAGTGCGTGGTCATCGACGAGGAGCGCACCAGCGAGCCCCGGTACCTCGAACTGGCGGCCCTGGCCGACCGGGTGGTGACCCGGGTCAACGCCGGGCTCTACGACCCCGAACACGTCTACCACGTCAAAAACACCCTGACCCGGCAAAAGGACACGGTCATGGCCAAGGAAATGGCCAAGACCCTGACCTATTACGCCATCAACAACGGCAAGCCCGCCTTCGGCATCGAGGCCAGCAAGGAATTCCCCACGGCCCTGCGCTCCTATTACCACCTGCGCGGCGTGGAGGGGTTCATGGACGAACTCGGCATCGGCTTCGAGCGCCGGTTTCCCCTGACCGCCGAGGGCGTGGATCAGGCCGCCAACAGCAACGTGGCCCTGTCGTTTTACAACAACAAGATCTTTTTCGATCTGGCCGACGCCCGGTCGCGGCTGGGCTATGTGCCGTTTAAGAAGGACGCGGCCGTGGAATACGTGCCGAGCAATCCGCTGATGGCCGTGGTGGGGGGGGGCGACGCCTACCGCATCTACTACGGCAACCGCAACCTGACGGCTCTGGAACCGGCCTATTTCGAATACGACGACACGGAACGCGACCTGGAGATAGTGGTGGACGGGGCGGCCCGGACCGTGCCCTTCGGCCGCATCATCACCGTGGATAAGAGCTTCACGGTGGCGGACCGCGGCGAATGCCGGGTGAACATCATTGGTTTTTCCCGGCCCGGTCTGGTGAACGAGGCCGGGGTGGCCGTCCGGCGCGAGGACTTCATGGACCGCTTTTCCGTGGACAAGGCCGGACGGGTGTACCGGGTGGAGGTCTACAAACAGGACCGCTTCGCGGGCATGGTTCTGGTGCGCTTCGACGACGGCCTGCGCACTGCGGAAGCGGCGGATGCCCACGGCCTCGTTTTGGAGCGGCAGGCGAACCTCTTCGAACGCGTGGCCGCCGAACCCGCCACCGGGGCCTCGCGCTGACGCGGAGCCACGGGATGCCTCCGGCGGCCAGGGGGGAAACTTTTTTGAAAAAAAGTTTCCCCCCTGGACCCCTCTTCAAAAAACTTCGTCACGCTTCGCGTCCGCGTTCGGGAGAAGGCATGTTCTCCGAACCACCTGGCTTTCCGGGCGTTTTGCCCGGCGCTTCGCGCCAGGCAG
>JAVHLG010000030.1 GCA_031082225.1 Desulfovibrionaceae bacterium | reverse complement strand
GGCGCCTCACCGCCCTCATCGACGACGTGCTGGACCTGACCCGGCTGGAGGCCGGGACCTTGGACTGGAAGACCGGGCCGGTGGACGTGCTGCCCCTGGTGGAGGAGGCGGCAGCCTCCTTCCCGGGGCTGCCGCCCCCCTCCCGGGGGCTCCCTCATACGATCAACATGGCGTCGCCGTAGGAGAAGAAGCGGAACCCGGCGGTGATGGCCTCGTGGTAAGCCGAAAGGACATGCTCTGTTCCGGCCAGAGCGCATATCATAATCAGCAGGGTTGATCCAGGCAAATGAAAATTGGTGAACAGACCGTCGATGACCTGAAAAGTGGACCCGGGGCGCAGGAAGATGTCGGTTGCGCCGACGAAGGGGGCGATGGTTCCGGTGGCGGCGAAGGCCCCTTCCAGGGCGCGCACGGAGGTGGTGCCCACGGCGATGACCGGCCGGCCTTCGGATTTGGCCCGGGCGACGGCGGCGGCGGTTTCCGGGGGAATCTCCAGATGTTCGCGGTGCATGTCGTGGTCGCGGATGTCCGTGACGCGCACCGGGCTGAAGGTGCCGTAGCCCACATGCAGCGTGACCTCGGCCCATTCGAAGCCGCGCTCTTCCAGAGCCCGGCGCATGGCCGGGGTGAAATGCAGCCCGGCCGTGGGCGCGGCCGCCGAGCCGGGCTTGTCGGGCCGGGCGTAGACGGTCTGGTAGCGCGAGGCGTCGGCGCTCTCGTCGGGGCGCTTGATGTAGGGCGGCAGGGGCATGTGCCCGATGGCGTCGAGAATGTCGGGCAGATGGCCGGAATAAGACAGCATGACCGCGGCCTGGCCGAACTCGCCGCGCGAGACCACGGTCAGGGACAGGTCGTCGGAAAAGGCCACCACGTCGCCGGGTTTGGGGGCCTTGGCGGCGCGCAACAGGCCCACGGCCCGGGCGGTCCGACGGCCGGGGCGCCCGGGGTCGGGCGCGGCGGACAGGAGCACGGGCGGCGTGAGCAGCAAAAACTCCACGGCCCCGCCGGTTTTCTTGCGTCCGAACAGGCGCACCGGGGCCACCTTGGTGTTGTTGGCCACAAGCAGCGCGTCTGGCGGCAGAAGGTCCGGCAGGTCGGCGAACCGGGACTGCCTGGTGCGGCCGGTTTCCCGGGAAAGGAGCATGAGCCGCGAGGCGTCGCGCTGCGGCAGGGGGCGCTGGGCGATCAGGTCCGGCGGCAGATGGAACTGGTAGGTTCCCAGGTCACAGTCGGCGGGAACGCCGTCTGGGCGGTCCGGGCAGTCGGGGTCGGAAACCTGCGGGGCGGCGGGGGAACCGGGGCAACCGCGAGCGACGGGGATATCCGGGGTCACGGGAGGTTGTCCGGGCAAAGGGCCACGGCCGCCAGTTCGGCCATGCGCCGGGTGCTGGCCGCCATGTCCACGTCGCGGCCCAGTTCCCGGGCGGCGGAGGTCATGCGCACGTCATGCAGGCCGCAGGGGACCATGGCCGAAAAAAGCGACAGGTCGTTGACGAGGTTGATGGCCAGGCCGTGGGTGGTCACGAAGCGCGAGACGTGGATGCCCATGGAGGCGATCTTGCGGCCATCCACCCACAGGCCCAGGGGGTCCAGGCGGGGTTCGGCGGCCAGGCCCATCTCCGCCAAAAGCGTGGCCCCGGCGGCAAGGATGCGCGAAACGAAGGCCTTGACCCCAAGGCCCAGGCGGCGCAGGTGCACCACGGGATAGATGACCAGTTGCCCGGGCTCGTGGGCCGTGGCCCCGCCGCCCCGGTCGGTCTGGATCACGGGCACGCCGACAGGGGCGGCCAGCACCATGTTGAGCTTTTTATTCGCCCCAAGGGTGATGACCGGCGGATGCTCCAGCACAAAGATCGTGCCCACCCCGCCGCCGACCTTGAGGGCCTCGGCCGCGCGCTGCTGGAGGACCATGGCCTCGGCGAAGTCCACGCGCCCCGGGAAACGCAGGTCGAGATCGCCGACGCCCGGGGCCGCCTCAGGAATGTTCATCCGTTTTTCTGCAGCCGGGCCATGATGTCGGCCAGGGCGTCCTCGGCAATGGCCGTGTCCACCTGACAGGTGCCGACCTTGGCGTGTCCGCCGCCGCCGTATTCCAGCATGAGCGCGCCCACGTCCGTTGTGCAGGTGCGGTTGGTGATGCTGTGGCCCACGGTGATGACGGTGTTTTGCTTGAGCTTGCCCCAGATGACCTGGACGCTGACGTTGCAGTCCGGGAACATGGTGTAGACCACGAACCGGTTTCCGGTGTAGATCTCGTCCTGCTGCCGGAGATCCAGCAGGATCACGTTGCCGTGCACCGTGGCCCGTTTCCTGATCATGCCCCGAAACAGTTCGTCCTGTTCGAAATACCGCTGGATGCGCTCCGCCACGTCGGGGTCTTTGAGGATGGTCTCCACATCCTCCATGCGGCACATCTCCACCAGCTTTTCCATGAGCTGATAGTTGCTGATGCGGTAGTCCCGATAGCGTCCCAGGCCCGTGCGCGGGTCCATGAGAAAGCTCAAAAGGATCCATCCCGTGGGATTCTCGACTTCCGCCACGGTCAGGTTGCCCGAGTCGCAACGGTCCACGTAGTCGAGCATGGCGTCGAAGCGCGGAGAAAAGGTCTTGTGGCCGCCGTAATAGTCCCAGATGACCCGGGCGCAGCTCGGGGCCAGGCGGGAGACGCCCTGGAAGGAGAAATTGAAGTCCAGGCGCTCCTGTTCGCTGGAATGGTGGTCGAACCACAGGCCGCATCCCGGGGAGTAGGGCACGTTGGCCAGGATGTCGGTGTCGCAGGCAGTCACCTTGCCGTCCTGGACGTCCTTGGGGTGGACGAATTTCCAGTCGTCCATGATGCCCGCTTCTTTGAGCAGCACGGCGCAGATGAGTCCGTCGAAGTCGGATCGGGTCAGAAGGCGCATGTTCTCCTCCGGCTGGTGGGGTGCGAGATGGACCGGTGACGGCGCTTGTCACGGTAACGCATGGTCCTGCGGCTGACAACTGGCGAAAAGCGGCGGGCCTTCGTTCCGCGCCGTCCGCATGTGCGTCACGCCCCGGGCCTGGGGACGTCCCTGCGGGGTTTCATTTGCCATGCCCCGGTTTTTCGTGTGAAATACTCATCGGCGCACCCTCCTGATCGACGCCACAGGCCTATGTCCAGCAATCCTTCTCCGGACACCCCCGTGGTCCGTTTTATGGAGCATTGACACGATGATGCACGCCTCCCCCCCCGCGCCGCAGGACATCGAAACCCTGGCCCAGTTGTTCGCGGCCATGGAGGCCACCCAGGCCATCCGCACCACGGCCGTACGCGAGATTCTGGACGGCCGCACCCCGGACCCCGCCCACGCCGTCCACCTGGAAGCCGTCCTGACCGGACTGGCCCCCACGCCCGGACAGGGTGCCATGACGCAACTGCTTTTGCCGGACGGCCGCACCCTGAACGTCGATCTTGCTCAGGAACGCAAGGAACTCTCCAAGGATCTGATCTTCCTCCAGTCCGGGGAGCAGGCCCTCATGCGCCATCTGGCCCGCGAGATCGACGGCTTCGACGACCATCTGGAGGCCGGGCGGCGGTTTCTGGGAGACCGCCAATTCAACTGTTTCTTCACCGACCGCGACGGCACGGTGCAGTCCTATCACGGACGCTACGCCACGGCCGTACAGTCGGCCTCTTCGGCGGTCTTTCTGTGCCGTTTCGCCATGAGCCGGACACAATCGCCCATCATGCTCACCTCCGCCCCCCTGCGCGGCCCGGGCATTCTCGACGTCACGGCCATTCCCTCGGGCCTTTTCGTCTACGGGGCATCCAAGGGCCGGGAATACCTGGACCGGGCCGGAAACCGGGGGGCCCTGCCCATCCCGCCACGGAAAAAGGCTCTGCTCAAGGCCCTCAACGAAAGGCTCCTGGCCCTGGTCCACCAGCCTGAAAACGAGGTGTTCACCCTGATCGGCTCCGGCCTGCAATGCAAGTTCGGCCAGACCACCCTGGCCCGCCAGGATATGGACGGCTCCGTGGCCGGGGACCGCTCCGCGGGACTCAGGGCCGCCGTGCGCGACATCACGGCCTCCCTGGACCCGGCCGGAGAGCACTTCCGCATCGAGGATACGGGACTTGATCTGGAGATCATCCTGACCATCGACGACGAGGCCGGGGGGATCAAAGACTTCGACAAGGGCGACGCCGTGGCCTATCTGGACCGCTGCCTGGGCCTTGGCATTGAAAACGGCCCGCATCTGGCCTGCGGCGACACCCCGGCGGACATCCCCATGGCCCTGGCGGCCTCCGCCCGGGGTGCGGAAACCCTGGCCATATTCGTTGGCTGCGACGACTTGACGCGGGACATGATCCGGGGAAAACTGCCCAGCGCCCTGTTTCTGCCCTCGCCGGACGTACTGACGGCCCTTCTGGGAGAGGCGGCCCGCAACGGATAACCCCATCATGAGAGCGCCACGCCGTTTTCTGCCCGCACCTGGCCCTGGCGTCTCCGAACGCACGGGACATCGCCCATGATCGGCACCATCCGCTGGCGCTACATCCTCACCGTGGGAAGCCTGGCCCTTTTGGCGCTGTCGGCCTGGATCTACGCCCTGGGCGCCATCCGGACCATGACCCGGGAGGCGGACGCCACGATCCCCCGGGTGGTGCGCGTCCTGGAGGCCATGGAGCGCATCTCGGACGCGGCCGGGATGCTCGACGCCATGGCCAGGGATCTGGCGCATACCAACGACGCCTCCGCCCTGGAAATCGACCTCGCCGACGCCCTGTTCAGGGACTCCCTGCGTCAGGCCCGGCAGGACATCCCCCGGCCCTTCACCCGGGACGAGGCCCTGCACGCCAGACGCCTGCTCGAGCAGCACGAACGCTCTATCAGCGATCTGCGGCATATGGAGTCCGTGGTCATGACCCGCCAGGCCCGGATCGACTATTACAACGAGCGCCTGCGCCCCCTGTTCGCCCTCATCGCCTCCGACGCCGAATACCTGAAGGGCCTGGCCCGGCAGCGCATGGACCTGTTCCTGGACGACTCCCGGGAGATCTCCCGCCAATCCACACGGCGGCTGCTGGTCATCCTGTTCTTTGCGGCCGCCGCCACGGGCTTTTCCATCTACTTCTTCGACCGTTCGGTCTTAAAGCCCGTCCGCCGGATCAAAAAGCTGGCCCTGAAGATCAAGGACGGCCATCTGGACGCCCGGGTCGACATCCCCCCCACCCGCAAGGGCCGGGACGAGATCGGACAACTGGCCGAGGCCATAAACGCCATGATCCAGGCCCGCGCCCAGGCCGAGAGGGATCTGTCCCGGACGGCCGGGGAGCTTTCGGCCTCGAGCGCCCTGAACCGGGCCATCATCGATTCCACCTCGGATACCGTTGTGGCGCTTGATCCGGAGCTCCGGATCATCCTGCACAATGAGGCCTTTTCCCGGCAATTTTTTGCGCTTTTCGGGCTGACCCCGGCCATCGGGGACAGCCTTTTGGACCTGCTCGACGCGTTTCCCACGGAGCGCGCCAGGGCGGCGACCCTGTGGGAACGGACCCTGCGCGGGGAGGCAATCCATGTCACCGAGGAAATCTCGGGAAAAAACGCCGCGCCGCGATTTTTCGACATCCGCTTTGACGCCCTGCGCGACGGACAGGGAACCATTGTCGGGGCCCTGCATATCGCTCGCGACGTGACCGAGCAAAAAAGCATGGATCGTGAGCTTCGCCTCTTGGCCACGGAGCTTGACCGCCGGGTGCGCGAAGGCGTGGCCGAACTCGCCGGGCTTATGGAATCCATCCCGGCCATCGTCTGGATATCCCGCGACCCCCGGTGCCGGACCATCACCGGCAACCGCGCGGCCCACGAATTTCTCGGCATGGCCCATGGAGAAAACCTCTCCTTGACCCCGGGCGACGCCCCCTCGCCGCGGCACTTCCAGGTCTACGCCCAGGGCATGCCCATGCCCGATTCGGATCTGCCCATGCAACGCGCCGCCCGTGACGACGCGCAAATTCGCGGCGTGGAACTGGAGATGCGTTTCGACGACGGCCGCGTCCGCCATCTGTTCGGCAACGCCTCGCCCCTGCACAATGAGGCCGGAATGGTCACCGGGGTCATCGGGGCCTTCGTGGACATCACGGTCCGCAAATCCCTGGAGCACGACCTCCTTTTGGCCCGGGATGCGGCGGAACGCGCCTCCCGGGCCAAAAGCCGGTTTCTGGCCGACGTCAGCCACGAGATCCGCACCCCCATGAACGCGGTCATCGGCATGGCCGAGGTGCTTTTGCGCACCACCCTGTCGCCGGAGCAGGACGAATGCGCCCGCACCATACGCCAGGCCGCCGGGCATCTGCTCGACCTGCTCAACGACATCCTGGATCTGTCCAAGATCGAGGCCGACAAGCTCGTCCCGCAAAACGCCGATTTCAGCCTGGGCGAGCTGCTGGACTCGGTGATCAAGACCTTTTCCCTAAGCGCCAGGGAGAAAGGCGTCGCGCTGCGCCTGCGCCTGTCGCCGGACGTGCCCGACCGTCTGCACGGCGACGGGCGGAGGCTGCGGCAAATCCTTGTCAATCTGGTGGGCAATGCCGTGAAATTCACCGGGCACGGCGAGATCACGGTGGGAGCGACGCGGCAGCCGGTCCCGGACGGCGGCGAGGCGGACACAATCCCCCTGGCCTTCGTCGTGGAGGATACCGGCATCGGCATCGCCCCGGACAAGCTGCCGCACATCTTTGACGACTACATCCAGGCCCACGACGCCAACGCCGAGAAATATGGCGGAACGGGTCTGGGCCTGTCCATCAGCCGCCATCTGGCCCGGATGCTCGGCGGGGACATCACGGCCGCCTCCCGGGAAGGCCAGGGAAGCGTTTTCACGGCCACGGCCCGTTTTCTTCCGGTCCCGGCCCCCGCCCTGCCCGCCGCCAGGCCCCCGGTCGAGCCTTCGCCCCGGCCTCGTACGGCGAAAATCCTTTTGGTCGAGGACAATCCTGTCAACATCAAGGTGGCCCAACTGCACCTGGAAAAAATGGGACACGAGACCATCGTGGCCGAAAACGGTCCCCAGGCCCTGGACGCCCTGTCCCGGACGCCCGTTGACGTGGTGCTCATGGATTTGGAGTTGCCGGGCATGGACGGCATCGAAGTCACCCGGCGCATCCGGACCGGGGAGGCCGGACAGGACCGCGCCGCCACGCCGATTGTGGCCATGACCGCCCATGTCCTGCCCGAGGCCCGGGAAGAGTGCCGTGCGGCGGGCATGGACAACTACATGGCCAAGCCGGTCAATTTCTTCGAGCTTGAGGCCCTGATCGAGCGGCTGCTCACCCGATCCCCGGGCGGCGTCCCTGGCCGGGAACCCCTTTTCGACACCCAGCAGGCCAAACTGCGCATGGGCATCGACGATGCGACCATGAGGCCCCTGTTCCAGGCCGCCCTGGAGGAATTCGCGGATCTTCTGGACAGGTTGCACAAGGCCGCCGCCGCCGGGGACGTCCAGGCCCTGCGCATCACCACCCACACCCTTAAAAGCGTCGCCGCCACCCTGGGGTTCGCCCGGGGCGTCGCGCTTTTGGAGGACATCTCCAGGGCCGTCAAGCATGATGACCCGGCGGGCGTCCGGGAACGGACGAAGGAACTGGCCCGCCTCTACGGCCAGGGGCTATTGGAGATACGCCCGGCCTGACGCGCCTGGGACCGCCGGGGAAGGCGCGAAGCGCCTCCCGCCTTGGCAGCACGGAGCGCGCCGATGCCTCGGGCCTGCCCATGCCCGCGAAAAACGCCCCTGCACATGGCCGGCGGGTAAACCCGCACGAGTGTCACGTCCCTTAAAAAATACGATAGTATTTTTTATGAAAAATAAATTATTTTAATTTTTTATCTGCGGAACGCCATATGCGCTTTTCGTGGACGCGACACTAGGCCAGGGCCAGAAGATGCTCGATGACCCGCCTGGGGTCGAGATAGGGTGCGCTCTTTTCGCTCACCAAAGGCGCGTCGATGACCTCCACCCCCAGACGCCGCACCCGGGCCGCCTCGGACAGGGCCTCGCGGTCCCCGCAGTCCAGCAGGACAAACTGCAGAAGCCGCCGGGGCTCCGCCGCCGTGCCGCAACTTTTCCCCAGATAGCGCACAAGGGTCTCCACCTTGTCGGCAAGCCCCATGCCCAGTTCCTCGGGGTCATGCCCCCGGTTGGGGATGTACACCTTGGGACACTCGGCCGCGGCCACCGCGTCCCCCACGCCCTTGACCAGGAGATTGGCCACCACGCTGGAATAGAAACTGCCAATGGGATAGCAGATCAGGTCGGCCCCGCGAATATGGGCGGCCACCTTGGCCTTGAGCCTGGGCTCCACGGGGATGAACCCGGCCGGATCGTCGGCCAGGTGGATGTCGGCCACGGGCGAGGCGATGGGGGCCGTCTCCTTGCCGGTCAGACGGTGCTGCCCCACCAGCCGCGTGCCGTCGGCAAGCGTGGCCACCAGATGCATGTCGGCGTTTATGATGGGCCGCACCACGCCCCGGGCCTCCACCAGGCGGCTGAACAGGTAGATGACCGGATCGATCTGGCGCTTGTAGTTGAAATAGCCGCCGGTCAGGATCAGATTGCCCATGCTGGCCCCGCGCAGATCGAAATCCTTGGGGCTTCTGTCCATGAAAAAGCCCAGGTTGGAGCGGATGATCTTGCGCATGGGGTCGGGAACGCGCCGCACCAGGGGATCGGCCCCCCTGGCCATGGCCTCCAGGCGTTCGCGCAGAACCTCCGGGGGCTCGGTCTTGGGCAGGCGGTAGGCGAAGAGCTCGAAGATCTCGGGGTTGCCCTTCACGCTGCGGTCGGCCAGGGCCATGATCCGGTTGCGGATGTCCCCCACGGCGGGCATCCGGAAGGCCTTGCGCAGGACCGCCGAACTGCCCCCGGAATCGAAGGGGGTGATGAGGTGGATGGAGTTGTGGGTGTAGTCCACGAGCTTCTGGCTCAGGCGCCGCAACGCCGAGCCGCCGCTGAAAAAAAGGATGCGCGGCCCAAGTTCCGGGGACCGGCGGCACATGGCCGTGCGGACCGGATCGGGCAGGGTCACGGTGCGGGTCAATACGATCTTGCGCAGGGCCTTGTCAGGCATGGTCCATCCTTTTGGCAGGGTGTCTTCTCCGTCAGATTTCAGCGCCGTTTCTTTCCAGTCCGCAGTTTCAGACGGTCATCGTCTCCACGGTCTGGCGGGCGATCTCCAGTTCCTCGTTGGTGGGCACGGCAAAGATGCGCACGGCCGCCCCGGGGGCCCCGATCTCCAGGGCCTGGCCCATGGCCTGCCGGTTGCGGTCCACGTCGAGCACGATGCCGCGTTCGGCCATGCCTGTCAGCGCCGCCTCCCGGGTGGCCGGGTCGTGTTCGCCGATGCCGGCGGTGAAGACCACGGCGTCCACCCGGCCCAGGACCGCGATGTAGGCCCCGATGTATTTGCGGATGCTGTAGGCGAACATGGCGAAGGCCAGTTCCGCCCGGGCGTCCCCCTCCTTGCGGCGGCGATGGATGTCGCGCATGTCGCTTGAGCCGCAGATGCCCAACAGCCCGCTTTTGCGGTTGAACAGATCGTCCACGGCGGCCTCGTCCATGCCTGCGGTCCGTTGCAGAAAAAGTCCGATCTCGGGATCGAGGTCGCCCGAACGGGTGCCCATGATGGTCCCGGCCAGGGGGGTCATGCCCATGGAGGTGTCCACGCTTTGGCCCTTTTTCACGGCGCACACGCTGTCGCCGTTGCCCAGATGCACGGTGACCAGGTCGCACTCGGCCAGGGGCTTGCCGAGCATGGCCGCCGCCTGCCCGGCGATGTAGCGGTGGGAGATGCCGTGGAAGCCGTAGCGCCGGATGCCGTATTTTTCGCACAGTTCATACGGCAGGGCGTAGAGGTAGGCGTACTCGGGAATGGTCTGGTGAAAGGCGGTGTCGAACACGGCCACCTGGGGCGCGGCAGGGAACCGGTCCATGGCCGCGACGATGCCGGTCAGGTTGGCCGGGTTGTGCAGGGGGGCCAGGGGCGTCACCTCGCGGATGCCCGCCAGCACCGCGTCGGTCACCACCACGGGCTGGCTGAAGCGGCTGCCGCCATGCACCACCCGGTGCCCCACGGCGGCGATGTCCGACGCCCCGGCCACGGGGCCGCCCGGGCCGGTCAGAAGCGACAGGGCCAGGGCCACGGCCCCGGCATGGTCGGCAATGAGCTCCTCCACCGTGCGGGCCGCCTCCCGGGGCGTTCCGGGAAAGGCCGTATGCGTCAGGCGGCTTTGCGGCGACCCGATGCGCTCGGCCAGTCCCTGGGCCAGTTCCGTCTCCGTGGCCATGTCGAAGAGGCGGTACTTGAGGGAGGAACTGCCGCAGTTGAGCACCAATACGTTCACGAGGCCTCCTTGTCCGCCCGGGAGGGGGCGTCGTCCGCCTCCCCGGCCTGGATGGCGGTGACCGCCGCCGTATACACGATGTCGCGCACGGTACAGCCCCGGCTCAGGTCGTTGACCGGCTTTTTGAGGCCCTGGAGCACCGGCCCCATGGCCGCCGCGCCCGTGGCCCGCTGCACGGCCTTGTAGGTGACGTTGCCCGTGTCCAGGTCGGGGAAAATGAACACCGTGGCCTTTCCGGCCACGGGGCTTCCGGGCATCTTCTCCGCCGCCGTGACCGGATCCACGGCCGCATCGTACTGGATGGGCCCCTCCACCGGGATGTCCGGCAGGCGTGCCCTGGCCAGGGCCACGGCCTGGCGCACCTTCTCCACGTCCGGTCCCTTGCCCGAGGCCCCGGTGGAATAGGACAGCATGGCCACCCGGGGCGGTATGCCGAACCGCGCGGCGGTGTCGGCCGAGGCCGCCGCGATCTCGGCCAGATCGGCGGCCGTGGGGTCGGGGTTGATGGCGCAGTCGCCGTAGACCAGCACCCGGTCCGCCAGGCACATGAAAAAGACGCTGGAGACCATGGAAAACCCGGGCCTGGTGCGGATGAACTGCAGGGCCGGGCGGATGGTGTCGGCGGTGGTGGTGGTGGCCCCGGAGACCATGCCGTCGGCAAGGCCCTTGTAGACCAGCATGGTCCCGAAATAGGTCTTGTCCGTCAAAAGCTCCCGGGCCGCCTCCAGGGTCAGGCCCTTGTCCCGGCGCAGTTCGAAAAGGGTCGCGGCGAAGGCCTCCCGCTCCGGATGATCGGCCGGGTTCAAAAGCGTGGCCCCCGAGAGGTCCAGCCCAAGCACCGCAGCCCGGCGGGTCATGTCCTCCACGTCGCCCAGAATGACCACCCTGGCGATGCCCCGGCTCATGACCTGGTCTGCGGCCAGAAGCACGCGGTCCTCGCCGCCCTCGGGAAAGACGACGGTCTTTCCCAGGGCTCGGGCCCGGGCGATGACCGACTGTTCGAAGACCAGCCCGGGCACGGCCTCATCCGAGCGGGCCGCCAGCCGCCGGGCCAGTTCCCCGGCGTCGGCATGGGCCTCGAAATGCCCCAGGGCGGCCTGCACCCGTCCCTGCTGACCGGGATCCAGGCGCGACACCAAGCCCTCCAGGCGGTGCAGGGTGGGAAAGGTGGGGGCACCGGTCCGGATCACCGGGAGGGGGATGTCCGACCAGCCTTCCAGCAGACGGCCGATGGCCGGGGCCACCTCCAGGCCGCCGGTCAGGGCCAGCCCGGCCGGATGCGGAAAGGCCCCCGAGGCCCGGGCGGCCAGCACGGCCAGGATGATGTCCGCCCGGTCGCCGGGGGTGACGACCAGACAGCCGGGCCGCACATAGTCCAAAAAATTGCCCACGCTCATGGCCGCCACCACGGTCTCCCCCACCTGCACGTCCAGGCGGTCGCCTCCCCACAGGACGTCCGCCTCCAGATGCCGCGCCACCTCGGCCATGCTCGGCCGGGACAGGCGTTCGTCCTCGGGGATCGTCCACACGGGCGGCGGCGGGTCGGGCAGCCCCGGCAGTCCGGCCAGACATCCCGACACACACCCGGCCGCCCCGGGGGTCGGTTCCGCCTCGAAACGGTTGACGGCCACGGCGGCCAGGGCCATCCCCTGCCCCAGGACCGCCCAGGCGGCCATCCGGGCGGCATCGGCCGTCTGGGCGGCCGTTTTCCCACGGCCGGAAACCACGACGACCACCATGGCCCCCAGGGCCTTGGCCAGCTCCAGGTCGAATTCAAAGGTCAGGCCCTCGCCCCCGGGCGAGGCCGATCCGGATTCGCAGACCACCACCTCGTGCCCGGCGGCCAGGACGGCGTGGGCCGCGGCCACGGCCTCGAAAAGCGCCTCGCGGCTCCCGGAGGCGATCAGGCCCGCTGCCTGCTTTGCGCTTGTGGCGAAGGCGCTGTCCGGGGGCTGGTTGAGGCCGAATTGTTCGAGGATGAGGCGGATGTCGGGGTCGTCCCCTCCGGCGGCCGTTTCGGCCACGGGACGCAGGAAGGCCACCCTGGCCGTGCGGGAGGTCAGGGCCGAAACCAGGCCCAGGCAGATCAGGGTCTTGCCGCATTGCGGCTCGGCGGACAGCACATACAGGGTCTTGGTCATGGCGCCTCCGCGTCGTTGCCGGACGGCGGCCTCCCGGAAACGTCGGAACGGCCGCCGCGCTTGTCGTGCGCCCCGGCGCGCAGAGCGCCGGGGCGGACAGCAGGAACCCTATTCGCCCAGGCTCTCGTAGACCCTGCCCACCAGGGCCTCGGACGGGGTCAGGGTCTTTTTCCCGGGTTCCCACTTGGCCGGGCAGGCCTCGGCGGGATGCTCGCGCAGGTAGACGTTGGCCTTGATCTTGCGCACCAGTTCGTCGGCGTTGCGGCCCACATTGTAATAATTGATCTCCGAGGACACCAGGATGCCCTCGGGGCTGATGATGAACGTGCCGCGAAGGGCCAGGCCCGTATCCGGATCATAGACCCCGAAGTAGCGCGACAACTCGCCCGTGGTGTCCGCCCCCATCTTGAAGCGCACCTTTTCCAGCAGCTTCTCGCTCCCCCGCCAGGCCAGGTGGGCGAATTCCGTGTCCGTGGACACGGAGACCACCTCGCAGCCCAGGGCATCGAAGGCCTCCTGCTTGTCGGCCAGATCGGCCAACTCCGTGGGGCACACAAAGGTGAAATCCGCGGGATAGAAAAAAAGCACGGTCCATTTTCCAGCCTCGACCAGGCTCCCCAGGGAAACCTCCCCGAACGCGCCTTCCGTGGGATCGTAGACCTTGAGCAGAAAATCGTCGACCTCGGCCCCCAAAAGGGCCTGGGTCTCGCCGAATTCCACGCAGCAGTCGTCCTCGTCGTCGTGATCGTGCATGTGCACCTCCTCGCCCACCCGGGCGTTATGTTGAAAATGATTCCCGATATCTATTTCCCCTGGCGCAGGAAATCAAGGCAGGCGTCGGCCGCCGCCTCGAAATCCACGCCGCCCGATATCTCCAGTACCGGGCAATCGCCCAGGAGCGCAAGGTAATCGTCGGCCGTGGCCGCAGCCCCGGCCTGTCCCGGGCCGTCAGACTCGAAAAAAAGGCCCACGTCCTTCATGAAGGCGGGCAACAGGTCGTGGCGCTGCCGCAGATCCACCCGGGCCGCGCGCATGGGATCGGGCGTGCGTTTCCAGGTCAGGACCACCAGGCCGGACATGGCGCTGTGCAGGCGGAAACGCCCCGGGCCGTAGCAGTCGTCGATCATGGCGTCGTACTTGTGCTCCAGATCCCACAACTCGGCCGCAGGCAGGGCCGAAAACCGGCGGCGGTCCTCCTCGGACATGACCGATCCCAGATGGTCGTCGAAAAGCACCGTGCCCGGATTGACCCGGGGCATCTTGGGGATGCCGGACATGGTCAGGGCCTCGCCGTCGCGGCGGACCATGATCCGGTCGTTGCTCACGAAATCCGTGCCCCGGGCCATGATGCGCAGGGCCAGGGTGGATTTCCCGGCCCCGGAAAACCCGGACATGACCAGTCCCCGGCCCGCCTCGGCCACCCCGGCGGCATGAAACAGCAGGGCCCCCTGGCGGATCACCCGCTCGATGAAGCGGTTGTTGATGAAATTGACCACCTGGTTGTCGTTGTCCGCGCACGGCCCAAAGGCGTAATTGCGGCCGCCTCCGAAGCAAAAGACCAATCCCGTCAGAAGTTTGCGCACCACCCGGCCGTCCGGATAGTCCACATATTCCTCCTTGATCTTGGTCTTGCCGGGTTCGCGCTCCTTGGTGGCGTAGGGCAGATCGAAAACCGGCGGCGGGCATTCGATGGCCGTGACCTCGATGTCCGGGGGCGAGCCGTCGCCGGGAAAATCCGCATAGTACCGGGCCAGCTTGTCGTAAAGGGCCTGGGAGTTGGTGTGGACGAGGATGGCGGCCTGGCCGAAGCGCAGGGACAGGGACAGCCCGGCGGGGTTGGCCGCAAGCAGGGGGGCGGCCTGGTCCGCAAATGATCCATGCATGGTCATGCGATTTTCTCCAGAACGTAATCGGCGTACAGCCCGGCGGCGTCCAGTCCGCAGGCCTCCAGCAGCCCGCGAAATCCGCCGAAGGCCGACACCTCGTAGATCGCGGCCCCGTCCGGGGTCTCCACCACGTCCACGCAGGTGAAGGCCATGCCCGGAAAAAGGGCCTGGGCCTTATCGGCCAGGGCCACGATCTCCGCGCCGGGCTCGTAGGGGACGTATTTGCCGCCGGTGCGGGTGGTGGTGTCCCAGGAGTTGCCGTCGCCCTGGCGGGCGTAGGTGGCCAGGTATTTCCCGCCCAGAAAGGAAACCCCCAGGTCCAGATGCCCCCCGGCGTGGGAGACCATGCGCTGGATGTACATGACCCGGTTGCCTGCGGCCTGGAAGTCCTCGATCTCCTCCCGGGCGGCGTTTCCGGCCTCGATGACCGTCATGCCCCGGGCCTTGGAGGAATACAGGGGCTTGAACACGGCCCGGCCGTAGTTCTCAACGGCGGCCAGGGCCTCGTCCACGTCCTCGGTGACGGTGGTCGGGGGCATGGGGATGCCGCCCAGGCGCAGGGCCGTGGTGCAGCTTAAGCGGTCGATCAGGCGGTACATGCTGTCCGGATCGGAAAAAACCGGAACCCCCCTGGCCGACACGAACCGCAGGATGTCCATGCGGTCCAGGGCGTCGGGGGAATAGGTCGGAGCGATCTTTTTGACGATGACCGCGTCAAGGGCCGTCATCTCCGTCTCTCCGTGCCAGACCGTGCGGGTCGCCAGATCCAGACGGGCCCGGGCCATATCGATGAGCACGGGCGAGACCCCGCGCTTGGCCAGGGCGTCCACCAATTGCAGGGTGGACCACCCCTTGGGAATGCCAACGACCCCCACTCGTTTCATGCTGCCTCCTTGAAGATATGTACGCGTCTGCGCGGATACGAAACGTTGCGAACCAGTTGCATGCGCGACGGCATGGCGACGGATACGTACCACGAAATCGTGACGATGCGATGACGCCAGGCCGGATGGTTGCCTTTCCCGGCGTAGGGGTCTATGGGAGAAAAAAAACAAGCCCCGCCAAGGCGCCCGGGAACCACCACATGAGACCGAAAACGATAGTATTGACCAGCCTTCTCGTGCTCGGCCTGGTCGGATCGGTCCACACCGACGACCTGTCCAGGAATCTGCCAGGGAAGATCCCCGACGATACAGCCATGACCGATCCCTTCGGGGACTGCTGCGTGGCCACCGTCGTCATGAAGACCTTCAACACCTGGACCGTCACCTGCGGCCCGTGCGCCAAAAATCCCGGGACCTATGTCATCAGCCAGCCCGACCCGGCCAAACCCGTCTTCCTCAGCGCCACGGGGACGCCCGCCGACAGCCGCTATGACGCGGCCGCCGCCAGTTGCCTGTGTCCCTCCCTGGACGCCAGGCGGGCCTGGGAAAAATCCATGCGCACCTTCGGCGGAAACTGACCGCCCCCGGACCACCACCCGGGCGTCGTCCATACCGCCCGCCCCGCCTCCGGGCCTCACCCGGGGAATGTCGCCCAAACCGCTCCCCTCCGGTCTCTCCCTGGAAACGTCGCCCAAACCGCCCGCCCCGCCCCCGGGGACCATCGCCCAAACCTCCGGCCAGCCTCCGGGCCGACCCCAAGGGGATGCCGCACAACCCGCCTCCCCCATCCGTAGGCCCACACAGCCCGCATTCTCCTGACCCGCGACCCGCCTCCTGGCCCCGCACGCCCCGAAGACCCGCTTTATCCCGGATAGCCCTCGTCCGGCAAAAGCCCCGGCCTTCCCGCCGCCGCCTTGGCAAGGACGTCGCACCGCTCGTTTTCGGCAACGCCGGTATGCCCGCGCACCCAGTGGAACCGCACCTGGCAGGCGGCCAGAAGCGGAATCAGCCGCTCCCACAAGTCCTTGTTTTTCACGGGCTTTTTGTCGGCCGTCTTCCAGCCGTTTCGCCGCCAGCCAGCCAGCCAGCGCTTTTCGATGGCGTTTCGCACGTACTGGGAATCGGTATAGAGATCCGCCCGGCAGGGCCGGGTCAGGCTGGCCAGGGCCTCGATGACCGCCAGAAGCTCCATGCGATTGTTGGTGGTCAGGCGGCGGCCGCCGGACAGTTCCTTGCGGGTCTCGCCGAACATGAGCACCGCACCATAGCCGCCCGGGCCGGGATTGCCGAAGCAGCAGCCGTCCGTATAAATGCGCACGCCCAGGTCGTCTCCCGGCGTTTCGATATCCGTCATCAATGTTCTCCCGTCCGGGGTTCGGACAGTTGCCGTTCCAAAAAAACCACCGCCGCGCACAGGCCCTTCGGCCACTGCCCGTCGGCAAGCGCCGCCGCCAGCATGTCGTTTTCCACGACCGTTATGAAATCCGGCCCCAGGGCCCTGGCCGCCAGGGGCGGCAGGACCACCCTGGCCATGCCCGTGTCCGGGGACAGGCCGATAAACACGGTCTTTTCATCCAGTTCCGGAACGTCGACGCCGCCAGTTCCCACCCGCACCCGCAGTTCGAGCCCGAACCGGGCCCGCAGATCCTCGGCCGCCTGACGCAGGAAACGGCGATCCGCCTCGGAAAGGCCGCCCGTGGCGTCGGAGATGGCCTGCTGCGACTCCAGACGTTCCGCAAGCCGGGAAAACCGGGCGTCGAAGGCCCACAGCACCCCGGCGATGACCGCCAAAAGGGCCATGCCCCGGAAAAACCGCTCCAGAGGGGAGGTCCGCCTGGACGACTTCCCCACAAGGCTCATCCCGGATCGCGCCCGGAGGGAAGGTCCAAACCGCCGCCCGAAACCAGACGTCCGTCGCGCACCTGGGCCACCCGGCCGCATTGCGCCGCCAGGGCGGCGTCGTGGGTGATGAGCACCAGGGTCACGCCATGGTCCCGGCCCAGGGAAAAAAGCAGATCCATGACCATGGCCCCGGTCTCCTCGTCCAGGTTGCCCGTGGGTTCGTCGGCCAGGAGGATCTTGGGGCGTGGAGCGAAGGCCCGGGCCAGGGCCACCCGCTGCTGTTCGCCGCCGGAGAGCTGGGAGGGATAGTGGGAGGCCCGTGCCGAAAGCCCCACGGCCTCCAGGGCGGCCATGGCCCGGGGCAGGGCGTCATCCGAGCGGGCCAGCTCCAGGGGCAGGGCCACGTTTTCCAGGGCGGTCATGGTGGGCACGAGATGAAAGGCCTGGAACACGATGCCCACGTTCTCCCGGCGAAACCGGGCCAGGGCGTCCTCATCCATGTCCGTGAGGTCGTGCCCGGCCACCACCACCCGCCCCGAGGACGGCCTTTCCAGTCCGGCCATGAGCATCAAAAGCGTGGTCTTGCCCGCCCCGGACGGCCCCATGACCCCCACGGTCTCCCCAGGGGCGGCCGTGAAGGTGATTCCGCGCAGGATATTGACCAGCCCCGCCTGGCTCGGTAACGTGAGCCGCACATCCAAAAGGGCGATCATATCCCCGATGGACGTCCCTGTTTTTTTCCCCGCAACGCCGGAAGACGCTTCATGATCCATGCCCCAGCATACCAACTCCGCCGGAAAACTCAAACGCGCCCCGGCCCCATGCGCCACGCGGCCCAGGCCGTGATGACGACCCTTGTCCTGTGCATGATCCTGGCCTCAGGAGCAGCCATGTCCGCCCATGCCGCACCGCAGATCCGCCTGGTGGCCCTGGGCGACAGCCTGACCGCCGGTTACGGCCTGGCCGCCAATGAGGCCTTCCCCGTGATCCTGCAAGAACTCTTGCGGGAGAAAGGCTACCCCGTGACCATCAAAAACGCCGGGGTCTCGGGCGACACCACGGCCGGCGGCGTGTCGCGGGTGGCCCCCACCCTGGCCGACGCCCCGGACGGCATGATCCTGGAGCTTGGGGCCAACGACGGCCTGCGCGGATTCGAACCCGCCTTCATCAAGGCCAACCTGGAGACCATCCTGGATGCCGCCGCCAAACAGGACGTGCCGGTGCTTTTGTGCGGCATGCAGGCGCTTGTCGGCATGGGTCCGGACTACGCGGCGGAATTCGCGGCGGTCTATGCCGATCTGGCCCGGGACCGCAACCTGGCCTTTTATCCCTTTTTCCTGGAGGGCGTGGCCGCCGATCCGGCCAAGAACCTGCCCGACGGCATCCATCCCACGGCCGCTGGCGTGCGGGAGATCGCCCGGCGCATGCTGCCCGTGGCCGAGGCCTTCGTGCAGGGGATCATGCTCCGCAAGGGCCTGCCCCTGCCCTCGTCCCAAACCCCGTAAGAGAAGGTCGCGACATGCCAAACGGGTCGGTCTCCCTGCTTGTGGACGCGGGCAACACCAACCTCAAAATCGGTCTGGCCGACGCGGACGGGGTTTTTGCGTCCTACGTCCTGCCCACGGACAAGACCGCCACCCCGGACAGCCTGGGCCTTTCCCTGTCCTGTCTGGCGCGCCATGCCGGGATCGCGCCCACGGCCATGGCCTCGGCGACCATCTCAAGCGTGGTGCCGCCCATGGACCCCATCCTGACCCGGGCCTGCGAACGCTATTGCAACGCCTCCCCCCGCTTCGTGCCCCGGGACGTACCCGTGCCCCTGGAAAACCGCTACGCCCGACCCCACGAGGTGGGCGCGGACCGGCTGGTCACGGCCTTTGCCGGGCGCATGGCCGCCGAGACCCCGGTGGTGATCGTGGTGGATTTCGGCACGGCCACCACCTTCGACTGCGTCAAGGGCAACGCCTTTCTGGGCGGCCTCATCTGCCCGGGGCTTTTTTCCAGCCTGCGGGCCCTGTCCCTGGACACGGCCAAGCTGCCGCACATCGCCCTGGATGCGGGCCACGGCGGCCTGTCCATCGGGCAAAGCACGGCGGAGTGCCTAAGCCAGGGATTTTTGCACGGCTTTTCGGCCATGGTCGAAGGCGTGGGGGCGCTTCTGGTCAAGCACCTGGGCGAACCGGCCACCATCCTGGCCACGGGCGGATTCGCCGCCAGGCTGGCCCCCCTGTGCCCCTCGTTCTCGAAGGTCCGCCCGGACCTGCTCCTGGAAGGCCTTTTTCTGCTCTCCCTCCACGACAGCGCCCCGGCCGCCGACGGCTGATCGTCTCCCCGATACCGCTGGAAGCCGCAAGAAAAAACGGGCATGGTTCCGGCCATGGAGAGATACGCATGACCACGAGCATTCAGGATATCAAGCAGGTCATCGAGGAGATGATCCCCTTCGACCTGTTTTTGGGCATGAAGGTGGAGGAGGCCCGGCCGGGGTATGCCCGCATCCGCCTGCCGTACCGCCCGGAATTCATCGGCGACCCCAGGCGTCCGGCCCTGCACGGCGGCATTATCTCCACGCTCATCGACACCTGCGGCGGCACGGCGGTCTGGGCCTCCTGCGAGGTGCAGGACCGGGTGGCCACGATCGATCTGCGCGTGGACTATCTGCGCCCGGCCCCGCCCGAGGACGTGCTGGCCGAGGCCGAGGTCAAGCTTCTGGGCAACCGGGTGGGCAACGCCTCGGTGCGCATCTTCGCCGCCTCGAAGCCGGAGCTGACCCTGGCCGAGGGTCGTGGCGTCTACAACATCCGAAAGGCGTGACGGTCGAGGGAGACCGCAGGGGAGTCAACAGGGTTCCCGGCCGCCACGACCCTCTCCCGCCCCGGGGTTGAACCGACGGCTCATCTTCACGCAAGGCAGCGTCCTGCCGCAGGCCAGGACATGGACCGCATCCCCCTCCAAGGCGTAGCCCAGGAGGGAATAAAATCCCACGGCGTTGAGCGTGGCGTAGACGGTCAGGCAGCGGCAGTCCGCCCGGCAGGCCTGATCTTCGAGACAGGCCACAAGACGTGCCCCTATGCCCTGCCGGACGGCGTGCGGGGCCACGTACACGGCGTCGATGCAGGCCGCGTCTGGATCGAGGATGCCAAGCCCCACGATGCCCCCTGCCTCTTCGGCCACCAGAAATATCTTCTCCCGCAAGGCCTGATCGTAGGCCTCCGGGGTGATGGAGGCGGTCCAGGCCTCTATCTGGCCGACCTCGTAGTGTCCGGCGCACAGTTCCCGGATGGACGCGACGTGCATGGCGGCAAGCGCCTGCCTGTCGCCGCTTGCGGCCAACCTGATGTGCATGGCGACCTCCCTTGGCTTGTACCGCGCCGATCCCGGCCCGGTTTTCCGACCCTCTTTCTCCGCCACGGCGTTTTATCCGCGTCGCGATCGTGAGATGCGGACATCAAAACAGTACAAACCATACGCTTGGACAATTCTCGTTACGGAAATCCGCCTTCCCCATGGATAAAAACGCAGCGCGAAGGCGTATCAATCCAGCGTCTGCCGGTAGCGCTTGACCCCGATCCCCAGGGACGCCACCAGGAACAGGGCGATGGGCCACAGGTGGGGGGCGATGTCGGCCAGACCGTTGCCCTTGAGCACCACCCCGCGCACGATGCGCAAAAAATGCGTCAGCGGCAGCACGCTGCCGAGGTACTGGGCCCATTCGGGCATGCCGCGAAAGGGAAACATGAATCCCGACAAGAGGATCGAGGGCAGGAAGAAGAAAAACGACATCTGCACCGCCTGGAGCTGGTTCTGGGCCACGGTGGAGAAGGTGATGCCCACCCCCAGGTTGGCGGCGATGAAAAGAAACGACACGGCGAAAAGAAGCGGCAGGCTGCCCAAAAACGGCACCTCGAAGAGGTACCGCGCCGCCACCACGATGAGCGCCATCTGGATGTAGCCCACCAGGATGTACGGCACGAGCTTGCCCAGAAGCACCTCAAGGGGCCGCACCGGGGTGATGAGCAGGTTCTCCATGGTCCCCCGCTCCCGCTCCCGGGTGATGGCCAACGAGGTGATGATGACCAGGGTCATGGTCAACACCACGCCCATGAGCCCGGGCACGATGTTGAACTGGGTGACGGCCTCGGGGTTGTAGCGGGGGTGGAAGCGCAGTTCCACCGGGCCTTCCCTGGACTGAAGCGGGGCCAGGGGGCCGGTCAGATCCCTGTTCATGGTTCCCCGGACGATCTGCTGCATGGAGGCTGCGGCGTTGCTGGTGGCCGAGGGGTCCGTGGCGTCGGCCTCGAGCAGCAGCACGGGGCGCTGGCCGCGCACCAGGTCGCGCCCGAAGTCCGGCGGGATGGTGACCACGAACTGGATGCGCCCCAGGCGCAACAGTTCCTCAACCCTTTTCTCGCCCTCCACCTCCTCCACGAACTCGAAATACTGGCTGTTTTTCATGCCCGCCAGCACCGTGCGGGAAAAGACGCTGCGGTCGTTGTCCAGAACCGCCGTGGGCAGATGCTTGGGATCGGAATTGATGGCGTATCCAAAAAGAATCAATTGCAGAAGCGGAATGCCGACCATCATGCCGAAGGTCAGGCGGTCGCGGCGCATCTGCACGAATTCCTTGGCCACCATGGCCGCGAAGCGGCTGGGCGAAAATAAACGCGTCATTCCTGCTCCCCCTTTTCCTCCATCCATCCCATGCCACACCCCGCGCCCCTTTGCCCTTCGTTCGCCTCTCCCCTGTCCCTTTGCCCTTCGTTCGCCTCTCCGGCGGGTCAACCCGCCGCAGGGGCAAGCGCGCCACAGTTCTTAGAGGGGGGCGCGGGGGGGAAACTGTGTTCACACAGTTTCCCCCCGCTCTCCTTTTACGGCCTCGTGCCGCGCATGAGGCTGATGAACACCTCTTCCAGGCTGGACGCGATGCGCACGGCCGTGGCCCGGCCCGCCAAAAAGGGCGGCAGATGCGCCTCCAGGGCCGCCGCGTCCCTGCCGCTGACGTGCAGGGTGACGCCGAAGGCCACCACCTGTTCCACCCCGGGCAGGGCGCGCAGGCCGTCGATGAGGGCATACAGGCCGGGACCGGAAATCTCCCAGGTGGCCAGGTTCTCCCGGGCCACGATCTCGGCGGCGGTGCCGGTGGTCAAAAGCTTGCCGTAGGCGATGTAGGCCAGGCGGTGACAGCGTTCGGCCTCGTCCATGTAGTGTGTGGAAATAAGCGCAGTGATGCCCTGCCCGGCCAGCTTGTGCACCTCGTCCCAGAAATCGCGCCGGGCCGTGGGATCGACCCCGGCCGTGGGTTCGTCCAGGAGCAGAAGCCTGGGGGAGTGGATCATGCAGGCGGCCAGGGCCAGGCGCTGCTTCCAGCCGCCCGAGAGGTTTCCGGCCAGGGTGGCGGCAAAGCCAGCCAGATTCATGCGCTCCATGGTGTCGTTTACGGCCCGGCGGCGGTCGGCCACGCCGTACATGCGGGCCATGAACTCCAGGTTCTCGCGCACGCTCAAGTCCCCGTACAGGCTGAAACGCTGGGCCATGTAGCCCACATGGGGCTTGATGAGCTCCGACTCGGAGAGCACGTCGTGCCCCAGACAGGTTCCTTTGCCGCCGTCGGGGCGCAAAAGGCCGCACAGCATGCGGATGGTGGTGGTCTTGCCCGAGCCGTTGGGGCCGAGGAAGCCGTAGATCTCGCCCTCGTTGACGGAAAGCGACACCTTGTCCACCACGGTCTTTTTGCCGAAGACCTTGGTCAGTTCATGGACGTCGATGACCGGAACGGCGGAGGTCATGGCTGCGGCTTTCCCTGGGACGCGCCCGCCAGACGCACGTCCACGGGCTGGCCGGGGTGCATGGTCCGGGCCACCTCCGGGGAAAAACGGGCCTCCACCAGAAAGACCAGCTTTTCCCGGAACCCCTGGCTGAAGATGACCGGAGGGGCGTATTCGGCCTGGGTGGAGACGTAATCCACCACGGCCCCGGCCGGTTCGGGGATGCCGTCCCGGGCCACCAGGACGCGCTGCCCGGGGGAGATGGAGGCCACCAGGGCCTCGGGGACGAAGAAGCGGACCTTGACGTTTTCCGGGGGCAGAAGAACCGCCACCGGGCTTGACGCCGCCACCCACTCGCCCACGTAGTGCAGGATGTCGAAGACCAGCCCCGAGACCGGCGCGGCCTGGACCTTCTGGTCCAGGTTCCACTGCGCCTGGGCCACCCCGGCCCTGGCCGCCTCAACCGCCGCCCGGGCGGCCATGATCTGGTCGATGCGCTGGGGCAGCTTTCCCGTGGCCAGCTTGGCCTCGAGCTCGCGCACCCAGGCCTGGCTTGATTCGTGCTCGGTGCGGGCCTTGTCCAGTTCCTCCTTGGAGACGGAGCCGGAGGCATAGAGGTCCTCCCGCCGGGAGTGTTCTATCTCGGCCAGGGACTTGATCACCCGGGCGCGGTTAAGCGAGGCCACAAGCTGGTCGATCTCCTCGGCCCGAAGGCCCTTTTCCTTGTCGCGCAGGGTGTTCTCGGCCTGGTCCAGATCGGCCTGCGCCATGTCCAGGGCTTTTTGCTCGTAGTCATGCTCCAGGACGAAAAGGGGCTCGCCCGCAACGATCCGGCTCCCCTTCACGGCGGGAAGGGCATCGAGCCGCCCGCCGAGCTTGGAGGCCACGTAGACGAATTCCCCCTCCACGTATCCGGGCAGGACGCCGCTTGGCGCCTCGCCGCATCCGGCCAAAACAAGCGCCGCAGCCAGGGCCGCCAGAACGATTGCACACCGGTCTTTACGCCTCATGGCCGTGTCTCCTTATTGAGGCTTGCCCTGGGGGACAGCCAGTCCCCGCCGGAACAGCGCGGACAGAAAATCCGCCATCTCCCCCATGGGGGCGGTGGGATCAATGCCGTTTTTCCTGCCCAGGCCCAAGCTGGCCACCCGGGCCCGCATGGGCCCGGACAACACGAACAGGGACAGGCTCCCCACCATGCACATATGCACGAAAAACGGGTTTTCCGGCAGAAGCCTCCCCCCCTCGACGCCAGAGCGGACCGCCTGGGCCGTGCACTGGAAGATCCGCTCCACCTGATGCATGACCTTTTCGGAAACGTTCACCCCGCCCCGGGCCACCTCGATGAGCATGATCCTGGCCCGGGCCGGGCCGTCCTCGAAGGCCTCGGCCAGGGCATGCACCAGGGCGTCCAGACGGTGAAGCGGATCGTCCGTGGAGGCCACGGCCCGCTCCAGCCGGTCGGCCACCTCGGAAAAAAGCTCCACCATCACCTCTTCAAACAGTCGGCCCTTGTTGCCCACATGATAGTACAGCCCGGCCTTGTTCACCCCGGCAGCCCTGGCGATGCGCTCCACCCGGGCCCCGGCGAATCCTTCCCGGGCGAAGGCCTCGGCGGCGGCATCCAGGATGCGACGCCTGACGGCCAGCTTTTCGTCCATGTCGTTCCCTCCCGATATAACCATATGGTTAAACCATATGGTTCAATCAGTCAACGCCCCGTCCCGCCCCATGCGCCCGCTCCGTGGAGCGGGGAAACACGGGACCGGCATGGCCTCGTCACACATTCGCCACCTCGGTAGGGCAGGAAGCGGACTGCCGACATGTGTTGCCGTTTATTCACCGCATGCAGGGAGAACGACTCATGCCCCGACGCATGACGGGATCGATCCTCACCTCTTTTGTCGCTGTTGCCGCTTCTGCCGCCGTATTTCTCGCGCTTGCGGCGCTGGCCGCCGCCTCCCCGGCGACAGCCATGGAGACCGGCGGCCAGGCCGCCGCCCGGGACGTCTGGGAAAAGGCCCTGGTTTCCCTGCCCGGGCCGTTTCAGGCCGCCTCCTGGGAATACCTGGCCATCACCCTGGCGGCCGTCTCGGCCCTGACCCTGGCCGTCACCCCCAAAGGCCGCCGCACGGCAGACACCGCCCCGCCCCGCATCCCCCCCGTCGGATACGCCCGCCGCCAGCGCCACGAGATGCAGGCCATGCTCACGGCCATGCGCAGCATGGTGGTGGAGGTGGATCACGACGGGCGTCTGGTGCGTGTGGCCCGGACGGCCTACCATGCCGAGGGATTCGACCCGGCGCGCCTGGTGGGAAAAAACATTGCCCGGCTCCTGGAGGAGACGGACCTCCGCGCCGTCCGGCAGGCGCTGTGCCACGCCGTGGAGCAGCGCTTGGTGCAGCATGTGGACTTTTCCTCGGGCCGGGGCCGGGTGCGCCGCCATTTCTCCGCCGCCCTGACCCCTTTGCCGGGCCGGTCCGTCCTGGCCGTGGTGCGCGACGTGACCCCCTTAAAGGACAGCGAGGCGCGCTACCGGGAGATCGTGGAACTCACCAACTGCATCATCCTGCGTCTGGACCGGACGGGCCGCATCACCTTCGCCAACGAATTCGCCCAGCGGTTTTTCGGGTTCTCCCGGGAGGAACTGGTGGGCAGAAACGCCCTGGAGACCATCCTCCCTCCGTCGGATTCCTCGGGTCGCGACCTGGCGGCCTTTTTCCACGCCCTCTGCGCCCACCCCGAGGCCTATCCCGAGAGCGAAAACGAAAACCTGCGCAAAAACGGGGAACGCGTCTTCGTGTCCTGGGCCAACCGGCCCATCCTGGAAAACGGGGTGGTCACGGGGATCCTGTGCGTGGGCGGCGACGTCACCCGCCAGCGCCGGGCCATGGACGAACTGGTCCGCCGGGAACGTTTTCACGGCTCCATCATCGAAAAATCCACGGACATCATCACCATCGTGGACGCGCTGGGCCGCATCCTCCACGAGAGCCCCTCGGCCGCCAGACGCCTGGGCCTGAGCATCGAGGAGACCGCCGGGACGCGGCTTGAAAGCCACATGCATCCCGACGACCACACCATGTTCGGGGGCATCCTGAAGGCCGTGGCGGCCAACCCCGATGACAGCCCGGCCTTCGAATTCCGGCGCTTCCGACGCGACGGCTCCCCCCTTTTCCTGGAGGCCACGGCCACCAACTGCCTGACCGACGACGCCGTGTCCGGCATCATCCTCAACTGCCGGGACGTGACCGACCGCAAGGCCTTCGAGGAACAGCTCAAACGCCACGTCTTCCTGGACGCCCTGACCGGGCTGCCCAACCGGGCCCTTTTCCTGGACCGCCTGACCCACGCCATCGAGCGCATCAAACGCAAGCCGGGGTATCAGTTCGCCGTGCTTTTCGTGGATCTGGACCGCTTCCAGCTCATCAACGACTCCCTGGGGCATTCCGTGGGCGACCGGCTCCTGGCCCGGATCGGCCGCAGGATCGCGGACTGCCTGCGCCGGGTGGATACCGTGGCCCGGTTCGGCGGGGACGAATTCATCCTGTTGCTCGACGAGATCGACGACGACCGGCAGGCCATCCGGGTGGCGGAGCGCATCCGGGAATCCCTGGCCCGGCCCTTCGCCATGGACGAGGGCGAGGTGTTCGCCTCGGCCAGCATCGGCATCGTCTACAGCACCCCGGACTACACCGATCCCGACCAGATCGTGCGCGACGCGGACACGGCCATGTTCAAGGCCAAGGCCCGGGGCAAGGGAGGCTACCGGGTCTTCCACTCCCGGATGCACAAGCAGGCCGTCAGCCTCCTGGCCCTGGAGACGGATCTGCGCAAGGCCGTGGACCGGGACGAATTCGAGGTCCACTACCAGCCCATCCTGTCGCTTTCCCCGTCCCGGACCGTGGGCGTCGAGGCCCTGGTCCGCTGGCGGCACCCCACCCGGGGGCTGATCGCTCCCATGGAATTCGTGCCCATGGCCGAGGAAACCGGACTCATCGTGGACATCGGCGGCTTCGTCCTGGCCGAGGCCTGCCGCCGGGTGGCCGCCTTCAACGCCCAGGCCGGATCAAAGCAGACGCTTTTCGTCTCCGTGAACCTCTCCGTGCGGCAGTTCGACCACGAGGGCCTGGTGGCGGACATCAGCCGGGTGCTGGCCCACACCGGCCTGGCCCCGGGGCTGCTCAAGCTGGAGGTCACGGAAAGCGCCATCGCCGCCAACCCCGGCCAGGCCGCCCGGCTTCTGGAGAGTCTGCGCGATCTCGGGGTGGGGCTGTCCATGGACGATTTCGGCACGGGCTATTCGTCCTTAAGCCATCTGCACGCCTTTCCCTTCGACACCCTCAAGATCGACCGCTCCTTCATCAGCGGACTGGGCCTAGGCGGTGACAAAAACGGCAAGATCGTCCACTCCATCCTGACCCTGGCCAAAAACCTGGACATGTCGGTCATTGCCGAGGGCATTGAGACGGATGTCCAATGGGAACGGCTGGTGGCCATGGACTGCCTCCTGGGCCAGGGCTACCGCTTCGCCCGGCCCGGGCCTTTCGAGTCCGTGGTGGATGGCGCCGAGTCCCCGTCGCCCCCCTGTGCCAACCCCTCACATCCCAGGCATTCAAGGACGCTTCCATAAGGAGGTGACGCCATGAATCATCCCGAAATCGCATCGTCGCTCATGTTCAAAGGAATGCTCGAAAAAAACAGAACCATGGAAAAAAACGCCCTGGTCAGCAAGGTCCGGCGGTTTCTTCCGGACGAGGTGTGGGGCGTGCTGCGCGAGGAGGCCGAAAGCGAAGGCCTCGGCATCCTGACCCTGGGCATGCCCGAGGAGGCCTTCCAGCACGGGGCCAGCGGCCCCAGCCAGGGGCTTTTCGTCATGGAGTGCCTGGTGGAGGCCGCCAGAAACGCCCTGCGGCACGAGGTTCCGGATTGCCGCCCCGTGGCCCTATTCACCGCCGGGCCAGCCGGGGCGGTCATGCTCCTGGCCCATCCCCCGGGCCGCGAGGCCACCCTGGCCAAGGCCTATCCGGCCATCCGACGCGAAAGCCTCGCCGCCGCCGCACAGCACGCCTTCGGACCCGGCGAGCCCGCTGTGCCCCTGGCCGTGGGATACAGCGCCATCGACATCGCCCCCACGGATGATCGGGAACGCATGGACCGGGCCGCCCTGGGGGCCTATCTGCGGGCCGTGCGCCTGGGGCGGGAAAACACGGAGGAGATGCTCGACACCCGGGCCAGGCTGCACGAACTCTTCCTGACCATCATGCGCGACAAGCTGCTTCAGCCGGTCTATCAACCCGTGGTGGATTTCGCCCCAGGCACGGTCCTGGGCTATGAAGCCTTTTTACGCGGCCCCGAAGGCACGCCGTTTCACGACCCCCTGGCCCTTTTGTCCTTTGCCGAGGGCATCGGCCAGGTCTTCGCCCTGGAACAGCTCTTTTTCCAGACGGCCGTGGCCGGGCTTGGGCCCATGGAACCCGGACAACTGCTTTTCATCAACATCCATCCGGCCTCCTTCACCGATCCCCAGTTCACCCCGGCCGGCATCCCGGGCTATCTGGGCGACCACGGCCTGCACCCCGACAACCTGGTGTTCGAATTCACCGAGCGCCAGACCGCAGGCGACCTGGACATCCTCCAGCAGAAACTCGAACTGTACCGGGACAAGGGCGTCCGGGTGGCCATGGACGACATAGGGGCGGGCAACATGACGCTTCGGGCCCTGTGCCGCATCCGGCCGGACTTTATCAAGGCCGACGTGTCGGTCATCGGCGGCATCCAGTCCAACCCCTTCAACCGGGTCATGATGGAAACCCTGGTGTGCCTGGGCGAGAAGATCAAAGGCCGGGTGATCGCCGTGGGCATCGAGTCCGAAACCGAACTGACCTCCCTGGCCTCCATGGGGGTCCAGGCCGGACAGGGGTACTACTTTTCCCGGCCGGCATTCCCCAAGCCCGCCATCACCCCACGCATCCCGGCCCTGGCCACGTTTTCCGATGTGGGCCGGGGCGAACTCAAATGCTCGACCCCGGTAAAAAACCTTATCCAGGAGACCCTGATGGTGGTTCCCGGACCCACCATCAGGGAGGTGAAAAAGCTTTTGGAGGATCGCCCGCCCATGGCCAACGTGGTCATCGTGGACACAAAACGGCCCCTGGGCATCCTCATGAACTACAACCTGGACCGGCACCTAAGCACCCAGTTCGGGTTGTCGCTGTATTCGGATCGCAAGGTGGTCAAGCTCATGGACCGCGACCCCCTGGTGGTCGAGGGCGACCGGCCCCTGGAAGAGGTGGCCAGCATGGCCATGCGCCGGGAAAACCGCAAAATCTACGACGACATCCTGGTCACCGAGGACGGGGCCTTCATCGGCACGGTCTCGGTGCAGACCATGCTCGACAGCATGGCCCGGGTGCAGGTGGAACTGGCCAAGGGCTCCAACCCCCTCACGGGACTGGCCGGAAACGTGGCCATCGAGGCCGAGATCAACCGCCGCTCCCGGGACGGCATCCCGTCAAGCCTCATCTACGTGGACCTGGACAACTTCAAGGTCTACAACGACGTCTACGGCTTCAAAAGCGGCGACAAGGCCATCCTGCTCACGGCCGAGGCCTTGCGCGAGGCCGTGAGCCGCCAGGGGGAGCCCGACGACTTCATCGGACATGTGGGCGGGGACGATTTCATCATCATGTGCGGCCAAAAGCGGGCCGAGGACATCTGCCGCCACATCTGCGACCGTTTCGCCACCTCAGCCCCGGATCTCTACACCCCCGAGGACCGGACCCGGGGGTACATCGTGGGCCGTGGCCGCGACGGCCGGGAGGGGGAGTTTCCCCTCATGTCCCTGTCCCTTGGCTTCCTGGACTGCGCCTTCGCCCATCCCTTCACCATGGAGGAACTCAGTGGGCGGGTGGCCGAAGTGAAAAAATACGCCAAATCCCGGCCCGGGAATTCCTACGTCAAAGACCGCCGCGCACCGCTGGGCTCCACACCGCCGCGTTGACCTCGCCAGCACTGTCCCAGGAAAGGTGATTTTTTTCACGATCCCGCTTGATGCACCTGGCCTTGCGGTGTAACAACGCGCCAAAAGGGTGTTTTCATCGACCTTGGCCCGGGGTCTCACGCTTACGGAGGAGGGATGTTCATGAAACGCATGGCGGCGGCGATTTTCGTCTGCGGGGCGATCTTCTGTTCCAGCCCGGCCCTGGCGGTCGGGCATGATGTGGACTGCAAGGACTGTCACAGCGTGCATGCGGCCAAGGGGCCCTTCATCTTCAGCGTGGCCCCCCTGGCCGAACAGGCCACGGCCTTTGGCGGCAAACTTGACCCGGCCCAGGTGGACGCCCTGTGTCTGGGATGCCACAACGACAAAAGCGGCATCACGCCCATCATGCTGAAAAATTCCCACCCCACGGGCGTGACCCCCAAAAAGCTCAAGGTGCCCGAAGCCATGCTGCGCAAGGGCATGGTGACCTGCGTGGGCTGCCACGACCCCCACCCCTCCAACCAAAACTACAAGTATCTGACCATCAACACCAACAACGGCAAGGATCTGGGCGTCTTCTGCGCCTCCTGCCATCCGGCCCAGTCCGATCCGGCCACCCTGGCCAAGGCCGCCAAGACCCCGGCCAAGGCCGAGACGCCGCCGACCGCCGCCGCGACGCCGGGCGGCACGACCGCGCCCACCGGGACCACGCCAGGAGCGGCCCCGCCCGCCAAGCCCGGGATGCCCGCCAAGGCAAACTGATTCCCCGCCGCAACGGCCCCCCCCGGGGCCGTTTTTTTTCGGCACCCGGATTGCATATTCATCTTGCCCGCGGCAAGGACACATCCGGAATGCGGCCTTCCCGCCCGGAACCCCCCCTGGCGCGCCCTTTGCCTCAGGTCGAAAAATTGATATCCTGGGCAACGTTTTTACAGAAACGGTATGAAAGTCTTACAAAGTCACCTGGAGATGACGCCACACGCCATGCCCACGTCACCAGCCGCCACCTCCGCCGTGCGAAATCCCCTGGCCCTTCTCGGCCGGGCGGCCATTCGCGCCGTTTCCGAACTGGGCGGGGTGACCGTCTTCACCCTCCTGGGGCTGCGGCACATTTTTTCCCTGCCCCTGCAGATCTCCAAGATCGTGCAGCAGACCTATTTCATCGGCGTCAAATCCATCTTCGTCATCGCGCTCATCGGCCTGTTCACGGGCATGGTCCTGGGGCTCCAGGGCTATTACACCCTGGTCAAGTTCGGCTCCGAGGGGCTCTTGGGGGCGGCCGTGGCCCTGTCCATCATCCGCGAACTCGGGCCGGTCTTGACGGCCATCATGATCACCGGCCGGGCCGGTTCGTCCATGGCCGCCGAAATCGGCATCATGCGCATCTCCGAACAGATCGACGCCCTGGCGACCATGGACATCGATCCCATGCGCTATCTCATCGCCCCGCGCCTGGCTGCGGCCATCATCTCCTTCCCCCTGCTCACGGCCATTTTCGACGTCATCGGGATCATGGGCGGCTATCTGACCGGGGTGATCATGCTGGGCATCAATCCCGGGGTCTATTTCCAACGCATCGACGCCTCGGTGGTCCTGGCCGACGTCACGGGCGGTTTCGTCAAATCCCTGGTCTTTGCCCTGCTGGTGGCGGCCGTATGCTGCTACCAGGGCTATTTCACCCATCTGCGGCCAGGGGGGTTCGGGGCCAAGGGCGTCAGTCTGGCCACCACCTCGGCGGTGGTCGTCTCCTGCGTGTCCGTTCTGGTGGCCGATTACGTCCTGACTTCTCTTTTGCTGTAAACCCCGGGGCCGCCGACACGGTCCTTGCAACCCGGGCGGGATGACCGTACAACCTGTGCGACATGAAAAAATACTCCATTGAGACGGCCGTCGGCGTCTTCGTCCTGGCAGGCCTTTTGTGTGTGGCCTACCTGACCGTCAAGCTGGGAAAGATGGAAATTTTCGGGGGCGACACCTATACGGTGTACGCGCGCTTCAACGACGTGACGGGCCTTGGAAACGGCGCCTTCGTGGAGATGGCCGGGGTCCGGGTGGGCAAGGTGTCCTCCATCGGGCTGCACCCCGAAGACAACACCGCCGTGGTGGAGCTTCGCATCCAAAATGACGTTCGTCTGACGGACGACGCCATTGCCTCCATCAAGACCAGCGGCCTTATCGGCGACAAATACGTCAAAATATCCCCGGGCGGTTCCGGCGTCATGGTCAACCCGGGGGGGATGCTGCTGGAAACGGAGTCGTCCGTGGACTTGACGGACCTGATCGGCAAATACGTTTTTGGCGGCGTAAAATGACACGCGGCGACGCCACAAGCCTCCCCGTGAAACCATTCCGAGGTCGACCGGCATGATACGTGACTTCAAACGGCTCGCCATACTTGTCGCGGCTTTGCTCCTGTTTCCGGCCACGGCCTTGGCCGAGTCCCCCAAGGAGACCCTGCAACGCTCCGTGGACCAGGTCATCCTGCTTCTGCAGGATCCCGCCTACAAGGACGCCGCCACAAAGCCCGCCATGCGCGAAAAGCTCATCAAGACCATCCAGGGCATTTTCAACGCCAAGGAACTGTCGCGCCGGGCCCTGGCCACGAATTGGGACAAGTTCAGCCCGGCCCAGCAGGAACGTTTTTCCAACTCGTTTATGACGCTTCTGCAAAACACGTATCTGGACCGCATCGAGGGCTACACCGACGAAAAGGTCAACTACCTCGCTGAAAAGATGCTCGCCGCCGACCGCGCGGAGATTCCCACCATCGTCACCAGCAAGGGGCGCAACATCCCCATCACCTACCGGATGCTCAACGCCGACGGGTGGTACGTCTATGACGTCATCATCGAAGGGGTCAGTCTGGTGCAGAACTATCGCAACCAGTTCACCCAGATCCTGATGAAGGAATCTCCCGACACGCTCATTGATATGATTTCGAAAAAATCTTGACGGGGACGTTGACAGCTTATATTTATTTGCCTATGCAACCTGCATTTCTAACGGGTCTATCATGAATCGACACCCTCTCCACTTAGCGGCGCTTGTTATCCTGCTGTTGCCCATCTTTGCCTTGGCGACAGGTTGTAATGGGAAAAAGAGCCAGGCCGCCCGGGATTTCGCCCCCAAAACGGAGGCCGCCGCCCAGGCCGAGCCGACCGCCGCCCCTGCGGACCCCGCCGAGCCGGGCGACGCCCAGGCCGAGGATGGCGAGACCCTTTCCGAGCCGGTCAACGATCCGCTCTACGGCTGGAACCGCTTCTGGTTCACCTTCAACGACTATTTCTACACCGGCATCCGACCCGTAGTGCAGGGCTATCGGTACGTGGTGCCGGAATTCGCCCGCACCGGCATGAAAAACGTCTACGACAACTTCACCTTTCCCGTCCGGTTCCTCAACGCCCTGTTGCAGCTCAACCTGACCAAGGCCGCCAGGGAATTCGGGCGGTTCATGATCAACTCCACCTTCGGCGTGGGCGGCTTCTTCGATCTGGCCAAATCCGACCCCAACCTCCAGCCCGGCAACGAGGACTTCGGACAGACCCTTGGCTATTACGGCATGGGCGAGGGCTTCTATATCGTCTGGCCGCTTCTTGGCCCATCCAGCGCCCGGGACTCCGTGGGGTTGGCGGGCGACATCGCGGCCAATCCCCTGACCTGGATCTTCGGCCTTTGGGATTACAAGGGACAGGACCAGACCTGGTACCTGAGCTATGCCATAAGCGCCGGTAACCGGTTCAACCGTCTGCCGGAATATCTCGACGACTACGAGTCCATGAAAAAGTCGGCTCTGGAGCCGTACGTTTCCATGCGCGATTTCTACATCCAGTACCGGCGCGGGCGCATCGCGCAGTAGTCCGGCGGGATCAGCCGACGACCGCCGTCGGTCCGGCATGGAAACGCCACAAGGCCATGCACGGGGCTTCGGTCGCAAGCGACTGAAGCCCCTTTTTTTCGGCCCCGCCACCACTGTCCCCTGGCTTTCTGATCACGACGTTTCCGCCAGAAACAAGTCCCCTTTTTTTGGCACGCTGCCTGGCGTCTTCCGCATTCCCCTGGCGCGCGTCCCTAAAATGCCGGGCGGACGTGAGACCTCGGGCAGGCCCCCCCTGCGGGGCGGCCAGGCAGCGCTTGAAAACGGGAACATGCCGGTGTGCCGAAAAGGTTGCTTCATCACGACCCGCAGGCCGTCTCCGGCAGACTGTTTCGGCTTTTGTGTCAACAACGGTCGAAATCTGACCCGGTCCAACGGGTGAAAATTGACCCACCGTTGTGGTGTTCCGGGGTGGGCTCGCCCTCCCCGGAAGGCCGCGTCATTTTTGCGTGGCCGCAGCGATATCTCCTGCCTTGCGTTTGTCCTTGAGTCGGTAGCCGCCGCCCTGGTGGAGCGTGAACCACGCAGGCGGCTTCACAACCCCAGACCATATTGGCCACTATGGCCACTTCACGGTTCGCATTGACCGATTGCACTGTAAAAAGGAAGAAGGTCGGGGAGGCGACGGTCATGCACGGCAGGACATGGCCGATCTGACAGATGGAAGGCCTCACCCGGAAAAAAGCCCCCCGTCCGCAGGCAGCGGTCGGGGGGCGTGTCGTCTTACGGTGCGGCGTGTGCAGCGGGTCTTACTTGTTGAGCCGCACTTCCTGGGGGAACAGGGGCAGATAGCGGTAGGCCAGGCTCATGACTATGCCGCCGTAGGCCAGGATCATGCACGTGGTGGCCCACTCCGCCCAGTTGGGGGCGTAGGTCATCCAGGAATCAAAGGGCATGACCGGGAAGGCGATGGTCTGCACCGTGAACACGTAGCGGTTGATGATGATGCCCAGGCAGTTAAGGATGCAGGCCCAGTACATGAAGGCCGGGCGGCGACGCAGGGCGGGAACCAGGAGGAAGATCACGGGGATGACGATGCACACCACCAGTTCCAGGAACATCAGCCACTTGCCGTAGATCAGTCCGTAGAACATCTGGTCGAAGGTCAGTCCCGCCCGGGGCAGGATGTCGGTGATCCAGGCCCAGGTGTCGAGGTATTTGAAGACGCCGTAGATCAGAAGCATGGTGCCGCCGATCTTGGTCATAAGCGACTTGACCCGGTAGGTGGTCAACTGGCGTCCGGTCATCTTCTCCATGAGGGCGCACACCAGGACCGTCATGCACGGTCCCGAGGCGATGGCCGACAGCACGAAGAGGAAGAACGTCCAGGGCCAGATGAAAAAGCCCTCGCGGAAGGCGTAGGGGCGGGCGAAGAGCACGCCGTACATGCCGCCCAGGGAGCCCTGGTGGAAGGTGGACAAAAAGGCGCCCAGGCCCGCGAAAAGGGGCATGACCACGTGGAAGTTGTGGGCGATGTGGTGCAGAAGCGGAATCTTGTTGAGTTGCTTCTGCTCGAAGACAAGCGGCACCACCTCGATGATGAGCACGGTCAGGTAGCAGGTGATGCAGAAGATCACTTCCGTGAGCATGGAGTGGACATTTGGGTGCCAGTAGCCGAACCATGCCCGCACCGGCTGGCCGATGTCCATGGTCAGGATGAGCATGGCCCCGGAATAACAGATAAATCCGATAATGACGGCCAGATTGATGATGTCTTTGAGTTCGTCGATTCGGATGATGTAGCGCAAAAGGCCCGTGAAAAAGGCCCCGGCGCCCAGGGCGATCACCGCCAGGTCAAAGGTGATCCACAGCCCGAACCCGAAATAGTTGTCCATTCCGGTCACGCCGATGCCGAAGATGAAGATGAACAGGGCGGCCACCACGCCGAAGGCCAAAACAGCGGCCAGGATCGTCAGCCAGCCCAGGAATTTTCCCAGGCCGCACCGGGTGACCCCTTCGGGATACCAGTTTTTTTCCGCTTCAATGAAGGACATCGTATCCCCCTCCTACGCCTTTTCGTTTGGGAGGTAATTATCGCCTTGACGCCGCACCCAGTCGCGCTTGGTCATGTAGTAGACCTGGGGATCGGTGTTCAGCCGTTCCAGAAGCCGAAAGGCATACTTGCTTCTGGAGAGTTCATACACCTTGTGCTTGGGATTTTTCAGGTCGCCAAACGCCATGGCGCCGGTGGGGCACACCTCGACGCAGGCAGGCGTGTACGCGCCGTCCGGAAGGTTGTTCGGATCCGTTCCGGCAATGCGGGCGGCGTCCTTGGCCTGGTTCCAGCGGTGGTGGCAGAAGTGGCACTTCTCCACCACGCCCCGGGGCCGGGTCGAGGTGAACGGGGTGATGGTCTTCTCCATGCCTTCGGGCCAGACCGGATCGAACCATCCAAAATACCGGGAGTGGTAGGGACAGGCGGCCATGCAGTACCGGCAGCCGATACACCTGGGATAGATCTGGCTGACGATGCCGCCGTCCTCATTTTTGTCCGTGGCCACAACAGGGCACACCGGGACGCACGAGGGGTTTCCGCACTGCATGCAGGGCCGGGGCAGAAAGGCCACCTCGGCCTGGGGAAACTCCTTGCCGTTTTTCAGTTCGTAGACATTCATCCAGGTCAGCGTCCGTAGCTTGTTGGACGCGTCCTTTTCGGGGGCGATATTGTTCTCGGTCTGGCATGCGACCATGCACGCGCCGCAGCCCGTGCATTTGTCGATGTCGATGACCAGACCCCACTTGGTCGCGAATTCCTGATGCGCTGCGCTCATGTCGGCTTCCCTTTGGCTTGGTTTTAGGCGATTTTCACTTCGGAGCCAGCCCAAACGGTCACGCCCGTGCCGTCTTCGACGGAAGCGGTCATGATCTTCAGGAAGTTATCGCCCTTGCCCTTGGAGAATGCGTCGAAGGCGGTATGTCCGAAGCCCATGGGAACGGCCACAACGCCCGTCATGACGTTTTCGGAGATGTGCGCCTTGGCCGGGCAGGCGCCTCCCGCACCGGAAAGGGTCAGGCTGGATCCCTGGGACAGGCCGTACTTTTTGGCCGTGGCGGCGTTGAGCCGCACAATCGAGGCCCCGTCTTTCAAGTCCGTATCGGGAATGGCGGTCAGGCATTGGGCCGGAAGTCCGGTGGCCGGGGTTCCGGCGCGCTGGGGGGCCATTCCGGCCAGGGAGAGTTCCGCCTGGGCCGGTTTCAGGGCCGCCAGCACCTTGGCCGCAAACGACAGGCCCGTCTGGGCCACCTGCCCCACCTTGACCCAGGCCAGTCCGGCCTGAAGATCCTTCCACAGTCCGGCAGGGTCGTAGGCCGGCTTGTCCTTGCCCGCCATGACCTGCCAGGGCATGACGTCCTTGGCCACGAATCCGTCGGACTTGGCCAGAACCGCCGCCTTTTCCTTCAGGGCCTTCTCAAGGCTGTCGTGCCCCAGGGCCAGATTCATTTTCTTGGCCGTATCCAGAATGAAATCGGCCGTGGTCTTGGTGTCGAAGATGGGCGCGATCAGCGGCTTGACCAGGGTCAGGCTGCAAAACGCCGACCCGTAGGGGGTGGCCACGTCGTCGTAGCGCTCCAGGGTGAGGGAATTGGGCAGGATCAGGTCGCACATGGCCGCTGTTTCGTCCATGAACGAGGCGAAGCTCACCTTGAAGGGCACCTTTTCCAGGGCCTTGGCCATGGCGGCCGCTTCGGGCAGTCCATAGGCCGGGTTGGCGGCGTAGACGAAAAGCACCTCGGGAGCGGCGGTCTTATCCTCGCCGACATTCTTCAGATAGCCGACAATATCCCGGGCCAGAATCTCCGAAGGCGTCTCCGCTCCGGGGAACACCGCCGGCAGTTCGGGCAGGGCCACGGCCCCGCCGGGCTTGTTCAGGCGACCCATCAGCAGGTTCAGGCTCATGCCCGCGATGAAGCTTCCGGGGCCCATGCCCTGTCCCATCTCGGATCCCGGGATGACCAGGGGGGCCTTGGCGGCCGCCAGGTTCTTGGCGATCCCGGCCAGAACCTCGGGATCGACGCCGGTCAGCTTGGAGACCTTGTCCGGGGAATAGCCGGACTCCACAAGTTTCTTAAAATCGGCCATGTCGGCCGCATCGGAGGTCGCCCCCGCCTTGAGCAGATGCCAGGCGATGCCCAGGGCGAACGCGCCCAGGTGGGCCGAGGCCACGGGAATCCAGGCGTCGCACACGGCGCCGGTGTGGTTGCGCACCGGACCGGCGTAGGCGAATTTGGCGGACTGTTCCTTGCCCAGGGGATGGGAGGCGCAAAAGGCCTTGCGGTTGCGCACCGAAACCCCGGACCCTTCAAAGATGTCCGCCCCGAGAATCAGGACGCAGTCGGCGTTGTCGATGTCGAAGCCCACACGTCCCTGGCCGCCCATGAGCTTGAAGCCTGCGGCGGCCGGACCTGCCTCGCCCGGCATGGCGTACATGGCGGCGGAGCCGACCTTGGCCAGAAAGGCGGAAAGCGCCTCGCCCGCCGTGCCGCCCACGTCGCCGCTGATGCAGGCCACCTTGTTGCCGGCGGCCTTGCACTTGGCCATGAGCTCGGTCTGGGCCTGCTCCCAGGTGATGGGCTCGAATTTCCCGCCGGTCTTGCGCATGGGCGTGCGCACCCGGGAGGGGCTGTAGAGCATGTACACCTCGGAAGCCCCGATGGGCGAGACGCCCCCCTGGCTCAGAGGATGCTCGGGATTGCCGTATGCCATGATGGGTTTGCCCCCGGCCAGGGCCACCTTGAGGCCGGTTCCCGACGGACACAGCTTGCTGGCCGTGGTCGCGAAGGTCACCTCGCCCCGGGGCACCCGGGGAATCCAGGGCCAGTTCTGGGTCCAGATGGCCGCGTCATCCGCCAATTTCCAGGGAATGGGGGTGAACAGCGTGCCGACGGCGCCACCCGCCACGAGTCCGATGAAAGCTCTGCGATCAAGTCCCACGTTTCTCCCCCCTTATTTGTGGCAGACGTAGCAGGCGTTGCTGGTGCCCATCGAGGCATGGCACCGTTCGCACTCCCACATCTTCATGGTCTGCTTGCTGTAGCCGCTGAGCCGATTCTCATGGTACGGCGGCGGGGAATCCATGTTGGCCACGTCGGGATGGCACGTGGTGCACTCGAACCCCGTGTGCGCGGCATGGGAGAAAAAGACGTTGTCCGGCTGGTACTGGTAGACGAGCCAGGGCACCTCGATGCCGGGTTTGGCGTACTGCGTGACGAACTTGTCAATTTCCTTTTCGTCGTCCGTCGTGCCCCCGGTCTCGTCGGGATGACACTCGGCACAGGAGGCCGTGCTCGGCAACCCGAGGAACTGTCCCGTCTTGGCGAACGTGTGACAGCTTTCACAGTCCAGCCCCTGCTCGGCGTGCACCTTGTGGCTGAACCGGATGGGCTGGGTCTTCTGGCTGAAAAGGACTTGTGGAAAAACCCACCAGCCGACGACGAGCGCACCCACGAAACCGACCAGAAAGAGCAACACGACGCCGCCGACGCCGCCCGCCTTGTTCGATTGTCTTTCCTCCATAATCCCCTGCCCCGTTCGTTGTGGTTCACATGGCCATTCGATAGTACCTACGGCACCGCGCTTTTTAAGCAAGAGCCACGCGTTGTGTCAAGGACAAATGAAAAAATTCACGAATACTTAGACCAGGAATCGGCCCACGGCGAGTCCCCGCCGCAAACCCCTGCCCGAACCTCCCGCGCGCCCTCACCCCCTTTCCGGGCCGTTAGCCGCCCCGGCGCTCCCCGGATCGGCCCCAACGCCCACCCGGCGGCCGTACACGTCGTCGTAGCGCACGATGTCGTCCTCCGCCAGATACGGCCCGCTTTGGATCTCGATGATCTCCACGAGCACCTTGCCCGGGTTGGACAGCCTGTGGGCCGTGGTCTTGGGAATGTCCACGGACTGGTTCTCGGCCAGCAAAATACTCCGCTCCCCGATCTGCACCTCGGCCGTCCCGGCGATGACCACCCAATGCTCGCTGCGGTGGTGGTGCATCTGCAGGCTGAGCCGCGCCCCGGGCAGCACCTCGATGCGCTTGATCTTGTATCCCGGCCCCTCTTCCAGGACCGTGTAGCTGCCCCAGGGACGCCGCACCGTGACATGGGCCTCGACCAGGGGGCTCCCCTCGGCCGCAAGGGCGGCCACCACGTCCTTGACGCCCTGCTGCCGGGACATGGGGCAGACCAGGGTGGCGTCCCGGGTCTGGACCACGATCATGTCCCGTATACCGGTCACGGCCAGCTTGCCGCCCCGGGAGACCAGAAGGCTGTCGTGACAGTCCAGGGCCAGGACATCCCCCTGGAGCACGCAGCCGTTGTGATCCTTGACCCCCAGGCGGTACACGGCCGCCCAGTTGCCCAGGTCGTCCCAGTCGAAGGCGGCCACGATCACCGCCAGGCGTTTCATCCGCTCAAGCAATCCGTAGTCCACGGACAGTTCGGGAATGCCGCCGTAGCCGCGCAGCAACGGTTTTTCCCGACGCGCCCGCCACCAGGCGAAATGCGCCGGGGCATGCTTTTCCACGGCCGCGAGGAAAATGTCCGTTCGAAAAAGGAACATGCCCGTGTTCCACAGATACGTCCCGTCGGCGACCATGGCCCTGGCCATCTCCAGGTCGGGCTTTTCCGTGAAGCCGTCCACGGCGAAGGCCCCGTCGCACAGGGCCGCCCCCCGGCGGATATAGCCGTACCCGGTCTCGGGCGTATCGGCCCGGGCCCCGAAGGTGACCAAAAAGCCCTTCCGGGCCAGGGCGGCGCCCCGCTCGACGCACTCCCTCCAGGCGGGCACGTCCCCCACCATGTGATCGGACGGAAACACGCCCACCACGATGTCGCGGCGGGCGTGCGGGGCCACGCCGTCAAGGATGCGGCCCAGGGCGAACAACACGGCCGGGAGGGTGTTTTTGCCCACGGGTTCGGCCAGGACGTTGCCTTCGAGTTCCTGGTCCACGCGGCGCAACTGGCTGCGCACCTCGAAGACATGCTCCTCGTTGGTCACCACCCAGGTGGCCCGGGCCGGGAAGACGCTCAAGGTCCGGGCCAGGGTGTTCTGGAGCAGGGTTTTTTCCCCGTTTATGGCCAGGAGCTGTTTGGGCAGAAGCGTCCGGGACAGGGGCCACAGCCGCGTGCCGGACCCCCCGGCCAAGATGATGGCCTGAATGCCGGGCGGGGCGGTCTCTTCGGCGGGCGGGGCGGTGTGCTCGGTCTGGCCCATGGCGGCGCTCCTTCGCGTTTGCGGGTTGGCCACGGCGCGCGGCATGCCCGACGGCGTCGGCGATCCTTCCGGAATCCGGTCGCGCCCGCCTCCCCCGGGGGACGGCGGCGCTCCCCGGGCTGTCCGGCGGCCCGGTCCTATCCGGAAAAAACGAACGGCGAATCGATGTCGCAAAGCCTGGGCAGGGCCGCGTCCTTGTCGGACAAAACCGGCCCGGTCACCGGCCAGGGCACGCCGATGTCCGGATCGTTCCAGGCCAGGCCCCCGTCATGGGCCGGGGAATAATAGGCGTCCACCTTGTATTGGAACTCGGCCACGTCGGTTAAGGTCACGTAGCCGTGGGCGAATCCGGCCGGAATCATCAGCCGCTTGAAATTGTCCTCGGACAAGGTCAGGCCGTACCATTTTCCGAAGGTGGGGGAACCCTTGCGGATGTCCACCACGGCGTCGAAGACCGCCCCCCGGGTGACCCACACCAGCTTGGCCTGGGCCGTGGGCGGAGACTGGAAGTGCAGCCCGCGCAGGACGCCCCTGGTGTTGGAGCGGGCATGGTTGTCCTGGACGAATTCGTAGTCCAGGCCGAGTTCGGCGAACCGGCGGCGGTTGTAGGTTTCCGTGAAAAATCCGCGATGGTCGCCGAAGACCTTGGGCTCAAGCACGTAAAGACCTGGAAAATCCGTGGGAGTGATCTGCACCATCCGCTCCTTGGCATGGCATGAAGTCGCGGCCCGCCCGGGCTGACGGGGCGAACCGCGCGCGTTTCCAGATACCCGATTTCACGCCCCCTCACAACCGCCCGCCGCCTCGCGGCCCGCTTCGTCCGCCGCCTTCTGGTCGGCATGGTAGGAACTACGCACCAGGGGGCCGCAAAACATCCCGGCCACCCCGATCCCCCGGCCGAAGGCGGCCAGTTCCGCAAACTCGTCGGGATGGACGTAGCGCGCGGGCTCGGGATGCCGCCTGGATGGGCGCAGGTATTGGCCCACGGTGATCATGGCGCACCCGGCCCGGGCCAGATCCTCGATGACCCGGCGGGCCTGATCCATACGCTCCCCGAATCCGAGCATGAACCCGCTTTTGACCCGCATGCCCGGCCGTGACGCGGCCCGACTCAGCACCGTGAGGCTCCTGCCGTAGTCGGCCTGGGGCCGCACCCGGGGATAGAGGTCCGGCACGGTCTCCACGTTGTGGTTGAAGATGTCCGGGGCCGCGTCCAGGACCACGTCCAGGGATGCGGCGCATCCCCCGAAATCCGGGGTCAAAAGCTCCACGCCCGCCCCGGGCAGGGCCTCGCGCAACCGCGCGGTCACGGCCGCAAAATGTCCGGCCCCGCCATCGGGCAGGTCGTCGCGGGTGACCGAGGTGACCACCGCATGCCGGACCCCGAGTTCCAAGGCGGCCCGGGCCACCCGTTGCGGCTCGTCCGGGTCCGGGGGGGACGGGACGCCCGAGGCGATGTTGCAGAAGGTGCAGCCCCGGGTGCAGCGATCGCCCAGGATCAGAAAGGTGGCCGTGCCCCGGGAATAACATTCGAAGATGTTGGGACAGCGGGCGTTTTTACACACGGTGCACAGCCCGTGGGCGGCCACCAGGGAGGCCGTGCGGGAGAAATCCGCGCTGCGCGGCAGTCCCACCTTCAGCCAGGGCGGCAGACGCCTGCCCCGGGGAACCGGCAAGGGCGGCGTGTCAGCGGTCATGGTCACGGCTCGCGTCCTTGCTGCGGGAGGTCGCCCTCCCGGCGGATGTGGGGGATTTTTTCCGACCCGGCCCGCCGGGTGCAGGCTTTTTGGGACCGGATGCGCCACGCGGCGGCTTTTGGGGTTCTGTTGCGCCACGGGACGACTTTTTAGGTCCGGATGCGCCACGGGGCGACCTTTTCCCCTCGGGCGTCCCTGCCGGGGCCTTGTCCCGGGTCGGCCCAGGGCGCGATTTTTTCGCGGGTTCGCGCTCGGGATGCTCCTGCGGGCGGCCACGCCCCTGATTCGCCCCGGCCGGAGCGTCTCTTTTTCCTGACGCCTTTCCCCCACGCCCCGATCCGGCGGGTTTCCTGTCGCGATCAGCCCCTGCGGTTCGGGAATCGGACTGTTTCCCATGCTCCCGGCGCGCAGTCCGGGCCTCGCCGTCCGGCCGGGCCTCCCTGTCGGCCGGGCGTTCGGCGGCGGGTTTGACCGTCGGTCCCCGGCCCGCCTCCCACTGCGGGGCCTGCAGGATATAGATGGCCGCCCCGGATTTTTTGTCACGGGCCGGGGATTGCAGCCTGGGCGTGCGGGCCAGGTCACCGGGCACAAGCCCCCCCCGGGAGGGGGTCATATACAGCCGCAGCCCCCCGGAAGCGCAGGCGTACCGGGCCCATTCCCCCTCCCGGCCCGGGGCCGGAAAGGGGTTGGACACCACCCGGCCCAGGGACGGGTCGGCGCTCACGGCCCGGTCCCCGGCGAAAAGAAACGACAGGCTCACGTCCCGCTTGGGCAGCCCGGAGCGTTTGGACAAGGCCTCGAGCCACGGCGGCACGCCCACGGTATCCACGGTGAAGTGGCACCATGTCCCGGTTCCCCGGGCCGCCAGGGGACAGGCCCCGGCATGGGTGCAGGGGGCCAGAAGGGACATCTCCTGGTCATCGATAAGATTTTCCCGCAACCTGGAAAGCAGCTTGCCCGAGGCCCGCACCCCGGGCTCGACCAGAAGCAGCCGTCCGCCGGGACGAAGCGCCCCACACAGGGTCGCGGCCAGAAGCCCGGTCTTTTCGGAAAGGGACTGGGAACGCCTGGAGGCCAGCTCATTGAGCACGTTGGCCGCCGTGACCAGATCCGCCACGCCCCGGGGGAGCCTGGGCAGTTCCTCGCGCACCGTCTCCACCCGCCAGGGCGTCTCCTCCCCGGCCAGCCCCAGAAACATCTCCCGACCAAGGGCCAGGGCGGCCCGGGAGCGGTCCAGGCACACGAAGTTGATCCGCCGCGTGCGCAGGCGCGGCGCGGCGATCCACAGGGCCTGGACCATGGTCAACGGCCCCGATCCGGCGTCCACCACCGTGGCCCCGTCGGGCAGATCCAGTTCCAGGCCGCGCAACAGGCGCGTCAAGCGGTACAGGTTCCAGGGCAGGAAATACCAGGCATAGGCCGCCAGCATCCGGGGATCGGAAAGATAGCCCGGCTTGGGACCGGCGGCCCGTTCGCAGGTCAGGGAGGCGGACAGGCTCTGGATGGCCGAGGGCAGCTCCCGGGCGTGGGAGATGCGCAGCGGCATGACCGTCTTGAGCAGGGCCTCGTACGCCACCAGGGCGGCGGCGGCATCGGGTCCGGGGGCGGGAAAGAGTCGGCCCTCCCGGGTCCAGGGCAGGATCGTCCCGGCCTGTGAGACGACCTGGGGGGCCTTTGCCCCCTGCGCCCTGTCCGGCTTTTTTCTGTCGCCCGGGGCGCCTGCGGCCGCATTTCTCCCTGGTTTGCCGCCACGGCCCCCCTCCGGCGGGCGCGCCCGGCTTTCGGTGCGTCCGCTGCGGCCTGTTTTTTCACTGCGGCCCTCTCGAGCGGTCTTCTCGCTGCGGCCCTCGCGAGCAGTCTTCTCACTGCGGCCCTCGCGAGCAGTCTTCTCACTGCGGCCCTCGCGAGTTGTTTTCTCACTGCGGCCTTCCCGCCCCTGCGGCCCTCCCCGGCCGTCGCCGCGCGGCCGGGCCGTGGCGGCAGGGCCGTCCGGCCCTTTCTTCCCGGTCTGTCTAGGCGACATAACGAAACACCATCCTTTTCACAAAAGCCTGTCCGAAATCGTCCGACCCGATGGCCGACGCCAGATCCACCACCTCCACCCGGGAGGCCGTTTCCACCATGTCCCGACGCGCCGCCGCGTCGGCCGTCAAAAGACACACCCCGTCCAGGGAGGCGTTGCCCACCACCCGGCACCGGGCCGCCCCGCCCGAGGGCAGAAATCCCAGGGCCTCCAGGTCGTCCGGCGAGACATGGCTGCCGAAGGCCCCGGCCAGGTGGATGGCCGAAAGCGCCCCCACGCCAAGCCCGGCCGCCTGAAAAAGTCCGGAAAAGGCCAGGTTGCAGGCGGCCTTGACCTTCTGGACCTCTTCCACGTCTGCGGCCCACAGGGACAGCCTCCCCACATCCAGCCGGGGTTCGCCGCCATCCAAGGCCAGCCCGGCCAGAATCCTGCGCCCAAGCGGCGGCAGGGACGATCCGGCCTCGGCAAAGCGGCCGTCAGGCCGCAACACGCCCACGGACACAAGCCTGGCCAGAAGCGACAGGTAGCCCGTGCCGCCGATGGCCGTGGCCTCCGCCGGGGCAGGTCCGTCCCGGTAGGCCACCGGGGCCAGTCCCGCCGGGGTGAGTTCGAAGCCCACGGCCACGCCCGGTCCGGCCACCCGGCCCAGACGCGGCCCCACGCCCTCCAGGGCCGGTCCCATGGGCACGCTGGCGGCCAGAAAACGCCCCTGCGGCAGGGCCAGCACGAATTCCCCATTGGTGCCGAAATCCGCCAGGATAAAGGGCGGCTCGGCCCCGCCGCGCAACACCGCGTAGAGCCCGGCCGAGGCGTCCGCGCCCACGAAGGGGCCCAAAAGCGGCGGAACATATGCCGGGGGCAGGTCCGGCGCAAGGGCCGATTCATGGCCGCCAAAAAAATGCAGATGATACGGGGCCGCCGCAAGTCCGGAAAAATCCAGGCCCAGAAGCAGATGCACCATGGCCGGATTTCCGGCCACGCCGAGGCGGGTCACGGGACCGGGGAGCGAGGCCGCCACCCGGCGCAGAAAGTCCAGGATCAGTTCCCGCAGGATGTCCGCCCCGCCGTCCCTGGCCGCAAACGCCAGCCGGGACATGATCTCGCTGCCCGCCCCCAGTTGGGGATTGGGCGCCTGCCCTTCCAGGGCCTGTCCCGCGCCCGAGGCCGGAAAGGCCCTCCAGGCCAGGCCCGTGGTTCCCAGGTCGAGGCCCAGGACATACCCGGCCGACACGCCACTGTCCGCTCCCCGGGCCGTATGGAGGGCGGGCCCTGGCCCGACGTCCGAGGGGGCCTCGATCTCCCCCCCGGCCGCCGCCTGGGCCGGATGGGCGCAGGCCAGCCGCCAGCCCGCCGCACAGTCTTCGGGCGTCAGGCGCCTCCTGTCCTGGGGTACGGGAACCGGTGCGCCGGATACGAACCGCACCCGGCAGGCCCCGCAGCGGCCGATGCCCGAACACAGGGGGCGGCCCACGAAATATCCGGCGCGAAACAGGGCCTGGGCCAGGGTGTCGCCCGGGGGCAGGGATACGGTGCGACGGGTGTGGCCGCAGGAAACGAGGAGATCGCCGTCCATGAAACGGGAACCTACCGTTTTCCCGGCCCGAGGCAAAGCGGTCCGGCATCCGGGGGCTGCGGCCCAATAGCCGCCCCTGATCCGCCATATGCAGGAAATCACATATGATCCGTGGAAATGAAACGAAATGCCTGGCTATTTGCTATGAATAAATTTGTCAAATAATGCAAAACCGAAGAAAAAAAATTGAACCTCCAACCCACCGAAATTCCGTAACAAGCATGCCAACCCTGCCTTTTATCTCGTTTTTTGGGGTTGACAGAAATTCCCTGACTTTTTAGGACGCTTGAAACCTTTTGAAGGTCTGCCTGCGGTTGTGGGAACTGGTCCCGCCCGCTGCACAAAAAAACTACGGCGCGAGAGCGCGGGGCATTCCCGGTAGGGCGCAACCACCGGATCGTCAAACGAGATAGGCCGAGAAAGCGGCAACTCCCAGAAGGAGAAGCAAATTGACCGACGCTCGTCATCACCACAGCTATCCTGAGAAACGGCTGAAACAGGTACTCTTTTTGGCCCTCCTGACATTTGTCATGGCCGGATGCCAGTCCAAGCAAACCACATACAATTTCTCCATCGAGCAGTACCAGGGCTTCAACGCCAAAAACGACTTTCTCACCGCAACGCCGCTTTCCCGTCTGGCCTCCCTTGACGACATGGGCATCCAGGTGGCCTCTTCCTCCCACGACGATGTCTTAAGTAAAAACCTCTTCGACATGACCCCGGCCTCCTGCCCTCCGACCCGCCTGGCCACGGGCAAGTCCGGCGGCTCCTCCGACCAGCTTCTGCGCGGGGCCTTCGCCCTGCTGGGCACCCGGTACCGCTCGGGCGGCGACAACCCCTCCACAGGTTTCGACTGCTCCGGCTTCACCACCTGGGTGTTCAACAAATACGGCATCAACCTCCCCCGCTCCTCCCGCGAACAGTTCCAGGTCGGCCGACAGGTGGCCAAATCGGGGCTCAAGAAAGGCGATCTGGTCTTCTTCGGCTCCAAACGCGGCATCTCCCACGTCGGCATCTACCTCGAAAACGGCAAATTCATCCACAGCGCCAGCAACGGCAAGACCGTGCAGGTCAGCAGCCTCGAGGAAGACTATTGGAAACGGCGGTATGCCGGAGGCCGCAGGGTCTTCTAAGCCTGCCGGAATTTCGATCTTTCAGGCGACGCTTCCGTCTAGCGCGGACAGCGTCGCCTTCGCGTTTCAGGAGACCGGAGCCTCTCCCCACACACCCGCCACCCCCTGACCCCCATGTCCGACAACACTTTCGGCACGCCGTCCTTGTTTCGCCCCCTTGTTCCGTCACGCGAGGCCATGCCGACTGGTCATGCCGCCATGCCGTCCCGCGCCCGACCCGCAGGAATCGCCCTGCGGCGCGCGGTCCGAACCCTGCTCATGACTCTGGCGGCCGCCAGTTGGACCATCGGGTCCGCCGCCTCGCCCGCATCAGGCGTCGAATCCGTCTCCACTCCGGCAGCGCGCGAGACGGCCGACTCCGGCGCGCCCGCCCACATCCGGCCTGCCCCGGACATTGAGACCGTGCGCCGGGAATTCGCCCACGACGTGACCGAGAAAACCCGGGAACGCCTGGAACGCATGAAAAAGCGCAAGGCTCTCACCGAGGCCGCCTACGCCGCCAGACTGGCCAGGCTGACGGCCGCAACGGATGCGGCCTACCTGGTGCAGGCGGCGCAGGACGCCCTGACCCGCCTGCGTCCGGCCCTGGGCGAGCCCCCGATCTCCCAGTATTTCGTCTACGTGGACCGCAACCCGGATCGGCAACTGATCTTTTTGGGATTTTACGACGCATCGGGCGGCAAGGCGGAGCTTGTGGGCGGCGACCTGGTCTCCACGGGGCTCTTACGGCGCGGCCAGGACTCGTTTCTCACCCCCACCGGGGTGTTCGAGCATCTGCCGGACAACTTCGGCTTCCGGGCCCAGGGCACGAAAAACCAGCATGGCTGGCGGGGATTCGGCGGAAAGGGCAGCCGGGTATGGGACTTCGGCTTCCAGCAAAGTCCCCGGGAGTTCCGCCAGGGGGTCTATGAAAGCCAGATGCGGCTGCTCATGCATGCCACGGACCCCGACCAGGGAGAACCCCGGCTCGGGCGCATGGACTCCAAGGGATGCGTGCGCGTGTCGTCGGACATGAACCGGTTCCTGGACCGGCGCAGCATCCTGGACCGCCACTACGAAAGGCTGGCGGCGGAAAAACCGGGCCTGTGGCTTTTGGCCCCGGATCGCACTCCGGTGAGCGCCCCGGGCAGTTTCCTGGTGGTGGGCGACACCTCGGCCGCCGAAAGCGCCGCCCGTTGAACCTGCGGCGAACTGCCGTTGCCGCCTTTAGCCGCAGCCCGGGTCGTGACTGACGTCACCCCGCCCGACCCTCCCCGGCGCATCTCGCGGATCAACTCCTCCAACTCCCCGGCCTCTCCGGCCAGGGAGGCCACGGCCCCGGCCGCCCCGGTCATGCCTGCGGCGGTCTGCCGGGCCACATCCTCCACCTCGGCCACGGCCCGCAGGATGTCCTCGTGGACCACGGCCTGATCCCCCAGGGACGCGGCGATGCCCGTAATCCGCGTGGCCGTCTCCCGCGACGACTCGACGATCACCGCAAACACCTCGCCCGACCGGCTCACCAACTCCCGGGCCTCGTCCACGGAGTCCGCCGCCTGCCGGGCCCCGGTGACATTGCGCTCTGCGGAATCCTGGATGGCCCGCACGCTGGCCCCCACCTCCCGGGTGGCGGCCATGGTCTTTTCGGCCAGCTTCCTGACCTCGTCGGCCACCACGGCGAAACCGCGCCCGGCGTCTCCGGCCCGGGCGGCCTCGATGGCGGCGTTGAGAGCCAGAAGATTCGTCTGGTCGGCGATGTCGGAGATGACTTCCACCACATGTCCGATGGCCCCGGCCGCAACCCCGAGTTCGCCCATGTCCTCGCGAAGCGTTGCGGTCAAGGCGGCGATGCGGGCCATGGCCTCCATGGACCGGGTCATGTCCGTGGCCCCGGCACGGGCCGTGTCCATGGACCCTTCGGCGCGCCGGGCGGCCTCGGTGGCCTGGGTGGCGGCCGTATCCAGGGTGGCCTGGGCCGTTCCCCCGAGTTCCGAGACGTCGGTCAGCCGCCGGGTCTGGGTGGCGGCGCCGTCTGCGGCCTCGGCCACCAGTTGCGACAGATCCCGGGCCTCGGCGGTCACGCCGTTGGCGATGCGGTCGGCCCGGGCGGCCATGGCCGTCACCAGTTCGTGCTGGGCCCGCATCCGTTCGGCCTGGGCCGTGATGTCCGTCAGGTCGGTAACAAGCACGAACAGCCCGATGCGGTTGTCGTCCAGGTCAAACAGGGGGGCGGCGTCGAGCCGGATGTGAAATTCCCGCCCCTGCCTCCCTTTTCCCGACGTCTCCAGACCGCACACGGCCGCGCCGTCGCTGCGGCAGGCGTCGCACCCCGTGGCCATGGCCCCGGCATCGCCGAGCCCGCGCAAAAACTCCTCAAGCTCCCGGCCGTGATGATCGGCCGGATCCCCTCCCTCCTGGAACAGGTCCAGCAGGGGCCGGTTGACGAAGGTCAGGCGGTTTTTGGAATTGACCACCAGGCAGGGCACGGTCATGGCCTTGAGCACGCTTTCGGCGAACCCCAGCTTGACCTTGAGCTCCCCGGTCATTTCCAGAAGCCCGCCCTTGATCTCGGCCATCTCGGCCTTGAACCGGCCGGGCAGCTCGGCCGAGAGGTTCCCCCCGGCGCTTTGGCGCAGATAGGCCCGTATGGCCGCAAAGGGGGATAAAAGCTCCCGGCGCAGGAAATACACGGTCGCCGCCAGGATGGCGACGACGGTCACCACGCCAAGCCCCATGGCCGCCAGGACCAGTTCGTCGGCGGCGGCCAGGGCCTCTTTTTCGTCGGTCTCGGCCACAAGCGCCCAGGTCACGTCGCCAAGGGCCACCGGCGCGAACCCGGACAAGACCGGCACGCCCCGGAAATCCCCGGTCAGAGCCGTGCCGCTTTGGCCGGCAAGGGCCGTCTTCGCGGCCAGGGTTTCCACCTTTCCGGCGTGGGGCGCGGCAAAGGAGGCGCGCAGGGAGTGGGTGTCCGGGGCCCGAAAGGAATCCGAGCGCATGAGCCCGTCCGCGCCCACCAGATAGCTCTCCCCGGTCTCCCCCATGCCCGTGCGCAGGGCCATGATCCCGGCCAGTTGCGCCCGGGGCACGCGCAACACCCCCACGGCCTCCACCCTGCCCACATGGTCGCGGATGGGCGCGGCCACAAAGGCCGCCGGTTCGCCGCCAAGGGGAGGATAGGGCGCGAAATCCGCAAACACCGTCTCCCCGGCCAGGGCCTTGGCAAAGGCCCGGCCCAGGTTGGACTCCCTCAGTGGACCGTTTTTGACGTCCTCGCCGACCTCGTCGCCCTGGCCCACGGAAAACAGCACCCGGCCGTAGTCGTCCACCACCAGGGCGTCCTCGTAGCCCAGCACCTCGACGAAGGGCTTAAACGCGGCGATGACGAAGTTGCGGGTGTCCAGGTAGGCCGGGTCGGCCACGTCGGCCCGCACCCCGGGTTTGACCCCCATGAAGGCGTCGCGGCCCATGGCCACGGCGTGGTAGATTTCCTTGACTCCGGCATAGATGCGCACATCGGCCAGCCACTTTCCGGCCATGGCCTCCACGGCGGCCTTTTTGGCGTCGCGCACGGCCTCCACCCGGCCAAAGGCCAGTTCCGAGAGGCTTTTTGCCGCCCGGTGCACCCCGAAAACCCCCATGACCGTCACCGGAACGATGCCGACCAAAAGGCAAAAGGCGATCATCTTCGTTTTGAGAGACATGCGATACTCCCTTGAGGCGAAAAGGCATGACGCAAAAAAAGGGCGTCCAGGAGGAGGCATGTCCCTACCAGCCCCCCATGGGGGCTTTTGTGATGATGTGATGACGATTGCGCGACAGGGAGTGTATGGCGCGGGCAGAGGCGCCGACAGAGGGGTTGCGGCCGCGCGGACCGGGGCGTCCGCCCCGGTCC